>NZ_JBITFM010000005.1:0-124383 GCF_044456065.1 Streptomyces sp. NPDC051041
CGCCCGTGGCCAGCATCGGCACGAACGCAGCGGTCAGCACCCCGACTTGTACGCGGGTCAGCTTCGCGCCGGTCATCGGGCACCCCCGGCGGTGAGCAGGGCGCCGCCGGTCATGGTCAGGTCGGTGGCGCTCACGCGGCACCTCCGGACAGGCTCGCGCCGGCGGTGCGGTTGACCAGCGCGACCCGCGCGGCGAGCGCCCGGCGGCGGGCCCGGCGGATACGCCGCTCGTCCAGCTCGGACGGGACGCGGTCCAGGGTCATGATGTGTGCGTCGAGCAGGTCGACGTCCGCCAGGATGACGGGCATCTCCCGCTCGATCGCGTCCAGCTCCGCAGCCGTCGGCTCCATGAAGTCGGCGAACGCGGTAACAGCGTCCTGAACAGTGACAATGTGCTCCATTGGGTCGTGTTCCTCTCGAAGGGTGAACGGCCCGAACGCGGCTCCCGGGGTGCCACCCCGGAGCCGCTCGCCGTCGGAGTCGATTCCGGCTCCCCTCGGCGCTGCTCGTGCGAGACGAGCAGCGGAGGCAACCGGCCGCAGCAGGTGAGCTGCGGAGAGGTTGAAGAGCGCACGGGCGCCGTAGCCCCGTGCCGACCGCCTTATCGGAGGAGGCGGCGACCTCATCACGCTGTTGAGTTATCAACCAACCGGCGCTTCCTTCGTAGTCACCCCTGCGGGCTTTCCTCCGGGCGCTTTCGCGCAGCTCAAAGAACCGCGATCCGCTCGCTGTCCTAGGACTGCGGAGCACTTGAGAAGACAATGGCGCACAGTCCCAGGACTGTCAACAGTCCTGGGACTGTGTTTCACTGGTCGATGTCGACGGGAGGTCTTGCATGGCGCCGAAGTGGCGGGAGCTTGCGGATCGGATCGCTGAGAAGATCCGGTCCGGCGAATACGCCCCGGGCGAGCAATTGCCGCAGATCAGGGACTTGGTTGAAGCCGGTGAGGGGTCCAAGTCCACTGTTCACGCGGCCTACAAGGCGCTGGAGGCCGAAGGGCTGGTGACGTCTTCGCGTGGCCACGGCACAGTCGTCCGTGACCGGCCGCCGCTCAAGCGACTCGGTATCGAGCGATACGACAAGGCGAAGTGGAGGGACGGCGACGAAGTCGCGTTCATCGCCGACCGCGTGGCGTCCGGTCGCTCCTACCGGCGTAATGAGCAGACGCAGACGGTCAGCAAGGTCCCGGCACCAGCCGTAGTGGCGGCCGCGCACGGCCTACCCGAAGGTGCTGAGGTCTACGCCCGTGCGCGGCTGGTCAAAGAGGGCACGCAGCCTACGCACACGCTGACCAGCTACTACCGTCCGGAACACGTGGAAGGAACGCGGATTGTCGATCCGTCTCCGGGACCGGCCGGCAGGGGCGGAGGGTTCCGTGTGCTCTACGACGCCGGATACGAGATCGACCACATGCGCGAGACGCTGTTCGCGCGAGTGCCCACCGCAGAAGAGGCACAGCTCCTACAGCTCGCGCCTGGTGAGTGGGTGGTCGAGCTGCACCGTACGACGTTCACGGCTGACGGCACGGTCGTCGAATTCGCCCTCGGTGTGCACGCGGCCACTCGCTTCTCGTGGACGTACGACTTCAAGGTGCCCGACTCGGCAGCGGAAGGCGGAGCGAAGAAGTGATCTCGCAGCAGTCATGGGAGGACGCGCGCCGTCTCTGGGACTTCCAGCAGATGGGGCATCGGGTGCGCCCGTGTTCGGTGGCCATCGGTCTGGGCAGTCACGATCTCGGAGTCGCCGACACTACGGCTTCCCTGTACCACCGGGGCATGGCCCCACTGGTTGTCTTCACCGGGGCCACCAGCAGGACGACCCGTGAGCGGATGCCGCGCGGCGAGGCGGAGCACTACCGAGAGCGGGCCATCGACCTCGGCGTGCCGGCGAACGCCATCCTCGTGGAGCCCAACGCCCGGAACACCGGGGAGAACATCACGTTCTCGCGTGCGCTGCTCGCCGACCGCGGTACCCACGTCACGTCAGCTCTGCTCGTCTGCAAGCCGTATGAGGAGCGGCGGGCGTACGGGACGGCGCGGAAGCTCTGGCCCGACGTGGAATGGGTCTGCGCTTCCGCGCCGATGGCCTTCATGGAGTACATCGAT
This sequence comes from Streptomyces sp. NPDC051041, assembly GCF_044456065.1. Lineage (NCBI taxonomy): Bacteria > Bacillati > Actinomycetota > Actinomycetes > Kitasatosporales > Streptomycetaceae > Streptomyces > Streptomyces sp. NPDC051041. Next base: position 2,107 of record NZ_JBITFM010000005.1, read on the forward strand.
TCCATCGGCGATGCGCGCCTGGTCATTGACATGCTCGTCGGGGCGCAGCAACGGCTGATGGTCTATCCGGAGCAAGGGTTCATGATCCGGCAGGACATCCCGGCTGATGTCGAGGCGGCGTATCACCGGCTCGTCTCCGCTGGCTTCACGAGCCGTCTCGTCCCGGTGCCCGCAGCGCGCGACTGACGGCAGAGTTTGACGGCAACACCGGCGCACGCTGCCGCACCGGGAGAGCCTGCCGCGCACTCCTCCCGGCAGGCTGAGGAATCGAACGGCTGGCCCCTCAGTCGGTGGCCGGAACTTGTAAAGCGAAGGTCGTCGGTTCGAATCCGACAGGGGGCTCTCCCACTGAACAGCGCGAACGCCCCGGCCGGTGATCGGTCCGGGGCGTTCGGCGTCCACGGGTGACATCGGCCCGGGCGGTCGGTCACGGCCGAGGCGGCGCCTGAGCGGGCGGTCCGTGCGGCGGATGGCCGCGCGCCGGGGGTCCGACGCCACGTGCGGGTGGACGTCCGTCGTGATGCTGATCCGGCTGTGCCCCAGGACCTCCAGCACGACGCGGGGGCGCGGCACCGGCCGCGGTCAGGAGCGTGGCGCAGCCGTGCCGGGCGTCGTGCGGACGGATGCGCCGAGGACCGGCGGCGTCGGTGACGCGGAGGAACGACCGGTTGGCGTTCCGCGGGTCGATCGGGCGGCCGGTGCGGGTGGTGAGGACGTACGAGGACGGGGGGAGCGCGACTCCCCTGCGCCGCGCCGCCTCGGCCTGCCGCATCCGGTGCCGGCGGAGCGCCGCGCGGCAGATCAGGGGGAGGGCGCGGGGCGCGCCCGGTGAAGGCCGGCCGGCCGCATGGGGTCGGAACATGTCGTGGCCGGGGTGGTCGGCTCCGCGGCTCGGGGCAGCCGCTTCGGGACGGGCCTCTGAGATCACGGCCCCGACGCCGTGTTCTACCGGGCAGGTCCACGGACTGCCCGACGCGTTGGAGACTTACGGGCCATGATTACTCGCCCCGGAGCGCTTCAGCCCGAAGCCGCTCCGCCGGCCTCGACCTCAGGAGAACGTGTGAGACGCCTGCCCGTGACCGCCGTGACTCTCTTGTCGGCTGCCCTGCTCGCAGCGTGCGCCCAGGGAGAGCCCAAGCCGACACACCCCACGAGGTCGGCGGCGGAGGCAGCTTGGCACACGAGCACCCCGGAGCAACGCCGGGCGTACTGCGATGCCTACAGCAAGCACGACCCGCAGCACCCCATTGAAGTTCCCACGCACCAGTCAGCGGAAACGAACGAGGAGTTCGCCGACGACTTCTACGAAGTGCTGAAGAAGCAGTGCTGAACCCGCGGGAACGGCGCACAGGCGCTGTCTTCGGAAGCGGCGGCGGGCGAGTGCCGGAGCTTTTGCCCGTCCTGGGCGGTCTCCGGGTCGTCCGAGGCGGACCGGCGTTGACGGACGAGGACCACTGGTCACGGCGTTCACGCGGGTCACACGGTCGGCTACGGTGACTGGCCGCACATGAGCGAATCGGGTCACCGTTTCGGAAGAACTGGCAGCAGGCCCGTCGAGAGGGAGCCGGCCGGCTGACACCAACAGGTGCGGGCAGCGCCGGCCACCGCCGAACGGCGACGGGCGATCAGCCGAGAAGGGCTTTCCACCCTCGGTCCGAGCCGGCCAGATCAGGCAGAGGACGGCTTGGGCGAGGCTCGTGACGCGGGTGGTCGAGCACCGCGGTTTGCGGAGCCGCCGGGACTCGAGGGTGGCGACGGCCTGCTCGACGGGGGGCGCGGATCCTCGCGGTGGGGCCGGTTGGCCGCCTGCCGGCCGACGCTCGGGCGCCGCCGGCGGGTACCGAGCTCCCGGCGGTGTCGGCGGAACTCGGCGGACAGGAAACGCAGGGCGGAGCCGGACACGCCGACGCCCGGCGGGTGGACAAGCACACGAAGCTCCGGCGGAGCCGGATTTCCTGGTCGAAAACCCACCCACCAGGGGCCTCACCCGTCTGTCAGCCAACCGTCCGACCCGGCCGGCAGGTCGGGGACCGCTCACTGCGACCGAGTCGGCGGGCCTTTCGCTCGGCCGGCCGGCCGGGCGCCGGCGCCGGTTGAGACGGCCGGGGCTGTTAGTGGCCGGTGGCAGGATCGCCGGCATGAACTCTGTTCGCGCCACTCCGCCGCGGCCGGTCGATGTCGCCGCGGTTTTCCCTGAGTTGGCTCCGTTGGCGCGGGCGGCGATTCGGCTGCATCCCCGTGCCGGGTCGCCTTCGGTGTTCGAGAGTTCGGTTGGGGGGCCGTTGCTGTGGCCCGCTGACGAGCCGTGGCCGCACTGCGACGGCTCGCACCTGGACAGTGGTACATCCACGTCCCTTGCGGCAGTAAGGCTGGAGCGGCGCAGGCGGGCCCGACTGCATCGTGACCCCCATGGTCCTCGGTACACGCCCGAGGAGGAGGCGGTCAGGGAGCGAAACGACGCGGTGTTCATGGAGCGCCTTGACGCCGGCCCCCCGTGGCCCGCGGAGTGCCCCGTCCCCATGCTGCCGGTGGCCCAGCTGTATCTGCGCGACATACCCCTGCTGCGTCCGCCCGGCCGGAGCGATCTGCTCCAGGTTCTCTGGTGCCCCTACGACCACGAACCGGATTGCAAGCCCGCGACCGCGCTGTTCGGGCGGTCCGCCGCCGCGGTCGTCGACGTCCTCGCCGCACCACCGGAACCGTATGAGACGGCCTGCGACGGAGATCGAAGGCGCCGGACCGCCCCTCCGTGCCCCCGTCACCGGGGCCGCGCGCCGTCGCCCGCCCGCGCCCGTGAGGAGGCGAGGGCCAGGCCGGGGCTGGGCCAAGGCGATACGGCCGGGGTCGGAACGGTGCCTCCGGCGGGGGACCGGCCGGCACCGGGATGTGGAGAGCGCCGTTCCCGGCCGCGGGTCCGCTGTGGTGCGCGCGGGGGAGTGCCGGAAGGTCCGCCACCCGGGGCCTGCCCGGGTGGACCGTGATGAGATGGTGCCGTGAGCCGCGCCGTGGAAGAGACCAATCGCCGTATGCTCCGAGCGCGTGACGTGATGGACCGTGACTACGCGCAGCCGCTGGACGTCCCCGCCCTGGCCCGCATCGCACATGTGTCGCCGGCGCATTTCACGCGGACCTTCCGGGCCACGTTCGGCGAGACACCGCACCGCTACCTGCAGCGCCGCCGCGTGGAACGGGCGATGTTCCTGCTGCGGGAGACCGACCACAGCGTGACGGACATCAGCTTCGAGGTCGGTTTCACCAGCCCGGGCACCTTCAGCCGCACGTTCCGCGACATCGTCGGCCGGTCGCCGCGGGCGTACCGCAAGGAAGCGGTCGCCGCGGGCGTACCGACGTGCTTCACGATGGCGTGGGCCCGTCCGCATACCTGACCGGCCGACAGAACGCCCTGGCAACCGAGCAGTTTTGGATAAGTTTCCAACCCGGCCGGTCGTTAGGGTCGGTGTCATGTTCAACGCCATCACGCAGTCACAGATATACGTCCTCGACCAGGACGAGGCCATCGACTTCTACGTCGGCAAGCTCGGCCTGGAGATCACCGCGGACGTCGACATGGGGTTCATGCGCTGGCTGACCGTCAGCGTCCCCGGCCACCCCGAGCGACAGATCCTTCTGGAGAAGCCGGGCGCGCCGGCGATGTCGGAGGAGACAGCGGAGCAGGTGCGCGAACTGGTGACCAAGGGGGCCATGGGCGGCTGGCTCATCTTCACCACGGACGACTGCCGCAAGACCTACGAGACGCTGCTCGGGAAGGGGGTGGAGTTCACCGAGGAACCCACCGAGCGTCCGTACGGGATCGATTGCGGTCTGCGCGACCCCTTCGGCAACCGCATCCGCTTCACCCAGCCGAAGGTCTGAGAACACTCCGGCACTTGACTGCACCCGTTCGAGAACGGACGACAAAGGCGCACGACCTCATGGGCCCACAGCGGCGCACGCCTGCCTGGTCGGCCGTGGTGCCCGCCGTCGCGGCGGCGCAGGGGCCGGCTCCGTCCCCGGGACGAGCCGGCCCGGACAGGCCGAACGCGTAAGGCGAAGGCCGGCGGTTCGCATCCGGCCGGGGGCTCGGCCACGGCCCAGGACGGACCCGCTTGCGGCCTCGGCTCATCTCTGCCGCCGCGGCCACCCTCGGACGTCCGAGGTTCCCGCCCCGGCTCCCGCGCCCTTCACTGGGGGGTGGCAGGTGCGCAGCCCTTCACCGGGAGGGCGGGCGCACACGGAGACGAGCTCACGGGGGCAGAGATGAACCGCGGGAAGAACCTCCTCATGGCCGGGCTGGCGACCGCCGTCTCGGCGCTGTTCCTCACCGTCGGCGGCCCGGCCGGTCCGGCGCAGGCCGCGCCGGCCGGGACGCGGGCGGTCGACTGCGACGGCTGGGTGCACCACAACAACCCGGACCACGGCATCGCGGGCTGCCGGAACAACACCGGCCGCACCATCACCTTCCGCGCCGAGGTGGTCTGCGGCCGGGCCCCGGACGTCTCGGGCCAGTGGGTGACGCTGGCGCCGGGGCGGTACGGGGAGTCCTCCGGGGTCTGCGCGTTCTACAGCTCCGGGGTCGGCCGCGTGGGCTGGACCATCCAGTGAGGTGATCCGGCACGGGGCCGGCGCTCCCGGGGCGCCGGCCCCCGCGCGCGACCTGGCGCGGCTCGACCCGGGCGGGGCGGGGCGCGGGGTGTGCGGCCGCGCGGGGCGCCGGGGCCTCGCGGCCGCCCGGCCTGCGGTCCGGGTGGCCGGGCGGCGCCGAGCGTGCCGGGTCAGGGCTCCAGGACGACCTTGCCGGTGGTGCCCCGGGTCTCCAGCGCGCGGTGGGCGGCGGCGGCCTCGGCGAGCGGGAAGCGCTGCACGGCCGGGGTGAGGCGGCCCTCGGCGGCCTCGGTGAGGGCGCGCAGCTCCAGGGTGCGCATCGGGTCGGGTCCGCCGGCCCTCTCCAGCATCACGGGGCCGAGGACCTGCTGGGAGACGCCCTCGACGAGGTGGGGCCGCCCCTCGTCGCGGATGCCCTGGCTGGACCAGCCGAAGACGAGGTGCCTGCCGGCGGGCCCGAGCAGGGCGACGGCCTCGCGGGCGCTCCGGCCGCCGACGCCGTCGAAGACCACGGTGGCGGCCCGGCCGCCGAGGTGGGCGCGGACCTTGTCCGGCCAGTCCGGGTCCCGGTAGTCGACGGCGAGGTCGGCGCCGTTGGCCCGCACGCGGGCGGTCTTCTCCGGGCCGCCGGCGAGACCGACGACGGTGGCGCCGGCGTTCTTGGCGTACTGCACCAGGAGGGTGCCGAGGCCGCCCGCCGCGGCCAGGACGACGGCGACCGCGTCCGGGCCCAGCTCGGCGAACTGCACGATCCCCATCGCCGTACGGCCCGTGCCGATCATGGCGACGGCGGCGGCGAAGTCCAGGCCGGCCGGGATCTCGTGCAGGCGGCCGGCGTCGGTGACGGCGAGTTCGGCGTAGCCGCCGGGGGCGAGGCCGAGGTGGGCGACGACACGCCGGCCGAGCCAGTGGTCGGCCACGCCCGCGCCGAGGGACTCGACGACGCCCGCCACCTCCCGGCCGGGAACGGTGGGCAGGGCGGGCAGTTCGGGCAGAGGGCCCCGGAAGCCCTGGCGCAGGGCGGTGTCGAGGAGGTGGACGCCGGCCGCGCGGACGGCGACGCGGACCTGGCCGGGGCCCGGCCGCGGGTCCGGCACCTCCTCGTAGGCGAGGTTCTCGGCCGGGCCGAAGGCGTGCAGGCGGATGGCGTGCATGGAGTCCCCCCGGAAGTGCGCCGTGTGCGGTCTGCGTGGTGTGCCTGCGCCATTCTTCTTCCTCAAGTCCGCTTGAGGTCAAGGGCGGTCCGGCCCAGCGCGAGGGACACCGCGGTCAGGGCGCTGTTGAAGGAGACCTCCGACAGCACACCGGGGGCCGCGACCTGGTCGCCGGCGAGGTAGACGCCGTCGCCGCGGTCGACGGCGGGCCGGTCGCGCCAGGTGGCGCCGGGCGGGTCGACGGCGCCGGTGCGGCCGTTCGCGACGGCCTCGCGCCGCCAGGTCACGCGCTCGTGCCAGCCCGGGAAGCCCAGGTCCAGCAGTTGCTCGGCGCGGGCGGTCCCGTCGGCCCCCGACTCGTGCGGGGCGAGCGGGATCTGCCCCTGGACCAGCTGCTCGCCGGCCGGGGCGAGGGTGCGGTCCTGCGCGGTGGACCGCTCCAGCCAGCCCGGCGCGTCCAGGTCGGAGACGACGAAGGCGTCCCCGCGCCGGGTCCGCACGGCGAGGTCGACCAGGGCGGCCCGGCCGCTCGGCCAGGTCAGGGAGGCGTCCTGGAGCAGGCGGCGGGCTGCGTCCAGGGAGGTGGCGACGACGACCGGGGCGCCGGCGGGGAGGGCGTCGACCCGGGACCGGGTCTCGATGCGGACACCCAGGTTCCGGGCGTGGGTGGCCATCCGGTCGACGAGGGCGCCCCAGCCGCCGCGCGGGTAGTGCGCCTCGGGCGGCAGCCTGGTCGCGCGCCGCAGCCGCTCCTGCACGAACGCGGCGGACAGCGACCCGGGGTCGTGGTGGAAGAGGGCGACGGCCGCGTAGTGCGCGGCCGCCCGGGCGCCCTCCTCGCCGGCGACGCCGGCGGCCCAGGTGAGGAAGTCGGCGTCGACGGGGGCGGGTCCGGTCCCGCGGCGCAGCAGCCGGAGCATCGCCAGGGGCGGGGTGCGGCGCAGGACGCCGCGGTGCCGGAGCCGGAACCGGGCCGCCGCCCACGGGGGCAGGGGCGCGAGCGGCCCGATCAGGCCGCGCCGCCTGAGCCAGGTCCAGTGCGGGCCGCCGCTGTAGAGGGCGTGCGGGCCCTCGTTCGTCCGGTATGGGCCCTGGGCGGTGCGCGCCCGTCCGCCCAGGGTGTGGTGGGCCTCGTGGACGGTGACCGCGGCGCCCGCCTCCGCGGCGGCGATGGCGGCGGTGAGCCCGGCGAAACCGCCGCCGACGACGGTGAGGTGAGGCATGGCGGGAATCCCCCTGTCGTGCTGGTCGCCTCGGATTTCCTGCTTCGCCGGGACGACGGTCCGGCCGCGCGGAATGTGACACGGCCGGTGTTCGCGCAGACCGGCGGCGACTGTCGGAGGCGGGGTGCAGCATGGGGCCATGACGAGGAGAGCGACGGCGGGCGGCAGGGGTGCGCGGGCGGCGCGGCGGCCGGAGCTGCGGCTGCCCCCGCTCCGGCCGTACGACGGGGGACTGGAGCCGGACGGGGACTACGACGGGCTGGACTTCCGCCGGGCGGACCTCACCGGGCAGGACGGCGCGGGCGCCCGCTTCCTGGACTGCGCGCTGACGGGGTGCGCGCTGGACGGGACGCGGCTGCCGCACGCCCGCCTGCTGGACTCGGTCCTCACCGGCGTGCGCGGGGTCGGCACCGACCTCGCCGAGGCGACGCTGCGGGACGTCGAACTGGCCGACGCCCGCCTCGGCGGCACCCGGCTGCACGGGGCCGCGCTGGAGCGCGTGCTGATCCGCGGCGGCAGGATCGACTACGTGAACCTGCGCGCGGCCCGTCTGACGGACGTCGTCTTCGAGGACTGCGTCCTGGTGGAGCCGGACTTCGGCGACGCCCGCCTGGAGCGGGTCGGGTTCGCCGGCTGCACGCTCAGGGGCGCCGACTTCCACGCGGCGACCCTGACCGACGTCGACCTGCGCGGCGCCGCCGCGCTGGACCTCGCGCGGGGCGTGGACCGGCTGGCGGGAGCGGTGATCAGCCCGGCCCAGCTGGTGGATCTGGCACCGGTGTTCGCGGCGGCGCTGGGGGTGCGGGTGGAGGGGTGAGGGCGCCGGCGGGCGGGGCGCTCACGGCACGCGCGGGAAGCGGGCCTGGAGGGTCCAGACCGCGGGGTTCTCGCCCAGGTCCTCGTGCAGGTCGATCAGGTCGGCGAGCAGGTCGTGCAGGAAGTCGCGGGCCTCGCGGCGCAGCTCCCCGTGGGAGAACGTCAGGGGCGGTTCGGCCGGCGGCAGCCACTCCGCCTCGATGTCCACCCAGCCGAAGCGGCGCTCGAACAGCAGGCGGTCGGTGGACTCGGTGAAGTCCAGCTCCGCGTGGCGCGGCCGGGCGGCGCGGGAGCCGGCCGGGTCGCGGTCGAGGTGCTCCACGATGTCGCACAGGGCCCAGGCGAAGTCCAGCACCGGCACCCACCCCCAGGCGGTGGAGATCTCCCGGTCCGTCTCGGTGTCGGCGAGGTACACGTCGCCGCAGAACAGGTCGTGGCGCAGGGCGTGGACGTCCGCGCGGCGGTAGTCCGTCTGCGGGGGGTCCGGGAAGCGGGTGGAGAGGGCGTAGCCGATGTCGAGCACGTAGTGATGGTGTCACGCCCGCCTAGGATCGCGACCGTGTCCCGATCCGCGCCCCTCGCCCCGGCCGAGTCCGCCCCCTTCCGGCTCCCGCGCCTGGCCGCCGTCCGCGTCCTGCTGGTGTGCGCGCTGACGGCGTGCGGCGGCGGCGCTGTCGACGGCACCCCCGGCGGCACCGGCGTGCGCGACCCGTACTTCCCGAAGGCGGGCAACGGCGGCTACGACGTCGCCCACTACGCCCTGGACCTCTCCTACACCCCCGGCAGCCGCCGCCTCACCGGCACGGCGACCCTCACCGCCCGCGCCACGCGGGACCTGTCCGCCCTCAGCCTCGACCTGAAGGGCCTGGACGTCGGGCGGGTCACCGTCGACGGCCGGGAGGCCCGGTGGAACCGCGCCGGCCAGGAGCTGACCGTCCGCCCCGCCGACGACCTCGGCGAGGGCCGCACCTTCCGGGTGACCGTCCGCTACTCCGGGGTCCCGGAGACGATCACCGACCCGGACGGCTCCGCGGAGGGCTGGCTGCCCACCGCGGACGGGGCGCTGGCGCTGGGCGAGCCGACGGGCTCGATGGCGTGGTTCCCCGGCAACCACCACCCGTCCGACAAGGCGTCGTACGACATCTCCGTCACCGTGCCGCGGGGCCTGCGGGCCGTGTCCAACGGGGAGCCGCGGGGCGAGACGAGCGCCCGGGGCCGCACCACCTTCCGCTGGCGGGCGGCCGAGCCGATGGCGAGCTACGCCGCCACGGTCGCGATCGGCGACTTCGCCGTCCGCCGCACCACGACCGGCAGGGGGCTGCCCGTGTACGTCGCCGTCGATCCGCGGCAGGCCGCCGCCGCCCGGGCCGTGCTCGCGCGGATCCCGGACGTCGTGGAATGGGCGGAGGACCTCTTCGGCCCCTATCCCTTCTCCGCCACGGGCGCGATCGTCGACCGCGCGGGCGACGCCGGATACGCCCTGGAGACCCGGGACCGGCCCTTCTTCCCCGGCGCGCCCGGCCCGCGGCTCCTGGTCCACGAACTCGCCCATCAGTGGTACGGCAACTCCGTCACCCCCCGGACGTGGCGGGACACCTGGCTCAACGAGGGCTTCGCCACGTACGCGGAGTGGCTGTGGGAGGAGGACCACGGCGGCGACACCGCGCAGGAGACCTTCGACGCGCTGTACGCGGCGCCCGGCGACCGGATCTGGGCGTTCCCGCCCGCGCGCCCGGCCGGCGCCGCGCACCTCTTCGACCCGCCCGTCTACCAGCGCGGCGCGATGGTCCTGCACAAGATCCGCCAGGCGGTCGGCGACGACGCCTTCCGCGCCCTGCTGCGCGGCTGGGCCGCCGAGCACCGCCACGGCAACGCGGACACCGGCGACTTCACGGCCTACGTCGAGAAGAGCGCGCCGGGCGAGGACTTCAGCGCGATCTGGGAGGAGTGGCTGTACGGGGAGGGCAGGCCGAAGCGGCCGTGACGGGCCCGGGCGACCGCGTCCGGCCGGGCCCGCCCGCCGCTGCCGGGACGGCGGACCCGCACCGCCCCGTGCGCGGCCCCGCACGCAGGACGACGAGCCCCCGGCCCGGCCGGCCGGGGGCTCGTCGAGGTGCCGGGGTCCGTCAGACGTTCACGCCGAAGTCCTGGGCGATGCCCGCCAGGCCCGAGGCGTAGCCCTGGCCGACCGCGCGGAACTTCCACTCGGCGCCGTTGCGGTACAGCTCGCCGAAGACCATCGCCGTCTCCGTCGCCGCGTCCTCGGACAGGTCGTAGCGGGCGATCTCGGTGCCGCCCGCCTGGTTGACGATGCGGATGTAGGCGTTGCGGACCTGGCCGAAGTTCTGGCCGCGGTTCTCGGCGTCGTAGATGGAGACCGGGAAGACGACCTTGTCGATGTCGGCGGGCAGCGCGGCGAGGTCGACGTTGATCGCCTCGTCGTCGCCGGAGCCCTCGCCCGTGCGGTTGTCGCCGGTGTGGACGATCGTGTTGTCCGGGCTCTGCTTGTTGTTGAAGAAGACGAAGTGGGCGTCCGAGTAGACCCTGCCCTGGGCGTTGACCGCGATCGCGGAGGCGTCGAGGTCGAAGTCGGTTCCGGTGGTGGTGCGGACGTCCCAGCCGAGGCCCACGGTGACGGCGGTCAGGCCCGGAGCCTCCTTGGTGAGCGAGACGTTGCCACCCTTGGACAGGCTTACAGCCATTGTCGGGAGTCCCTTCCCTCGTGTGCGTATGGCAAGAAGCTACAGCTACCCCTAGGAACGCGCCGGGGGGCGCACGGGGTTCCGGGTCCCTTTACTTTCTTTACCCGGCTTCCCCGGCCCGGGGATAATCGGGGTGACGCGCAGCGGCCGGAGCCGGGAACATGGACCCCATGTCCGGTCCCTACCCCATCCGCGGTTCCGTCGTCCTGCCCGAGGCCGAGCTCAGGTGGCGTTTCTCGCGGTCGTCGGGGCCCGGCGGCCAGCACGTCAACACCAGCGACACCCAGGTGGAGCTGGGCTTCGACCTGGCGCGCACCGAGGCGCTGCCCGAGGCGTGGAAGCGGCGGGCGCTGGAGCGGCTGGCCGGCCGCCTGGTGGACGGGGTCGTCACCGTCCGCGCCTCCGAGCACCGCTCGCAGTGGCGCAACCGCGAGGCCGCCGCCGTCCGGCTCGCCGCGCTCCTCGCCGAGGCCACCGCGCCCCCGCCGAAGCCGCGCAGGCCGACCCGCGTCCCGCGCGGCATCAACGAGCGCCGGCTGCGGGAGAAGAAGCAGCGCGCGGAGACCAAGCGGGGCCGCTCCGGCCGCGACTGGACCCGCCGCGACCCCGGTTAGGGCCGCTCCCCGGCCGGCTCACCCCAGGTGCCGGTACCGCCCCCGGAAGTACGTCAGCGGCCCCGCGTCCGCGCTCGGTGTCCGGGCCGCCAGGACGCGGCCGATCACCAGCGTGTGGTCCCCGGCCGGCACCCGCTGCTCGGTGCGGCACTCCAGGGTCGCCAGGGCGCCGTCCACCAGGGGGGCGCCGGTGTGCCCGCCGCGGACGTACCCGAGGTCCTGGAACAGCAGGCGGTCGCTGACGCGGCCCTTCATGGCGAAGCGGCCGGCGATGTGCCGCTGGCTCTCGGAGAGCACGGAGACCGCCCACAGCGGCTGCTCGGCGAGCAGGTCGTCCATGCGGGAGCCCTCGCGCAGGCTGATCAGCACCAGCGGCGGATCGAGGGACACCGAGACGAACGCCGTCGCCGTCATGCCGACGTCCTCGCCGGCCGGCGCCCGGGGATCGTCCGGGTCGAGCGGCGGCTCCTGCGCGGTCACCAGGACCACGCCCGAGGCCAGCCGGGACATGGCGGCGCGGAACTCGTCGTTGCTCACCCCCTCAGCATGCCCGGGGGCGGACGGGGTGATCACCGGGGACGTGACAGGCGGGATGTTCGACACGCCCGGAACGCTAGTCGCCGCCGCCCGCGTGCCGCATCGGGCCCCGGCCCGATCCCGGACCTAGGTCCTCCGCCCGAGAGCGGGGAGCCGGGGCGCCGGGGCGCCGGGGCGGGGAGGCGGGAGGCGCGTACAGACGGCCTCCACACATGACAAAGCCTGTGTTCGGTAAACGCACGGGGAAAACGCAGAAACACCACGCAATTGTTCACGTTTCCATGTGACTTGAGTCACAAGGGGCGAGAATTGTTGACCCTGTGTACCGAGTGGGCAGCGCGCTGTGATTCAGTGGCGGGGAAGCTGCGACGGCATGAGCCGGAACGAGCGCCGAAGAGAACCCTTGATTCGCTGCGAGGTCTCGGGGGGAGGGCGAGCATGGAGACCGAGTCGGAACCTTACGTCCGCCTTGCGGCCCTGCGGCAACTGCACCAGGTCATGGCCGACATGAACACGGCCCGCAGCCTGGCGGACACCCTGCAGACCGTCGCCAACGGCGTCGTCGCCGCCCTCGGGTACGAACTGGCCTGCGTCAACCTCGTGCGCCCCGACGGCGATCTGGTGGTCGCCGCCTTCGCCGGCAACCCCGCCGCCGAGTCCCTGATCACCGGCCGCGTCGGCTCCCGCGAGTCCTGGGAGCGCCGCCTCCGCATGGGCGAGCGGTGGGGCGACCTGGTGTTCATACCCCACACCGAGGGCTGGGTCCTCGACGACGACGACGTCCCGCAGTGGTACACCGACGGGCCCGCGCCCCGCTTCGAGGACGAGTGGCACCCCGCCGACCGGCTCTTCGCGCCCATGTACGCGCCCGGCCCGCAGGGCGGCGGCTCCTCCGGCGAGCTGATCGGCGTGCTGTCCGTGGACCGGCCCCGCAACGGCCGCCGGCCCGGCGCCTGGGGCCGCGAGGCGCTGCAGATGTACGCCTTCCAGGCCGCCATCGCGATCAGCAACGCCCGGCTGCGCGCCAACATGCAGCGCGCCCTGGTCCGTCTGGAGCGCGAGCAGCAGGCCCTGCGGGCCAGCGAGGAGAGCTTCCGGCAGGCCTTCGAGTACGCCCCCTCCGGCATGGCCATCGCCGAGATGGGCGGCGACCAGCACGGCCGGATCCTGCGCACCAACGACGCCCTGTGCCGGCTGCTCGGCCGCCCCGCCTCCGCGATGCGCCGCTACTCCTTCTCCGACCTCGTCCACCCCGAGGACATCGGCACCCTGCTGCGCACCTCCCCCGAGGGCGGCCGCGCCGAGCTGCGCCTGGGCCGCCGCGACGGCACGTACATCTGGGTGTCCCTGCGCAACTCCGTCGTCGCCGACGCCGCGGACGGGCCCCGCTTCCTGCTCACCCACGTCGAGGACATCGAGGAGCGCAAGCGCCGCGAGCTCCAGCTCGCCCACCGCGCCTCCCACGACTCGCTCACCGGCCTGCCGAACTCCGCCGAACTGCGCGCCCGGCTCTCCGCCCGCCTGTGCCAGCGCCCCCACTCCCCGCACCCGGTCGCGATCGACTCGGTGGACGCGGCCTACGGCCACCCCGCCTTCGACGTGGCCGGCCACGGCTTCGACTTCCCGCCGGGCGCGGAGGCGTACGACGGCTACGACCACCATGTGCACACCGTCGCCCCCGCCGACGACCGCGACGACGGCGCCAAGGGACTCGCGGTGCTCTTCTGCGACCTCGACGGCTTCAAGTCGATCAACGACCGGTTCGGGCACAACGCGGGCGACGCCGTGCTCATCGAGGTCGCCCGGCGCCTGAGCAACGGCGTGCGGGAGGGCGACACGGTGGCCCGGCTCGGCGGCGACGAGTTCGTGATCCTCGCCGACGGGCTCGGCCGGGCCGACGCCCAGGACCTCGCCGCCCGGCTGCGCAACGAGATCATCCAGCCGATCCGCGCCGAGGGGCGGGCCGTCCGGGTCGGGGCCAGCTTCGGCATCGGCTGGGCGCACTGCGGCATGACGGCGGACGAAGTGCTGAAGTCCGCTGACGAGCGGATGTACATCGAGAAACGATCTCGTCCCAAACAGCACCGGCGAGCGGGATGAGCCGCAGGTCAGCGCGTTGATGCGGGATGAGTCACCTTTTCCGGCCGACCGGAGCGGGTAGGCTCGCTTGTCTCACACCCGTATCGCATCCGCACCGCACCGACTGAGGAGACCAAGGGATGACGCCCGGCAACAACGGCGCGAGCACGCCCGAGGACGACGACCCGTTCGGCTACCTGTACGCCGACGGACAGGCCAACGGAGCCCAGCCGCCGTCCGGGGGCTACGGCTACCCGAACTCGGTCAACCGGGTGCGTACGGTCGGCACGCGCCAGTACGGCCAGCAGGCTCCCGCCGCGCCGCAGCAGCACGGCGCGTACGGCAGGCCGAACGCGCACTACGCCGCCCCGGAGACGCTCCCCGGCGGCGCCACCGCCGCCCAGCAGCGCCAGCCGTCGCACGGCGGCGGCCGGGGCCGGGGGCCCAACACCAAGGGGTTGCTGATCGGCGCGGTCGCGGTGGTCGCCGCGGTCGTGATCGGCATCGGCGTGGCGATGGTCAGCGGCGACGACGAGGACAAGGGCGGCGGCAACCAGGCGGACGCGACGCCGACCCAGTCCCAGAGCGGCGAGCCGAGCCCGTCGGCGAGCAGCGGTAAGGCGGAGGAAGAGGCCGAACTGCCGGCGATCGATGCAAAGGCGCTCCGCCTGGAAGGCGGAGCGAGCACGGCCTCGGACATCAAGGGAGCGAAGGCCGACGGCGGGATCTACGTGGCAGGTTTCAACCAGGTGGGTGCGAAGGTCACCTGGACCGTCAACGGCATCGAGGAAGCTGGCACATACCGGCTCTACGTGCGTTACAGCATCCCGGGCGTGGACGCCAACGCGACTCTGGTGGTCAACGGCAAGGCAGATGCCCGCCCGCTGAACATGAAGAACTTCGGCGGCTTGCCCAAGGGCGACTGGGAAAAGGGCTGGCAGACCACCTGGGCCAACGTGAACCTCAACAAGGGCACGAACAGCATCGCGGTCGCCTGCAACGAGGGCAACCAGTGTGACGTGATCCTTGATCAGCTGTCACTTGCTGAGGAAACAGGGAACTAGTTGATGTGCCGGCGGCCCCTACCGCAGGGTAGGGGCCGCCGGCACATGATGTTCAACGCGGCACTCGACGTATGGCCATTCCGGGCAGGAATTGAGAAGGGTGTCTCCCTCGAAATTCCCCGAGCCTTGCCCGGCCGGTCAGGGCGAGCATGGGCATCCGGGCCGGCAGGTCCGGCACGATCTCCAGCCCGATGCTGCTCTGCGCCGTGTCGTATGGGGGAAGGACACGCAGGCCGGTCGGACGCGTGGCCCGGATGCGGTCCTCTGCGCGGGCGATCAGCCGCATGCCTTCGGGCCAGCCTTGCGGACCGTTCAAGCCGTACACGGTGACGCCGCCGGAAGCCCCGGTGGTGTCGCAGGGGGCGTAGAGGTTGTACGCCTGCGCCGGGCCGTCGGTCACAGGCGTAGTGAGCAGAGTGGCAGGTCCCGCCTCAGTCGCAGCAAATCGTTTCTTTGCGGGGATTCCTCGCTCATCGGCCTGTGTGAATAGGTCATGCCCTTATCGCGTGGACGAGGCGGGGGCAGAGGGTCATGTATGTCTTGAAATCGCTGTCCCCGCGTGATCGCGCTGATGCAGCGAGTCAGGCCGCGTTCGCCTCCACCGTCACCGCGATCCGGTCCAGCAGATCCCCGTACGCCGCCCGGTCGAACTCGCCGGCCGCCGGGGACAGCACCGTCGCCGCCGACAGGGCGACCGCGCGGGCCAGCCGGTCCGGCCAGGGCAGGTGCTCGACCAGGCCCGCCAGCAGGCCCGCGACGACCGAGTCGCCGGTGTCCGCCGGGTCGCCGTGCGGCCGGGCCGGCGGGGCGGCGCGCCAGCGGCCCTCGGGGGTCGCCGCCAGCAGTCCCTGGGCGCCGAGCGAGGCGACCACGGCCCGGGCGCCGCGCCGCCGGGCGTCCTGCGTGGCCCGCAGCGGCTCGTGCGAGCCGGTCAGCTCGGCCAGCTCCGCCGCGTTCGGCTTGATCACGTCGGGCCGGGCGGCGACCCCGCGCCGCAGCGGCTCCCCGCCGGTGTCCAGCAGCACCGGCACGCCCGCCGCCCGCGCGGTGCGGACCAGCCCGGCGTACGCGCCCACCGGCACGCCCGGCGGCAAACTGCCGCACAGGGCCACCGCGGCGGCGGCCGGGACCAGATCCGCGTACGCCTCCTGGAAGGCGGACCACTCCGCGGGCGTGATCAGCGGGCCCGGTTCGTCGAACCGGGTGGTGTCGCCGGTGCGCCCGTCCACGACGGCTATGGTGCGGCGGGTCGCGCCGCCGACCGGCACGAACGCGTCGACCACCCCCGGCGTCCCGGTCAGCCGCTCCCGTACGACCCGGCCGGTGGCGCCGCCGGCGAAGCCGGTGACCGTCACCTCGTGTCCGAGGGCCGCGAGTGTCCGGGCCGCGGCCAGCCCCTTGCCGCCGGGGCGCTCCGTCACCTCGGAGACCCGGTGGGAGGCGTGCGGCCGCAGGGCCGGTGTGCGGTAGGTGATGTCGAGAGCGGTGTTCAGCGTGACCGTGAGGATCACCTGGGCCGACCTCCCCCGATGGAATGCTCTCGCTGTGGTTTCCGGAGGCTCGATCATGCCAAAGACACGGCGGTCCGCCCAGTCGTCCGGCCGGCCCGCGGCTCCCTCCCGCCTGACGGATCAGGGCAGTTGGGGATCAACCACCCATTCGCCCCGGCGCATGACGCCCTTGAGGTCGAAGGCGGAGTCCAGCACCACCAGGTCGGCGTCCTTGCCGGGCTCCAGGGAGCCCACCCGGTCGGCCAGGCCGAGCAGCCGGGCCGGATTGGCGGACAGGGCGGCGACCGCGTCCTCGACCGGCAGCCCGTCGACGGTCACCGCCCGTTTGAAGGCGCGGTCCAGGGTGAGGGTGGAGCCCGCGATGGAGCCGCCCTCCACCAGGCGGGCCACCCCGTCGACGACCTCGACCTCCAGCGGCCCGAGCATGTAGCGGCCGTCGCCGAAACCGGCGGCGTCCATGGCGTCCGTGACGAACGCGACGCGCCCGGCGCCCGCGTGGTGGAAGGCCAGCTGGAGGGAGGCGGGGTGCAGATGCGTGCCGTCGTTGATCAGCTCGACGGTGACCCGCTCGTCCTCCAGCAGGGCGGCGACGGGGCCCGGGGCCCGGTGGCCGAGCGCGGGCATCGCGTTGAACAGGTGCGTGGCGACCGTCGCGCCCGCCTCGATGGCCTGGACCGTCTCCTCGTACGTGGCGTCCGTGTGCCCGATCGCCGCGATCACGCCGTGCTCCGCCAGCAGCCGTACGGAGTCCAGGCCGCCCGGCAGCTCGGTGGCGAGGGTGACCATCTTCGCCCGGCCGCGGGCGGCGTCGATCAGCTTGCGGACCTCCGCCGGGTCCGGGTCGCGCAGCAGCCGAGCGGAGTGGGCGCCCTTGCGGCACGGCGAGATGAACGGCCCCTCGAAGTGGATGCCGGCGATCTCGCCCTGCTCGGCGAGCTCGGCCAGCAGCCCGGCGCGCCGGGCGAGGAAGTCCAGGTCGCCGGTGACGGTCGAGGCGACGAGGGTGGTGGTGCCGTGCAGACGGTGGGTGTGGACGCCCCGGAGGACCTCGTCCACCGTCCCGGAGGTGAAGGAGGCGCCGCCGCCGCCGTGGTTGTGCAGGTCGACGAAGCCGGGCACCAGCCAGTGGCCGGTGACGTCGACGACCTGGGCGTCGGCCGGGGCGGGAGCGGCGGCGATCCGCGTGCCCTCGACGATCACGCGGCCGCCGTCCACGATCCCGGTGGGCAGCACCACCCGGGCGCCGGCGAGAACCTTCGTGGGGGCCATCAGGCGGTTACCTCCGAGGGGTCGGTGGGGGCGGCGGGAGCGGCCGCCGAGGGGGCGGCGGGGGAGGACGGGCCGCAGGCCGGGGGACCGGCGGCCAGGAGGTCCCGGGCGAGCAGGCCCGCGCCCAGGCATCCGGCGGTGTCGCCGAGGGCCGCGGGGACCAGGGACGGGACCTTCTGGAAGGTGACGCGCCGCCGCACCGCCTCCCGCAGCGGTGAGAACAAGGTCTCCCCCGCCTCGGCGAGCCCGCCACCGACGATCAGGGTGCGCGGGTCCAGCAGGGTGAGCGCGGTCACCAGCCCGTCGGCGAGCGCGTCCACCGCCTCCCGCCAGACCCGCCGGGCCCGGACGTCCCCGGCCTCGACGGCCCCGGCGCAGTCCGCCGCGTCCGCGTCCGGGTCCCCGCAGGCCGCCGCCCACGCCTCGCCGACCGCCGTCGCGGACGCGTACCGCTCCAGGCAGCCGCGCTGCCCGCACGGGCAGGGCAGGCCCGAGGGGCGTACGACGATGTGGCCGATCTCCCCCGCGAAGCCGTGGGCGCCGGCCTCCACCCGGCCGTCGAGGCCGATCGCGCCCGCGATGCCGGTGCCCAGCGCCACGAACAGGAACCGGTCCGCGCCCCGCCCCGCCCCGACGCGGCCCTCGGCGAGCCCGCCGGTGCGCACGTCGTGGCCGACGGCGACCGGCGCGTCCAGCCGCTCCGTCAGCAGCGCGCGCAGCGGTACGTCCCGCCAGCCGAGGTTGGCCGAGTAGACGGCGACGCCGCGGCCCTCGTCGACGATGCCGGGGACGGCGACCCCGGCGGCGGCCGCGGGCTCGCCGAGACGGTCGGCGCCCCACGCGCGCAGTTCGGCGGCGAAGTCGACGATGCCCGCGACGACCGCCTCGGGCCCTCTGTCGCGCCCGGTGGGCCGGCGGGCCTGGTGGAGCAGCTCGCCGTCCGCTCCGATCAGGGCGGCCTTCATCCCGGTGCCGCCCACGTCGAGGGCGATGACATGTCTCACGGGGACAGTGTGGCCCGATGACCCGGAAGAGGTCTAGTCCACTTACGTGGTGTAGACCTTATGGAGACGTTATGTATGACGTTTCGAAAGCTTTCGCACGACATTTGGGGCAGGATTCGGTGCAGCGGCGTGGAAAAGGAACGATCGCGGTGGTGTCCGCACTGGGCATGGCGGCGGTCCTCGGCGGCTGCGGCCTCACCGGCGACTCCGGCGAGGTGACCCTGGAACTGGTCGCCGCCGACTACGGCGACAGCAAGGCCACCAGCTCCCAGCGCTACTGGGACGACCTGGTCAAGGAGTACGAGGCCGACCACCCGGACGTGCACATCGACGTCACCGTCCACTCCTGGAACGACATCGACCGCGAGGTCAAGGAGATGGTCGCGGCCGGGGACCCGCCGGACCTGGCCCAGATCGGCGCCTACGCCGACTACGCGGCGAAGGACCTGCTCTACAAGGCCGACGACGTGCTCTCCATCCCCGTCCAGGCCGACTTCGTCTCCCAGCTCGCCGCCGCGGGCCAGGTGAACGGGGTGCAGTACGGGATGCCGTTCGCGGCCTCCACGCGCGTGCTCTTCTACAACAAGACCCTCTTCGCCGAGGCCGGTCTCACCCCGCCCAAGACCTGGGACGACCTCGCCGCGGCCGCCGAGGCGCTGAAGGCGCGGGGCGTGAAGTACCCGTACGCGCTGCCCCTCGGCCCCGAGGAGGCGCAGGCCGAGACCATGCAGTGGCTGCTCAGCGGCGGAGGCGGCTACCTCGACACCATCGGCACCTACGACATCGACTCCCCGGAGAACGTCGCCACCTTCACCTGGCTCAAGGAGGAGCTGGTCGGCAAGGACCTCACCGGGCCGGTCGCACCGGGCAAGCTGAACCGGGCGGACGCCTTCGCCGCGTTCGCCGACGGCGACGTCGGCATGCTCAACGGGCACCCCACGCTGATGAAGACGGCCGCCGCGAAGGGCGTGGAGTTCGGCATGGTGCCGACGCCCGGCGTCAACGGCGAGAGCAAGGCCACGCTGGGCGTCACCGACTGGATGACGGCCTTCAAGAAGAACGGCCACCGCGACGAGATCGGCGACTTCCTCGACTTCGTCTACAGCGAGAAGAACGTGCTCGACTTCTCCCGCAGGTACGACCTGCTGCCGGTGACCGGCTCCGCGTCCGAGGCGATGAGCGCGGCCGAGCAGGACAAGGAGCTGAGGCCGTTCCTGGACGAGCTGGTCCTCTCGGAGCTGTACCCGGTCGGCAAGACGTCCTGGGCCGAGGTCAGCGCGGAGATCAAGAAGCGGATCGGCCAGGCGGTGGCCTCCGGGAGCAGCCCGGCGGCGGTGCTGGCGCTGATCCAGTCGGCGGCGACGCGGGCCGAGAGCGCGGAGTAGCCCCGCCGCCCGCCGGCGGTGTCGGTGGGCGGGGTTACCGTGCTGGGCATGGCGGAGGAACAGCAGCAGCTCGGACAGCGGGAGCGGGACATCCTCGCGCTCGAACGCCGGGGGTTCCCCGGGCCCGGCGCGAAGGAGCGGGCGATACGGGAGGAGCTGGGCCTGGCGCCGGTGCGGTACTTCCAGCTGCTCAACGCGTTGCTGGACGACCCCCGGGCGCTGGCGCTGGACCCGGTGACGGTGAACCGGCTGCGCCGGATCCGCCGGGCCCGGCGGGCCGAGCGGTGACGGGCGCCGCGGCCGGCGGGACCCGGGTTCCGCCGGCCCCCCGCTTCCCGCGCGTCGCCGTGCGGACCCCGGGGTCCCGCGGGACCGCCGTGCGGAACCCGGCCCTCCCGCGGATCGCCAGGCGTACGTTCCGCCCCCGTGGATAGGGTCGCCGTATGGGCAGTCACACGGACCCGACCGAACCCCTCGACCCCTCGGCCCCCCTGCCGGCGCCCGTCACCGAAGCCGGACGGGCCGGGCTGGAGGCGATCCTCGCGCGACCCGGGAAGGCGGTGATCGCGCTCGACTTCGACGGGACGCTCGCACCGATCGTGCCGGACCCCGAGCAGGCCCGCGCCCACCCGGACGCGGTGCCCGCGCTGGCGGCGCTGGCCCCGAAGGTGGCCGCCGTCACGGTGGTCACCGGCCGCCCGGCCGAGGTCGCCGTCCGGCACGGCGGCTTCGCGGGCGTCCCCGGGCTGGACCACCTGGTCGTCCTCGGCCACTACGGCGCCGAGCGCTGGGACGCCGGCAGCGGCGAGGTCGGCGCCCCCGCCCCGCACCCCGGCGTCGCCGCGGTCCGCGCCGAGCTGCCCGGACTGCTGGAGCGGGCCGGTGCCGCGCGGGGCGTCCGGGTGGAGGACAAGGGCCGCTCGGTGGCCGTGCACACCCGCCGGGCCGCCGATCCGCAGACCGCCTTCGAGGCGCTGCGCGCCCCCCTCACCGACCTCGCCGCCCGCCACGGCCTGATCGTCGAACCCGGCCGCATGGTCCTCGAACTGCGCCCGCCCGGCATGGACAAGGGCGTCGCCCTCCTCGACCACGTCCGCGCCACCGGCGCCACCGCCGTCCTGTACGCCGGCGACGACCTGGGCGACCTGCCCGCCTTCGCCGCCGTCGACACGCTCCGCGCCGACGGCGTCCCGGGCCTGCTGGTGTGCAGCGGCAGCGACGAGGTGACGGAGCTGAGGGAGCGGGCGGACCTGGTGGTGGACGGCCCGGCGGGGGTGGTGGGGCTGCTGCGGGCCCTGGCGGCACGGCTCGGCTGACGACGGCCGGGGCCGGCCCCCGCCAAGGGGGGACCGGCCCCGGCCGCGACCGGGCCTCAGCCCCGCAGCGCCTCCAGCTGCTCCAGGAACCACCGCCCCGGCGGCAGCGCGGTCGCCGCGGCGGCCAGCCGCTTGGTGCGGTCCGCCCGCTCCGCCGCCCCCATCGACAGCGCCTCGTGCAGCGCCCGCGCCGTCTCCGTCACGTCGTACGGGTTGACCGCGAGCGCGTCCTCGCCCAGCTCCTCGTACGCCCCGGCCTCCCGGGACAGCACCAGCGCGCAGCCCTCGTCCGAGACGACCGGGACCTCCTTCGCGACCAGGTTCATGCCGTCCCGTATCGGGTTCACCAGGGCCACGTCGGCCAGCCGGTATGCCGCCAGGGAGCGGGCGAAGTCGTCCTCGACGTGCAGGACGACCGGCCGCCAGCCCGGCGTGCCGTACTCCGCGTTGATCTCCTCCGCCACCCGCCGCACCGCGTCCGTGTACTCCCGGTACACCGCGAGGTCCTGCCGCGAGGGGTAGGCGAACGCCACGTGCACGACCCGCTCCCGCCACTCCGGGCGGTCGTGCAGCAGCTGCCGGTACGCCAGCAGGCCGCGCACGATGTTCTTGGACAGCTCGGTGCGGTCCACCCGCACGATCGTCCTGCGGCCCGCGCCGATCTCCTCCCGCAGCGCGGCCATCCGCTCGTCCACGTCGGCCTCGCGCGACCGCTTGCGCAGGAACTCCGCGTCGGCCCCCAGCCCGTGCACGCCCACCCGGGTGTTCCCCAGGCCCCCGGCGAACCGCTCGCAGCAGGCGGTGAACGCCTCCGCCCAGCGGTGGGTGAGGAAGCCCAGCCGGTCGGCGCCGAGCATGCCCCGCAGCACCTGCCCGGCCACGTCGTCCGGCAGCATCCGGAAGTACTCCGGCGGCGCCCAGGGCGTGTGCGAGAAGTGGCCGATGCGCACATCCGGGCGCAGCTCGCGCAGCATCCCCGGCACCAGCGTCAGGTGGTAGTCCTGCACCACGACCGCCGCGCCCTCGGCCGCCTCCTCGGCCAGCGCCTCGGCGAAGGCCCGGTTGTAGGTCTCGTACGACGCCCACTGGCGGCGGAACTCCGCGTCGAAGACCGGTTCCAGCGGTGTCTGGTACAGCATGTGGTGCACGAACCACAGCACCGAGTTGGCGATCCCGTTGTACGCGTCGGCGTGCACGCCGGCCGGGATGTCCAGCATCCGCACGCCGTCCTCGCCGACCCCGCGCCGCACCGCCTCCCGGTCGCCGTCGGACAGGGCCGAGCACACCCACAGCGCGCCCGCGTCCGGCCCGATGGCGGACAGTCCGGAGACCAGCCCGCCGCCGCCCCGCCGGGCGTGCAGCGAGCCGTCGTCCCGCACCTCGTAGGAGACCGGGCCACGGTTGGAGGCCACCAGTACCTGAGCAGCACCGTTCGTCGAAGCCATACGCCTCAACCTAGCCCGGCCCCCAACCGCTCAAACGTACGACCCGGCCTCGTATCCGGGCCGTATACGACCCCGGGCCGCCCTCAGGCCGCCCTGCGCGCCGCGTACTCCGCGATCTCCGCCATCGGCGGGCGCTCCTCGGTGTCCACGGAGTACGTGCGCGGCTCGAAGCCGTCCTCGCCCCGCACGAACTGGGTGAGCGACGGGCGGACCAGGTGACCGCGGGCCAGCCTGAGCTGCGCGGTGCGGTAGATCGCGGCGGCCATCCGGCCGAGGGCCTGCCCGTCCTGGTGCCGGTGCCGCCGCACGCCCACGTCCACCTGGGCCAGGGCGTCCAGGCCCACCAGGTGCAGGGCGTCGACCAGCATGCCCAGCTCCACCCCGTACCCGACCGGGAACGGCAGCCGCTCCAGCAGCGAGCGGCGGGCCGCGTACTCGCCGCCGAGCGGCTGCACGAAACCGGCCAGCCGCGGCCAGTGCATGTTCAGCAGCGGGCGGGCCATCAGCTCGGTGACCCGGCCGCCCTGCCCGGCCGCGCCGCCCAGCGGGCGGTCGTACATCGCCTTGACCAGGTCGACGCCCGGCTCGGTCAGCAGCGGGCCGACGATCCCGGTGACGAAGTCCGAGGAGAACTCCCTGAGGTCGGCGTCGACGAAGCAGACGATGTCGCCGCGGGTCACCAGCAGGGAGCGCCACAGCACCTCGCCCTTGCCGGGCACGGCCGGGATGCGCGGCAGGATCTCGTCCCGGTGCACCACGGTCGCGCCCGCGGCGGCGGCCACCTCGGCGGTACGGTCCGTCGACCCGGAGTCGACCACCACGATCTCGTCGACCAGCGGGGCCCGCCGCACCAGGTCGCGGCGGATCACGGCGACGATGTCGCCGACCGTCTCCTGCTCGTTGAGCGCGGGCAGCACGACGCTGACCGACTGGCCCGTGGCGCGTTTGGCGGCCAGGACCTGGTGGAGCGGGCGGTCGCCCACGGACCAGGAGCGGGTCCTCAGCCAGCGCTCGACTTCTTCCAGCACGGTGTCCGGCTCCTCACGGTTGTCTCGCGGTTCGGACGGCTTCTCTCAACTGTCCTGGCCTTCGGTTACAGTCTTGAACAACGCTCGTGACCATCCCATGTCGGGGGTCCGGTGCGTCGACAACCACATACCGCTCATCCAGAGGGGCAGAGGGACACGGCCCGATGAAGCCCCGGCAACCCCCCTGAGCCGAACTCGTCTTCGCGAGGCTCCCGGTCAGGGAAGGTGCCAATTCCGTCTCACGGCGAGGTACGCCGTGGGGAAGATGAGGAGAAAGGGCCTCGCCTCACATGGCTGCGCAGACAGTTGCAAGCACCACCGACTCCACCGTGGACCTCGGCCCCGCCGCGGCGCTCTCCTGCCGCGAATGCGGTCACCGCGTGCCCCTCGGCCCGGTCTTCGCCTGTGAGGAGTGTTTCGGCCCGCTGGAGATCGCCTACGACTTCTCGTCCTACGACGCCGGGGAGCTCCGCAAGCGCATCGAGGCGGGGCCCGCGAACATCTGGCGGTACGCGCCGCTGCTGCCGGTCCCGGCCGACGTGGCCGACAAGCCCAACCTGAACCCGGGCTGGACCAAGCTGGTCAAGGCCGACAACCTGGCGCGCGAACTCGGCGTGACCGGCGGCCTGTACGTGAAGGACGACTCCGGCAACCCGACGCACTCCTTCAAGGACCGCGTCGTCGCCCAGGCCCTGGAGGCCGCCCGCGCCTTCGGCTTCACCACCCTGTCCTGCTCCTCCACCGGCAACCTGGCCGGCGCCGTCGGCGCCGCCGCCGCCCGCGCCGGCCTGCGCTCCTGCGTGTTCATCCCGCACGACCTGGAGCAGGGCAAGGTCGTCATGGCCGCCGTCTACGGCGGCGAGCTCGTCGGCATCGAGGGCACCTACGACGACGTGAACCGCTTCTGCTCCGAGCTGATCGGCGACCCGGCCGGCGAGGGCTGGGGCTTCGTCAACGTCAACCTGCGGCCCTACTACGCGGAGGGCTCCAAGACCCTGGCGTACGAGATCTGCGAGCAGCTCGGCTGGCGGCTGCCCGACCAGATCGTGGTGCCGATCGCCTCCGGCTCGCAGCTCACCAAGATCGACAAGGGGCTGCGCGAGCTGATCGAGCTCGGGCTCGTCGAGGACCGGCCGTACAAGATCTTCGGTGCGCAGGCCGAGGGCTGCTCGCCGGTGTCCGCCGCCTTCAAGGCCGGCCACGACGTCGTCCGCCCGCAGAAGCCGAACACCATCGCCAAGTCCCTGGCGATCGGCAACCCGGCCGACGGCCCCTACGTCCTCGACGTCGCGCGCCGCACCGGCGGCGCGGTGGAGGACGTCACCGACGAGCAGGTCGTCGACGCGATCAAGCTGCTCGCCCGGACCGAGGGCGTCTTCGCCGAGACGGCGGGCGGCGTCACCGTGGGCGTGACGCGCAAGCTGATCGAGAACGGCGTCCTCGACCCGGCGAAGACCACCGTCGTGCTCAACACCGGCGACGGCCTGAAGACCCTCGACGCGGTGGCCGGCACCGGCCCGACCGCCACCATCCGCCCGACCCTGGACTCCTTCCGAGAGGCTGGCCTCGCATGAGCGTGACCGTCCGCATCCCCACCATCCTGCGCACCTACACCGGCGGCCGGGCCGAGGTGAGCGCCGAGGGCACGACCCTCGCCGAGGTCATCGAGGACCTGGAGAAGAACCACAGCGGCATCGCCGCCCGCGTCCTGGACGACCAGGGCAGGCTGCGCCGCTTCGTCAACGTCTACGTCAACGACGACGACGTGCGCTTCGAGCAGGGGCTCCAGACGCCGACCCCCGAGGGCGCGGGCGTGTCCATCATTCCGGCGGTCGCCGGAGGCTGACCGAGATTCGCCGTTACCTTTGGTAATGGCCATCACCGAGCGTTCTGCGCATTGCCCCCTCCGTGAGAGAAACGGAGGGGGCAATTCAGTGTGGTTGAACGCGGTAGAGTTGGGGAACGCGCTGCTGATCCCCGGATCGGTACCCCCGTGTTCCTGTCGCACGCCCGACGAGATGTAGCCAAAGTGTGGGCGTCTTTCACGGCTTATGTGCGCTTTGTGCAGCCCGACTTGCCCTGAATTACGGCGAATTCTCGCCACATTCCAGGCCGGGTGCGTCCAGAATTCTCGTCCGATTGACCTGTTGCGGACGGCAGTTGGGCAGATACATTCGGCCGCGGTCGACGCGTTCCGGCGCACACCCCCAACCGTTGGGGGGTGAGGTATGACCCGGATCCGCGAAGTGTGGATCTGTGCAAGGGCCAGTAATAGGGGAGTTAGGCATGGCTCAGGGCACCGTCAAGTGGTTCAACGCGGAGAAGGGGTACGGCTTCATCGCGGTCGACGGTGGTGCGGATGTTTTCGTCCACTACAGCGCGATCCAGATGGACGGTTACCGCACCCTTGAAGAGGGCCAGCGGGTCGAGTTCGAGATCTCGCAGGGCCAGAAGGGCCCGCAGGCCGACATGGTTCGCGTCACCGCCTGATACGCGCGACCGGCGAACCGTACAGGCGTCGTCTTCCGTCGAAGGGCCCGCACCTCCCGGGGTGCGGGCCCTTCGACGTGCCGCAGGTGTGCCGCAGGTGTGCCGCAGGCGTGCCGCAGACGTGCCGGCGGCGGGGCGCGCGGGCGGGGCGCGGTGCCCGGCGCGCCGTGTTCGCGCCCGGCTGAGCGCGCCCGCGGACCCCCGGGGGCGCTTGCACTCGGCAGGGGCGAGTGCTAATCATTGCGTTAGCACTCTGAAGGTGAGAGTGACAATGGAAGGACCGGGTCGGTGAGGCCACGGGCCGGGTGGGGCAAGGAACCACCGGCCGGGGCCGTCCGTCGCGGGCGCGGGCGCGGTCCGAAGTAATCACCCCCAGTCCTGGAGGGACCACTTCACATGGCCAAGATCATCGCGTTCGACGAAGAGGCGCGGCGCGGCCTTGAGCGCGGCATGAACCAGCTCGCGGACGCCGTCAAGGTGACCCTCGGCCCCAAGGGCCGCAACGTCGTCCTCGAGAAGAAGTGGGGCGCCCCCACGATCACCAACGATGGTGTCTCCATCGCCAAGGAGATCGAGCTCGAGGACCCGTACGAGAAGATCGGCGCCGAGCTGGTCAAGGAAGTAGCGAAGAAGACGGACGACGTCGCCGGTGACGGTACGACCACCGCCACGGTCCTGGCCCAGGCGCTGGTCAAGGAGGGCCTGCGCAACGTCGCCGCCGGCGCCAACCCGATGGCCCTGAAGCGCGGCATCGAGAAGGCCGTCGAGGCCGTCTCCGCCGCCCTGCTGGAGCAGGCGAAGGACATCGAGACCAAGGAGCAGATCGCCTCCACGGCCTCCATCTCCGCCGCCGACACCCAGATCGGCGAGCTGATCGCCGAGGCCATGGACAAGGTCGGCAAGGAAGGCGTCATCACCGTCGAGGAGTCCCAGACCTTCGGTCTGGAGCTGGAGCTCACCGAGGGTATGCGCTTCGACAAGGGCTACATCTCGGCGTACTTCGCGACCGACATGGAGCGCATGGAGGCCGTCCTCGACGACCCCTACATCCTGATCGCGAACCAGAAGATCTCCAGCGTCAAGGACCTGCTCCCGCTGCTGGAGAAGGTCATGCAGTCGGGCAAGCCGCTGCTGATCATCGCCGAGGACGTCGAGGGCGAGGCCCTGTCGACCCTGGTCGTCAACAAGATCCGCGGCACCTTCAAGTCCGTCGCCGTCAAGGCCCCGGGCTTCGGCGACCGCCGCAAGGCGATGCTGAACGACATCGCCATCCTCACCGGCGGCGAGGTGATCTCCGAGGAGGTCGGCCTCAAGCTGGAGAACACCACGCTGGACCTCCTGGGCAAGGCCCGCAAGGTCGTCATCACCAAGGACGAGACCACCATCGTCGACGGCGCCGGCTCCGCCGAGCAGGTCCAGGGCCGGGTGAACCAGATCCGCGCCGAGATCGAGCAGTCGGACTCCGACTACGACCGCGAGAAGCTCCAGGAGCGCCTGGCGAAGCTGGCCGGCGGCGTGGCCGTCATCAAGGCCGGCGCCGCCACCGAGGTCGAGCTCAAGGAGCGCAAGCACCGCATCGAGGACGCCGTCCGCAACGCCAAGGCGGCCGTCGAGGAGGGCATCGTCGCCGGTGGTGGCGTGGCCCTGCTGCAGGCCTCCCAGGTCTTCGAGAAGCTGGAGCTGGAGGGTGACGAGGCGACCGGCGCCCAGGCCGTGAAGCTCGCCCTGGAGGCCCCGCTGAAGCAGATCGCCGTCAACGCCGGCCTCGAGGGCGGTGTCGTGGTGGAGAAGGTGCGCAACCTGACCCCGGGCCACGGCCTGAACGCCGCGACCGGCGAGTACGTCGACCTGGTCGCCGAGGGCATCATCGACCCGGCGAAGGTGACCCGTTCCGCGCTGCAGAACGCCGCCTCCATCGCCGCGCTGTTCCTCACCACCGAGGCCGTCATCGCCGACAAGCCGGAGAAGGCCGCCGCGCCCGCCGGTGGCGGCATGCCGGGCGGTGACATGGACTTCTGATCGACCGGTACCGGTTGATCGACCGTCCTTCCGTGGATCCGAGGGCGGCACTCCTGTCGGACAGGGGTGCCGCCCTCGGGCGTTGCCGAGGCCCCGGCGGGGGCGTGGCCGGGATCACAGGGCGGTGCGCGCGGTGGGCGGAATGAGGCTTCCGCCGGAGCGGTTGACGTCGGGGCAGAGTCAATGCGTATGCACATACCGTCTGGTTTCCACTCGTTCCCCCACGAGGAGCCCCACGTGACCGTCACCGCCTCCACGGCCGCCTCCCGCGCGGCCGAGATCCTCTCCCGCCCCGCCTCGATCAACGGCCTGACCGTCCCGAACCGGATCGTGATGGCGCCGATGACCCGCATGTTCTCCCCGGGCGGCGTCCCGGGCGAGGACGTGGTGTCGTACTACTCCCGCCGCGCCGCCGCCGGCGTCGGTCTGATCGTCACCGAGGGCACCTACGTCGGCCACCCCTCGGCCGGGCTGAGCGACCGGGTGCCGCGCTTCCACGGCGAGGAGCAGCTCGCGGGCTGGGCGAAGGTCGCCGAGGCGGTGCACGCGGCGGGCGGCACGATCGTGCCGCAGCTGTGGCACGTCGGCATGGTCCGCAAGCAGGGCGAGCCGCCGTTCCCGGACGCCCCCGCCGTCGGCCCCTCCGGGCTGCGCATCGGCGAGACCGAGCCCACCGGCAAGGCCATGACCCGGGCCGACCTGGACGCCGTCATCGGCGCCTTCGCCGAGGCGGCCGCCGCCGCCGAGCGCATCGGCTTCGACGGCGTGGAGCTGCACGGCGCCCACGGCTACCTCATCGACCAGTTCCTGTGGGCGGGCACCAACCGCCGCACCGACGCCTACGGCGGCGACCCGGTGGCCCGCGCGAAGTTCGCGGTGGAGATCGTCGCCGCGGTCCGCGAGGCGGTCTCGCCCGACTTCCCGGTGATCTTCCGCTACTCGCAGTGGAAGCAGGAGGCGTACGACGCCCGCCTCGCCGACACCCCTCAGGAGCTGGAGGCGATCCTCGCCCCGCTCGCGGCGGCCGGCGTGGACGCCTTCCACGCCTCCACCCGCCGCTACTGGCTCCCGGAGTTCGACGGCTCCGACCTCAACCTGGCCGGCTGGACGAAGAAGCTCACCGGCAGGCCCGCCATCACCGTCGGCTCGGTCGGCCTCGACGGCGGCGACTTCCTCAAGTCGTTCCAGGGCGAGGGCGCCCGGGTGGGCGGTCTGGACGGCCTCCTGGACCGCCTGGAGCGCGAGGAGTTCGACCTGGTGGCCGTCGGCCGGGCCCTGCTGCAGGACCCGCGGTGGGCGGAGAAGGTCCTCGCGGGCCGCTTCGACGAACTGGCCCCGTACGACCCGGCGTCGCTCAGGACCCTCGACTGAGCCGCGTCCGCACCCCGGCGTAGGGTCCGTGGGATCACCACCGACCGCCGTACCCGCGACGGCACAGTGAGGAGTGATCGATGACGACCACCGACCCCGTGGTGCGGACCGGCGCCGGCGCGGTGCGCGGACGGCGCGAGGAGGGCCTGGCGGTGTTCCGCGGCATCCCGTTCGCCGCGCCGCCGGTGGGCGAGGCCCGGTTCGCCGCCCCGCGCCCGCCCCGGCCCTGGGACGGCATACGCGACGCGTACGCCTTCGGCCCGCCGCCCCCGCAGGAGGCGGCGGGCCTGTCGGGCCCCGAGGCGCTGCGGGCCCTGCCGGCCGGCGACGAGTGGCTGACCCTCAACGTCTGGACGCCCGACGCGGACCCGGCCGCCCGCCGCCCGGTGATGGTGTGGATCCACGGCGGCTCCTACAAGTTCGGCCACTCCGGCAGCCCCGGCTACGACGCCCGCCTGCTCGCCCGCGACGGCGACCTCGTCGTCGTCACGGTCAACTACCGCCTGGGCGTCGAGGGGTTCGCCCGCATCGAGGGCGCGCCCGCCAACCGGGGCCTGCTCGACCAGGTGGCCGCGCTGGAGTGGGTGCGGGACAACATCACCGGATTCGGCGGCGACCCGGACCGGGTCACCGTCTTCGGCGAGTCGGCCGGCGCCGGCTCGATCGCCGCCCTGCTGGTCATGGACCGCGCGGCCGGGCTGTTCCGCCGCGCCGTCGCCCAGAGCGTCCCCGGCACGTTCTTCTCCGACGAACTCGCCCGGGACGTGGCCGGGGCCCTCGCCGCCGAGGCGGGCCTGCGCCCCACGGTCGCCGACCTGTCCGCCGTCGACCCCCGCGCGCTGCCCGCCGTGGGGGAGGCGCTGGGCGCCAGGATGCCCCGGTACGCCGACCGCTGGGGCCAGGCCGCGCCCACCCGCACGCCGTTCGCGCCCGTCGTCGACGGCGAGGTGCTGCCGGCCGCCCCGTGGCAGGCGCTGGCCGCCGGCGCCGCCCGGGACGTGGAACTGGTGGTCGGTCACAACCGCGACGAGTTCCGCCTGTTCACCGCCATGGCCGGACGCCTGGGCCAGGCCACCGGGGAGCAGGCCGCGGCCACCTTGCGCCGGTACGCGCCGGGCGCGGACGGCGCGGCCGCCTACCGGGCCGCGTACCCCGGCGCCACGCCGGGCGAGCTGCACGAACGCGTCCAGACCGACTGGCTGTTCGCGATGCCCTCGCTCCGTCTCGCCGAGGCCCAGGCCGCGGGCGGCGGACGCGCCCACGTCTACGAACTGACCTGGCCGGCCCCGGCCCTGGGCGGCGCGCTGGGCGCCGCCCACGCCCTGGACCTGCCGCTGCTCTTCGGCACCTTCAGCGCCGACCTGGGCGTGCTGTACTTCGGCGGCGAGGAGCCCCCCGAGGAGGCGCGGGCGCTGTCGTCCTGGTTCCGCGCCGCGTGGGCGGCCTTCGCCCGTACCGGCGATCCCGGCTGGCCCGCGTACGACCCCGAGCGGCGGCTGGTCCAGGTCCTGGACGCCGAGCCGGTGGTCGCCCCCTACCCGGAGGAGACGACGCGGCGGCTGTGGGAGGGGTACGAGTTCGCCGCGCTGCCGCTGCTGGACCCCGGTTCCGGCGCCTGAGGCCGCCGGAGCGCGGCGCGGGGGCCCGCGCCGCGGCCGGGGAGGGGCGGACGCGGCCGGCCGCCCGGGGGGACGCGGGGGCGCGACCGGTCCGGGGCTATCCCGTCGGTTCGGCGTTCATCCGCACCGGCGTCCCCCACACGCGCAGCACCTCGTAGTCCGTGAACTCGTGCACCAGCCGGTACGCCGGGGCCGGGCGCGGGCCCCGGCGCTGGGCCGCGAGGTACAGCTCGGCCTCGCGGCGGTCGCGGCGCGGGGTGCCGCACAGCTGCCACGCCTGCCCGTTCCACGCCTCGGGGAGCCAGCGCTGCTGGGGCTGGGGACGGTCGCCGCGCATCCCGTACCGGGACGAGGCCGGGCCGGCGGGGCGGGGCAGCGCGGGGCCGCCCTGGTACTCGGCGCGGCGGGCGGCGCGGCGGCGGGTCTCGCACAGCAGGCACAGGTCCGGCGCGGCGGTGTCGACCGGGCCGTGCGGATGCTCGGGGCAGCGCGTGCTCGGCGCCGTGGTCGTGACGCTCTCCTCCAGCAGGTCCAGGGCGCGGCGCAGGTCCGCCCGGACCTCGTGCAGCCGGGCGTCGGGGGTGTCGGCGGTCAGGGCCTCGCCGTGCTCACCGAGCAGGCGCAGGGCGCGGCCGAGGGCGGTCAGCTGGGCGTGGTTCATGCCGCTCAGAATCGCACACGGCACGGACAGCGGGGCCGGGCCGGCCCCGCCTCACCCCGCGGCCGTGGCCAGCGCGGCGCGCAGCCGGCCGCCGGACTCCGCCAGGAGGCGGGCCGCCGTGGGGCCGTCGACGCCGGCCAGGATGGCGAGGATCGCGTGCTTCACCTCGCCGCCGGTGGCGGCGAGCGCCGCCTCGACCTCCTCGTCGGCGGCGCCGGTCGCGAGGGCGACGATGCGGCGGGAGCGGGCGCGCAGCTTGTCGTTGGAGGCGCGGACGTCGACCATCAGGTTCCCGTACGTCTTGCCCAGGCGGATCATCGTGATCGTCGAGAACATGTTGAGGACCAGCTTCTGGGCCGTGCCCGCCTTCAGCCGGGTGGAGCCGGCGATCAGCTCGGGGCCGGTGACGATCTCGATGCCGTGCTCGGCGGCGGCGGCCAGCGGACTGCCCGGGTTGCCGGCCAGGCCGACGGTGAGGGCGCCGAGCGCGCGGGCGTGCGCCACCGCGCCGAGGGCGTAGGGGGTGCGGCCGGAGGCCGAGACGCCGACCACGGTGTCGTCGGCGGTCAGGGCGAGGGCGTCCAGGTCGGCCCGCGCCAGCTCCGCGGAGTCCTCGGCGCCCTCGACCGGGGCGGCCATCGCCGGCGGGCCGCCCGCGATCAGGCCGACGACCTGCTCGGGGGCCGTGTTGAAGGTCGGCGGGCACTCCGAGGCGTCCAGCACGCCGAGGCGGCCCGCGGTGCCCGCGCCCGCGTAGACCAGCCGGCCCCCGCGCGCCATCCGCTCGGCCGCGGCGTCGATCGCGGCGGCGATCTGGGGCAGCCGCGCGGCGACCGCGGCGGGCACGGTCGCGTCCTCGGCGTTCATCAGGCGCGCGAGCTGAAGGGTGGGCAGGCGGTCGATCTCGGACAGCTCCGGGCGGAACGCCTCGGTGGGCAGGTGCTCCAACTGGGCCCTGAGCTCGCGGTCGTGGGGGATCGGGGTCATGGCGGGGGCGGCCCTCCCGGGTGCGGTGCGTCTGCTCGGTGGCGGGCGGGGGCTAGCGGCTCGTCCCGCCCCGCGGGCCGTGCCGGTGCGCCAGCGCCTCGTACGACGCCGACAGGGCCGGCGCCGCCTTGTCGTAGGTGCGTTGCGCGACCCCGACGAACAGGCAGTCCACGACGAGGAGCTGGCCGGTGCGGGAGGACATCGCCGCCGGGCGCAGCTCGCTCTCGCGGGCGGTGGAGGTGGTCAGGACGTGGTCGGCGTACTGGGTGACGGGGCTGTCGGGGCGCCCGGTGACCGCCACCGTCGTCGCCCCGCGCTCGAAGGCGACCCGCAGCGGCTCGATGACGTCACCGGTGGAGCCGGAGTGGGTGACGGCTATCGCCACGTCGCCCGCGCGCAGCTGCACCGCGTTCGTCACGGCGAGGTGCGGGTCGCTGTGGGCGTGGGCCACGAGCCCTATCCGCAGCAGCTTCTGGGTGAGGTCCTGGGCGACCAGGCCGGAGGCGCCGACGCCGTAGACGTCGGTGCGGCGGGCGGCGGCCAGGGCGGTGACGGCCGCGCCGAGCTGGACGGTGTCCAGGCCGGCGGCCGTGTCGGCGAGGGTCTGCTGCTCGTCGTACGCCAGCTTCGCCACCACGTCCGCGATCGGGTCGTCCACGGCGATGTCGGTGGTGAGGGCGGGCGCGCGGCCGGACTGCTGCTGGGCGGCCAGGCCGGCGAGCGCCAGGCGCAGGTCGCGGTAGCCCGGGTAGCCCAGCAGGCGCGCGGTGCGCACGACGGTCGCCTCGCTGGTGCCGGTGAGTTCGGCCAGGCCGGTGACGGTGAGGGCCGCGCAGCCGGCCGGGTCGCTCGCGACGGCCTCGGCGACCCGCTGCATCGACCGGGTCATCGACGGCGCCAGGGTGCGCACCTTGGCCGCCAGAGCGGCGGGCGCGGGCAGCCCGCCTCCCCCCTGTGCGAAAGTTTCCTTCAGTCCCTGGGTCACTTCTGAAAGATATTTTCGAGTCGGCGTCGTGGTCAAGAGTGCGCACAATGGGGACATGGATCCCATCAGTCCCCTGGAACAGGCCCTGCACGCCGCGCGCGCCCTCGTACTCGCCGACCTGGTCGCGGGCCGGGTGGCCGAGGCCGACGTCGTGTCCCTGGTCGAGGAGTCCGTCGCCCAGCGGCGCTGGTGGGTCGAGCAGTGGCCGGACGGCGCCCTGTACGTCGCCGGGCTGGTCGCGCAGGACGTGCAGGACGCCCTGCTGGAGCGGTACGGCCGCTGGCCCCTGTGCCCGGCCTGCGGCTCCGGCGACCCGCACGCGCTGGAGGTCGAGCCCGAACTGGGGCCCGACCCGCACTGGGTGTGCACCCGGGCGGGCGTGAAGGTCGCGGCGGTGGGGGCGCTGGGCGAGGCCATCGGCGGCACCCGCACCCCGTGAGGACCCGGTGACCGTCTACATCGACCCGCCCGCCTGGCCGGGCCACGGCCGCCTGTGGTCCCACCTCGTCAGCGACGTCTCCTACGAGGAACTCCACGCCTTCGCCGAGCGGCTGGGCCTGCCGCGGCGGGCCTTCGAGCGGGACCACTACGACGTCCCCGCCGAGCGGTACGCGGACGCGGTGACCGCGGGGGCGGTGGAGGTCCGCAGCCGCGAGGTGGTGCGGCTGCTGCGCGCGGCCGGACTGCGCCGGCCGAAGGGTCACTTCCGCAACGCGTAGGCGAACTGCTCCCCGTCCTCCGCGACCCGGGTGAAACCGGCGCGCGAGACGACGCCCTGGGAGGGGAGGTTGTCCCGGGCGACCCGCGCGAACACCGACGTGACCTCCTCCCGGGCCAGCGCCCACGCCGACAGGGCGCGCAGCGCCTCCGCCGCGTAGCCGTGGCCGCGGGCGGCCCCGACGAGGTCGTAGCCGACCTCCACCCGGCCGTCCTCGTCCGGCGGGCCGTGGAAGCCCATGGCGCCGACCGCGCGGCCGTCGGCGCGGCGGACGAGTACGTACATGCCCCACTGGGGCCGGTGCACCCCCGCCTCGTACTGCTTGACCACCATCCCGGCGCCCTCCCGGGTGCCGTCGGCCGGGCCTCCCCCGAGCCACGGGAACCCGCCGTCGCCGCCCGCGGACAGATCGATGGCGGCCGCCGGGGTGACGCCCTCCAGGGTGAGCCGTCCGGCGGGGAGCACCGGGTTGTTGTACCAGTGCCACTCGGTCACCGGGGCGCGGCCGGGCAGGTCCGCGCGCCCGGTGGCCCACAGCAGGGTCGGCCAGGGGCCGGGGCCGGGGCGGACGTGCGGGAAGATCCGGGTCAGGACGAACGCGCACAGGTCGGCGGGCGGTTCGTACGCCACGCCCAGGCCCTCGGCGATGTCGTGCGTGTGCAGCAGCGCCTCGGCGACCCCCATCGCGGCGAAGCCCTCGCGGTTCGCGCTGTGGAACGGGTACGGGTGGTAGCCGCGGGCCTCGCGCGGCGCGGTGCGGATCGCGGTGGCGAGCAGGGCGCCGGCCGCCTCGACGGCCCGCAGGACACCGGCGTTGTCGGCGCCCTCGTCGACGGAGATCCGCAGGGGCAGGCGCCTGTCGTGGACGCGCCCCGCCAGATGTCCCGCGTACATGAGGAAGGCGTGCGGCAGGTGTGCGGCCGTGTGCCGGCAGCTCCACTCCAGCCGGCCCGCCGTCACCCCGTCCCAGTCCCGGTCCGCGACCGTCCGCAGCAGCGCCACGCAGTGCGCCACGGCTGCTTCCACCTGTTCCCCGCCCACGGCATGCATGAGGGAAGGCTATGCGGGCGGGCCGCCCGGGATCGACAGCATTTCCAGTTCGCCGGTGAGGTTGTAGCGCGCGGTCGCCTCCCACGTGTCGTGCCCGTACGGGGTGCGGAACAGCCGGGGCAGGGCGAGGAGTTCGCGCAGGACCGCGGCGCGGCCCGCGCGGAAGGCGTCGTTCGGGACGAAGTGGTACTCCTCGCGGACGGCCGCGGTGTACGCGGCGTACGCCGACGGCGGCGCGGCGAGGATCGCCAGGTCGGCGTCGCACAGCACCTGGCCGTCGCGGTCGCCGTCGGCCGGGTCGTGGCCGGCGGTGAGCCGCACCAGCCGGGCCACCTCGGCCGTCCTCTCCTGCGGCACCCCGGCCTCGGGCAGGGCGCGTTCGGCGAGGCGGGCCGAGCGCTCCTCGTTCTCCGAGCGCTCGGGGAGGTAGACGGCGTCGTGGAACCAGGCGGCCAGCCGGACCGTGTCCGGGTCGGCCGCGTACTCCGCCAGCGTGTCGACGTGGTCCAGGACCGCCGTGAGGTGGGTGAGCGTGTGGTAGCGGCGCTGCGGCTCCCGC
The DNA here is from genome assembly GCF_044456065.1 of Streptomyces sp. NPDC051041. NCBI lineage: Bacteria > Bacillati > Actinomycetota > Actinomycetes > Kitasatosporales > Streptomycetaceae > Streptomyces > Streptomyces sp. NPDC051041. The sequence goes on from NZ_JBITFM010000005.1 coordinate 38,315, forward strand.
CAGCGGGCGAGCAGGTTGTCGGCGTAGGGGACCGGGTCCGGGCCGCCGCCGGGGCCCCGGGCTCCTTCCAGGGCGCGGACGAAGCGGGCGCGCAGGGCGTCGAGATCGGCCATGGGGTCATTGTCCCGGGAAGGGCACCGTTGCGCGGCGCACCGGCGCACGCGGCCCCGATGTCCGGGCCGGGAAAGCCCGTCGCGTCCGGGGCCGCCCCTCCCGCGCGGCGGACGGGCGGCGGGGACCCGCCGAGCGCCGTGCGGCGCGGTCCCGTCCGGGACGTGCGCCGGGGCCCCGCACTAGCGTGGCCCCCATGACGACTCCTGCGGATGTGCGGACCGAACGCGACCCCGAGCTGCCCGGGCGGCTGCTGGCCGTCGAACGCGACACGCTGATCCCGCTGCTGCGGGCCAGGCCCGAGGAGGACTTCGCGGTGCCGGTCGCGGCCTGTCCGGGCTGGACGGTGCGGGACGTGCTCGCGCACTGTTCGGCCGCGCTCACCCGGGTGGTGGAGAACCGGCTGGAGGAGGGGGTGTTCTCGCCCGCGTCCAACGAGCGGGACATCGCCGAGCGGGCCGGGTGGAGCAACCGGCGCGTCGTGGACGAGCTGGAGCGCGGGATGACCGGGGCCGGGCCGGTGATCGCGGAGGCGGACGGGGCGCTGGACGGCCTGGCGCTGGGGGAGTGGGTGCACGCCGGCGACGTGCGCGAGGCGTTCGGGGAGCCGGGGGCGTACGCGGGCGCCGGTCTGCCGTACGCGCTCGCCCTGCTCGCCCGGGTCACCCGGGAACGGGGGCACCTGCCGCTGCACGCCGACCTCGACGACGCCGACGAGCCGCTGCGGCTGGGCGGCGCCTCGGGGCGGCGGTCCCCGGCCCGGTACATCGGGGACGGGCCGACGCTGGTGCGGCTGTACGCGGGGCGGCCGGTGGACGGGGCCGCGTACGAGCTGGCGGGGGCCGGGGCGCGGGAGCTGAACATCTTCGGGTGAGCGGGGCGCTCGGGCGGCCCCGGCGGACGGGTGGGCGTAGTCTGTGATTGGACTAGACCTGTAGAGCTGTCAGAGAGCTGCCAGACCTGTGGCCGCCGACGAATGGGGTCCCATGAGCAAGCGTGCACTCCTGGAGGTGATCGCCCTCGACGCCCGGGACGCGGTCGCCGCCCAGGCCGGAGGCGCGGACCGCCTCGAACTGGTCACCGACATGGCGGCCGACGGGCTCACCCCGTCGGTCCGGACCGTGACCGCGGTCCGCGCCGCCGTCGACATCGACGCCCGGGTGATGCTGCGGCTCGCGGACGGCTTCGCCGCCGGGGACGTCGAGCGGCTGGCGCGGGTCGCCGGGGAGCTGCGGGAGGCCGGCGCGGAGCAGTTCGTGCTCGGGTTCCTCGACCCGCACGGCGGCGTGGACCTGGCCGCGGTGGAACGGATCGCCGGCGTGCTGGACGGCTGCCGGTGGACGTTCCACCGGGCGATCGACCGGGCCGCCGACCGCGACGCCCTGCGCAAGCACCTCGCCGACCTGCCCGGACTGGACACCTATCTGACGGCCGGGGCGGCCGGCGGGGTCGACGAGGGGCTCCCGGTCCTGCGCGCGGAGGCCCGGCGGCGCGGCGAGCCGGGGTACGGGCAGCGGCTCCTGGTGGGCGGCGGGCTGCGGCTGGAGCACGTCCCGGTGCTGCGGGAGGCCGGGATCGACGCCTTCCACATCGGCGGGGCGGCCCGGCCGGACGGCTGGGCCGGGCCGGTGTCGGCGGCGGCGGTCGCCCGGTGGCGGCGGGCGGTCGACGGCTGAGCGGCGGGCGGCCGGGCGGCGGCCCCCGGGGGCATTCCCCGGCGGCGGCCGCCGCCCGCGGCTACGCCAGCTGCGGCGGCAGCGGGGCCGCGTGGGTCACGATCAGCCCGGACACCGCCCGGGTCAGCGCCACGTACAGGCGGCGCAGGCCGGTGCGCTCGTCCGGTTCGCCGTCGACCACGGCCCGCGGCTCGTCCAGGACGACGTAGTCGTACTCCAGGCCCTTGGCCAGCGAGGCCGGGACCAGGGTCAGACGGGTCTCCCGCGTCGTCTCCTCGCCGGGGCCGAGGTGGCCGACGCCCGCCGCGTCGAGGGCCTCGGCCAGGCCGGGGACCCGGGCGTCGGCGGCGATCAGGCCGACCGAGCCCTCCCGGCGCAGCAGTTCCCGGCAGGCGCCGACCACGTCGGCGGTGCCGGCGGCGGCGCGGATCTCGAAGAAGCCGGGGTTCTCGCGGATCGACCGCACCGGCGTCAGGCCCGGCGCGATGTGCGGCAGCAGCCGGGAGGCGTAGGCGATGACGTCGGTCGGCACGCGGAAGCCGGCCGTCAGCTCCTCCACCACGGCGTCCGGCTTGCCCAGGTGGGCCAGCGCCTCCCGCCAGCTGCGGGTCGCCCAGGGCGTGGTGCCCTGCGCCAGGTCGCCCAGCACGGTCGCCGAACCGGTGGTGCAGCGGCGGCCCACCGCCCGGTACTGCATGGGGGACAGGTCCTGCGCCTCGTCCAGGACGACGTGCCCGAGGGAGGGGGTGCGCTCGATCAGGTCGGCGGCCTCGTCGATCAGCACGGCGTCCGCGGGCGACCACCGGGCCGACCGCACCGACCGCGCCGGCCTCGTCCACAGGATCGTCTTCTGCTCGTCCTCGGTGAGGACGCCGTCGGCGTGCGCGGCGAGGAAGTCCGCGTCCGTCAGCAGCCGCAGCACCAGCTTCGCCGGGTCCACGGCCGGCCAGACCGCCTTCACGGCCGCCTTCACCGCGCTGTTGCGGGCCACCGCGTCCTGCACCCGGTCGTCCGGGGCCTCGCCCGCGCGCTCCATCTGCACCAGCACGGCGTGCGCGATGCGCTGCGGCAGCGCGTCGCGGGCGGCGCCGTACCGGATGTCCCGGTCCAGCAGGCCCCGCACGATCTCCTCCAGCTCGTACGCCGGAACGCGCCAGCGGCGCGAGCCGCGCACCACGACGACCGGATCGGCGGGCGGGGTCACGTGGGAGTACAGGGCCCGCCTGAGCACCTCGGCCATCCGGGCGTCGCCCTTGACGGTGGCGGCCGCCGCGTCGTCCGCGCCGCGCACCTCCACGCGGGCGACCAGGTCGTCGACGGTGGCCTGGGCGACCGTCAGCTCGCCGAGCGCCGGCAGGACCTGCTCGATGTAGTGCAGGAAGGACCGGTTCGGCCCGATGACGAGGGTGCCGGCGCGGGCCAGCCGCTCCCGGTGCGCGTACAGCAGGTACGCGACCCGGTGCAGGCCGACGGCCGTCTTGCCGGTGCCGGGACCGCCCTGCACGCAGACGGTGCCGCCGAGCCCGCCGCGCACGATCTCGTCCTGCTCCGGCTGGATCGTCGCCACGATGTCCCGCATCGGGCCGACGCGGGGCCGCTCGATCTCCTGCTGGAGCAGCCTGCTGGTCCGCGCGGCCTCCGCGGGGTCGGACAGGTGCTCGTCCTCGTACGCGGTGAGGTCGCCGCCGGTGTAGCCGAAGCGGCGGCGCAGCGCGACGTCCATCGGGTCCTTCTTCGAGGCCCGGTAGAACGGCTGCGAGACCGGCGCGCGCCAGTCGATCACCATGGGGTCGCCGTCGGCGTCGTGCACGTGCCGCCGCCCGATGTAGAAGCTCTCCCCCCGCGCCCCCTCCGCCTGCTCGGCGCCGGGGGAGCGCAGGTAGTCGAGCCGGCCGAAGAACAGCGGGGTGTCGCCGAGGTCGGCCAGCGCCTTGACGCGCTCCTCGATCTGGCGCTCCAGCACCTGGGCGTTGACCCAGTTCGCGGTGACGTCGCGGATGTCGAGGGACTCGACGTCCTCCCGCATGGCGCGCAGGGCGGCGCGGGACGCGGCGAGGTGGGCCCGCTCGCGGGCCAGGGGGTCGTCTGCGGGCGGGGACGCGGACACGGGGGTGCCTCCGGGGGACCTGCTGGTGGTGGATGGGGGCCGACCGGTTTCCGTCCGGGCGGCGGCACTCCGTGAGGGAGGCGGGCAAGAGCGGAGATTGTAGGGCGGCGGGGCGGACGGGCCCAACCGCTTTTCCCGCCCGCGCCCTTCCCGTCCTGCGGGGAGGGCGGCCGTCCCCGCAGGACGGGGAGGAGCGGGTCGGCCCGCGGGTGTACGCGCGGAGCGCGCGGGTTCGGTCCCCGGGCCGATGCCGTCCCGGGGAGACGGCCCTGCGAGGCGGCCCCCCCACCGCCTCGGCGACGCCCTGCGCGCCGTCCGGGTGTTCCTGGGCGCCGCCGCCGACGTGGTCGTCCTCGGCGAGTACGGCACGGAGGCGGGCGTCCGCCGCAGACGACCCCCGCCCGCCCCCCGGCGCTCAGCTCCCCGCGAGGATCTCGTCCGCGTCCACGATCCGGTACGCGTAGCCCTGTTCCGCCAGGAAGCGCTGGCGGTGGGCGGCGAAGTCCTGGTCGATCGTGTCGCGGGCGACGACCGAGTAGAAGTGCGCCTGGTGGCCGTCCGCCTTGGGCCGCAGCACCCGGCCCAGGCGCTGCGCCTCCTCCTGCCGCGACCCGAAGGTGCCCGACACCTGGATGGCGACCGTCGCCTCCGGCAGGTCGATGGAGAAGTTCGCCACCTTCGACACCACCAGCACGCTGATCTCGCCCTGCCGGAACGCCTCGAACAGCTTCTCCCGCTGGGCGTTGGACGTGTCGCCCTTGATCACCGGCGCGTCCAGGTGCGCGCCCAGCTCGTCCAGCTGGTCGATGTACTGGCCGATGACCAGGATCTGCTGCCCGGCGAACCGGCGGACGATCGCCTCCGTCACCTTCCGCTTCGTCGCGGTCGTCGCGCAGAACCGGTACTTCTCCTCCGCCTCCGCGGTGGCGTACGCGAGCCGCTCGGAGTCGGTGAGGTTGACCCGGACCTCCACGCAGTCGGCGGGCGCGATGTAGCCCTGGGCCTCGATCTCCTTCCAGGGCGCGTCGAACCGCTTGGGGCCGATCAGGGAGAACACGTCCGACTCGCGGCCGTCCTCGCGGACCAGCGTGGCCGTGAGCCCGAGGCGGCGGCGCGCCTGGAGGTCGGCGGTGAACTTGAACACCGGCGCCGGCAGCAGGTGCACCTCGTCGTAGACGATCAGGCCCCAGTCCCGGGAGTCGAACAGCTCCAGGTGCGGGTAGACGCCCTTCCGCCGCGTCGTCAGCACCTGGTAGGTGGCGATGGTGACGGGCCGGATCTCCTTCTTCGTCCCGCTGTACTCGCCGATCTCGTCCTCGGTGAGGCTGGTGCGCCTGACCAGCTCGTGCTTCCACTGCCGGGCCGAGACGGTGTTGGTGACCAGGATCAGCGTGGTCGACTTGGCCTGCGCCATCGCCCCGGCGCCGACCAGCGTCTTGCCGGCCCCGCAGGGCAGCACCACGACGCCGCTGCCGCCGTGCCAGAAGTTCTCCACGGCCTGCTTCTGGTAGGGCCTGAGCGTCCAGCCGTCCTCGCGCAGCTCGATCGGGTGGGCCTCGCCGTCGACGTACCCGGCGAGGTCCTCGGCCGGCCAGCCCAGCTTCAGCAGCACCTGCTTGATCTGCCCGCGCTCCGAGGGGTGCACGGCGACGGTGTCGGGGTCGATGCGGGCGCCGACCAGCGGCGCGATCCGCTTCGACTTCAGCACCTCCTCCAGCACCGGCCGGTCGGTGGTGGTCAGGACCAGGCCGTGCGCGGGGTGCTTGTGCAGGGTCAGCCGCCCGTAGCGGTCCATCGTCTCGGCGATGTCGACGAGCAGCGCGTGCGGCACCGGGTAGCGGCTGTACTGCACCAGCGCGTCGACGACCTGCTCGGCGTCGTGCCCCGCCGCCCGCGCGTTCCACAGGCCGAGCGGCGTCAGGCGGTAGGTGTGGATGTGCTCCGGCGCCCGCTCCAGCTCGGCGAACGGGGCGATGGCGCGACGGCAGTCGTCGGCCTGCTCGTGGTCGACCTCCAGGAGCAGGGTCTTGTCGGACTGGACGATGAGCGGACCGTTCACACGCGGCACCCTTTCGTACGGCCGGACGGCGTGGCCAAACGTCCAGTGTGCCTGATCGTTCCCGGGGCCGGGGCCGGGGCCGGGGCCGGGGCCGGGGCCGGGGCCGGGGCCGGGGCCGGGGCCGGGGCGGCCGTCCGGTCCGGCCCCGCGCGGTCCGGCCGGTCCCGCCCGGCACGCCCAGTCCTACAGGATGTCTATTCAGTCCTGCGGGTGGAGCGCGTCAGTCCTGCGGGTGGAGCGGATAGGGCCGGATGGCCGTTTTCTGCGAAGAATGCGCATTGTGCAGGCTTCCACTGGTTCCCCCGCTTCCCCGTCCCCGCCGACCGCCACCCTCGGATACGCGCTGTTCGCGACCCGCTGGCTCCAGGCCCCGCTCTACTTCGGCCTGGTCGCCGTCCAGGGGGTGTACGTCTACAAGTTCTTCTACGAGCTGTGGAATTTAATCGTCCGGTGCATGACCGGACGCGCCACCGAGACGTACGTCATGCTCGCGGTGCTCAAGCTGGTGGACGTCGTCATGATCGCCAACCTGCTGATCATGGTGATCGTCGGCGGCTACGAGACCTTCGTCTCCCGCATCGGCCTCCAGGGCCACCGCGATCAGCCCGAGTGGCTCTCGCACGTCAACCCCAACGTGCTGAAGGTGAAGCTGGCCACCGCCATCGTGGGCATCTCCTCCGTCCACCTGCTGCAGATGTTCGTGGACGTGCAGCACACCTCCCGCCACAGCCTGCTGTGGGGCACGGTGATCCACATGGCCTTCATCGTCTCGGCGGCGATCCTGGCGTACATGTCGGGGCCGATGGTCGCGCGGGCCGAGCAGGCCGCCCACCGGGACGGCCACGGGCACCGCCCGGACCCCGAGCCCCCGGCGGCGCCGGCCCGGCAGCGCCTGCCGATCCCGGCCCAGGCCCCGCCGCCGGCCGAGGAGACGGGCGCCGAGGCGCGCATCCGCGCCGCCGGCTTCCCCGCCCGCAAGGAGCTGGAGGACTTCGACGCCGGGCATCCCCGGGACTTCGACCGGGAGACCGTGGCCCGGCTCGGCAAGCTGGACTTCGTCGCCGCCCGGCGGAACGCGGTCTTCGTCGGGCCGCCCGGCACCGGCAAGACGCACCTGGCCGTCGCCCTCGGCGTGCGCGCCTGCCAGGCCGGGCACCGGGTGCTGTTCGCGACGGCCGCCGAGTGGGCCGGGCGCCTCGGCCGGGCGCGGGCGGCGGGCCGGCTCGCCGAGGAACTGGCCGCCCTCGACGACTGCCCCCTGCTGATCGTCGACGAGGTCGGGTACGTGCCGTTCGACGCGGACGCCTCCCGGCTCTTCTTCCAGCTGGTCGCCCACCGCTACGAGCGGGGCTCGCTGATCGTCACCACCGACCGTCCGCTCGGCCGCTGGGACGAGGTCTTCGGCGGTCCGTCCGCGGCGGCGATGGTGGACCGGCTGGCCCACCACGCCGAGATCGTGCGGCTCGAAGGGGACAGCTACCGGACGCGGCGCGCTACCGCAGCGTGGGCAGACTGATGTTGTTGATCAGCGGGCCCTCGATGGTGAGCCCCTCCGTGACGAGGGACTCCGCGCCCGGGAGCGGGAGCGGCAGCACGACGGGGGCCTCGGCCGCCGCGGCGGCCCCCGGGGCGAGCGCGCCCACGAGGGCGGCGGTGAGGACCAGGGTGGCGGAGGCGGTGCGGCGGGTGCGGACGGGCAGCTTGGGACGCATGGACGCGGACGGGCCTTTCACGGGGTGACGGTGGCGGGACGGGCCGGCCCCGGGAGGGGCCGGGGCCGGCCGTCGCCCGGTGGATCAGAGCGCGGGCAGTTCGAGGACGACCCCCGCGGCCTCGATGGCGACCGCGGAGGCCTGGACGGCGCAGGCGCCGATCATGGCGGCGGTCGCGGTCAGCACGGTGGCGATACGACGAGCAGTGCGCATGGAGGAACTACCTTTCTGTGTCGCTCGGTCGAGCGCGGTCGGAACACCCGTGGGCTGCCCGGCGCCGCGCGCGGTGATGCGCGACACGCCCGCGGATCGCCCGTCGGTGGGAAGCGCCCGGTGCGGCGTGCATGAAACGCCGCGTACGCCCGGACGGGTGACGGCGACCGGTCGGCCGGGCCGTGTCACACCCCGTCGTCGGCGAGTTCCGCGACCCCGGTGACGCGGTGCAGGGGGAAGGTGCGGACCTCGTCCGCGGTGTGGTCGTAGGCCGTGACGAAGCCGCCCTCCACGCGGACCGGGGCGATGACGTGCTGGCTGGCGGCGCCCTCGGCGTTGACGTAGCCGATCCACAGGGACTCGCCGGTCAGGACCGCGGCCTGCACGGTGGCGAGGGTCTCGGCGGAACTGGTGCGGGGCGGCTCGCCGTCCGCGGCCGGGGTGCCGGGGCCGGGCTTGCGCGGTGCGGTGGAGGCCAGGTCACCGGCCCGGACGGCGCGCAGCGCGGCCGTCAGGAGGGTGTCGTCCGGCACCGGGGGACCGTCCGGGACGGGCTCCGGGGGCGTCCGCGGCGGCGTGCGGCGGGCGTGCGCGCGGGTGATCAGCACGTCGCCCTCCGCGGACTCCGCGGCCGGCGCGAAACCCATCGCGCGCAGCCCGTCGAGGAGCGCGGCCGGACCGGCCTGCGCGGCCAGCACGGTCGGCGCGAGACGGCGCAGCCCGAGTCCCGCGGCCCGCCGGTCGGCGAGGATCTCGCTGAGCATCGCGTCGTCGTCGCAGCGCACGTACGCCGAGGCCGCGCCCACCCGCAGCCGCCCGTGCCGGCGGGCCACGTCGTCGATCAGGTAGGCCAGCGGCTGCGGCACCGGCGTGCGGGAGTGCTCGGCGAGGAAGGCGTGCAGGTCGGCGGCGGTGCGCCCGGCGTCCAGGGCGCGCCGTACGGAGGCGGGGGTGAACCGGTAGACGGTGGCCCCGCCCTTGGACTCCACGTCCGCGAGCACCCCGAGCACGTCGGCGAGCGGCCGTCGCAGCGGGCCGGGGGCCACCGCCGTCAGGTCGGCCTGGAGCAGGACGTGGTCCAGCGGCTCGGGCAGCAGCGGGGCGAGCAGCCGGGCGGCGGCGGCCCGCGCGGCGGCCTGCTCGGCGGGGGCCGGCGGCACGAGGGGCGCGGGGGCGCGGTGGTGGACGGGGAGCTTGTCGCCGGGGCCCTCGGGCTCGGCGTCCGGCCTCCTCGGCGCGGGCGCGCCGATCAGCGCCCGGCCGTGCGCCGAGAGCGCTCCCCGCCCGGTGACGCCCAGCAGCTCGGCCTCGGACAGCGTCCACCGGGCGAGTCGGCCGCGCAGGTCGTCCTCGGGCCGGCGGCCGCGCGGCGGGCGCTCCCAGCGCAGCCGGGCCAGCACCGACTCCGCGGACGGCGCCGTGCCCTCCGGAAGTCCCGCCAGCAGGGCCAGCACCCGGTGCCGCACCTCCGGCGCCGCCGAACGGTCCAGGTTCGGCCCCAGCGCCGACAGCACACGGTCCTTGGCGTCCCGCCCGCCGACCAGCCCCGCCGTCCGGGTCGCCGTCAGCCACGCCCCGGCGAGCCGCGCCCACCGCTCGGCCGGCGGCAGCTCCAGCCACTCGTCGTACGCGGGGGTCGCCGCGTACCGCTCGTCGGCCTCGCCGTCGGAGGCCAGCAGGCCCGCCGCGTAGGCCAGTTCCACCCAGAACGCGGCGACCGGCTCGGACACGTCCAGCGCGACGGCGGTCCGCTTCAGGTCCCGCAGGCTCAGCCCGCCGGCCCGCAGCACCGCCGGGCCGCCCTCGTCCCACTCCTTCAGCAGTTCCTCGACGGTGCCCAGCGCCGCCTGCGCCTGCCCGGCCGCCGTCGCGTCCACCACCTGCGGACGGTGGGCGGCCGCGGCCTCCAGCGGCGGCGGCACCGGCTCCGGCGCGCGGTGCGCCCGGCCCCCGCGCAGGTGCAGGGCGACCTCGCGGGGCAGGACGACCGTGCCGGGGACGGCCGGCAGCAGCAGCCCGCGGTCCAGCAGCCAGCGCAGGTGCGGCGCGGGGTCGGCGGTGACCTGCCCGTAGGGCGGCCCCCAGACGAGGCGGGCGAGGACCTCCCGCGACTCCTGCGGGGCCCGGTCGAGGAGCGCCGCGAGCCGCGCGCGGTCCGTGAACAGGGCGGTGAGCGCGTCCGCCGCGGACACCGGGTCGTGCGTCGAGGGCAGCCCGGCCGCGGTGACGATCTCCTGGATGCGGCCCGGGGACATGCCCGACGTGGCCTCCCGCACGGTCGGGCCGAGGCCGGTCGGGGAGGGGCGCTGCGGGGAGGGCGCCAGCAGCTCACGGGCCGTGCGCACCAGCCGCAGCCGGTCGTCGCCGCCCCACACCAGGGCCTGCTCGCGCAGGGTGGCCAGCGCCCGGGGCAGGGCGCCGGCCACGGCCGGGTCGCCCGGGTCGCCGGCCATCAGGGAGAGCAGTTCGCCGTACGTCGCCGGGTCCGGCGCCACGGCCAGCGCCTCGGCCGTCTGCAGCGCGAAGCGGTCCAGCCGCTCCAGGGCGCGCACGACCGAGGCCCGGGTGCCGGCGCGGGTGGCGAGCTGCGTCAGGTCGGTGGGGACGGGGGTGATGAGGTCGGGGCGGCTGCGCAGAAGGGCGGCCAGGGACGCGTCGTCGCGGGCGCGCAGCGCCTCGGCGAGGGATCTGGGCGCGGCCGGCTTCGCATCACTGCTCATCCGCCCCACGGTAGCGGGTGGCGGCGCACGGCACGGCCCGCGCGGCCCGGGCGCCGGGGCGCGGCGGGCGGAAGCCCGGTGGAAGCCCGGGCGCCGGGAGCCGTTCCCGCCACCGCGCGGGCCGGGTGACGTGCAGCGGGGCGCGCGCCGGTGCCCGCCCCGCTGCGCTACCGTCGTGCCACGGGATATCCAAGGCACCCGCCCCGGAGGGGACTTCGTGGGGATCGAGAGCGACCAGGTCGTCTACGAGTATCTGAGCCGCGTCGGCGACGTGGCGCAGCAACGGCAGTTGCCGTCCGCCGCCCGCATGCGCCTGGTGTCCCAGTTGCGCGACGAGATCGACCGGCGCCGGGCCAAGGCCCCCGTCGACTCACCCGCCGCCGTCCGCCGCATCCTGTCCCGGATCGGCAGCCCCGACGAGGTGGTGGACGCGGCGGGCGACGGCGCCGGCGGCGGGGGCGCGCCGCAGGAACCGTCCGCCGCCGTGCCCGTGCAGCGGGACGGGGAGCCGCGGGCGGGGCAGCGGCGCAGGGGCCTGCGGCGGGTCGTGCCGCGCCCGCGCCCCGCCGCGCCCGGTCCCGCGCCCGCGGACGCGCCGTCCCCGCCGCACCTGGCGGGCGCGCACGAACTGGGGGACGCCGGGCTGCGGGCGGACTGGTGGCGGGTGGACGGCGGCCCGCTCGGGGACGGCGACGGCGTGCCGGGATTCGTCGGCGGGGTGGAGATCCCCGAGCTGCTGAAGCCTCCGCCGCCGAAGGAACAGGCCGCGCGGGAGCCGGCCGCGGACGGGGACGACGGGGACGAGGGGACCGGCCGGGCCGGGAGCGACGCGGCCGCCGCGGCCGGGAAGGCCGCCGCTTCGGCCGCCGCGCGCCGCCGGCTGCCCCGGCTGTGGCCCGAGGGCGGCTGGAACAACCCCCTGCTGCTGGTCGCCGCCGTGCTGCTGGTGGCCGGCGCGGTGCTCGGCAACCTCCTGCCGCTGGCCCTGGGCTGGCTCATCGCCTACCTCTCCCGCCGGCTGACGCCCGCCGAGGCGAAGTGGGCGGTGCTGGGCCTGCCCGGCCTGGTCGCCGCGGCGGGTCTGGTCTGGCTCTGGGGCCGCACGGACGGCCGCTGGGGCGATCCCGTCCCCGAGGGCCACATGAACGACGCCGTCGCCGACACCTGGCCCTGGGTCCTGCGCGGCGCGGCCCTCGCCTCGGCCCTCTTCCTCGCCTGGCGGGCCCGCCGCCCCCGCCGCTGAACCCGCCCGGCCGCCGCCACCGGCCCGTCGCCCCGGTACCGGCGGCCGGCCCGGCACAATGTCCCCCATGGCCTTCACCACCTCCTCCGCGCCGACCGTCGGGTTCGACCTGGACATGACGCTGATCGACTCCCGGCCCGGCATCCACGCCTGTTACACGGCGCTCGCCGAGCGGACCGGCGTGCACATCGACGCCGATCTGGCGGTCACCCGGCTCGGGCCGCCGCTGGAGGAGGAGCTGGCGCACTGGTTCCCGGCGGAGCGCATCGCGGAGATCGCCGACCTGTACCGCGCGATGTACCCGGCCATCGCCGTCGCCGCCACCCCGGCGCTGCCCGGGGCCCGCGAGGCCGTCGCCGCCGTGCGGGCGTCCGGCGGCCGGGCGATCGTCGTCACCGCCAAGTACGAGCCGAACGCCAAGCTGCACCTGGCCCACCTCGGCATCGAGCCGGACGCGGTGATCGGCGACCTGTGGGCGGAGCAGAAGGCGCAGGCGCTGCGCGAGCACGGGGCGCGCGTGTACGTCGGCGACCACCTCGGCGACATACGCGGCGCCCGCGCGGCCGACGCGTACTCCCTCGCCGTGGCCACGGGCCCGTACGCCGCCGGGGAGCTGCGCGCGGCGGGGGCCGACGCGGTCCTCGCCGATCTGACGGAGTTCCCGCGGTGGCTCGCGGCCTACCGGGCGGAGCCGGCCGCGCCCGCGGCGCCGGACGCCCGCGACGCCTGACGCGCCCGGCGCCGCCCGGCCGCGACCGACCGGAGCACCCCCGCGCCCGCCATCAGGAATCCGACGGCCATGAACATGCTCAATCCGAACATGTATGTGGGAAAGGGCGTCGTTCCCAGAAACAGCGGAGCGACCGTGACCAGGGTGGCCACGGCGCCGATGAAGAACACGAGCGCACCGGCGCGGACCAGCCGGTCACCGGGCGCGGCGGAATTCGTTTGGGTTTTGTCACGCACCGGACCAGGGTAGTTCCCAGCGCGAAGGAACAACCGGGTGACGTCTTGTCACGGGACTGAAGCCCATTAGCCTTGGTGCCGGCGGGTCGGAGCGGCCCGCCCCAGTGCTATCAAGAGCCGTTTCAGAAGCAGTTTTCCGACGAGTAACGAGGACGAGGACAGACGTGCCTACCGGCAAGGTCAAGTGGTTCAACAGCGAGAAGGGCTTCGGCTTTCTCTCCCGGGACGACGGCGGTGACGTCTTCGTCCATTCCTCGGTCCTCCCCGCCGGAGTCGAGACACTCAAGCCGGGCCAGCGCGTGGAGTTCGGGGTGGTGGCCGGCCAGCGGGGCGACCAGGCGCTGTCCCTGACCCTGCTGGACCCGACCCCGTCGGTGGCGGCCGCGCAGCGCAGGAAGCCCGACGAACTGGCGTCCATCGTCCAGGACCTGACGACGCTCCTGGAGAACATCACCCCGATGCTGGAGCGGGGCCGCTACCCCGACAAGGCCTCCGGCAAGAAGATCGCCGGCCTGCTCCGCGCGGTCGCCGACCAGCTGGACGTGTGAGCCCCGCGGCCTGTACGGGGGCGTACAGGCCGCGCGAGCCGGGGCTACGGGAAGGCCAGCGCGTCCGGGCCGAGGGGCGGCAGCAGGCCCTCGGCCGCCGCACGGTCCAGCAGGCCCCGCACCGCCGCGTAGCCGTCCGCGCCGAGGTCGGCGGTGAACTCGTTGACGTACAGCCCGATGTGCTGGTCGGCGACGGCCGGGTCCATCTCCTGGGCGTGTTCCATGACGTACGGGCGGGACGCCTCGGGGTCGTCCCAGGCGGCCCGCACGGAGGCGCGGACGGAGTCGGCGAGCAGCCGCAGCGTGTCCGCGCCCAGCGACCGCTTCGCGATGATCGCGCCCAGCGGGATCGGCAGCCCGGTGGTGCGCTCCCAGTGCTCGCCCATGTCGGCGAGCTGGTGCAGCCCGTAGTTCCGGTACGTGAACCGCGCCTCGTGGATGACGAGCCCCGCGTCGACCTTCCCGTCCCGCACGGCCGGCATGATCTCGTGGAACGGCATGACGACGATCTCCCCGACCCGGCCGGGGACCGTGTCCGCCGCCCACAGCCGGAACAGCAGGTACGCCGTCGACTTCTCGCTCGGCACCGCGACCGTGCGGCCGGTCAGGTCGACGCCCGGCTCCCGGGTGAGCACCAGCGGCCCGCAGCCCCGCCCCAGCGCGCCCCCGCAGGGCAGCAGGGCGTAGTCGCCCAGGACGTACGGCAGCACCGCGTAGGACACCTTCAGCACGTCGTACTCGCCGCGCTCGGCCATGCCGTTGGTGAGGTCGATGTCGGCGAAGGTGACGTCCAGGGCGGGCGCGCCGGGGACGCGGCCGTGGGCCAGGGCGTCGAAGACGAAGGTGTCGTTCGGGCAGGGGGAGTAGGCGATCTTCAGCTGCTCACTGGTCATGCGGGTTCCAACCTTCCAGTACGGGCGCGAGCTTCCCGAAGGCCTCGGTCAGGGCGGTGAGCGCGGCGCCGATCCGCCAGGCGGCGCGGTCGCGCGGGCCCACGGGGTTGGACACGGCGCGCAGCTCCAGCACGGGCACGCCGTGCGCGGCGGCGGCCTCGGCGACGCCGAAGCCCTCCATGGCCTCGGCGAGGGCGCCGGGGTGGCGGGCGCGCAGCTCCGCGGCGCGTCCGGCGGTGCCGGTCACGGTCGAGACGGTGAGGACGGTGCCGGGGCGCGCCCCGGCCGCGGCGGCGACCCGGCGCACCAGGCCCTCGGGCGGGCGGTGGGTGACGGTTCCGAAGCCGAGGTCGGTGACCGGCAGGAACCCGTCGGCGGTCTCGGCGCCCAGGTCGGCCGCGGTGATCTCGTCGGCGACGACGAGGGAGCCCAGGTGGGCGCCGGGCGGGAAGCCGCCGGCGATCCCGGCGCAGACGACGAGCCCGTAGGGGGCGCCGCCGAGGGCGGCGGCGGTGAGCGCGGCGGCCGTGGAGGCGGCGGCCAGGGCGGGGCCGACGCCGGCGGCGAGCAGGTCGGGGCCGTCGGCGACCCGGTGGACGGCCGCACCGGGCAGGGGCACCTCGCGCACCGGCCCCGGGAACGCCCGGGCCACCGCGTCCCGTTCGGCGGGGACCGCGGTGGCCACGAGGACGCGTACGGCGGACGTGGTCAGGAGTCCTTCTTCTCCAGCTTGAAGGACCACAGGCCGGTGACCGTGTTGCTGTTCTTCTTGCCGTCGCCCGCCTTGACGGAGACGAGGGTGGAGTTGCCCTGGGCCCCGTACTGCTGGCTGAAGAACACGCTGCCGGGGATCGTGGTGTACGTCTTGCCGAGGTCCTCGGGCAGCAGCGGCTGGCCGTTCATCAGGATCGTCCACCGCTCGTCGGCGATCTCCGGGTCGACGCCGAAGCGCACGGTCTCGTCCGGGTCGACCGAGAGGGTCTCGATGTCCTTGTCCTTCAGGCACTTCGTGAGGGCGGCGGACTTCAGGGACCCGCCCTCGCCGCCGCAGGTGGCCTCGGAGCTCACCGAGGACTGGCCCACGGTGATCGTGGCCATCGGGGTCGGCTTGTCACAGGCCGACAGGACGAGCAGTCCGGCGGATACGGCGCCGGCGGCGGCGACGGCGCGGCGGCGTCGCACAACGGATTGCAACGTGGTCATGGGCGAAGGCTATCGGGCAGGCCCCACCGCCCTCCCACGCGGGGTACGGCGTGCCCGGGCCGTCACCCCGCCCGCGGCCGGCCCGCGCCCCCGCGCCGCGCCGAGTCCAGCAGGCCCCGCACGGTCGTCAGCCAGCCCGCGGCGACGACCGCGGCGCCCACCGCGAGGCCGAAGGTGCCGTTCAGGGGCAGCGCGATGCCGATCGCCCCGCCCAGCACCCACGACATCTGCAGCAGCGTCTCCGACCGCGCGAACGCCGAGGTGCGCACCAGCTCCGGCACGTCCCGCTGGATCAGCGCGTCCAGCGACAGCTTGGCCAGCGCCTGCGCGAACCCGGCGACCGCGGCCAGGCAGGCCACCAGCACCGCGCCGAAGAACACGGCGGCCGTGAGCGCCGTGCCCAGCACGCACGCCACCACGGTCACGACGATGATCTCCGGCGCCCGGGACCGCAGCCACGCCCCGACCGCCGTCCCCAGCGCGTTGCCCGCGCCGGCGGCGACACCGGCGACGCCCAGCGACACCGCGGCGCTCTGCCCCGTCAGCGGGTGCTCGCGCAGCAGGAACGCCAGGAAGAAGATCAGGAGCCCGGACAGGCAGCGGACGGCGGCGTTCGCGGCGAGGGCGTGGGTGACGGCCGGACCGACCGTGCGCAGGCCCGGACGCTTGACCGGTTTGCGGTGCGGACCGTGCAGGTGCCGCTCGTCCGCGGCGAGCAGCGCCGTGTCCTCGCCCTTGGCCGAGTCGACCTTCGGCGGCAGGGAGAACGACAGGAACGTCCCCGCCATGAAGATCACGAACGCTCCGTACAGCGGCCAGCGCGGCCCGATCTGCTGGAGCCCCGCGCCGATCGGCGCCGCGACGCCGGTCGCCAGCAGCCCGCCCAGCGTGACCCGTGAATTGGCCTTGACCAGGGAGAACCCCGGCGGCAGCAGCCGCGGCACGACCGCGCTGCGGACCACGCCGTACGCCTTCGACGCGACCAGCACGCACAGGGCCGCCGGGTACATCTCGATGCTGCCGGTGACGACCGCGCCGGACAGCACCAGGGCGAGCAGCGCGCGGGCCATCATCGCGCTCGCCATCGCCACCCGGCGGCCGTGCGGGACCCGGTCGAGCAGCGGGCCGATCACGGGGGCGAGCAGGGTGAACGGCGCCATGGTGATGGCGAGGTAGAGCGCGACGCGGCCCCGGGCCTCGTCGGTGGGCACGGAGAAGAAGACGGTGGAGGCGAGCGCCACGGTGATCATGACGTCGCCGGCGCCGTTCACGCCGTGCAGCTCGATCAGCCTGCCGAGGCCGGACTCGCCGGCGCCGTGCGCGTGGGTGACCCGGCGGATGCCGCGGGCGGGACCGGTCAGCGGCAGGTGCAGGGCACGGCCGATCGCGCGGAGGGGACCGCCCCGGCCCGCTCCGCTCCTCCGGCTGCTCCCCTTGCCCTCTTTCGTCCCGCCGGCCCCGGCGGCACCTCGGGGCGTCCTCGCGGCTGCCACGACGTTCATAGTGCCCCGGTAACGCCGTGCGTAGTGCCCCCGCCGCGCGTATGGCGGTGCGTCTGGTGGCGGACCGGCACAGGTGAGAGCCGGTGGACCGGGCCGGGCCGGCGGGGCGGGGGGCGGTGGGTCCGGCCGTGCCGGCGGGGGCGCGGACCGGCGGGGCCGGCCGTCCCGGCCCGGCCGGGAGCCGGCGAACCCCGCCACGGGGCACCGGCGGTGTATGCCGAGCGCACGCGAGCAGGTAGCGTGCGTAGGGCGCCGTGGCGAACGTTCCCGGCCGCGCGCCGTACGGCCATCCCGCAGAATGGATGACGTAGGTGCGCCCGGGTGCGATCGGGCGCGGACGTCGACGCGGTCCCCCGGTCCGCTCCGTCCGCCGTCCCCGCTGACAGTGGCGCACTCGTGAGACGGCGTATGGAGAGAAGCGATACCTGTGAGCGCAGCGACAACGCGAAGCCGCACCCCCGACCGTCTGTGCGCCGAGGCCGTCGACCTCGCCCGCGCCGCCGCCGAGGAGGCCGCCGCGCCCGGTGTGGTGGGCGAGCACATCGGCCTGGTCTCCGAGGGCGATCGCGTTGTCACGCACTTCTTCGAGTGCAAGGAGCTCGGGTACCGCGGCTGGCGCTGGGCCGTGACGGTGGCCCGCGCCTCGCGCGCCAGGGTCGTCACCGTGGACGAGGCGGTGCTGCTGCCCGGCCCGGACGCGCTGCTCGCGCCCGAGTGGGTGCCGTGGAGCGAGCGGCTGCGCCCCGGCGACCTGGGCCCCGGGGACCTGCTGCCCACCGACGCCGACGACCTGCGGCTGGAGCCGGGCTACACCGGTGTGGACGAGCCGCCGTCGGACTCCGCCGTCTCCGGGGAGATGGCCGAGCTGGTGGAGGCGGAGGACGCCGAGGTCACGGCCGGGACGCCGGCCCACCTCCCGGCCGTCCCGCTGCGCGGCTCGATCGCCGCGGTGGCGGAGGAACTGGGCCTGCGGCGGGCCCGGGTGCTGTCCCGGTACGGGCTGCACACGGCCGCGGACCGCTGGGAGGAGGCGTTCGGACCCAAGACGCCGATGGCGCAGGCGGCGCCGGCCTCCTGCGTCAGCTGCGGGTTCCTCATGCCCATCGGCGGCTCCCTGGGGCAGGCGTTCGGGGTCTGCGCCAACGAGTTCTCCCCGGCCGACGGCCGCGTGGTGTCGCTGGCGTACGGCTGCGGCGGGCACTCCGAGGCCGCGGTCATGCCGAAGCCGCCGCAGCCGGCCCCGCCGGTGGTCGACGAGACGCGGGTGGACCCGTTCCCGCTGCGGCCGGCCGCCGACTCCGGGTCGGTCCCGGAGGCGGAGGACGAGTCGGCGGCGGAGCTGGGGCACTCGTAGCCGGCTGGCCGGGCGGCCGGTCACCGCCCGGCCTCCCGCCTACTCGTCCGTGAAGATCTCGTCGGCGGTGGTGGCGGTGGCGGCGCGGCGGAGCCAGTGGTGCAGGGTCTCGGGGTCGGCGCAGCCGGTGATGCGGGCGCGGGCTTCCTCGGGGACGTGGATGCCGCGTGCGTCGAGGACGGCCAGAACGTCCTCGGCGGCGCGCCGCGTCTCGCCCTCGGCCCGGCCCTCGGCCCGGCCTTCGGCTCGGATCTCCTGCGAGATGTACGACTTGTAGAAGGAGAGGTCCACGGCCACCAGGTTCCTCCACAGTTCCGCGGCTGGGTGTTTGCCCATGCCTTGTGCGATGAGTTCGACGATCGGGTCGGCGATGGCGTGCGGCATGTCCCGCAGCACGGTGGTCATTGCTTTGAGTATGCGCCCGATGTCCGGGTGTGTGGCATGGGTGATGGCGGACAGCGTGGCGAGCGCGGGGTCCTTGCGGACTTCGGCCGGGTCGGTGATCACCGGCATGTTGTGCGGTCCCGCGACGAGCGGGCGCAGGACCAGCAGGGGCCACTGGGGAGGGCCGAAGCGGACCGGGCGCGCCGCCCACTCCGCGGTGGCGCGGTCCTGGCAGACCACCAGCAGCATGGGTTGCAGACGGTACTTCGTGAGCAGGTACGAGGCGTAGTACGCCCAGCTCGCGGGCTTGTCCGGATCCTTACCGCTCTGGGCCTCGACCGCCAGGATCAACGGCTCGTCGTCCTCCGTCTCCAGCCGGAGCAGGGTGTCGACGCGGCGCTCCAGCGGGCGGGCCTCGGTGAGGTCGGTGGGCAGGACGGTGACCGAAGTGGGTGGGGCGAAGTCGATGCCCAGCACCTCGGACACCCGGGAGAACAGGCCCGGGTGGTCCTGGAAGATGCGGTGCATCGCCTCGTGGGATGAGCCGACCATCGGATGGATGTGCTTCTTTCGTCGGGGTGCGGGAACTGCCGTTCGGGCAGCCCGCACGGGTACGGCACGGTGGCGGTCGTGGCGGTGACCGGGTTCGGGAGCGCGGAAGGCGCGGTCGCGGCCGTCGCGGTTCCGGAGGGGAGCCGGACCGGTGGCGGCGTGGTGGATCGCACGGGAGGGCGCCGGTTCACCCGGGAGTGGGGACGGATGCCGCCGACGGCTGACCGGGCGGGCGGGGGCACGCTAGGGTTCTGGGCACCCATCGGGAAGCTACCTCTTCCTCGGTGGTCAGGCCCTCGCACTGGGATTGCCGTCCCGGCGGGGGCCGATGTCTTTCCGCGGTGGTGTGCGCCGAGCGTAGGGGGGTCGAGGGCCGGGAGATCCGGCCGAGCCGGTGATGTTCACCCGCCCGAGTGAGGATCGGCCCCGGGCGGGAGGGGCGGGATTCGGTGGGGGTCCTTCTCCTCCGCACGTTCCTCGGGGAAGGCGCCGGCGGCACCGGAGCCCGGGGAACCGGGCGCCGGCGGTGTGAGGCGCAGTTCGGCCCAGACGGTCTTGCGGGGGAAGCGGTCCCCGGTCACGCCCCAGCGGTCGGCGAGGGCCTCGACCAGCAGCAGGCCGCGTCCGGACTCGGCGTCGGGGGCGGGCCGCCGCGACCGGGGCAGTTCCTCGCCGCGTGTGTCGGTGACCTCGATGCGGAGGACCCCGGCGACGACGTGGAGCGCGAGCCGGAAGTCGCGGCCCGGCACGCGGCCGTGCGTGGCCGCGTTGACCGCCAGCTCCGCGATGACCTGGCGGGCGGGGTCCAACGGCAGCCCCCAGGAACGCAGTTGTTCCGCTCCGAGCAGGCGGGCGAGGCGGGCGCCGCGCGGCGTGGCGGAGAGCTGCACGCTGAAGTCGAGGACGGGGATCGTGGCTTCGCCGGTTTTCTGATTCACGTCACTCAGCGTGGCCGTGCCTGCGTACCGTGGCGGGTGACTCAGCGCGTACGTACGGTCACTGTCCGGAGGTTGTCCGGTGTTGTCGAGGCTGTGCCGACGGGCCGTACGGGTAGAGCGCGGGTGCATCAGGGACGGTTCCGACGGAGAGGTGCGGCATGACGGCGATCGAGGCGGACGCGGGACGGCTCAGGAGCGAAGCGGACGAGCCGGGCTGGGAGGTGGACCCGGACGACGAGTGGGGCGTCGCGGTCATCACGACCGTCGGACGGCAGCTGAAGCTGCGCAGGGAGGCCGCGGGCATGCGGGCCGCCGAGTTCGGCAGGGCGATCGGCTACGGCGAGGACATGGTCTACAAGATCGAGGGCGGCAAGCGGATTCCCCGCCAGGAGTACCTGGACAGGGCGGACGAGGTGCTGGACGCGGGCGGACTGATCTCGGCGGCCTGGGAGGACGTGAAGAAGGTCCGCTACCCGAAAACGGTTCGGGACATTGCGAAATTGGAGGCCCAAGCGGTCGAGATCGGGTTGTACGTGTGCAACAGCATCAGCGGGTTGTTGCAGACACCTGAGCACGCGCGAGCGCTGTTCCAGGCAGCGCAACCTCCATATGCCCCGGACGATGTGGAACGGATGGTGGCCGCTCGCATGGCGCGACGATCGGTGTTCGAGCGCGACCCGGCTCCCTCCATCAGCTTCGTCCTGGAAGAAGCGACGCTGCAGAGGGAGGTCGGAGGCACAATGGTGTGGCGGCAGCAGCTCGAACATCTGCTTGAGGTGGGGCGGCTGCACAACGTCACGCTTCAAGTGATGCCGACGAAGACGGAAGCCCACCCCGGGGTGGACGGCAGGATCGAGGTACTGAAGTTCGCGGACGGCACGGCGGTGGGACGCTCCGACGGCGCGTTCAACGGCCGACCCACCTCCGAACCGAAGCAACTGCGCATTCTCGAATTGCGGTATGGCACCATCCGGGCGCAGGCACTCTCGCCTCGGGAGTCGCTGGCCTTCATCGAGCAACTACTGCTGGGAGAGAAATGATCCGCGAGGTCTCCGCCGGTGACGCTTCCGAGCTGGCATGGTTCAAGAGCAGCTACAGCGACGGCACCGACGGCAACTCCTGCGTCGAGCTAGCCCTCACCCCCGGCACCGTCCACGTCCGCGACTCCAAGGACGTCGCGGGTCCCCGGCTCGCCTTCGCCCCGGACGCCTGGGCGCGCTTCGTGCCGTACGCGGCCGAGGGCTGAGCGCGCCCCGGTCCCGGGCTCCGCTTCAAGGGCCACGCGGCCCGATCCGCCTCGGCCCCTGACGTCTCCGGGTCCGGCGCCCGACCTGCGGCCGTGCGCGTCGTCCCCCACGGCCCGTCCCGCGGGACGCGGCCGGCCGGTGGGGCGGTGACGGCGCGGGAACGCGGAGCCTCGCGCTCGCGGTACCTTCGTCGTCAGCCGATGAGGAGAGTCAACGTGAGCAAGTTCGTGCGGTCCGCCGCCGAGGGGACCGACCCGTTCGGTACGGCACGTCTGCGGCGCGGTGTCCTGGACGCCTGGGCCACCAGCCCCGCCCGTTTCCGCGAGGACGCCAACGCCGAGGAGGACCTCGTCCTCGGCGGCTACCGGGACCGCCTCGTCGTCGAGCTCGCCCAGAACGCCGCCGACGCCGCCGCCCGGGCCGGTGTGCCGGGCCGGCTGCGCCTCACCCTCAGGGACGGCGTCCTCGTCGCCGCCAACACCGGCGCCCCCCTGGACGCGGCCGGAGTGGAGTCGCTGTCCACCCTGCGCGCCTCGGCCAAGCGGGACACGCCGTCCGTCGGCCGCTTCGGCGTCGGTTTCGCCGCCGTCCTCGCCGTCACCGACGAGCCCGCCGTCGTCGGCCGGCACGGCGGGGTGCGCTGGTCGCTGGCCGAGGCCCGCGACCTGGCCGCCGAGACCGCCCGGCACAGCCCCGGGCTGGGCGACGAGATCCGCCGGCGCGACGGGCACGTGCCGCTGCTGCGGCTGCCGTTCGCCGCCGAGGGCAGCGCGCCCGAACCGTACGACACGGTCGTCATCCTGCCGCTGCGCGACACGGCCGCCGCCGGCCTCGCCGAGCGGCTGCTGCACGCCGTCGACGACGCCCTGCTGCTCACCCTGCCCGGCCTGGAGGAGGTCGTCGTCGAGACCGGCGACGACGCGCCGCGCACGCTGTGGCGCCGCACCGAGGACGGCCTCACCGTCGTGGAGGACTCCCGCGACGGCACGACCCGGTGGCGCACCGCGTCCGCGCACGGGCCGCTCACGCCCGAACTGCTGGCCGACCGGCCCGTGGAGGAGCGGCTGCGGCCCCACTGGTCGGTCACCTGGGCCGTCCCGGTCGACGCCGACGGCGGCCCGGCCCGGCCCCGCACCAGCCCCGTCGTGCACGCGCCCACGCCCAGCGACGAACCCCTCGGCGTGCCCGCCCTGCTCATCGCGTCCTTCCCGCTGGACTCCACCCGCCGGCACGCCGCGCCCGGCCCGCTGACCGACTTCCTGGTGCAGCGCGCCGCGGACGCCTACGCCGGGCTGCTCGCCGACTGGCGGCCGGTCACCGAAGGCGTCATCGGCCTCGTGCCCGGCCCGCTCGGCAAGGGCGAACTGGACGGGGCGCTGCGGCAGGCGATCCTCCAGCGGCTGCCGCGGACCTCCTTCCTGCCGCCCGCCGCCGTCCCCGCCGAATCCGACCCCGAGCTGCCCGAGTCGCTCCGGCCGCGCGACGCCGAGGTGGTGGAGGGCGCCGGCGCGGACACCGTGCGGGTGCTCGCCGAGGTGCTGCCGACGCTGCTGCCCGCCGGGCTGGAGCGGCGCGCGGAGCTGCGCACGCTGGGCGTGGCCCGGGTGCCGCTGACCGACGCGATCGACCGGCTGGCCGGGCTGGAGAAGGAGCCCGGCTGGTGGGGGCGGCTGTACGACAGCCTGGCCGGGGTCGACCCGGACCGGCTGTCCGGGCTGCCGGTGCCGCTGGCCGACGGGCGCACGGTGGTCGGACCCCGGCAGGTGCTGCTGCCCACCGCGGAGGCGGCCCTGGACCCGGAGGTCCTCGCCCGGCTCGGCCTGAAGGTCGCCCACCCGGACGCCGCGCACCCGCTGCTGGAGAAGCTCGGCGCCCTCCCGGCGACCCCCCGGGCCGTGCTCACCACCCCGCAGGTGCGGGCCGCGGTCGCCGCCTCCCTCGACGAGGAGGGCGGCCCGTCCTGGGAGGAGGACGCCCTCGACGCCGAGGAGCTGGCCGACGCCGTGCTGGCGCTGGTGCGCGACGCCGGGCTCGAACCCGGCGAGGAGCCCTGGCTCGGCGCCCTCGCCCTGCCCGACGAGGACGGCGAACTCGCCCCCGCGGGCGAACTCGTCTTCCCCGGCGGCCCCTTCGCCCGCGTCATGCGCGAGGGCGAACTGGCCGCCGTGGACGCCGAGCTGGCCGAGCGGTGGGGCGAGCAGCCGCTGGCCGCCTGCGGGGTGCTGGTGGACTTCGCCCTCGTCCGCGCCACCGACGTCGTCCTCGACCCCGACGAGCTGGAGCCCCGCGACGGGGACTTCGCCGAGCCCGACGACGCCGGGCTGCTGGACGCCGTGGACGTGTGGTGCGAGGACGTCCTCGACCGCTTCCCCGACACGCCCGTGCCCCCGGTCGCCACCGAGATCGTCGCCGTGCGCGACCTGGACCTCGTCGACGACGACAAGTGGCCCGAGGCCCTCGCCCTGCTGTCCCGGCCGCCGCTGCGGGACGCGCTCACCCAGCCCGTGCGGATCCTGCTGCCGGACGGCACCCACGAGGTGGTGCGGCCCTACACGGCCTGGTGGCTGCGCGGGCACCCGGTGCTCGGCGGCCGCCGCCCGGCCGGACTGCTGGCGGCGGGCGGGGACCCGCTGCTGCGCGGGCTGTACGACGAGGCCGACGCGACCGGCTTCGACGACGAGCAGGTGCTGCGGGCGCTGGGCGTACGGACCTCGGTGGCCGCGCTGCTCGACGAGCCGGGCGGCGCCGCCGAGCTGCTGGACCGGCTCGCCGACCCCGGGCGCGAGGTCACGCCCGCCCAACTGCACGGCCTGTACAGCGCGCTGGCCGAGCTGGACCCCGAGCAGGTGACCCTGCCGGAGGAGCTGCGCGCGGTCGTGGACGGCCGGGTCGAGGTGGTGGACGCGGCCGAGGCGGTGGTCGTCGACTCGCCCGACCTGCTGCCGTTCACCGAGGGCGTGCCGCTGCTGCCGGTGCGTCCGGCCCGCGCCGCCGAACTGGCCGAGCTGTTCCAGGTGCGGCGGCTGAGCGAGTCCGTCACCGGCGAGGTGGACTCCGCGGGCACCGAGCACGACGTGCCGGAGCCGGTGCGGGTGCTGCTCGGGCCGCGGACCCCGGCGACCTACGTCGAGCACGAGGAACTCGTCGTCGACGGCGTGGAGATCGACTGGCGGCTCACCGCCGGCGGCGTGCTGCACGCCGCCACCCTGGAGGGGGTCGCCGCCGGGCTCGCCTGGGCGGCCGGCCAGTGGCCGCGCCGCTTCGAGGTCGCGGCCCTGCTGGAGGACCCGTCGCGGACGGAGGAGCTGGCCCGGGACCGGTGGTTCGACTGATCCCCGGAGGTCTCCCACCGGTCTTCGAATATCTTTCACCGGCCGTACAACCATTCGATCTTGTCGCGCATCTGATCACCTGAGTCAAGAGACTCCACGATCACTTGGGCCCCGCCCACACCGCGAGCCGTTGGGGGCGAGGACGGGCGGGGCCCCTCTCCTTACCTGGAGAACACATGCGCATTCGAGCCACCGTGGCCGCCGTCACCGGCGCCGTGGCCCTGTCCGCCCTCGCCGTGCCGGCCGCGCAGGCCGCCGAGCCGAAGGTGCCCGCGGACGTCGTCGGCGCCCGGGAGGCCGTCCAGTCGGCCACCTCCGGCAAGTCGGCGTTCGCCGCCGCCGCAGCCGCCGAGGGCACGCCGTACGCCCTGGACGTCTCCTTCTCGAACGTCAAGGTGAACAACGGCAAGAACATCGCCGTCGGCACCACCAACGTGGTGAAGGTCCCGGTCTCCTTCACGCTGACCCACGACAAGAGCGTCAACATCAAGGCCTCGGACTTCGTCGCCGCGGTCGACCTGTACCGGGGCCCGTCCTTCGAGGAGTCCTACTGGGACTTCACCAGCGACGACGCCACCTGCACCGCCTCCTCCGCCACCGTCGCCTCCTGCAAGGCCACCGTCGAGGTCGACCCGCTGTGGCTGCTGAACGAGGACGCCGGCTCGTGGAAGGCCGCCGCCTTCGCGGTCGCGTTCAACGGCGAGGACCAGGACGACCCGAACCTGGACAACGTCGGCGTGGCCGTCAAGGACGGCGTCGCCTCCTTCAAGCTGCAGCGCTACTCCAAGCTGACGGTCAACGCCTCCCCGGAGCCGGTGAAGAAGGGCAAGACCATCACCGTCACCGGCAAGCTGACCCGCGCCAACTGGGACACCGGCAAGTACGCCGGCTACGCCACCCAGTCGGTGAAGCTGCAGTACCGCAAGAAGAGCGCCAGCACCTACACCACGCTGAAGACGATCAAGGGCGACTCGACGGGCTACCTCAAGACCACGACGACCGCCTCCGCCGACGGCTACTACCGCTTCTCCTTCGCGGGCACCACGACCACCCCGGCGGTCAACGCCGCGGGCGACTACGTCGACGTGCAGTAACAGCGGCTCCGCCCGCCGCTAGGCGGGAAAGCGGCGGCCGGCCCACTTCCACAGGAACTCCAGGGCGGCCGCCGCCACCGCCGCGACACCGACCGCCAGCCACGGCATCACCGTGCCCACCAGCCGCAGCGCGAAGAACTCCTGCAGCCAGGGCACCACCAGCACCAGCAGGAACCCCGCGCCCATCGCCGCCACCAGCACGACCCGCCACCAGGTGTAGGGGCGGGCGACGATCACCAGCACCCACATCGACACCAGGAACAGCGTCAGCGTCGCGGCGCTCGTCTCCGCGTCCAGCGCCCCCGGTCCGACGTAGTGGTGCCGGGCCAGCAGGTACGTCGCGAAGGTCGCCGCGGCCGCCACCGCCCCGCCCGGGATCGCGTACCGCATAACCCGCCGCACGAAGTGCGGCCGCGCGCGTTCCCGGTTGGGCGCGAGGGCGAGGAAGAACGCCGGGACGCCGATGGTCAGGGTGGACAGCAGGGTCAGGTGGCGGGGCAGGAAGGGGTACTCCACCTGCCAGCACACCACCAGCAGCGCCAGCAGCACCGAGTAGACCGTCTTCACCAGGAACAGGGTCGCCACGCGCGTGATGTTGCCGATCACCCGCCGGCCCTCCGCCACCACCGAGGGCAGCGTGGCGAAGCTGTTGTCCAGCAGCACGATCTGCGCCACCGCCCGGGTGGCCTCCGCCCCGGAGCCCATGGCCACCCCGATGTCGGCGTCCTTCAGGGCGAGCACGTCGTTGACGCCGTCGCCGGTCATCGCGACCGTGTGCCCGCGCGCCTGCAGGGCGCCCACCATGTCCCGCTTCCGCTGCGGGGTGACCCGCCCGAACACCGTGCCCCTCTCCAGCGCCCGCGCCATGCCCTCCCGGTCGGCGGGCAGCCGCCGCGCGTCGACCGCGGCGCCGCCGAGCCCCAGCCTGGCGGCGACCGCGCCGACGGACACCGCGTTGTCGCCGGAGACGACCTTGGCGGCCACGCCCTGCTCGGCGAAGTAGCGCAAGGTGTCGGCGGCGTCCGGCCGCAGCCGCTGCTCCAGGACGACCAGGGCGGCCGGCTCGGCGTCCCGGGCCACCTCCGGGTCGTCGAGGTCGCGGACGGCGCGGGCGAGCAGCAGCACCCTGAGCCCCTGCCGGTTCAGCAGCTCGGTCTCGGCCAGCGCGGGATCGTCCTCGTCCAGCAGCACGTCGGGCGCTCCGAGCAGCCAGGTGCTGGTCGCCCCGTCGCCCTCGCCGAAGGCGGCGCCGCTGTACCCGCGGGCGGAGGAGAAGGGCAGGGACTCGGTGCAGCGCCAGTCCTCGGCGTCCGGGTAGGCGTCGATGACGGCCCTCAGGGAGGCGTTCGGCCGCGGATCGGACTCGCCGAGCGCGCCGAGCACCCGCCGCACGTACGTCTCGTCGTGGCCGTCGAGGACGCGCAGCCCGGTGACGTCCATGCCGCCCTCGGTGAGGGTGCCCGTCTTGTCGAGGCAGACGGTGTCCACGCGGGCCAGGCCCTCGATGGCGGGCAGCTCCTGCACGAGGCACTGCTGCCGGCCGAGCCGGATGACGCCGATGGCGAAGGCGACCGAGGTGAGCAGCACCAGCCCCTCGGGGACCATCGGCACGATGCCGCCGACGGTGCGCGCGACGGAGTCCTCGAGGTCGTCGCCCTCCACGACCAGCTGGCTGACGACCAGGCCGATCGCGGTCGGGACCACCATCCACGTCACGTACTTGAGGATCGTGGAGATGCCGGAGCGCAGCTCGGAGTGGACCAGGGTGAAGCGGGAGGCCTCCTCGGCGAGCTGCGCGGCGTACGCCTCGCGTCCCACCTTGGTCGCCTGGAACGCGCCGCCGCCCGCGACCACGAAACTGCCGGACAGGACCGGATCCCCCGGCCGTTTCACCACGGGGTCGGCCTCACCGGTGAGCAGCGACTCGTCGATCTCCAGTCCGTCCGCCTCGACGCACACCCCGTCGACGGCGACCTTGTCCCCGGGCCCGATCTCCAGCAGGTCGTCCAGCACGATCTCGGACGTGCCGACCTCGGCGGCCGCCCCGTCCCGGCGCACGGTCGGCCGCACCTCGCCGATCAGCGCCAGCGAGTCGAGGGTCTTCTTCGCCCGCCACTCCTGGAGGATGCCGATGCCGGTGTTGGCGAGGATCACGAAGCCGAACAGGCTGTCCTGGATCGGCGCGACGACCAGCATGACCAGCCACAGCACGCCGATGAGCGCGTTGAACCGGGTGAAGACGTTGGCGCGGACGATGTCGACGGTGGAGCGGCTGCTGCGCGCCGGAACGTCGTTGACCTGCCCTCGCGCGACCCGTTCGGCGACCTCCGCCGCGGTCAGCCCGGTCGTCGGCGTCGGGGAGACGGCGGGGTGCGCGGGGACGAGTCCGGTGTCCGCGTCGAGGTGCGTCATGCCCTCGACGGTACGTGCGGATGTGCGGCTTCACCCCTGGAACGGGCGCAGGTCCCGGCCCGGGGCCGCCGGTCACTCGGCGGCGGGGGTCCCGGCGGCGTCCTCCGGCGCCGCGGCGGCCGCCGCGGCCCGCTTGAGCGCGGCGTCGCGCCGGCGGACGTACCAGATGCCGATGAGACCGAGCCCGCCGCCCGCCAGGCAGGTCCACAGCCACCAGGTGTGCCCGTGGTCGTCGAACCAGCCGTAGAACGGCAGCTGTGCCAGGAAGAGGACGAACCAGACGACGGTGCCGCCGGTGACGGTGGCGACCACGGGGCCCTCCAGGGGCTCCGGCGCCTCGTGCTTGAAGGAACCCGAAAAAAACCCGGCCATGCGCACAGCTTACGAGGTGATCAGATCTACGCGCGGAGATGGCGAATCCGGGTTTATATGTTCATACTGAAACCGTTTGTCTCTGACCGCTTCTGTTCGTAGGAAACGCCAACGGCTCCTGGGGGAAGCCACTGGTGATGAGGTTCCGCATGTCCTCCTCGGCCCCCGCCAAGGTCCCCGCCCCGGAGCAGCCGGGCGGGCCGTCCGGCCACGGCGCCCTCGACCGCTTCTTCCGGATCTCCGAGCGCGGCAGCACGCTGCCTCGTGAGGTACGGGGCGGTTTCGCCACCTTCTTCGCGATGGCGTACATCATCGTGCTGAACCCGATCATCCTCGGCAGCGCGAAGGACATGTACGGGAACCAGCTCGACAACGGGCAGCTGGTCACCGCGACGGCCCTGACCGCGGCGTTCACCACGCTGCTCATGGGCGTCGTCGGCAACGTGCCGATCGCGCTCGCCGCCGGCCTCGGCGTGAACTCGGTCGTCGCGCTCCAGCTCGCCCCGCGGATGTCCTGGCCGGACGCCATGGGCATGGTGGTCCTGGCCGGCTTCGTGGTGATGCTGCTGGTCGCCACCGGTCTGCGCGAGCGCGTGATGAACGCCGTCCCCCACGGGCTGCGCAAGGCCATCTCCATCGGCATCGGCCTGTTCATCATGCTGATCGGCCTGGTCGACTCCGGCTTCGTCACCCGGATGCCGGACGCCGCCCAGACCACCGTCCCGCTCCAGCTCGGCGTCGGCGGCCGGCTCGACGGCTGGCCGGTGCTGATCTTCGTCCTGGGCGCGCTGCTCACGCTGGCGCTGATCGTGCGCAAGGTGTCCGGCGCGATCCTGATCTCGATCGTCGTGATGACCGTCCTCGCGGTGATCGTCAACGCCGTCGCGAAGGTGCCGTCCTGGGGCCTGACCACCCCGAAGTGGCCCGGCAACCCCCTCGCCGCCCCCGACTTCGGACTGATCGGCCAGGTCAGCCTGTTCGGCGGCTTCGAGAAGGTCGGCGTGCTGACCGGCGTCCTGTTCGTCTTCACCGTCCTGCTGTCCTGCTTCTTCGACGCGATGGGCACGATCATGGGCGTCAGCGACGAGGCGAAGCTGACCGACGCGCAGGGCCAGATGCCCGGCATCAACAAGGTGCTCCTCGTCGACGGCCTCGCGGTCGCCGCGGGCGGCGCCAGCTCCTCCTCGGCCACCACCTGCTTCGTGGAGTCCACGGCCGGCGTCGGCGAGGGCGCCCGCACCGGCCTCGCGAACGTGGTCACCGGCGCGCTGTTCGCCGTCGCCCTCTTCCTGACGCCCGTCGCCACGATGGTCCCGTCCCAGGCGGCCACCCCGGCGCTGCTCGCGGTCGGCTTCCTGATCCTGGCCGGCGCGATCAGGGAGATCGACTGGGCCGACCACACCATCGCCATCCCGGCCTTCGTGACGATGCTGATGATGCCGTTCACGTACTCGATCACCAACGGCATCGGCATGGGCTTCATCACCTTCACGGTGCTGCGCCTGGCGGCCGGGCGGGGCCGGGAGGTGCCGGCGGCGATGTACGCGGTGTCGGCGGTGTTCGCCTTCTACTACCTGATGCCGGCGCTGGGGCTCACGTGACCCCGCTCCTCGGCTGACCCCCGGACGGGCGCCCGGACCACGCGGTCCGGGCGCCCGTTCCCGTTCGGCCGGACCGCGTGGCCCGGACGGCCGGACCGCGTGGCCCGGACGGCCGGATGCGCCGCGCCTCGCGCGTGTCACTCGTACGGGTGAAAAAGTGTCGCGGCGAGCATGGAGTGGGCAGCGTCACTCCGGGGAACACGTCCTCCCAGTGGTCGTTCGCTAGACTAATGAGTTACGCTAAAGAACATGCCGGACCTTAGCCATGGCGACGATGCTGCCGCCGTGAACTCCCTGCGCTCCGCCGTGATGCGGCTGTCCCGTCGGCTCAAGCACCAGCGGGTCGACGAGTCGCTCAGCCCCACCGAGATGTCGGTGCTCGGCACCCTGTCCCTGTGCGGCAGGGCCACACCAGGCGAACTCGCCCGCAAGGAACACGTCCAGCCGCCCTCGATGACCCGCATCGTGGCGCTGCTGGAGGCCAAGGGGCTGGTCCGTCTGGAGCCGCACCCCGAGGACCGGCGCCAGAAGGTGGTGACGCGGACCGAACAGGCCGAAGCGATGCTCGAGGAGAGCCGCCGCAAGCGGAACGCGTTCCTGGCCTCCCTGGTGGAGGGACTCGACGAGGACGAGTGGGCGAAACTCCGCGCCGCCGCCCCCGTGCTGGAGAAGCTCGCACATCTGTAAGCAGCACTGAGCAAGGAGGCGAACCTTTTGAGTACGGGACCCGGAGCAGCTTCCGCCCCCGCACCGGACACCCACGACGACAAGACCACCTCCGACACCCCCGCCGGGACCGCCCCGGACACCCCCCGCAAGACCTCGATGTTCGCCTCGCTGAGGATCAGGAACTACCGCCTGTTCTTCCTCGGCCAGGTCGTCTCCAACATCGGCACCTGGATGCAGCGCATCGCCCAGGACTGGCTGGTGCTCTCCCTCACCGGCTCCTCGGCCGCCGTCGGCATCACCACGGCCCTGCAGTTCCTGCCGATGCTGCTGTTCGGCCTCTACGGCGGCGTCCTCGTCGACCGCCTGCGCAAGCGCCCCACGCTGCTGGTCACGCAGACGGCGATGGCGCTGACCGCGCTCGCCCTGGCCGCCCTGACCCTGACCGGCCGCGTCCAGGTCTGGCACGTCTACGTCGCCGCCTTCGCCGTGGGCCTCGCCACGGTCGTCGACAACCCGGCCCGCCAGTCCTTCGTCTCCGAACTGGTCGGCCCGCACCAGCTGCAGAACGCGGTCAGCCTGAACTCGGCCAACTTCCAGTCGGCCCGCCTGGTCGGCCCCGCCGTCGCGGGCCTGCTGATCACCGGCGTCGGCACCGGCTGGGCGTTCCTGCTCAACGGCCTGTCCTTCGTCGCGCCGCTCACCGGCCTGCTGCTGATGCGCGCCCGCGAGCTGCACGTCGTCGAACGCGCCCCGCGCGGCAAGGGCCAGCTCCGCGAGGGCCTGCGCTACGTCGCCCGGCGCCCGGAGCTGATCTGGCCGATCGTCCTGGTCGGCTTCGTCGGCACCTTCGCCTTCAACTTCCCCGTCTACCTGTCGGCCTTCGCCGACGACGTGTTCCACGCGGGCGCGGGCGCCTACAGCATGTTCAACACGCTGATGGCGGTCGGCTCGGTGGCCGGCGCGCTGCTGGCCGCGCGGCGCGGCACCGCCCGGCTGCGGCTGCTGATCGGGGCCGCGGCGGCCTTCGGCGCGCTGGAGATCCTGGCGTCCGTCACACCGACGCTGTGGATGTTCGCCCTGCTCATGGTCCCGCTGGGCCTGTTCGGCATGACGGTGAACGTCACCACGAACACGAGCATCCAGATGGCCACCGACCCGGCGATGCGGGGCCGCGTCATGGCCCTGTACATGATGGTCTTCCTCGGCGGTTCGCCGGTCGGCGCCCCGATCGTCGGCTGGATCACGGACACCTACGGCGCCCGTGCCGGCTTCGCCGTCGGCGGCGCCGTCGCGGCCCTCGCCGCCGCGGTGATCGGCCTGATCCTGGCCCGCGTCGGCAACCTGCGGCTGTCCGTCGGCTGGCACCGCGGCCACCCGCACGTCCGCTTCGTGCCGCGCGAGCGGCGGGAGGAGCTGACGGCGGCGGCGTGAGCCGGCCGCCCTCCGCCGGCGCCGGCCCGGCCCGGCCGGCGTCAGTCGCGGGGGAACTCGTCGGTCTTCAGGACGAGGTCGACGACCGTCCCGGTCAGATCGATCTCATGGCCGAAGTCGAGGCCGAGGACGCCCCGGTACTCGCCGTCCCGGGGGAGCGTGTGCAGGTGCCAGCGGCCGGTGTACGGGTCCACGACCAGGTACACCGGCACCCCGGCGGCGGCGTAGGCGTCCTTCTTGGGGCCGTAGTCGTTGGCGGCGGTCTGCCGGGAGATCACCTCGGCGACGAACCGGACGTCCGCGCAGCGCCACAGTCCCCTGGAGTCCTTGACGGCGCCCTCGCCCAGCAGCGTCACGTCGGAGGCGAAGCCGTTGAGGTGGCCCGGGTAGTCGATGCGG
Organism: Streptomyces sp. NPDC051041; assembly: GCF_044456065.1. NCBI lineage: Bacteria > Bacillati > Actinomycetota > Actinomycetes > Kitasatosporales > Streptomycetaceae > Streptomyces > Streptomyces sp. NPDC051041. The sequence continues at coordinate 71,053 of NZ_JBITFM010000005.1, forward strand.
ACGGCGGACTTCACGCGCTGACGCGGGTACTTGGCGCGCAGTTGGTCGTAGATGTCCGCGATGATCTCCCAGTGGGTGTCCCGCTGAGGCGCCATGAAGATGTTCCCCCCGACGATCTCGATCCTGTAATCCTCGGGGACGGGCATCCTCTCCACCCACTCGAACATCATGTCGAGGGTGAGTCCGCCGCCGCTCTCGGCCATCTCGATCCTGTCTGCAAGGACGGTCATCGGGGCGCTCCTCCCCGGCTGCCCCGGCACTCGTGCAGCCGCGCGGTACAACGATACGCACGGTGACCGGGACACGCCCGGATCCCGGCGCGGCGGGCAGACTGGCCCCATGAGACTGTTCGCCGCCGTCCTGCCGCCCGACGACGTCACCGGACAGCTCGCCGCCGAGGTGGCCGCGCTGAGGAAGCTGCCCGGAGCGGACGGGCTGCGCTGGACCGGCCGCCCCGGCTGGCACTTCACGCTCGCCTTCTACGGCGAGGTCGACGACGCCCTCGTGCCCGGCCTGGCGGAGCGCCTGGAGCGGGCGGCGCGGCGCACCGAGCCGTTCCCGCTGGCCCTGCGCGGCGGCGGGCAGTTCGGGCGCGGGCGGGCGCTGTGGACGGGCGCGGACGGCGACCTGCGGGCCCTCGGCCTGCTGGCCGGCCGCGCCGAGGCGGCGGGGCGCAAGGCGGGCGTCGAGCTCGGGGAGCACCGCCGCTACAAGGCCCACCTGACGGTGGCGCGCGGCCGGGAGCGGGAGACGGTGGACGTCCGGCCGCACCTGGCGGCCCTGGCCGGGTTCACCAGCCGCACCTGGACCGTGCGGGAGCTGGTCCTGGTGCGCAGCAACCTGCCGAGGTCGGGGGCGCCGGGCGAGCAGCCCCGCTACGAGACGGTCGGCCGCTGGCCGCTCGGCGCGGCCGGTTAACCTCGATGCCGTGGACCCGAAGACCCGGAACCGGATCATGGCCGGTGCGCTCGTGCTGATGTTCGTGGTGGTGGCGATGGCGGCGGCCCTCGGAAAGTAGCCGGCCGCCGCCCCGCCCGTGCCCGGCGGACCGCCGGACGGAGGGCTCCGTCGGCGGACCGCCGGACGAGGGATCGCGTCGGCGGACCGCCGCACGGAGGACGCCGTCAGCGGACTACCAGGCGAAGGCCTCCGGCGACGGCCCCGGCCCGGGGAAGATCTCGTCCAGCCCGGTCAGCAGCTCCTGCGACAGCTCCAGCTCGACGGCGCGCACGGCCGAGGCGAGCTGCTCGGCGGTGCGCGGGCCGACGATCGGGCCGGTCACGCCGGGCCGGGTGAGCAGCCAGGCCAGGGCGGCCTCACCGGGCTCGACGCCGTGCTTGTCGAGCAGGTCCTCGTACGCCTGGACCTGCGCGCGGACCGCGGGGTCGGCCAGGGAGTCGGCGGCCCGGCCGCTCGCCCGGCGCCCGCCCTCGACCTCCTTCTTGATCACGCCGCCCAGCAGGCCGCCGTGCAGCGGCGACCAGGGGATGACGCCGAGCCCGTAGTCCCGCGCGGCCGGGATGACCTCCATCTCGGCGCGGCGCTCGGCGAGGTTGTACAGGCACTGCTCGCTGACCAGGCCGATGGTCCCGCCGCGCCGGGCGGCGATCTCGTTGGCCTGGGCGATCTTGTAGCCGGGGAAGTTGGAGGACCCGACGTACAGGATCTTGCCCTGCTGCACCAGGACGTCGATCGCCTGCCAGATCTCCTCGAACGGGGTGTCCCGGTCGATGTGGTGGAACTGGTACAGGTCGATGTAGTCGGTCTGCAGCCGCTTGAGGCTGGCGTCCACGGCCCGCCGGATGTTGAGGGCGGACAGCTTGTCGTGGTTGGGCCAGACGGAGGCGTCGTCCGGGCTCATGTTCCCGTACACCTTGGTGGCGAGGACGACCTTGTCGCGCCGTCCGCCGCCCTGCGCGAACCAGTTCCCGATGATGCTCTCGGTACGGCCCTTGTTCTCGCCCCAGCCGTACACGTTGGCGGTGTCGAAGAAGTTGATGCCCGCGTCCAGCGCCGCGTCCATGATGGCGTGGCTGTCGGCCTCGTCGGTCTGCGGACCGAAGTTCATCGTCCCGAGGACCAGCCGGCTGACCTTGAGTCCCGTGCGTCCGAGCTGCGTGTACTTCATGGCTCACAAGCCAACGTCCTGGAGTGGGCTCTAGGCAAGCGCGCTCGCCCCCGTGTTCTCCGTCCGGCCGAGCCCCGCCGGGCGGCCGCCGGTCCCGGTCGCGGCCCGCGGCACGGGGGACACCGCGTGCGCCGCGGCGCGCGGGAGGGCGCGGGGCGGGCCGGAGACGACCGCGCGTCCGGGTGAACCGGGTGAGGGCCGGGGCGGGGCCGCGCCTTCCGCGAGCACGGCCGCGCAGGACAACGACGCACACGGTGGATCGGGGCACGGAGGGATCCGCGCGAGCCGGTTTCCCCGGCTCCCCGGCGGGTGCCCGCGGACCGTCACAGGGCGTAGGGCTCGCCCAGGTCCCACGCCTGGTGCATCGCGTCCGCGAAGGCCGCCGCGATCTTGTGCTCGCCGCTCGCGCCGGGGTGCGTGCCGTCGTAGGTGTCGGTGCGGAGGTCGTACGACGGGGGCGGCGAGGCCAGGAGCAGGGGGGAGCGCGGCTCGTCCAGGTCGGCGACCGTCTTCGCCAGCAGTTCGTTGAAGCGGGCCACCTCCGCCGCGAACGCCGGCTCCGACGCGGCCCGTATGTTGGGTATCACCGGCAGCACGACCATCCGGATCCGGGCGTTGCCCGCCCGCGCCCCGGCCACGAAGCTCCGCACGTTCCGCGCGGTCTGCTCGGCGTCGGTGTAGAAGCCCAGGTCGATCAGGCCGAGCGAGACGAGCAGGACGTCCGCCCGGCCGGCCCGTACCGCCTCGCCGATCAGCGGGGCCATGTGCAGCCAGCCCTCGCCCCAGCCGGCCAGGTGGGCGCGCGGGAAGTCCGGATCGGCGTAGGCGTACGACGTCGGCGCGTCCGCCGCCTTGTCGTAGAGCGCCTCGCGCGGGCCGACGAGGGTGAACGGGCCGCCGTACGACCGGCACAGGTGCTGCCACAGCCGGTAGCGCCACGTGTGGTCGCCCGCGCTCCCGATCGTCATGGAGTCACCGACGGGCATGAACCTGAGCATCCGCTCATGATGGTCGATCGCGGCGCCGTGCGGGGTGTGAGACCGGCCACGCGCCCCTCGATCACCTCGCGCGCCCGTGAACCGGCCGCGGTGATGGCAGGCTTGGGTCATGCGCCGACCGTTCGCCTGCCTCGCCGCGGCCCTCCTCGTGGGCGGATCCGCCGTGCCCGCCTCCGCCGCCGACGGGAACGAGAGCTTCACGATCAGGGACCCGCGCATCACCGAGTCCAGCGGCCTGGCCGCCTCGCACCGGCACCCCGGCGTCTACTGGACGCACAACGACCAGGACGAGGGGGCCTACCTCTACGCCGTCGACAGCCGCACCGGCGAGACCGTCGCCACGATCACCATGACCGGCGTGGGCGCCCCCCGCGACGTCGAGGCCATCGCCATCGGCCCGGACGACCAGATCTACGTCGGCGACATCGGCGACAACGACGGCGTGGTGTGGGACCACGTGTGGGTCTACCGGCTCCCGGAGCCCCAGCGGCTTCAGGACCAGGCGGTCCGCGCCACGCAGTACGTCGTGCGCTACTCCGACGGGCCCCGCGACGCCGAGTCGCTCGTGGTGCACCCGAAGACCGGGCGCGTCTACCTCATCGACAAACAGGAGGAGGGCGGCCACCTGTACGAGGGGCCCGCCCGGCTCTCCCCCTCCGGGACCAACGTCTTCCGGCCCACCGCCCCCGTCGACCTGTGGGCCACCGACGCCGCCTTCTCGCCGGACGGCGAACAGCTCGCCGTGCGCGGCTACTTCGGCGGCCTCTGGTACGCCTGGAACGGCGGGAGGATCGAGCGCAAGGGCCGGCTCAGCGTGCCCTTCCAGGCGCAGGGCGAGTCCATGACCTACTCCGCCGACGGCACGAAGCTGATGTACGGCAGCGAGGGCACGGAAAGCGCCGTGGAGGCGAAGGACGCGCCCGGCGCCCCCGAGCCGCCCGCGGCGAACGGGAGTGCGCAAGGCGGCGGCGCGGACGGCGGAGAAGGATCCGGCGACGGCCTCAGGACCGGCGCCCTCGCCGTGGCCGTGGCCTGCGCCGCCGTGTTCGGGCTGCGGCGGCTGATGCGGCGGGGGTGAACCGGACCGGCGGCCGCCGGACCCGGCCCACGCCGGCCGTCATCCCCTCCTCCGCCGGGCGACCAGGACCTCCAGCCCGTCCAGGAGGCGCTGCAGGCCGAAGTCGAAGTGGTCGAAGTCGTCCGAGAAGGCGTCCTCGGAGAGCGCGGCCGCCGTGGGGAACCGCCCGCTCTCCATGGCCCGTTCGAGGAAGGGCCGCTGCTGCGCCCAGAACTCCTCGTGACTCAGGCCGGTCTCCTTCGCCGCCTCGGCGGCGTCGATCTCCATGCGCGCGATGCCGCCCGTGAAGCTCTGCACCGCGATGATCACCGAGATCAGCTCGGGGTCGCTGAGCCCCATGTCCTTGAGCGGGACCAACGCGACCTCCAGGGAACGCAGGGAGCCCGGGCCGAGGACCGTGCGCGCCTGGTTGACGCGCAGCAGCCAGGGGTGACGCCGGTAGTGCTCCAGGTAGCCGCGGGCCAGCGCCTCGACGGCCTCCCGCCAGCCGGCCGCCTCCGCCGTCGCCGCCCCGTCCCGCTCCCGCTTCTCGCGCGCGGAGTCCAGGGCCCGGTTCTCCACCCGGTCGAGCATGAGGTCGAGCAGTTCGGCCTTGCCCGGCACGTACCGGTACAGCGACATCGTGCCGACGTCGAGCGCGGTGGACAGGCGGCGCATCGACACCGCCTCCAGGCCCTCCGCGTCCGCGATCTCGACGGCCGCGTCGACGATCCGGTCGAGGCTCAGGGCGGGCTTGGGGCCCCGGCTGGGGCGCTCACCGGTGCCCCACAACAGCTCCAGGCTGAGCTTGAGATTGCCGCTGCCGCCGGTCTCCATCCGCGTCATGGGCATCAGCGTAGCCCCGCTGACGTGGCGTTCCCCTGGTCCGGGAAAGCACTGGACAGAAACTGAGTACGGCGTACTCTATTGTGGGTACACCGTACTCAGTTGCATGGGGAGGGGTCGGCGTGAACGGACTCGACGGATACGCCGTACGGGCCGAGGGCCTGGAGAAGCGGTACGGCGACAAGCGCGCCCTCGACGGCTTCGACCTGGCCGTCCGCGAGGGCACCGTGCACGGCCTGCTCGGACCGAACGGCGCGGGCAAGACCACCGCCGTGCGCATCCTGTCCACCCTGGCCCGGCTGGACGGCGGCCGGGCGACGGTGGCCGGCCTGGACGTGGCCCGGCAGCCGCGGGAGGTGCGCGCCCGGATCGGGCTCACCGGGCAGTACGCGGCGGTGGACGAGGTGCTCACCGGCCGGCAGAACCTGGAGATGTTCGGACGCCTGTTCCACCTGGGCGGCAGGCGGGCCCGGCTCCGGGCCGCCGAGCTGCTGGAGCGGTTCGGCCTGACCGACGCCGCCGACCAGGGCGTCGGCGGCTACAGCGGCGGCATGCGGCGCCGTCTGGACCTCGCCGCCTCGATGATCCTGGCCCCGGCCGTCCTGTTCCTCGACGAGCCGACGACCGGGCTGGACCCCCGTGGCCGGGGCGAAGTCTGGGAATCCGTGGGCGAACTGGTGGCGGGCGGCACCACCGTCCTGCTCACCACCCAGTACCTGGACGAGGCCGACAAGCTGGCCTCGCGCATCACCGTCGTCGACCGGGGCCGGGCGATCGCCGACGACACCCCGGACGGGCTGAAGAACCGGATCGGCGGCGACCGGATCGAGATCGTGGTCGCCGAGCGGGCCGAGCTGCCCCGGGCCGTGAAGGCGGTCGCCCGCGTCGCGGACGGCGAACCCGAGGCGGACGAGGACGGGTTGCGGGTGCACGCCCCGGTGACCGACCGGGTGACCGCCCTCACCGAAGTGGCCCGGACGCTGCGGGACGAGGACGTCCGGATCGAGGACATCGGGCTGCGCAGGCCGAGCCTCGACGACGTGTTCCTGCGCCTGACCGGACACCGCACACAGGAGAAGGAGACCGCCGCATGACCACCGTGGACCTGACCGCCCCGGTCCCGCACGGCCGCGCGTACTGGCTGCTCGCCGACTGCTGGAACGTCGTCCGCCGCGGCCTGCTCCACTACCGGCGCCAGCCGGTCAACATCGTCTGGCAACTGGGCTTCCCGATCCTGTCCGTGCTGCTGTACGGCTATGTCTTCGGCAACGCGGTGAAGGTGCCCGGCGGCGGGGACTACCAGGACTTCCTGATGCCGGGGATGTTCGTGATGACCATGGCGTTCGGCTTCGTCAACACGGCGACGCTCGTCGTCCACGACTCCACCAAGGGCGTCGTCGACCGGTTCCGCTCCATGCCGATGGCGCCTTCCGCCGTGGTGACCGGCCGCGGGGTGAACGATCTGATCACCGCCTGCGCGGAATTGGGAATCATGATGCTGACCGCGCTGGCCATGGGCTGGCGGCCGGACGGCGGCTGGGGCTTCGCCGCCGCGTTCGGGCTGCTGCTGTGGCTGCGGTTCGCGTTGATCTGGGCGGGCGTGTGGCTCGGCCTGCTCGTGCCCGACCCCGAGGCCGCGGGCGGGCTGTTCGCGGTCGCGTTCCCGCTGACGATGATCTCCAGCGTCTACGTCGCCCCGCAGCTCATGCCCGACTGGCTGGGCCGGGTGGCGGCCTGGAACCCGGTCTCCTCCACGGCGGCGGCCACCCGCGACCTGTTCGGCGCTCCGGCCGGTGGCGGCGACTCCTGGGTCGAGCGGCACGCCCTGCTGATGTCAGGGCTGTGGCCGCTGGCGCTGACGCTGGTCTTCCTGCCGCTGGCGGTGCGCCGCTTCCGGAAGCTGAGCCGGTGAGCGGCCGATCCGCCGCTCGCCCCGCACGGCGGCGGACCCGGCACCCTCACCCCTGAGCGGACTGCTCGGCCGGTGGAGGTGAGGACGCGGCGGCAAAAGAGGATCGCGGGAGGCGAGGCCGGGTACGCCGCTGTCGTCCGGGAGGCGGTCATCGAGTATCCCCTGGCGAGCACGGAGATCCACCGGGAGCGGCTGTCGGCGATCCTCGAGGTCGGGAAGCGGGAGAACGCAACCGTGCGGGTTCCACCCTTCGGCGCGGGACCGCTCGTGGCCGCGCGACCGGGCGGATGCGCGGAAGCGGACGGCAGGTCCGGCACGGCCGCGCCGTCCGCGACAGCAGGACGGATTCCTCCTCGCCGTCTCCCGCCTGAGCCGGCAGGCGTCCCTCCGGCGGTCCTGAGCGGCACGCCCACGCGAGGGGCGCCCGGCGGACCGTCCGCCGGGCGCCCCTCGCGCATGTCGTACGGGCGACGACTACAGCCGCTCGATCACGTAGTCGACGCACTTGGTCAGCGCCTCGACGTCCGCCGGGTCGATCGCCGGGAACATCGCGACGCGGAGCTGGTTGCGGCCGAGCTTGCGGTACGGCTCGGTGTCGACGATGCCGTTGGCGCGCAGCACCTTGGCGACGGCGGCGGCGTCGACCTCGTCGGTGAAGTCGATCGTGCCGATGACCTGGGAGCGCTTGGCCGGGTCGGCGACGAACGGGTTGGCGAACTTCACGTCCTCGGCCCAGCCGTACAGCGTGCGCGCCGAGGTGGCGGTGCGGTGGACCGCCCAGTCCAGGCCGCCCTGGCCGTTGAGCCACTCCAGCTGCTCGTTGAGGAGGAAGAGGGTGGCCAGCGCCGGGGTGTTGTACGTCTGGTTCTTGCGGGAGTTGTCGATCGCCGTCGGCAGCGAGAAGAACTCCGGGATGTGGCGGCCGGAGGCGTGGATCCGCTCGGCGCGCTCGATCGCGGCCGGGGAGAAGACGCCGATCCACAGGCCGCCGTCGGAGGCGAAGGACTTCTGCGGGGCGAAGTAGTAGACGTCGGTCTCGGCGATGTCGACGGGCAGGCCGCCGGCCCCGGAGGTGGCGTCGACCAGGACCAGGGCGCCCTCGTCGGCGCCGGCCACCCGCCTGATCGGCATGGCGACGCCGGTCGAGGTCTCGTTGTGGGTGAAGGCGTAGACGTCCACGCCCGCCTCGGCGACCGGCTCGGGGTGCGTGCCGGGGTCGGCGGAGATGACGTCCGGCTCGGCCAGCCACGGGGCGAGCTTGGCGGCCTTGGCGAACTTGGAGGAGAACTCGCCGAAGCTGAGGTGCTGCGACCTGTTCTCGATCAGGCCGTGGGTCGCGATGTCCCAGAACGCGGTGGAGCCGCCGTTGCCGAGGACCACCTCGTAGCCGTCGGGCAGCTGGAACAGCTCGCGGATGCCCTCGCGCACCTTGCCGACCAGGTTCTTGACGGGGGCCTGGCGGTGGGAGGTGCCCAGGAGGGAGGTGCCGGTGGCGGCGAGGGCGTCCAGCGCCTCCGTCCGCACCTTGGAGGGACCCGCGCCGAAACGTCCGTCCGCGGGCTTGATGTCAGAGGGAATCTGGATCTCAGCCACGGACGGGAGCGTAGTCGCTCCGGTAAACCGGGCGAAACGTGTTCCGTCGGGTGAGACGCCATCGGGGTGAGCGGCGGGATCCGGGCGCCGCGGCCCGGCCCCGTCCGCCGGACGCCTGACGGGACGCGCGCGGGCTGCTTTGCTGGACGTATGGCCGATCTTGAGAGTGAGCTGCGCGAGGCCGTCCGGGGGGACGTCGGGTTCGACGTCGCCTCCCGGGCGCTGGTCACCATGGACGCGTCCAACTACCGGCGGGTCCCGCTGGGGGTCGTGGCGCCGCGGGACGCCGACGACGTGGCGGCCGTGCTGGCGGTGTGCCGGGAGCACGGCGTGCCGGTCGTGGCGCGCGGGGGCGGGACCTCGATCGCGGGGCAGGCGACCGGCACGGGCGTGGTGCTGGACCTCACCCGGCACATGAACCGGCTGGTCGCCCTGGACCCGCGGGAGCGCACGGCCGTCGTCCAGCCGGGCCTGGTCCTCGACCGGCTCCAGGAGGCCGCCGCCCCGCACGGCCTGCGCTTCGGCCCGGACCCCTCCACGCACAGCAGGTGCACGCTCGGCGGCATGATCGGCAACAACTCCTGCGGCGCGCACTCGGTGGCCTGGGGCACGACCGCGGACAGCGTGCGGGAGCTGGACGTGATCACCGCGCGCGGGCAGCGGCTGCGGCTCGGGCGGGGCTGGGCCGGGGCGCCGGACGGGCTGCGGGCGCTGGCCGAGGGAGAGCTGGCGCGGCTGCGGACCGGCTTCCCCGAGCTGCCCCGCCGCATCTCCGGGTACGCGCTGGACGCGCTGCTGCCGGAGAACGGCGCCGACGTGGCCCGCTCCTTCTGCGGCTCGGAGGGCACGCTGGGCATCCTCACCGAGGCGGTCGTCCGGCTGGTCGAGGCGCCCCGCGCGCGGGCGCTGGCCGTGCTGGCGTACGCCGACGAGAGCGCCGCCGCCGAGGCCGCGGCCGGACTGCTGCCGCACCGGCCGCTCACCGTGGAGGGCATGGCGGCCGACCTGGTGCCGTCCGCGGCGGGGCTGCCGCGGGGCGGGGCCTGGCTGTTCGTGGAGACCGGCGGCCAGTCCGAGCAGGAGGCACGCGCGCGGGCCGAGGCGATCGCGCGGGCGGCCGACGTCGTGGACTTCCTGGTGGTGGCCGATCCGGGCGCCCAGCGCGCGCTGTGGCGGATCCGGGAGGACGCCGCCGGCACGGCGACCCGGATGCCGGACGGCTCGGAGGCCTGGCCCGGCTGGGAGGACTGCGCGGTGCCGCCCGCCCGGCTCGGCGCCTACCTGCGGGACTTCCGGGCGCTGCTGGCCGCGCACGGACTGCGCGGCACGCCGTACGGGCACTTCGGGGACGGCTGCATCCACGCCCGGATCGACTTCGACCTGCTGACCGAACCGGGCGTCGCCCGCTTCCGCCGCTTCTCCGAGGAACTGGCCGATCTGGTCGTGGCGCACGGCGGCTCGCTGTCCGGCGAGCACGGCGACGGGCAGGCGCGCGCCGAGCTGCTGCCCAGGATGTACGGCACGGAGCTGGTGGCCCTCTTCGAGCGGGCCAAGGGCGTCTGGGACCCCGACGACCTGCTCAACCCCGGGATGCTGGTGCGCCCCGCGCCCCTGGACTCCGGCCTGCGCTTCTCCGTCCTGCCGCGCGAGCCCGTCGACGTGACCTTCGGCTACTCCGCCGACGGCGGCGACTTCGCGGCCGCCGTACGCCGCTGCGTGGGCGTCGCCAAGTGCCGCACGACGTCGGTGTCCGGGGCGGCCGTGATGTGCCCGTCCTTCCGGGCGACGGGGCAGGAGGCGCACTCCACGCGCGGACGGGCCCGGCTGCTGCACGAGATGCTGGCGGGCGAGCTGGTCACCGACGGCTGGCGCTCGACGGAGGTGCGGGACGCGCTGGACCTGTGCCTGTCCTGCAAGGGGTGCCGCTCGGACTGCCCGGTCGGGGTCGACATGGCCACCTACAAGGCGGAGTTCCTGCACCACCACTACGCCGGCCGGCGGCGCCCGGCCGCGCACTACAGCATGGGCCGGCTGCCGCAGTGGCTGCGCTGGGCTTCCCGCGCCCGCGCGGCGGCGGCCCTCAACGCGCTGGCGGGCGTACGGCCCCTCGCACGGGCCGCCAAGCGGCTGGCCGGGATCGCGCCGGAGCGGGAGATCCCGGAGCTGGCGCGGGAGACCTTCAGCCGGTGGTGGCGCGCCCGGCGGCCGGCGGAACGGCCGGACGGCGACCTGGTGGTGCTGTGGCCCGACACCTTCACCGAGCACCTGACGCCGTCCGTCGGCCGGGCCGCCGTGCGCGTGCTGGAGGCGGCCGGGCTGCGGGTGGCGCTGCCGCCGACGCTGCGGACGCGCGGGCGGCCGGTCGGCGACGGCCGGACCCGCTCGGCCGCGGCCCTGCTCACGGCCCGCCGCGGACGCGTGTGCTGCGGTCTGACGTACGTCTCCACCGGCCAGCTCGACCGCGCCCGCGCGGTGCTGCGGCGCACGCTCGACCTGATGGAGCCGGTGCTGGCCACGGCCGCGCCGGTCGTCGTCCTGGAGCCGAGCTGCGCGGCGGCCCTCCGCGCCGACCTGCCCGAGCTGCTGCCGGACGACCCGCGCGCCGCCCGGCTCGCCGGCCGCGTCCTGACCTTCGCCGAGGCGCTGGAGCGGCACGCCCCCGGCTGGACCCCGCCCCGCCTGGACCGCACGGCCGTCGGCCAGACCCACTGCCACCAGCACGCCGTCCTCGGCGACGCCCCCGACCGCCGCCTGCGCGAGGCCGCCGGCCTCGCCGGCGGGCTCAGCGGCGGCTGCTGCGGCCTGGCCGGCGACTTCGGCTTCACCCGGGGCCACTTCGAGGTGTCGCGGGCCTGCGCGGAGGAGCAGCTCCTGCCGTCGGTCCGCCAGGCCCCGCCGGACGCGGTGGTCCTCGCGGACGGCTTCTCCTGCCGCACCCAGCTGGAGCAGCTGGCGGGGGTGCGGGGGCGGCACCTGGCGGAGGTGCTGGCGGAGGCGCTGGAGGACACGGGCCGCCGGGACAGCTCCATATCCGGTTCACACACCTGACGGGGTCCACTACCCTGGACCGGTAAGTGCATCACGATGAACGAAGCCCGTCGATCCCCGGATGTGCCCGTGACCACCCCCAGCGCCGCCCCTCCCAGCACCGCCGCCACCCCCGCCCCGGGGAGCGCCCCGCACCGCCGGGGCGCCCTCGGGCCGGTCGGCCTCGTCCTCGCCGGAGGCGTGTCGGTGCAGTTCGGCGGCGCGCTGGCGGTGACGCTGATGCCGCGGGCCGGCGCGCTGGGCGTGGTGACGCTGCGCCTGCTGGTCTCCGCGATCGTGCTGCTGCTGGTCTGCCGGCCCCGGCTGCGCGGGCACTCGCGCACCGACTGGGGCACGGTCGTCGTCTTCGGCCTCGCCATGGGCGCGATGAACGGCCTCTTCTACCAGGCCGTCGCCCGCATCCCCCTCGGCCCCGCCGTCACCCTGGAAGTGCTCGGCCCGCTCGCCCTGTCCGTCCTCGCCTCCCGCCGCTTGATCAACGTCGTGTGGGCCGGGCTCGCCCTCGCCGGCGTCTTCCTCCTCGGCGGCGGGGGCTTCGGCGGACTCGACCCGGCCGGCGTCGCCTTCGCGCTCGGCGCCGGCGCGATGTGGGCGGCGTACATCGTCTTCAGCGCCCGCACGGGGCGGCGCTTCCCGCAGGCCGACGGGCTGGCGCTCGCCATGGCCGTCGCGGCCGTGCTCTTCCTGCCCCTCGGGATCGCCGAGTCGGGCGCGAGGCTCGTCGACCCGGTGACGATCGCGCTCGGCGCCGCCGTCGCGATCCTCTCCTCCGTCCTGCCCTACACCCTCGAACTCCTCGCCCTGCGCCGCCTGCCCGCCTCCACCTTCGCCGTCCTGATGAGCCTGGAACCGGCCCTCGCCGCGACCGCCGGCTTCCTCGTCCTCGACCAGGCCCTCGCCACCACCGAGGCCCTCGCGATCGCCCTGGTCATCGCGGCGAGCATGGGGGCGGTGCGGACGCAGACGGGACGGGGCGGGGCGAAGGAGCCGCGGAAGGGGTAACCCCCGCCCGCGCGGACCCCCCGGGGCCCGGGACCCGCCGCACCGTCCAGGGCCTGCCGGACACGGCCCGCGGCCCGGTTCCGGCCGGCCTGCGCGCCGACGGCACCGCCCGCGCTACGGACGGGCGGTGGTCCAGCGGGCGCGGGCGCCGCGGAAGCCACCGGGCCCAGGCGCTCCGGGGACGGCCCTCCCCGGCCGCCCGCTCGGGGCGCGGGTCGCCTGCTCGGGGACGGGCCGCCCGCTCAGGGGCCGGCCGCCCGTTCAGGGGCTGAGCCGCTCCACCCGCCAGCTCCCGTCCGGCCGCGCCACGTACCGCAGCCGGTCGTGCAGCCGGTTCTCCCGGCCCTGCCAGAACTCCACCGCGTGCGGCACCACCCGGAAGCCGCCCCAGTGCGGCGGCACCGGCACCTGCTCGCCCTCGGGATACCGGGCGGCCAGCTCGGCGTACGCCGCGTCCAGCTCCGCACGCCCGGCGATCACCGCGGACTGGGCGCTCGCCCACGCGCCGAGCCGGGAGCCGTGCGGGCGGGTGCGGAAATAGGCGGCCGTCTCGTCCCGCGCGGTGCGCCGCGCCACCCCGGAGACGATGACCTGGCGGGCCATCGGGTGCCAGGGGAAGAGCAGCGAGACGTGCGGGTTCTCGGCCAGGTCGCGCCCCTTGCGGGAGCCGTAGTTGGTGTAGAAGACGAAACCCTGCTCGTCGAAGTGCTTCAGCAGCACCGTGCGGGAACTGGGCCGGCCCTCGGCGTCCGCCGTGGAGACGACCATGGCGTTCGGCTCGAACATCCCGCCCTCCGTCGCGGCCTGCGCGAACCAGCGGGCGAACTGCTCGACGGGAGAGGCGGCCAGATCGGTCTCGGAGAGCCCCTCCGCCCGGTACTGCTTGCGCATCGAGGCGAGATCGAAGGGAACGGCGTCTCGGTCGGTCACGCGGTCATCTTGCCGTATCGCGGCCCCGGCCCGTCCCGCGGGAGAGTGTCCTTCGTCACCGAGTGGCACTGAGTGCCGCGACTACTCCCCAAAGGTGGCACTCAGGGATATCGTGCTGCTTCCGATCCGGTGGGATGACCGCCGGCCGCACCGGGCATCACCGGGGTACGCGCGGGGACCGCGAGTCGGCGACGGACGACCGCGGATCCACCGGGCGGACACCGCGTCCGACGTCCGGCCCACGGCCGTCCCGCCCCACAACACCGTCCGTCGTCCCACCTCACGAGGAGCCGCCTGATGTCCGACTTCGTACCCGGACTCGAAGGGGTCGTCGCGTTCGAAACGGAGATCGCCGAACCGGACAAGGAAGGTGGGGCGCTCCGCTACCGGGGCGTCGACATCGAGGACCTGGTCGGCCACGTCTCCTTCGGCAACGTATGGGGACTGCTCGTCGACGGGGCCTTCAACCCCGGCCTGCCGCCCGCGGAGCCCTTCCCCATCCCCGTGCACTCCGGCGACATACGCGTCGACGTGCAGTCCGCGCTCGCCATGCTCGCCCCCGTCTGGGGCCTGAAACCCCTCCTCGACATCGACGCCGAGCAGGCCCGCGACGACCTCGCCCGCGCCGCCGTCATGGCCCTGTCCTACGTCGCCCAGTCCGCCCGCGGCCAGGGCCTGCCCATGGTCCCCCAGCGCGAGATCGACAAGGCGCGCTCCGTCGTCGAACGCTTCATGATCCGCTGGCGCGGCGAGCCCGACCCCAAGCACGTGGCGGCGGTGGACGCCTACTGGACCTCGGCCGCCGAGCACGGCATGAACGCCTCCACCTTCACCGCCCGCGTGATCGCCTCCACCGGCGCGGACGTGGCCGCCGCCCTCTCCGGCGCCGTCGGCGCCATGTCCGGCCCGCTGCACGGCGGCGCCCCCTCCCGCGTCCTCGGCATGATCGAGGAGATCGAACGCACCGGCGACGCGGAGGGATACGTCAAGCAGGCCCTCGACCGCGGCGAACGCCTCATGGGCTTCGGCCACCGCGTCTACCGCGCCGAGGACCCGCGGGCCCGCGTCCTGCGCCGCACCGCCCGGGAACTGGGCGCTCCCCGCTTCGAGGTCGCCGAGGCACTGGAGAAGGCGGCCCTGGAGGAGCTGCACAACCGGCGCCCCGACCGGATCCTCGCCACCAACGTCGAGTTCTGGGCGGCCATCGTCCTGGACTTCGCCGAGGTCCCGGCCCACATGTTCACGTCGATGTTCACCTGCGCCCGCACGGCCGGCTGGTCGGCCCACATCCTGGAACAGAAGCGCACCGGCCGCCTGGTCCGCCCCTCCGCCCGCTACGTCGGCCCGGGCCCGCGCGACCCGCGGGAGATCGAGGGCTACGCGGACATCGCCCACTGAGCCGGGCCCACCGGCCCGGAAGGCCCCCGTACACGCAGACGACCCGCGAGTCGGGTTCCTCCGGGGAGGAGCCGGCCGGACGTACCGGCGACTCGCGGGTCGGGTGACTGCTTGGGATTGGGCCGGCTGTACGCGTCTCTCACGTACTGGTCCGGCACCGCACTGGGTGTGGTGGCGGACCGCTAGCCCGCAGCCACCTCACGCGTCCGGTTTTCATACATCTGCCGAACCACCTCCCTTCTCGTGTAATCCCCACCCTAAGAAGCGCCCGGCCCGCGATCAACCGTTTTTTCGAAGCGCCGGCGTTCCGCGCACGAGGCGGCGGGGACGGCCCCGGCCGGAGCGGCGGGCGGCACCCGGCGGTCCGGTGCCCGGGGAGCGGGGCGGTCACGCGCGGGCCGTGGCCGACGGCGACCGGGGGCAGGTGTGCGGGACCTCCTCCGCCCGGTCCGGCGGGCGGGCGCGAGCCGGCCGACGCGTGCCGGGAGGGCGCCGCCGGTCCCGCCGGCCGGCCCGCGTCCCGCGGCGGGACGGGTTTCCGCTCAGTCGTCGAGCAGCCGCCACGCGGTGAGGGCGAGCCGGGCCCTCGTCAGTCCGGCGGGTTCGGTGAGGTCGATCCCCAGGGTCCTCGCGATCTGTTCGAGCCGCCGGGCGACGCTGCTGTGGTGCAGGTGGAGGAGGTCTGCGGCCCGGCGCAGGGAGCCGGTGGCGCAGTAGGTGCCCAGGGTCTCCAGGTCGTCCGGGTGGCCGGCGAGGCGGGCGATGGCGGCCACGTCGGCGTTGCCGCGGGAGACCTCCCGGGGGATCTCGGCCAGGAGCGCCAGCGCGCCCAGGCCGGTGTAGTGGACGACGGGTTCGCGCGGGGTGGTGAAGCGCAGGGCGGTACGGGCGGCCGTACGAGCCCGTCGGCCGGCCCCGATCCCGGGCGGCTGGAGGCGGCCTTGGACGGCGTCCGCCGGGCGGGGGTGCCGGGGGTGTACGCCGAGGTGCGCGCGGACGGCCGGACCTGGCGCGGCGCCGCCGGGGTCACCGATGTCGCGACCGGCCGTCCGGTCCGCGCCCTGGACGGAACGACGATCGACTACGGCCTCGGTCTGCACCGGGTCGACGTCCCGGGCTGCGGGACCTTCTGGGGGCACGACGGCACGGTCTGGGGAGCCGGGACGATGCCCCTGACCCGGGCCGACGGCGGGCGCCGGATGTCCGTCGCGGTCGACCTCACGAGGTGGAACGAGCTGGACTCCTCGGGGAAGCCGCGGCGCCACCCCGTCGACGACGCGCTGTCGGCGCTGCACCGGCAGGCGATGTGCGGCGACGCGGACGCCCGGGACGGGACCCCGTAGCCCTCCGCGTCCGTCCCGCGGCCGGGGCGCCGCACGCCCGCCGGCCGGGGGCGCCGGACCGCGGCGGCGGGGACGCCGCCGTCGCGGCCCGGGCGGGGGTGTCGCCGGGGGCGTGTTCTGGTCGTGCAACGATTCCCGCAATCTTGCGGGAACCCGGTGTGTGCTGCGTCACGTTCGAGTTGAATGAAGGTGAGTGAGCGAACCGACGCGCCGTAGGTGCGGACGCGGCCTGCAGGGGGTCCAGGTGAGTGCTTCCCGGCGTAGTGGGACCACCGACGAGCTGGGACCGGACGAGCCGGAGCAGCCCGAGCGGGACGGCGCCGATCTGCTGGCGGCGCTGCTCGACGGGATGGACGCCGCCCTGTGCGCCTTCGACGCCGACGGGGTCGTCACCCACTGGAACCGCGAGGCGGAGCGGATCCTGGGGTGGACCGCGGCCGAGGCGGTGGGGCGGCGGGGGTTCGCCGGGTGGGCCGTGCGCAGCGCGGACGCCGCGGAGGTCGAGGCGCGGCTGATGTCCGCCCGGCACGCCCCGGGGCGGCAGGTGCACGAGTTCGCGCTGCTGACCAAGGACGGCGGCCGGGTGCTGGTGCGGACGCAGTCGGCGGCCGTGCGCGGGCCGGACGGCCGGCCCGCGGGTGTCTACTGCGCCTTCAGCGAGGTGCACGCGCAGATCGACCTGGAGCGGTCCATCGCGCTGAGCGAGGCCCTGTTCGAGGACGCGAGCTGGGGGGTCGTGCTCGTCGACGCCGATCTGCGGCCCGCCGTCGTCAACGCGCACGCGGCCCGGGCGCTGGGCACGGGGCGCACGACGGTCCTCGGGCGGCCGCTCGGGGAGCTGCTCGCGCAGGGCGTGGAGGAGCTGGAGAGCGCGCTCACGCACGTGCTGGCGGAGGGCGCGCCGCCCGCGCCCGCCGAGATCTGGGTGAGCGTGCGCACCCCGGAGGGCGAGCGGCGGCGCTGCTGGCGCAGCGGGTTCCTGCGGCTGGCCTCGCCGCTCGCGGAGGAGCCGGTGCCGCTGGGCGTCGGCTGGCTGTTCCAGGACGTGACCGAGGCCAAGCAGGGTGAGCAGGAGGCGGCGCTGCTGCGGTTCCGGGCGCAGCAGCTGCACCGCGCGGCGCGGGCCGCCGCCGAGTGCGAGGACCCGGCGGAGGCGGCCGTCGTCCACCTGGACTTCGCGCTCGCCGGGTTCGCCGACCACGCGCTGATCGACCGGGTGGCGGGCGGGGCGCGGGCGGACACGGAGGCGGGCCCGGTGCGGCTGGTGCGGATCGCGGCCACGCCCGCGGGGGCGCCCGGGCCGAGCCTGCCGACCGGTGCGGCCGGGCTGCCGGTGCGGTACGACGAGGGGCACCCGGCGGTGCAGTGCGTGGAGCGGGCCGGTGCGGTGCGGGTCGGCGCCGGCGTCGGGCCGGCCGAGCGGGCGCGCGCGTGGGCGCTGGCCCGGCAGTGGCCGGCGGACGCGGTGCACGCCCTGTGCGCGGTGCTGCGCAGCAGGGGGCGGACGCTCGGCGTCGTGACGTTTCTGCGCACGGCCGGGCGCGGCGCGTTCGAACGCTCCGACGTGACGTACGCGGAGGACGTGGCGGTGCGGATCGCGACGGCGCTGGATCTGGCGGGGGTGGCGGCGGAGCGGGAGCGGTAGGGGGCGCGGCCCGGGACGGCGGGCGGCGCCGCGCGGTGCCGGCCGGGGAGCGGCGCTCAGTGCCGGTAGAAGATGCGGTCCCGGTACTGCTCCAGGACGCGGCCGTTCCAGTCGTGGCCGCCGTCCACGTTGCCGGAGCGCAGGAGCGGGGGCTCGACGCCGCGGCCGGCGAGGGCGGCGGTGGCGGTGGCCAGGACGGCCTGGAGGAGGGCCGTGGTGACGACCGTGGAGGCGGGGGCGAAGGGCGCCGGCACGGTGTCCAGGGTGAGCTCCGCGTCGCCGACCGCGATCTTCGAGTCGAGGACGACGTCGCAGTGGTCCTTCAGGAAGGTGCCCGAGGTGTGCCGGGACTCCGTCTGCGTGGCGTACGCCAGCGAGGTCACGCCGATGACCTTCACCCCGAGCGCGCGGGCGTTCAGGGCCATCTCCACGGGGAGCGCGTTGCGGCCCGACAGCGAGATGATCACCAGGGCGTCGCCCGCGCGGAGGGGGGAGTTGTCCAGGACGGCGCTCGCGAGGCCGTCCACCCGTTCCAGCGCGGAGCCCAGCGTGGCCGGCATCACGTCGACGCCGACGACGCCGGGTACGGCCAGCAGGTTCATCAGGGCGAGGCCCCCGGCGCGGTAGACGACGTCCTGCGCGGCGAGCGAGGAGTGACCGGCGCCGAAGGCGAAGAGCCGGCCGCCGGCGACGACGGTGTCGGCCAGCAGCGTGCCGGCGGCCTCGACGGCGTCGGCCTCCTCGTCGCGGACGCGGTGCAGCAGGCCGATCGCCGCGTCCAGGAACCGGCCGGCCGGCTTGCGGTCGCTCATGCGTGGCCCCTTCGGTGTGCCTGTGTCGCGGTGCCTGTGTCGCGGATCACGGTGCGGTCTGGACCAGTGCCGTGTCAATACGGGTGCGGGGGCGGGCGTCGCGCGGCCGTCCGGGGGCGCGGCGGGGGCGGCGGGCCCCGTTCCGGCACCGGGGCGGCCGTCCCCGCGCCCGCGGGAGGTGCCCGCGGGCCGGGGGCGGCCGCGCCGCGGAGGCGCCCGTGGTGCGCGAGGGGCGCCGGGGGCGCCGCGTTCCCGCCGCCCGGGGTCCGGCGACGCCGTCGCTCCGACGGCGCGGCACGGTTGTCGGTGGTATGCGTCAGAATTGAAGCCAGGGCCAGCGCACGAGCCGGGAGAGCCGTCGAGCCTCCGGCCGATCTCATCGAGGGGCACGTATGTCCGGACTGATCGACACCACGGAGATGTATCTCCGCACCATCCTCGAGCTGGAGGAGGAAGGTGTGGTCCCCATGCGTGCCCGGATCGCCGAGCGGCTCGACCAGAGCGGGCCGACGGTCAGCCAGACGGTGGCGCGGATGGAGCGCGACGGCCTGGTGTCCGTCGCCAGCGACCGGCACCTGGAGCTCACCGAGGAGGGCCGCCGGCTCGCCACGCGGGTGATGCGCAAGCACCGGCTCGCGGAGTGCCTGCTCGTCGACGTGATCGGGCTGGAGTGGGAGCAGGTGCACGCCGAGGCCTGCCGCTGGGAGCACGTGATGAGCGAGGCCGTCGAGCGGCGCGTGCTGGAGCTGCTGCGGCACCCGACCGAGTCGCCGTACGGCAACCCGATCCCGGGCCTGGAGGAGCTGGGCGAGAAGGACGGCGCGGACCCGTTCCTGGACGAGGGCATGGTGTCGCTGGCCAGTCTCGACCCGGGGCCCGAGGGCAAGACGGTCGTCGTGCGCCGGATCGGTGAGCCGATCCAGACCGACGCGCAGCTGATGTACACGCTGCGCCGGGCCGGCGTGCAGCCCGGCTCGGTGGTGAGCGTGACGGAGTCGGCGGGCGGCGTGCTGGTCGGCAGCGGCGGCGAGGCGGCCGAACTGGAGTCGGACGTCGCCTCCCACGTGTTCGTCGCCAAGGCCTGAGCGCGTCCGGGGCGGCCGCCCGCGGCGATGCCCGGAGCGGCCGGACGGCCCGTCGCCGCATACGCGTCACGTCCCGTGGCGGGCACGGACGTTGCGGCGGTGTTTCGGTTCCGGGGAATCCGGGATCCGATGCGCCGAACCGGGGCGTTCGGCCGCCGTGCGTGCGACGCTGGGCGCGAGGCATATGACCTGAGGGCTCTTGGCCGTGGTCCGGCGGGTGACGCCGCCCGGCGGGGGAGGGGGCGGGAGGATGTGCCGCGGAGACGTTCTGGGCCCCGGCGCCGCAGGGCGCCGGGGCCCGTCCTCCCCTGTGCTGACCCGGAGCCCCGAGCTCTCAGGGTCATTCCCCTCGGACCGGTTTCCCCGAGCGGTCCGCCTCCCGTTGAAGATCTCCCCGCCGTGGCGGCGCTCAATCCCCGACAGGTGTCACTCGAAGGAGGGGTGTTGTCCAGCGGGACAGTATTTTCGAACTTACATTCGATAGCCTGCGGGTGACGGACGGCGACGGGCGCGCGCTGACAGGAATGTGCACCGGCGTACTCCCCGGACGCGCGCCCTGACGGCCGGCGTCGGAGAACGGCAGGACAGCGGTACGACGACACGTACGGCAGGCACGGCAGGCAGGGCAGGCAGGACACGGTCCACAGGACCGGCCGGCTCCGGCGGGAGCGGGCGGAGCGGAGCTTGGGGGTGCCGGGAACCATGGCGCGGCGCATCGACGTGACCGGGGCGGACGGCGTACGTCTCGCGGCCTGGGAGTTCGGGGACCCGCCCAAGAACGGGCCGGGGGAGGGCGACGGCTCCCCCGGGGTGCTGTTGCTGCACGGCCTGATGGGCCGGGCCTCGCACTGGGCGGCCACGGCCCGCCGGCTCTCCGGCCGGTACCGCGCCGTCGCGCTCGACCAGCGCGGCCACGGCCGGAGCGACAAGCCCCCCGAGGGGGCGTACACCCGCGAGGCGTACGTCGACGACGCCGAGGCCGCCCTCGAACAGCTCGGCCTCGCCCCGGCCGTCCTCGTCGGGCACGCCATGGGCGCGCTGACCGCCTGGCAGCTCGCCGCCAGGCGGCCCGACCTGGTCCGCGGGCTGGTCGTCTGCGACATGCGGGCCTCCGCGCTCGGCGCCGCCTCGCAGCGCGAGTGGGCGGAGTGGTTCAAGGCCTGGCCGGTGCCCTTCGCCACCCTGGCCGACGTGCGCAAGTGGTTCGGCGAGGACGACCCGTGGGTGGAGCGGCCGAATCCGGCCCGGGGCGAGTTCTACGCCGAGGTGATGGCCGAGACCTCCGACGGCTGGCGGCCCGTCTTCGAGCCGGAGCAGATGCTCCGCTCCCGCGAGACGTGGGTGTACGACGCGCACTGGGAGGAGCTGGCCCAGGTGCGGTGCCCGACGCTGGTGGTGCGCGGCCTGGACGGCGAACTGGGCCGGGCCGAGGCGCAGGAGATGGTCCGCGTCCTGCCCCGCGGCCGGTACGCGGAGGTGCCCGACGCCGGCCACCTGGTCCACTACGACCAGCCGGAGGCGTGGCGGGCGGCGGTCGAACCGTTCCTGGACGGCCTCCGGGACACGGGGACGTGACGCGCGCCCGTCACCCCTTGCTGACCGCAGCCAGGATCTCCGGCAGCCGCCCGGCCGCCCGCGGGGCGGCCAGGCGCAGGCCGAGCGCCGTCAGCGCCGCCCCGTACGCGGCGCCGGCCGGCAGCAGCAGCCAGGTCCACCCGTCGCCGTCCGCGCCGGCGTGCAGCCAGACCGTCAGCGCGATGACGGGGGCGCACAGCAGCGCGGCGGCGACCATCCCGCCGAAGATCGAGATCCAGGCGAGCCCGGTCTGGCCGGGGGCGACGTTCTTGTAGCCCTCCTGCGGGACGGAGTACGGGAAGCGGGCGGAGGTCCACGCGCCGGTCGCCAGCATCGCGCCGAGCAGCGCGAAGGACAGGCCGAGCGCCTCGGGCAGCCGCGGCCAGTCGCCGAGCATCGCCGTCGTCACCACGGTCACGAGGGTGGCGTACGGCAGGGTGATCAGCAGCAGGGCCAGGGCGCGGGCGCGCAGTTCCAGGTAGGCGTCCCGGGTGGTGGAGATGGTCAGCGCGACCATCCAGAACGCGGACGTGTCCTGGCCGAACTGGTTGTACATCTGGATGCCGAGCATTCCGGCGGCGAAGCAGGCGAAGTACACCGACCCGGTGCCCTGCCAGGCGTTGAACACCGGCACGATCAGGCCGATGGCCAGCGACGTCACCCACGCCGCCTTGGTCTTGGGGTCGCGCCACACGTACCGCAGGCTGCGTTCCATGACCGTGCCGGTGCGGCCCGCGGGCAGCAGCCGCGCGAGTCCGGCCGAGGAGCGGTCGCGGGCCGCCGGCCCGGCGGCGGGCAGCGTGGACCCGTCGGGCTCGGTCATCAGCCGTGTCAGGTGCCGCGCCCACACCCACAGCAGCGCCGCCAGCGCGCCCGCGCTCAGCGCCAGTTGCGCCAGCGCCACCCCGTACGCCCCCTCGCTCGCCGAGTGCGCCGCGTCGACCGCCGACGCGGGCGGCACCCACCGCAGCACCCCGGCCACCGGGTCGAGCTGCGCCAGCCCGCCCGAACCCAGGCGTTGCGCGCCGAAGTTGACGGCCTGCGCCCCGACCGCGACGAGCAGCCCGCTGAGCACCGCGAGGTCCCGCCCCCGGCGGCTGGTCAGCAGCCGTACGTTGGCGGCGGCGACGGCCCGCGCGAGGGCCACGCACACCAGCAGCGCGAGCACGGCCCCGGCGACGCCGACGGCGTACGCCGCCCCGCCGTGCGCGACCGCGATCACGGAACCGGCGAGCAGGCACAGGGTGAACAGCGGCCCGACGCCGACCAGCGAGGCCGCGAGCAGCGCCCGCACCAGCGGCCGGGGCCGCAGCGGCAGCACCACCAGCCGGGTCGGGTCGAGCGTCTCGTCGCCGCCGGGGAAGAACAGCGGCATCACCGCCCATCCCAGCCCCACCACCGCCACCAGCGGCGCGATCAGCGACGCGGCGTGCGGGTGCCCGCGCAGCGCGACCAGCCCGGCCAGCTGCAGCGCGGCGAAGAGCAGGGCGACGACGGCGGAGGCGACGTAGGCGGCCCGCCGCCCGCCGGACTGCCTCAGCCCGTTGCGCAGCAGCGACAGCTTCAGCCGTACGACGACGGGGGTGAGTCCGGTGGCGCTCACCGGGCGCCACCGCCGCCCAGCCAGTCGAGGTCGGCGCCGGCGTCCCGGCCGTCGGCGCCGACGAGTTCGAGGAACGCCCGCTGCAGCGAGGGCGCGTCCCCGCGGACCTCGGCGAGCGGCCCGTGGGCGCGGATGCGGCCCGCGGCCATCACGGCCACCCAGTCGCACAGCGACTCCACGAGCTCCATGACGTGGGAGGAGAAGACGACGGTCGCGCCCGACGCGGTGTACCGCTCCAGCACGCCCCGGATGGTCTGCGCGGAGACCGGGTCGACGCCCTCGAACGGCTCGTCCAGGAAGAGCACCTCGGGGTTGTGCAGCAGCGCGGCGGCGAGCCCGATCTTCTTGCGCATGCCGGTCGAGTAGTCGACGACCAGTTTGTGCTGGGCGCCGGCCAGGTCGAGGACGTCGAGGAGCTGCGTGGCCCGCTTGTCGACCTCGGCGCCCGGCAGCCCGCGCAACCGCCCCGAGTAGGCGAGCAGTTCGCGCCCGGAGAGCCGCTCGAACAGCCGCAGCCCCTCCGGCAGCACCCCGATCCGCGCCTTCACCTGAACCGGGTCGCGCCACACGTCGTGCCCGACCACCTCGACCGTGCCCCGGTCGGGGCGCAGCAGCCCGGTCACCATCGACAACGTGGTGGTCTTCCCGGCCCCGTTCGGCCCGACGAGCCCGATGAACTTCCCCGCGGGCAGCTCCAGGTCGATCCCGGCGACGGCGGCATGCTGCCCGAACCGCTTCCAGAGATCTCGTACGCGTACGGCGCTGGCACCCACCGCATCTCCCTCCGTCGGGCAGAACCCTACGGCGGGACGGCCGCCCGCGAGGAGTGCGGGGAGCGTGCGAACGGCCCCGTGCGCGCCGGAACCGGACGGGCGGGCGTCAGCGGTCCCGCCCGCAGGCGTACGCGAGCGACGGGACCAGCTCCTCCGCGTCCGGCAGCCACCGGTTGGCCGGCGTGGGCCGGCAGACCCACTGCACGGCCCCCCGCGACCCGTACCGCGTGGGCGGCGCGGCCACGTACGCGCCCTCGCCCAGCACCGCCAGGTCGAGGGAGGCCGGCGACCAGCCCAGCCTGCGCACCAGGTCGGGAAGCTTGGCACCGGCACCCGGCAGCACGAAGAACTGCATCCGCCGGTCCGGCGTCAGCGTCACCGGCCCGAGCGTCAGCTCCAGCCGCTCCATCCGGGCCAGCGCCAGGAACCCGGACGTCTCGGGGACGGAGACCGCGTCGAAGGTACGGCCCGTGGGCAGCAGGACCGACGCCGCCGGCTGCTTCTGCCACAGCCGGCGGACGGCGGTCGCACTGCCCGTCGCCTGCGTCGCCCAGTCGGCGCGCGCCGGGTGCGCGCCGGGGAGGGCGCACGCGACGTCGCCGCAGGAGCAGCGCTGCACCCCGTCGACGGCTTCCAGCCAGGTCCCGGGGAACACGTCCCAGTGCCGCTCCTCGGCGTAGCGGACGGCTGCCTCCAGCAGCACTGTCCCGCGCTGCTGCGGAATCTGACCGGCAATCTGTGCGGCTCCGGGGCCCGGGATCGTCTCTTCCACGCTGATCTCAACTCCCGCGTCCACCTGGAGTTACGGCCGGAACGCGCGCGGGGGAGGAGCACCGGTTCCCGGTCCGGGGCGCATGGATGCATCCGCGGGGGCGCGCGAGAGGATCCGCGTCGGGAGCTGGGTAGCCAGGGGTGGGGCGGCGAACGCCACCCCGGCAAATCCTCGCAAGCCTCGCATTTTCGGTAGGGGGGCGGGGCATTGATCTTCACGGCCGGATCCTTCCGCCGGGACGTGAGGAGCCCCGGCCGCGGAAGACACGTCAACTCGGTGCGTGGGCAGGCACCGCAGCCTCAGGCGGGTGAGCCGCAGGGCGCGCCGGTGCGGGAGGGCGGACGCGCACGGGCCCGAAGGGCCGGGCGCGACCGCCCCGCCGCGCCGGTGGCAGCGCCCGCGGGCGAGCCGCCAGGAAGCAGGGGGTACGCCATGGCCGCAAGGCCTCTCGTGGCGCGGCAGCCGAACGAACGGCTGCAGGCGCTCATCCAGGAAGCGGGTTGCTCCAACGCGGGGCTGGCCCGCAGAGTCAACATGTGCGGCGCCGAGCACGGCCTCGACCTGCGGTACGACAAGACGTCGGTGGCCCGCTGGCTGCGCGGGCAGCAGCCGCGGGGACGGGCGCCCGCGATCATCGCGGAGGCGCTGGGGCGCAAACTGGGCCGTACGGTCACGATCGACGAGATCGGCATGGCCAACGGCAAGAACCTCGCGTCGGGCGTCGGCCTCCAGTTCTCGCCGACCGTGCTGGGGGCCATCGAGCAGGTGTGCGAGCTGTGGCGCAGCGACGTCGGCCGCAGGGACTTCCTGTCCGGCTCGTCGGTGGCCGCGTCCGCGCTCGTCGAGCCCAGCCGGGACTGGCTGATCTCGGCGCCCGACCCGCAGGTGGCGCGCACGACCGGGCCCCGGGTGGGCCGGTCCGACGTGGCGGCCGTACGCGCGATGACGCAGGCCCTGGTCGAGCTGGACCACCAGTACGGCAGCGGACACGTGCGCCCGGTCGTCGTGCACTACCTCAACAGCGTCGTCTCCGGGCTGCTCGCCGGCTCGTACCGGGAGTCGGTGGGACGCGAACTGTTCGCCACCGTGGCCCGGCTGACGGAACTCGCCGGGTACATGGCGGTCGACACCGGGCAGCCGGGCCTCGCCCAGCGCTACTACATCCAGGCGCTGCGGCTGGCGCAGGCCGCGGGCGACCGCGGATACGGCGGGTACGTGCTGGCCGCGTCCATGAGCCACCTGGCCGCGCAGCTCGGCAACCCGCGGGAGATCGCGCAGTTGGCGCGTGCGGCGCAGGAGGGGACGCGCGGGCGGGTGACGCCGCGCGCGGAGTCGATGTTCCACGCGGCGGAGGCGCGCGGGCACGCCCTGCTGGGCGACGCGCGCGCGGCGCACGCGGCGGCCGGGCGCGCGGTGAGCGCGCTGGAGGCGGCCGGCGGGGCCTCGGGGGACGACCCGGAGTGGATCCGGCACTTCGACGAGGCGTACCTCGCCGACGAACTGGCGCACTGCCACCGGGACCTGGGGCAGGCCGACGCGGCGGCGCGCTGCGCGCGGGAGTCCCTGGCGGGGCACCCCGACACCCGGGTCCGCAGGCGGGCCATCGGCCATGTGCTGCTGGCCACCGCGCAGGTGCAGCAGCGCGAGATCGAGCAGGCCTGCGCCACGGGGCTGAAGGCCGTGGAACTCCTGGAGACCCTGCGCTCCAACCGCGGCGCCGAGTACCTGGAGGACTTCCAGCAGCGACTGGAGCCGTACCGGGAGGAGGCCGTGGTACGGGAGTTCGGGGCGCGCCTCGAACTGCAGACGGCCGCGTGAGCCGGCCGGCGGCCGGCGGCCGGCGGGCCGCCGGTGCGTGAACGGGCGGGAGGCGGCCGCCCGGCGGGCGGGAGGTGACACGAACAGCGCGCGGCCCGGGGTTGTTACCACGGTCACAGGGAAGGAGGTCACGCCCCGTGCGGCGTGGCACCGGGCTTCGGGGACCCGGTAGCGTGAGCCGACGATTCCGAAGGTCCCCCATTCGTAGGAGTCCCGGTGACGCAGAGTGGACAGGGCGAGGAGCCCTCGGCGCGCCCCGCGCGCGAAGGCATCGTGCTGCCCTCCGACGGCGGCGAGCCGCTGCTGCCGGGCACGGCGGACGGGCCGGGCGCCCCGGCGCCCGCCGGCGGCCAGGCCTGGGACCAGCCGTGGGGTCCCGGCCGGCACCAGGACCCGGCCCAGGGCGGCCAAGGCTGGCCGGAACCGCCGGCCCAGTCCTGGGGGGCGCCCGAGGCGGCCCGGCCGGGCCCGGGTCCGCTGCCCCCCGAGGGCGCGCAGCCCCCGGCGTACGGCGCGCAGCCGTCGTACGGGGCCCACGCCTCCGCGTCCCTGCCGCCCGACGGGTACGGCGGCGCGTCCACGGCGTACGGGCAGGGCGGCGCTGCCGGGCCCCTGCCGCCCGCCGACGAGGGCGCCACCCAGTACCTGCCGCCGGTGGCCGCCGGGACGCCCGACGGCGCCACGCAGTACCTGCCGCCCGTCGGCGCGGCCGTGGACGAGGGGGCGACGCAGTACCTGCCGCCCGTCGGGCCGGGGGCGCTGCCGCCGGAGCGGCCCGACGGGACGCCGTCCGAGGCGGCGCGCCACCCGGGCGGGGACCCGCGGGGCGGAGCCGGGCCGCTGGCGCCTGCCGCCCCTTCCGACGCCGAGCCCACGCAGTACCTCCCGCCCGTGGCCGGGCAGCCCGCCGGCGCCGCCTACGGCGCCGGCCAGGACGCGGGCCGGCAGCCGCCCGCCGAGTTCGACAACCTCTTCCGCAGCGAGGGCGGCGGCGACGGCCCGGCCGCGACCCGGAACCTGCCCCGCGTCGACCGGCCGCGCGCCGCGGCCCGGCCGCCGCACGGCCCGGGCGGCGGCCGGCGCGCGGCCCGCGGCGGCGACGGCGGGCGGGGCGGCCGGGGCGCGGCCCGCGGCGGCGACGGCGGCAGAGGCGGATCGCGCGTGCCGCTCATCGCGGCCGTCGGGGTCGGCATCGTCGTCCTCGGCGTCGGGGCCGGTGCCCTGCTGGC
The DNA here is from genome assembly GCF_044456065.1 of Streptomyces sp. NPDC051041. Classification (NCBI taxonomy): domain Bacteria; kingdom Bacillati; phylum Actinomycetota; class Actinomycetes; order Kitasatosporales; family Streptomycetaceae; genus Streptomyces; species Streptomyces sp. NPDC051041. The sequence continues at coordinate 98,620 of NZ_JBITFM010000005.1, forward strand.
GGGCGGGGGCGGCGACGACCAGGGCGCGCGGAACCAGCCCGTCTCCGCCACGGCTCCCGCGACCGGCGGCTCGGCCTCGCCGTCCGTCGACCCGGTGCGCCAGCAGGCCGTCGAGCTGGACAAGCTGCTGGCCGACAGCGGCGACAGCCGGGCCGCGGTGATCAACGCGGTGGCCGACGTGAAGTCCTGCGACAACCTGGCCCAGGCGGCGCAGGACCTGCGCGACGCGGCCGAGCAGCGCGCCGAGCTGGTGACCCGCCTGGAGGGCCTCGCGGTGGACCGGCTGCCCGACCACGAGGCGCTGACCACCCACCTCACCAAGGCGTGGCAGGCGTCGGCCTCGGCCGACAACCACTACGCGGCCTGGGCCGACCAGGTCGCCGGCAAGAAGGGCTGCCACAAGGGGCAGGCCCGCGTCACCGGCCAGACGCAGGCCGGCAACCGGGCGAGCGGCACCGCCACCGCCGAGAAGGCCAAGGCCGCCGCCCTGTGGAACGCGATCGCGAAGACGTACGGCCTGACCGAACGCCAGCCGACCCAGCTGTGACGGACACGGGGCGGCACCGCCGCGGCGCGCCCGCCCCGCCCTCCGCTCGGCCCGCGTCCCGTTCCCGGCTCAGCTCACGTCGGCGCTCTCCAGCGTCTTCGTCGTGTCGACGAACCCCTTGCGGGCCGAGACCAGGCGGCCCTCCCGGACGACCTGCAGGGTGACGTTGGCGTTGACCAGGCGGGGGAAGCCGATCGAGGCCAGCTTGTCCTGGAACTTCCACTGGAGCGTCGGCGTGAGCCCGCCCGTGCCGACCTTCAGCCCGCCGTCCAGGGCCCGCGTGATGGCGTCGGCGGTCACCTCGCGGTCCCCGAGCGACTCCACGATCCGCTTGAACACCGTGTAGGCGATCCAGGTGGTCTGCACTCCGGCGTCCGCGGGGTCGATGTGGTTGTCGCCGAAGGCCTCCTCCCGGATCACCTTCCGCATCGGGTCCCAGCGCGCGTCGCCCGCCACCGGGTACCAGCCGGTGACGTACGACCCCTCGTAGGGGCCGGACGCCCCGCCGGTGGCGTTGATCGCCGTCTGGTCGACGCTGCCCAGCACGGTCGCGGTCCGCACCTCGGGGTAGTCCTCGCGGGCGCGCCGGAAGGAGTCCATGAAGGTGTCGGTGCGGTCCCCCAGCGCGGGCACCACGCACCCCGTGCTCGACGGGTCGGCGGTCGCCCGCTGCAGCGCCCGCTCCGCCTGCCCGCCGTACTCGGTGGCGTCCTCCCGCGCGAGCTGGTCGTGCGCGGCGGCGTGCCCGCCCGCCTCCAGACCCGAATCGAGCAGCACGGGCAGCTGGTCGCCGGCGATGGTGTCGGGCCGGACCAGCGTGACCGGCCCGCAGGACGGGGCGAGCGCGCTGCCGAGACCGGCCAGCAGCGCGGGCTGCCCGCCGTTGACCGGGTAGGAGAGGGGGCTGGTGAACTCGGCGTTCGTGATGCCGTAGCCGCCGATGTACGGGATGCCCGCGCCCTCCAGCGGAGGGAAGAAGGAGTCGGCGTGCTGACTGTAGGATCCGACGACCGCGACGGCGTTCTCCTTGACCGCGCGCCGGGCGCACTTGGCGGCGGACACGCTGTCGTTGTGTTCGTTGCAGGTCAGGACGTTGAGCTTGCGTCCGTTGATGCCGCCCTGGCCGTTGATCCAGCGGGCGTAGGCGCGGGCGAAGGCGGGCATGCCGGGCTTGTTGGTGGCGGCCGTGTCCTGCGGCGCCCACGTCATGACGGTGATCGCGTCGTCCCCGGAGCCCCCCGTGGCACCGGGGACGACGCCGCACCCGGCGGCGAGCGACGCGCAGGCCGCCAGCGCGCCGGTGATCAGGACGCGGGCCCTGCGGGGGCGGGTGAGGAGGCCGGGGAGGAAGGTGCTGGGGGTGCGTCGCCTGCCGGTCATGAATCCACACGATTCCCTTACACGGAGAACCCGGGAGCGACCTCCGGTCAATGAGGGGTGACACGGAGGTGAATTGCGGGGGCAGGCGAAGCCCTCGAGAAAGGGAACGTACGATCGATGACCGTGCAAGGTTCGGAGAACTCTTCCCGCCGTGGCCGTCGCTCCTCCACCATGGGCGGCATGCCACTCAACGACATGCCGTGGTGGCGCTGGCGCAGCAATGTGCGTTCCGCGCTGCACATGCTCTCCGACCCCGTGTTCCAGCGGGACGTCTGGCTGGCCGGCGTGGACGGCTACGGCGACGTCACGGACGCGGTGTACCGGCTGGTCGAGGACACCTGGCTGGACCACTGGTCCGCGGAGAAGTACGTCGGCACGATCTTCCGCGACTCGCAGGAGGCGGCCCTCGTCGACACCGCCGTGCTGCGCGTGCTGCGGATCATGCACCAGGTCGGGCCGGACGCGCCGGTCGCCGCCTACCTGGAGCACCACGCCTGGCCCGAGGCGGTGCGGGCCGCGCGGGACGCCCACGTGCGGATGGCCGTGAGCGACGGCGAGGACCCCGACGCGCCGCCGCGCAGCCTGGAGGTGCTGCGCATCCTGACGCGGTCCGCCTAGCGGGACGTCCCTCCCGGGGTTTCCCGGCGCCGCGCCGCGTATGGGACCCTGTGCTGCATGAACGAGCAGTCCACCCGAGCCGAGGCCCCGGCCGACCAGTACGTCCTCACGCTCTCCTGCCCCGACAAGCAGGGCATCGTGCACGCCGTGTCGAGCTACCTGTTCATGACCGGCTGCAACATCGAGGACAGCCAGCAGTTCGGCGACCACGACACGGGTCTGTTCTTCATGCGCGTCCACTTCTCGGCCGAGGCCCCGGTGACGGTGGACAAGCTGCGCGCCAGCTTCGCGGCGATCGGCGACTCCTTCCAGATGGACTGGCAGATCCACCGGGCCGACGAGAAGATGCGCGTCCTGCTGATGGTCAGCAGGTTCGGGCACTGCCTGAACGACCTGCTCTTCCGCGCCCGGATCGGCGCGCTGCCGGTGGAGATCGCGGCCGTGGTGTCCAACCACACCGACTTCGCCGAACTGGCGGCCTCCTACGACGTCCCCTTCCACCACATCCCGGTGACGAAGGACACCAAGGCGCAGGCCGAGGCGCGGCTGCTGGAGATCGTGCGCGAGGAGCACGTCGAACTGGTCGTGCTGGCCCGCTACATGCAGGTGCTCTCGGACGACCTGTGCAAGCAGCTCGCCGGGCGGATCATCAACATCCACCACTCCTTCCTGCCGAGCTTCAAGGGCGCGAAGCCGTACCACCAGGCGCACGCGCGCGGGGTGAAGCTGATCGGCGCCACCGCGCACTACGTGACGGCCGACCTCGACGAGGGGCCGATCATCGAGCAGGAGGTCGAGCGGGTCGGCCACGACGTCACCCCCGAGGGCCTGGTCGCGATCGGGCGGGACGTGGAGTGCCAGGCGCTGGCGCGGGCCGTGAAGTGGCACGCCGAGCGGCGGATCCTGCTCAACGGGCGGCGGACGGTCGTGTTCGCCTGACGCGCCCCGGCACGCGACGCGCGGCTCCGCGTGAGGCGCGGCCGCGGCGGACGGCGCGCGTCCCCGCCCGCGCGGTCGCCGCCGCGGGCGGCCGCTACATGCGGCTCAGCGACGCGGTGGCGAACAGCACGTCCCTGATCGCCTCCCGGTCCCCGACCTGCCCGGCCGCGGCCTCCTCCGGCGGCAGATGGCCCGCGGCCAGCCGGCAGAAGTCCGCGCTGTCCAGGGCGACGTGGGCCACCTGGTGGCCGGCGGAGCCCACCGCGCCGGGGGAGTCCAGCGGGATGAGCCAGTCGCCTCCGCCGGAGCCCTCGATCTCCAGCCGCAGACTGCGTCCCGCCGTGCCCGCCGGGACCAGGTGCCGGTGCCGGCCGGGCGCGGCGAGCCCGCTGCGGCGGCGCTCCGCCAGCACGAGCGGCAGCATGCGGACGGCCAGGTCGAACATGGCGTGCCGGTGGCGCGGAGCGGGCGGGTCGTACGGGTAGTCCACCGCCTCGGCGATGTCCTCCGCGTGCACCCAGCACTCGAAGGCGCGGTCCAGCATCGCGTCGCGCAGCGGCAGCTCGAAGTCGCCGTACGGGACCGGCGTCCTGCCCGCGGCTCCGGTGCGGGACACCGTCCGCACCAGGCTGTGGCTCTGCTCCCGCCACGGTGCCCGCACCGTGCGGGTGGGCGGGAGGCGCGAGGCGCGCCAGTAGGCCTCGGTGCGGGCGCCCGGGGTCGGGGCCGGGGCGGTGATGTCGCCGAGCGGGTCGTCCAGCCCGAGGGCGACCGCGACCAGGCCGTCCACGCTCAGCAGATGCGCGATGACCCCGGCGACGGTGGTACGGCGGCTCGTCGCCCCCCTGCCCTCGAACCAGCGCAGCCGCACGGGCGCGTGCCACTCGGCGTCGCCGATGTCCTGCAGCAGCGCGTCCAGGCGCGCGGTCTCGGCGTCGTACGGCGCGGCCCACTCGGGCACCGGGACGCGCGGCGGGCGCCGCTGCAGGCAGGCATCCAGCACGCGGGTGCGCAGGGCCGGGTCCAGGTCGAGGCTGTCCGGCCACTGCAGCAGCCCGACGGCGTCCCGCAGCCGCAGCGCCTCGTCGGCGCAGGCCCCGCACTCCCCGAGGTGCGCCTCGACGGCCGCCGACTCCTCCCCGGAACAGGCGGCCAGCGCCCAGGCGCCGAGCAGCGACTTCAGCACGGGGTGTTCCAGGGGGAGGGGCGGGGGCGGCGGGGGCCGGTCCGGGCGCTCCCCCGGCGCCGGCGGGAGCGGGCCGCCGTCCTCGACGGGGACGCGGGGCAGCGGGACGCGCGGGGGCCGCTCCCGGCGCCACCCGCCGCCGGGTCCGGGGCCGCCCGGCTGCCCCGGCCCGTCCGGGCCGCCGGCGCGCTCCGGGGCGCCCGCGTCCCCGGCCCCGCCGCGGCCGCCCGGCCCGTCCGGCCGCCCCGGTCCGCCGGACCCGTTCCGGCCCCCGGCCCCGCCGTGCGCCTCGCACCCGCCGGCCTGCTCCGGCTCCCCGCCCGTCCCGTACGTCCGGCACTCCTCGAACTGCCCCGTGCCCTTCACGCCGCGCCCCCGTGGCCGGGCCGCGGCGCGGACGGGCCGGTGTGGTGGGCCGTGGACAGGAGCTGCAGGCCCAGGCGGAGGCGGCGGCGGGCCTCGTCCTCGGTGACGCCGAGGTCGGCGGCGGTCTGGCGGTAGTCGCGGCGCTGGAAGTAGGCCAGTTCCAGTGCGGCCCGCAGCGGAGCCGGCATGGCCTGGACGATGTAGTCGGCGCGGGCGGCGACCGCGGCGTGCCGCACCTTGCGCTCGAGTTCCTCGGCGCTGCCGGGGCCGCCGCGGGCGAGGGCGGCGGTCCCGGTGGTGCGCAGCCGTTCCACGGCCAGGCGGTGGGCCAGCGCGGCGACCCAGGTGCGCAGGGGGCCCTGCCCGGGGTCGTAGGCGTCCGGATGCCGCCAGACGTGCGCGAAGACCTCGCGGGTGATCCCGTCGGCGGCCGGCTCGTCACCGAGCACCCGGTACGCGAGGCCGTGCACCAGCGAGGCGAACCGGTCGTAGAGTTCGCCGAGGGCCGCCGCCTCCCCGTGCGCGAGCCGCTGCTGCATCCCGAGGTCCCAGCGCGGCGGTACGTCCTGCTTCGCCATGCGGCCTCCTCACCCCTCGCCCGTGCCGGCGGCCGGCCCGGTGCCGCCGTCCTCTCGAATGTAATCGGCACGTCCGGGGCCGCACGCCCCTTTGCGGCAATGCGCGCCCCTGATGGACCACAGGTGGTAAAGGGCCGTCCGGCACCCGATCGAACAGGATCGAATCGAGCAGGAACAAGCCTGTTTTGCATGATTGCCGTTTGTCCAACGGCGTTTCAGGGAACGGCCGGTGGGCAGCCGCGCTCACAAGAAGCGCAAGGACTGCTTCCACTTGGGGGTTCCAGCGAGCGAAGGGCATGGTGGTGGCGCTCAACGTGACCGATGGCGAGCAGGGCGGATGGGCCGTGCTCCGGGTGTCCGGCGAGCTGGACCTGGTGACGTCGCCGGTGCTGCGTCAACGGGTGCACGACGTGGTGGCCGCCGGCCGCCACAGTCTCGTCCTCGACCTCTCCGAGGTCCTGTTCTGCGACTCCAGCGGCGTCGGCGTCCTGATCGCCACCCGCCGCCTCATACGCTCCTGCCAGGGCCGGCTGTGCCTGATCCTGCCGGCCCGGGGCGCGGTCGACGGCTCGCACGTCAACCGGGTCCTGGGGGCGCTGGGGGTCCGCCGCCTGTTCGACGTCCATCCCGACCTCGCCTCGGCGGTCGGCGAGGAGCCGCTGTCGGCCTAGTCGCCCGAGCCGGGCGGTACCCCGGTCCGCCGGGAGCTCACATCACGGTTCCGCCACGCCGTTGTCCCGGAATTCGCCCGGTCCTGGCCCGGGCGTCACTTTGCCGTGCCCGGACGTCCCCCGGCGTCGTACGCTCCGTGCGAGAAGCACCCACCCGACGTAAGGCGGCCGGAAAAGAGATGGTCAGCAGCGAGTACGAGCGCAGGATCGCGGCCAGGTTCGCCACCTTCGACCAGGACGGCAACGGCTACATCGACCGTGAGGACTTCAGCGGGGCGGCCAAGGCGCTGCTCGCGGAGTTCGGCACCGCGGCCCGCTCCGACAAGGGGCAGGCCCTGTACGGCGGTGCCGAGGCGTTCTGGCAGGGCATGGCGGGGATGGCGGACCGGGACGGGGACCAGCGCGTCACCCGGGAGGAGTTCGTCACCGGAGCGGTCAAGCGCCTGCGGGACAACCCGGACCGGTTCGCCGAGATCGCCCGTCCCTTCCTGCACGCGGCCCTGGCCGTCGCCGACGCCGACGGCGACGGCGCGGCCACTCCCGAGGACGCCGCGCGGGCGCTGAAGGCGCTGGGCGTGCCCGAGGACGCCGCCCGCGCCGCGGCCGCCGCGCTCGACGCGGACGGCGACGGCAAGGTGGGCGAGGCGGACGCCGTGTCGGCCTTCGCCCGCTACTTCGCCGTGTCCGAGTAGCCTCGCGCCCCGGCGGAAGGCCGCGGGCGTCGCTCCCCGGGGCGCCGGCGCCCGCGTCCGCGGCGGCCGTCGGGCGAGGGCCGCGACGGTCCGCCGGGTCCGGGTCCGGGTCCGGCAGGGGGGCCGCGCTCCGTCGGCGGACCGCCCGGTGCCGGGCCCGCGGGACGGTGGCGGCCCCCCCGCCGCCGGGCGGGCGGACCGGTGCCCGTCACGGAGGCGATGTGACGGTCGGTGACGAACCCTCCGGGCCGGCCTCCTGGCCGTGGCGGTCCGGTGGGTCTCTGTCCTGCGGCGTCGCCGCCGCCCCCGGACCGGTGTCACGGAGCGTGGCGGAGGATGGTTACAGAGCGTTGATATCGGGTTGTGTCCCGCGCACGGCTCGTCACGGCCCGGAGTCGGCGTTCCGCTCGGGTACCGTGAGGCAGATGCGAGTGGTTCCGAGCGCGAGCCGAGCCGGCGCCGCCTCCGGGGCGGCCCCGGATCCGGCGGTGCACGCCGATGATCGCAGGTCGGCGGGGTGGTTGACCGCCGCCTGTTCGGATCGCCGCGACGAGCGTCGCACAGTATGCCGTACGGGTACTCCTTCGCGCTGGAATATGCCCGAAGCGCTTGTTGGGGTGACTGTACGTCAACCATGCTGTCGCACAAGGGGGTCACGTTCCGTGATCCCTGCCTCGGTCGTCGTCCCGGCCGTGCAGAAGACGGCCACGACCGTGGCTCCCGTGAGGCGCGAGCCTCTGTGTCCACCGGTTCGGATGGTGTGAGCGGTGCAGGTGCTTCAAGTGCAGCTGGAGATCCGGCCCGACCCCGCGGAGGTCGGACGAGCCCGGAGATGGGCCCGCTCGCGGCTCGCCGGGACCGGGATAGGAGCCGACGAACCGCTCGCCGAGACGCTGGTCCTGCTCGTCTCCGAGCTGGTCACCAACGCGGTGGTGCACACCGGGTGTCCCGCCGTGCTGCGGCTGTCCCTGCCGGGAACGGCCGCCGAGGGGGCCACCGTCCGCCTCGAGGTCGCCGACGCCAGCGACCGGGCGCCGGAGCCCCGGTGCGCGGACGGCGACGCGACCGGCGGCCGGGGCCTCGCCCTCGTCGACGGGCTCGCCGACCGCTGGGGCTGGGTCCCCGAGGGCGCCGGCAAGCGCATCTGGTGCGAACTGGACCGCTGCGCGCAGCGCCGGGCGGCCGCGGCGGCCTGCGGCGGCGATGCCGCGGTGCGCGGGGACGGGGCGCCGGCGTACGACGGGCTGGCCTACGAGGCGGTCTGAGCCCCGTCGCCGGATCCCGTGGCCCGTGCCACGGGCGGGAGTCCGGCGCCGGGCGCGGGGCGCGGGCGCACGGAGTCCGGGTGCGCCGGGAAAGGGGCGGTGCGGTGCGCCGGTCGTGCTTCCGTGCGCGGCCGCATGAACGGGATGTAACGGACGAATCGCCAAGCCGCTGTTGACGCCTCGTGATGGGTTGATCACCCTTGAGGGCAGCGATTCGCCGTGAGGGGACGGCGAGGACTCCGGTGACAGGAGCCCTCGTCGAGCGCGGGTCGTGATTCGGCGTCGGTTCCGTCGGGGCCGTGGGGGTGGGAGCGCCGGAGTCGGATGGCGGCGCGCGGTGCCGTGCTCGGGGCGGGCACCGAGGCGCCGCCACCCGGCCTCTTCCGGGGGTGCCCGGCGGGAGCCCGCTCAAGGGCGCGGCCGCGTCGACGGCGGTCCCGGCCGGCGCGGCCCCGACCCCGGTGCCGGCCGCGACCGGCCGACGGGGCGTCAGCGCACGGCGGTCCCGGCGCCGCCGCGGTTTCCGCCGCCTCCGACCCCGCCGCCTCCCGTCCGGAAGGTCCGGCGGTACGCGGTCGGCGTGACGCCGAGCGCCGCCTGGAGGTGCTGGCGCATCGACTGGGCCGTGCCGAAACCCGCCTCCCGGGCCACCTGGTCGACGGACAGGTCGGTGGACTCCAGCAGGTGCCGGGCCCGTTCGACGCGCTGCCGGGTGAGCCACTGCCCGGGGCTGACGCCGACCTCCTCGCGGAAGCGGCGCGTGAAGGTGCGTACCGACATGGCCTCCTGCTCGGCCAGGTCGCGCAGCTGGATCGGCTCGTGGAGGCGGCCGAGCGCCCAGGCGCGGGCGGCGGCCGTGGACGCCTGCTGCGGATCGGGCACCGGCCGCTCGACGTACTGCGCCTGCCCGCCGTCGCGGTGGGGCGGTACGACCGTCCGGCGGGCCACCTCGTTGGCGACGGCCGTCCCGTGGTCGCGGCGCACGATGTGCAGGCACAGGTCGATCCCGGCGGCGACCCCCGCGGAGGTCAGGACGTCGCCGTCGTCGATGAACAGCACGTCCGGGTCGACCCTGATCCGCGGGAACAGGCGCTGGAGGCGTTCGGCCTCCGCCCAGTGGGTGGTGGCGGGGCGGCCGTCGAGGTAACCGGCGGCGGCGAGGACGTAGACGCCGGTGCAGATGGACGCGAGGCGCGTGCCCGGCCGGATGCGGGCGAGCGCGGCGGCCAGTTCGCCGGTCAGCACGCCCTCGGTGAACACCGGGCCGAGTTCGTAGGAGGCCGGGACGACCACGGTGTCGGCGGTGGCGAGGGCCTCCGGGCCGTGGTCGACGTGGATGGTGAAGTCGGCGTCGGTCCCGACCGGGCCCGGCGGCCGGACGGAGCAGGTGACGACCTCGTACAGCGGCCGCCCCCGGTCGTCCCGGGGGCGGCCGAAGATCCGGTGCGGGATGCCCAGTTCGAAGGGGAGCAGCCCGTCGAGGGCGAGGACGACGACGCGGTGCGGACGGTGGGCGGGGCCGTCGGCCGCGGGGGCCGTGCCCGATCCTTCGGTCATGGCCCGATCCTAGCGAGTACTGTCCTTCGGGCCACTCGATGGAGCCGGGCCCGTACCGGAAGCTCTACGACGTGACCCAGACGACCGAAACAGAGAACACCGCACCGACGTCCGGACCGGACCGGACCCGCGCGCGGCGGGGCCGCCTGACGACACCGCACCGCGCCTGGTTCGTCGCCGCCGTCACCTTCGTGACGATCATCGGCGCCGCCGCCTTCCGCTCCCTGCCCGGGCTGCTCATCGACCCGCTGCACCAGGAGTACGGCTGGTCCCGCGGCACGATCGGCGCCGCGGTCTCCGTCAACCTCGCGCTGTACGGGCTGACCGCGCCGTTCGCGGCGGCGCTGATGGACCGCTTCGGCATCCGGCGGGTCGTCGCGGTCGCCCTGACCGTGATCGCGGCCGGCGCGGGGGCCACGGTGTGGATGACCTCGGCCTGGCAGCTGATGCTCTGCTGGGGCCTGCTGGTCGGCCTCGGTTCCGGCTCGATGGCGCTGGCGTTCGCGGCGACGGTCACCAACCGCTGGTTCACCGAGCGGCGCGGCCTGGTCAGCGGCATCCTCACCGCCGCCTCGGCCTCCGGGCAGCTGATCTTCCTCCCCCTGCTGTCCTGGATCGTCGAGAACCACCACTGGCGTCCGGCGGCCGTCACGGTCGCGCTCGCCGCCCTCGCGGTCGTGCCGTTCGTCTGGCTCCTGCTGCACGACCACCCGGCGGACGTGGGGCTGAAGCCGTACGGCGCGAAGGAGTTCGCCGCCAAGCCCGCGCCCGTGCCCGGCGCGGCGCGGCGCGCGGTCGCCGTGCTGTTCTCGGCGCTGCGCACCGGCCCGTTCTGGCTGCTGGCCGGCACCTTCGCGATCTGCGGCGCCTCGACGAACGGCCTGATCCAGACCCACTTCGTGCCCGCCGCGCACGACCACGGCATGCCGCTGACGGCCGCCGCCTCCCTGCTCGCGGTCATCGGCGTGTTCGACGTGATCGGCACGATCGCCTCCGGCTGGTTCACCGACCGCTTCGAGCCGCGCCGCCTGCTCGCGGTCTACTACGCCCTGCGCGGCGTCTCGCTGCTCTTCCTGCCGATCCTGCTGGCGCCCTCCGTGCACCCGCCGATGATCTTCTTCATCGTCTTCTACGGCCTCGACTGGGTCGCCACCGTCCCGCCCACCCTGGCCCTGTGCCGGGAGCAGTACGGCGACGACAGCGCGATCGTCTTCGGCTGGGTCCTCGCCTCCCACCAGGTCGGCGCCGCCCTGGTCGCCTTCCTCGGCGGCGTGGCCCGGGACGCGTTCGGCTCCTACGACGTGGTCTGGTACGCCTCCGGCGCCCTGTGCGCGGCGGCGGCCCTGATGGCGCTGGTGATCCGGCGCCGCCCGGCCGCACCGGCGCCGGGGCTCGCGGCGGCGGCCTAGGCCCGCCCGGCGGGGCCCCTCGCCCGGCGGTGCCGCCGCGCGGGTCGGCGGGGGATCCGGGACGCCGTTCCCCCGTGCTCCCGGGCGACGGCCTTCGCGATCCGCCGCGCGTCGCGGGCCAGCTCGCGGAGCGTCCCGCTGATCGGGTTGGTGAAGCCGGTGAAGTACAGGCCGGGGGCGTTCCTCGGGGAGCGGGGGCCGTGGACGACCGGGCGGCCGCGTGCGTCGAGCACGCCGAGGTGGCCGACGAGTCCCTCCAGCGCGCGGACGTAGCCGGTGGCCGCGATCACGGCGTCCGGTTCGGCGCGGGTGCCGTCGGCGAGGACCACCGCGCCGTCCTCGAAGCCGTTCACGGCGGCCACGATCTCCACCCGCCCCCGGCGCACGGCGTCGACCAGGCCGACGTCCTGCACCGGGATGGCACCCTCGGTCACCCGGCTGTAGAGGCCGGTGGCGGGCCGGGGCAGGCCGTGGGCCGACAGGTCGGGCACGCCGAGCCGGGCCACCGGGCGGGCGAGCCGGTCGACGAGGCGGACCGGCAGCCGCCGCACCAGGACGGCCGTGTACTGGGCGGCCCACCCGGCGGTGGAGCGGCGGACGATGTGCGGGGCGGTGCGGACCGACAGCCGCACCCGGGAGGCGCCGCCCTCCGCGAGGTCGACGGCGATCTCGGCGCCGGTGTTGCCGGCCCCGACGACCAGGACGTCCCGCCCGGCGTAGGGGGCGGGGCCGCGGTACTCCGAGGCGTGCAGGAACGCGCCGGTGTAGGCGGCGCGGCCGGGCCAGTCGGGTATGCGCGGGGTGTGGTTGTGGCCGGTGGCGACGACCACCGCGGCGGCGGCCAGCTCGCGGCCGCCGGTGGCGCGCAGCAGCCAGCCGGTGCCGTCGGGGGCGCGCTGGACGCGGGTGACCTCGACGCCGGTGACGATCTCCAGGCCGTGGTGCTCGGCGTACTTCTCCAGGTAGCGCACCATGTCGTCGCGGGACACCCACCGCCCGAACCGGCGCGGCATCGGCAGCCCGGGCAGGGCCGACAGCCGCCGGGTGGTGTGCAGGCGCAGACGGTCGTAGTGGCGCCGCCAGGACGCGCCGACGCGGTCGGACCGCTCCAGGACGACGGTGCGGACGCCCCGGGCGCGCAGCGCGTGGGCGGCGGCGAGACCGCCCGGACCGCCGCCGATGACGTACACCGGGCGGTCCGCGGGGTGTGCGGACGCCGTCCCGGAGGGGGATGCGGACGCTGTGGAGTCGGCCATGGGCGGGAGCGTAATCCCGCACCCGGTTGATGGGTCTCGGTCAAGACCGGAATTGGTTGCGGATCGGTCACGGATGTGGGCCGGCCGGACGGATCCGGTGACGCGGAGGGGGCGTTCGTGAGGGTGGTGTGCGCGGTGCGCCGCCGGGGCCGGGGCGCACGCGCCGCGGCGCCCGGTCCCGGCGCCTCCCGGGCCCGGACCGCGGCGGCCGCGGGGCGCGGGCGGCGAACTCGCGGGGCACCCGGTGTTGTTGAATGGATCAATGGCCCGTGCGCACGAGCGGTACCCGACCCCCGCCCTCCCCGAGGTGTCCGGCCACGGCCTGCGCCTGCGCCCCTGGGACGCCGCCTCCGACGCCCACGCCGAGGCGTGGCTGCGCGGGAACCGGGACCCCGAGTTCCGGCGCTGGAACACCCCCGTCCGGCCGGTCACGGACCTGCGCGGCGCGCGCGAGTCGCTGCGCGCGCGGATCCGGGTCGCCGCGGAGGGCCGGGGCGCGTCGTTCCGGATCACGGACGCGCACGGCGACACCACGCTGGGGCACATCGGCGTCAACGAGATCAACCGCGCCCTGCGCCTGGCCCGCGTCGGCTACTGGGTGCTCCCCGAGGCCCGCGGCCGGCACGTCGCCACCCGCGCCCTGCTGCTGGCCGCGCGCTGGGCGTTCGCGGAACTCGGCCTGCACCGCCTGGAACTGGACCACGCGGTCGGCCACGAGGCCTCCTGCCGGATCGCCGAGCGCTGCGGATTCCGGTACGAGGGCACCCTGCGCGGCGCCGTCTTCGCACCGGAGCGGCACGACGCGTTCCGCGACGCGCACCTGCACGCCCGCCTGGCGACGGATCCGGAGCCGGAACCGTCGCCGGGGGAGGGCGGGGCGCCGTGAACCGGAGGCGGGCTCCCGGGGGCCGGCGGGACCATGGGACATGCGCTTCGACGACTGGCACCTCACCCACGACCTCGACGACTTCCTGGGCCGGGCGGGCGCGTTCCTGCGGTCCGCGCCCGCCCTGCACACCGTCCCGCTGACCGTCACGGAGACCCTGCGCGCCCGTGGCCCGTACGCGTACGGCGACGAGGCGCCCGAGTTCGGCGTCCTGGAGCGGGACGGCACCGTCCGGGCGTCCTTCTTCCGCACCCCGCCGCACTGGCTGAACCTCACCGCCCTGACCGGCGAGGAGGCCGACGGGCTCGCCGCGCTGCTGGCCGGCCGGGGCCTGCGCCTGCCGGGCGTGAACGCCGAGCGCGGCACCGCCGCCGCCTTCGCCGAGGCCTGGCGGCGCCGTACGGGCGCGACCGCCGAGGTGCGGCAGCGGCTGCGGCTCTACCGGCTCGGCACCCTGACCGCGCCGCGGCCCGTTCCGCCCGGCCGCCCCCGGACCGCGGGCGCGGCCGACCGGGAGCAGCTGGTGCGCTGGTTCGAGGGGTTCTGCCGGGACACCGGCGAGGGCGTCGCGCAGGACGCCGCCCGGTGGGCGGACGCGCGCATCGACCGCGGTGACGTCCTGTTCTGGGAGGCGCCCGACGGCACCCCGGTGTCCATGGCGGGCGTGTCCCCGCGGGTCGCCGGCCAGGTCCGGGTCTTCGGCGTCTACACCCCGGCCCCGCTGCGCGGCCGGGGCTACGCGGGCGCCGTCACGGCCGAGGCCGGCCGGGCCGCGCTGGCGTCGGGGGCCCGGGAGGTCCTGCTCTTCGCGGACCTGGCCAATCCGACCAGCAACGGCCTGTACCAGCGGATCGGGTACCGTCCGGTCGCCGACTTCGACGTCCACGTCTTCCACCACGGGCCGTCGCCCGCGCGGCCGTCAGGGCCACAGTAGGTCCCGGCGCCAGCCGTCCCGCGCGCGCCGGTAGGCGAGCCGCACATGCCGCCGCCGGGCGTCCCCCTGGAAGAACTCCACCTCGTCCGGCCGGACCCGGTACAGCGTCCAGGTCGGCACGGGGGCGTCCGGCTCGCGCCGCGCGCGTTCCCAGGCCGCCGCCGAGGCGCGCGCCAGCTCGCCGGGGGAGTCCAGGACCTCGCTCTGGCGGCCGGTCAGGGCGGCGGCCAGGGCGCCGGTCGAGCGGACGCCCAGATCCGCCCGGGACTCCTCGGGCGGGGCGGCGGCGACCGGGCCGCGCAGCCGGACCTGGCGGCCCAGGACCGGCCAGTAGAAGGCGAGGGCGGCGTACGGGCGGGCGGCGAGCTGCCGGCCCTTGCGGCTCGTGGCGTGGGTCGCGAAGGACCAGCCGTCCGCGTCCGCGCCGTGCAGCATCACGATCCGTACGTCGGGCCGGCCCGCCTCGTCCGCCGTCGCCAGCGACACGGTGTGCGGCTCGGCCTGCCCGGCCGCCACCGCCGCCGCGAACCACTCGGTGAACAGGGGCAGCGGGTCGGCGGGCGCGGCGGCCGGGTCGAAGGGCGGCAGCTCGGTGACGGCCGGGTCCCACACCCGCAGGGACCTCAGCAGCTCGGGAAGATCCGTACTCACTCCCCGATTGTCGCCTGCGGCGCCGCTCGTCACGCGGACGCGGCGCCCTCCGGGGCGTAGTCCGAGACGCCGCCGAGGTCGGACGACACCCACCGCTCGGGCCGCATGTGGACGACGACCTGCTCGCCGTGGCCGGTCCAGGCGAAGTCGACGTAGGCGTCGACCCGGTCGGCCGGGAGGTAGCGGGCCGCGAGCTCCCTCAGCTGTTCGAGCGTGGCGGGGGCGGTGTCGACGACCGGGCCCTCGACCGACACGTACCGGACGGTGGGCTCCAGCCGGTCGACCATCAGCGAGAACCGGCCCGCCGCGCTGATCAGCCCGTACTTGCGGGAGTCCCGCCCGGTCATGATCCATACGGTGCCGCCGGGCGCGTACTGGTACCAGATCGGCACGGTGAGCGGGGCGCGTCCGGCACCCGCGTCGACCGAGAGGGCGGCGACGTGCGGCTCGGCCAGGAACCGGGCACGCTCTTCGCGGGTCAGGGGCATGTCGGGCCTCCTCGTGCGGCGCGATGTCCGTTCACCACGTCACAACACCGGCCGCGCGGCGATGTGTTCCCCGGCAGGGGCCGCGGCCGGGCGGGCGTCCGGCCGCGGCGCGGGACGCGAGTCCGGCCGTCGGGCGGACGGCGGCGCGGCACCCCGGGCGAGGCCCCGCGGGCGCCGGGGCGGACACGCGGCAGGCGGCGGCCCGCCCGGGTGGACCACCGCCTGCGGGACCGGGACCGCCGGGCGGGACCGTGGGACCGGAGTGCGTGACAGGGGGTGCGCGGCGGGACCGTGGGACAGAAGGTGCGGGACGGGACCGCGTGACAGGGGGTGCGCAGCAGGAGTGCGTGACAGGAGGTGCGGGACCGCGGTGCGTGACAGGGGGTGCGCGGCGGGATCGCGTGACAGGGGGTGCGGGACGGGAGGTGCGAGAGGGGACCGCGTGACAGGGGTGCGGGACGGGACCGCTGGACAGGGCGTCGGTCCGGGCGGCCGGTGCGCCGGGCCGGGGCTACTTCGTCGGCTTCCTGCCGGTGATGCCCAGGTACACCAGCAGTGCCAGGTGGGGCCTGAGCTCGGTCTGCTTGACGCCCCAGGAGGAGAAGCCCTTCTGGTGCGAGGCCACCGACGCGAGCATCGTGACGATCGAACCGGCGATCGCCGCCGGGTTCACGTCCTTGTCGACCTTGCCCTTGGACTGCAACTCGGCGACGGCGTCGGACAGGGGGCCGTTCACCGAGTTCAGGATCTTCATGCGGAGCTTGTAGAAACGCTTGTCGCCCTCGGCGGCGCCCAGGTCGACGACCCGGAGGATCGCGTCGTTGCGGCGCCAGAACTCCAGAAACCCGTCGACGAGTTCCTGAGCGGTCTGCCAGCCGGCCTTGCCGACCCAGGAACGCCCCTGGACCAGCTCGGTCAACCCGGTGCCCTCCGCGGCCGTTTGCTCGGCGATCTCCAGGACGGCGCCCTCGACGTCCGGGAAGTACTGGTAGAAGGTCGCGGGCGAAGTGCCGGCCTTCCGGGCGACGTCGATGACCTTGACATCCCGGTAGGGGGAGGAGCTGAGCATCTCGCTGAGGCAGTCGAGCAGCTTCTGCCGGGTCGCCTGCCCGCGCCGGCCGGCCACCCGGCCGTCGACGGTCCGCACTTGTCCTGTCATGTCGTCAGCTTACCGAGGGGTGATGGGAGCGCGATTCGGCCGACTGCAAATGGGGTGCGCGGGCGCGCGGAGGAAGGTGTGCCTGGTCTGCGCGGTGCGGGAGACCCGGTTACTTTGACAGCATGGCCGAAAACAGGGCATCCGGGTATGGAGAGGGCGTCCCCTGCTGGGTGGACGCGCAACTGCCCGACGTCGAGGCGGGCAAGCGGTTCTACGGGGAGCTCTTCGGATGGGTCTTCGAGGACCGCGCGGGCCCGGTCGCCTGGGCGCTGAAGGACGGTGCGCCCGTCGCCGCGCTCACGCGGAAGACGGACGGCCGGCTGCCCACCGTCTGGACGGTGTACTTCGCCACCCCGGACGCCGGGGCGCTGGCCGGGCGGATCCTGGCCGCCGGCGGCCAGGTCGTCTCGGCGCCGCGGCCGGTCGGCGAGCTCGGGGTCACCGCTCTCGTCACCGACCCCGAGGGCGCGGTCTTCGCGCTCTGGCAGCCGGGCGGCCACCCCGGCTTCGGCCGGCGCCACGAGCCGGGCACCTTCGCCTGGGCCGAGCTGTACACCCGGGACACCGACGCCGCCAACGCCTTCTACGGCGGTCTCTTCCACGAGGCCCTCTTCGGCCCGGGCGCCGACCCGGACTTCGGCCGGGCCCCGGTCGAGGACGTCTTCCCCGCCGAGATGCCGCCGCACTTCCTCGTCCACTTCGGCGTCGCCGACTGCGCCGCCGCCGCGGAGGCCGTCGGCCGGCTCGGCGGGCGGGTGCGGACGCCGCCGTTCGACACCTCGTACGGCCGCGTGGCCGTCGTCGCCGACGACCAGGGGGCTCCCTTCGCGCTGCTCCAGCGCTGAACGGTGCCCGCCGCACGCGGAACAACCCTTTTTGCGCCACGGAACGGCCGCGTTCCGCCCGGGATGACACGAGACACCCCGATTGTCCCCGGGTTCGCAACCAGCGCCTCGGCCAGGAAGAATCAGGGGGCGTGCCGCCATGGCGGTGCGGTGGTGAGACGCTGCACGGGGCCGCGTACATATGGCGGTGACGCGGCTCGTACGGGGAGGTGGCAGGCAAGTGGTGGAGCAGCTGACGCAGCACGATCCGCGGCGGATCGGGCCGTTCGAGGTGCTGGGACGGCTGGGGGCCGGCGGGATGGGGCTCGTCTATCTCGCGCGCTCGGCGTCCGGCCGGCGCGTGGCGATCAAGACGGTCCGGACGGAGCTCGCCGAGGACCAGCTGTTCCGTGTCCGCTTCACGCGCGAGGTCGAGGCCGCGCGGGCGGTCTCCGGCTTCTACACGGCCGCGGTCGTCGACGCCGACCCGCGCGCGGCCGTGCCGTGGCTGGCCACCGCGTACGTCCCCGCGCCCTCCCTCGAGGAGATAGTGAACGAGTGCGGGCCGCTGCCGGCCCAGGCGGTGCGCTGGCTGGCGGCGGGCGTCGCGGAGGCGCTGCAGTCCATCCACGGCGCCGGGCTGGTCCACCGGGACCTCAAGCCCTCCAACGTCCTCGTCGTCGAGGACGGCCCCCGGGTGATCGACTTCGGTATCGCGTCGGGCGTCTCGAACACCCGTCTGACGATGACGAACGTCGCCGTGGGCACCCCCGCCTACATGTCCCCGGAGCAGGCGAAGGACTCCCGCAGCGTCACCGGCGCCAGCGACGTGTTCTCCCTCGGCTCCACCCTCGTCTTCGCCGCCACCGGGCACGCCCCCTTCCACGGCGCCAACCCGGTCGAGACGGTCTTCATGCTGCTGCGGGAGGGCCCGGACCTGGACGGCCTGCCGGAGGAGCTGCGCCCGCTGATCGAGTCCTGCATGCAGCTGGACCCGGCGGCCCGCCCCACCCCCGCCGACCTCCAGGCCCAGCTCGCCCCGCACCTGTTCGGCTCGGGCTCCGACGACAGCGGCACGGCGTCGGCGTGGCTGCCGGAGCGGGCGGTGAGCCTGATCGAGGCGCGCCGCAACGGCCGCCCGCCCGTCACCGGCACCCGCGGCGGCGGACGCCCCACGGCACCCCCGGTACCGCCGCCGCCCCCGCACGACCCCGTCGTCCCCGCCGCCCCGCCGGTGCCCGCCGCTCCTCCGCCGGTGCCCGCCGCCCCGCCGGTGCCCGCGTCCGTCGGCGCCTCCGGCACCGGCCCGGTCCGGCTGGCCGGCGCGGCGGTGCCCATCGGCCCCGGCCCGCGCGTCGCCGACCTGCGCGCCGCCGCCGTCAAGGCGCCCCCGCCGGAGGCCGCCCTCGCCGCCTCCTGGGCCAAGCCCCGCCCCGGCCTCGGCACCGCCGACCCCGCCGTGCCCGCGCCGCCGGTCCCGGCCGCGCCGCCGGAGCAGGCGAGCGGCTGGCGCCCGTGGCGGTTCCGCATGTCCAACGACGTCTGGGGCACCCCGGCGGTCGCCGACGACCTCGTCTACGTCACCTCCTTCGAGGTGCACGCCCTGGACGTGGCGACCGGCCGCCGCCGTTTCAAGACGCGGGACGTGGCCTGGTCGATGGCGGTCGCGGACGGCCGGATCCACGCCTCCGACGGCCCCACCCTGTTCGCTCTCGACGCCCGCGCGGGCACGGACCTGTGGCGCCTGCACACGGACGCCTGGGTGTACTCGCTCAAGGCCGGCCTGGGCACGGTCGTCACCGGCACGCGCGGCGGCGGCGTCCAGGGCTGGGAGGCCGCCACCGGCCGGAAGCTGTGGGAGATCACCGGCGCCCAGACCGACTTCGAGTCCCCGGAGGCCGGCCCGGTCCTGCACGAGGGCACGGTGTACGTCTGGCAGGACGCCCGCCTGCGCGCCCTGGACGCCCGCACCGGCGACGAGCGCTGGTCGTACCCGATCGGCGACGCGGCCTCCTGCGGCGGCGTCCCGGTCCGCGTGACGCACGCCCCGGACGGCTGCGTGTACGTCTGCGCCGGTACCCGGGTCCTGGCGCTGGAGGCCGCCGGCGGCCGCGTCCGCTGGCACTTCGAGGCCCCCGCGGTCTTCCTCTCCCCGCCCGCCTTCGTCCCCGGCCCGGCGGTCACCGGCGGCGGCGTCTACCTGGCCGACTACCTCGGCACGGTGTACGCGCTGGACGCCGCCGACGGCCGCGACCGCTGGCGCATCGCCACGGAGTCCCGGGCGTCGGTCGAGCCGGTGCTGGTGGCCGCGGGCCATGTGCACGTCGGCAGCGGCAAGGGCCTCTACACCCTGGACGCCGTCACCGGCACCCCCAAGTGGCGCTTCCAGGCGGGCGGCGACATCGTGGGCGCCCCGGCCGTGGCGGAGGGCCGTATCCACTTCGGCTCCACCGACCACCTCCTCTACACCCTGAAGGCCGACGACGGCCGCCTGCGCTGGAAGCTGGCGACGGGCGGCGAGATCACCGGCTCCCCGGTGGTCAGGGACGGCGTCGTCTACGCGTGCAGCAAGGACCGCTGCGTCTACGCGCTGGACGCGGAGAAGGGCACGGGCACGGCCCGGACCGCCTAGCGGGGGCCTGGCTCGGCCGCCTCAGCCGCTGCTCAGCGCCGTCACCGGCGAGACCTGGGCCGCGCGCACCGCCGGGTACAGGCCGGCCAGCGCGCCGATGACGAGGGTGCCGCCCACCCCGGCCGCCAGGGCCTCCGCTGGGAGGCTGAGGGGCCAGTGGCGATGGGCGGCGTAGGCGGTGGTGACCAGCGTGCCCAGGAGCGCGCCGCCCAGACCCCCCAGGGCCGCCAGGAGCAACGACTCCGTGAAGAACTGGGTGCGGATCTGGCCCCTGGTGGCACCCAGCGCGCGGCGCAGACCGATCTCGGTGCGGCGTTCCAGCACGGTGATCACCATGGTGTTGGCGACACCGATGCCGCCGACGAGCAGTGCCACGGCGCCGACGCCCAGCAGCAGCCCGGTGAACGCCTCCTCCGCCGCGAGCTTGGCGGCGAGCGCGTCCGAGGGCCTGCTCACCTCGACCGTCTCGGGGCTGCCCGGATTGACGGACCGGGCGAGCAGCCGCCACACGTTGCTCACGGCCCGGTCGTCCGAGCGGATGTACAGCATGGACGGATGCCCGTCGAACCCGAGCACCCGCTCGGCGACGTCGAAGCCGACGAGCGCCGCACTGTCCAGCTCGGGCGCGAGGACCACCGGTTCCAGGACGCCCACGACGGTGAACCACCGTTCACCGAGCCAGATCCGTACGCCGGGATCGGCCCGCACGACGCCGAGCCGCTGCGCGGCGACGGAGCCGAGGACGACGCCGGGGTAACGGGAGACGGCGCGGTTGAGCCAGGTCCCGCTGGCCGTACGGGCGCCGAGTGTCGTCAGCAGGTCGGTCCGTGCGGCCATCACCTTCAGGGAGTTGGTCTCCTCGGGCGGGATCAGATCGGTCCGGTACACGTTCGCGTCGACGTCGCCGGTCGCGCTGCCGCCGGTCACGGACGGCACCCGCCGCGCCATCCCCAGCGACTCGCGGGGCAGCTGGGTGCGACCTCCGTAGAAGTCCTGGCCCGCCGAGACGCGCAGCAGGTTGGTCCCGAGCCGGTCGAGCGTGAACTGCAGTCCGGCACGGCTGGAGGAGGAGATGCCGACGACGGCGACCATCGCGGCGATGCCGATGGAGATGCCCGCTGCGGACAGCACTGCGCGCAGCGGCTTGGCCCGCAGCCCGGCCAGGCTCAGCTGCATCAGATCGAAGGGCCTGAGCCGAGCAGGCAGCAGCCGGCCGTGGTCGTCGTGCCCGCTACCGCTCATGTTCCGGCCTCTCCTCTCCGGCGGGCCGGGCGTCCGGCACGGGCGCCGCGTCGCCCGGCCCGCTGTCGGATTCGATCCGTCCGTCCCGCATGTGGATCCGGCGCGGCATCGCCCCGGCCAGCTCCAGGTCATGGGTGATGACGACGACCGTCGTCCCCTGCCGGTGCAGCTCCCGCAGGAGACCGACGACGGTGGCGCCGGAGGCGGAGTCCAGGGCGCCGGTGGGTTCGTCGGCGAGGAGCAACAACGGGCGTCCGACCACCGCACGGGCCAGCGCGACCCGTTGCCGCTCACCGCCGGACAGTTCGTGCGGCCGGTGCCGCATCCGGTCGCGGAGCCCGACGCGTTCCAGCGTCTCGGCGGCCGCCGCCCGCCGGGCGCCGCGCGGGAGCCCGCTGTAGAGGAGCCCGTCGGCGACGCTGTCGAGGGCCGGCATCCCCGGGGTGAGGAAGAACTGCTGGAAGACGAAGCCGATGTACCGCGCCCTCAGGGCCGACAGCCCGCGGTCGGAGAGCTCGGCGGTCGGGTACCCGGCGAGTGAGATCTCCCCGCTGGTGGGCCGGTCGAGTGTGCCGAGGAGGTTCAGCAGCGTCGACTTCCCCGACCCGGACGGTCCGATGATGGCGAGGAGTTCCCCGCGCTCCACGCGCAGGCTCACGTCCCGGACGGCGTCCACCGGGGGCGTTCCCGGGTAGCGCCGGCAGACGCGGACGAGTTCGACGACCGGCTCCGCGGAGGGAGCCGTACGGGGGGTCGGGGTGCTCACAGCTTCGGCATCCCCACGGTCGTCCCCGCCCGGATCCCGCGTCCGGTGATCTCCACCCGGCCTTTCGCGAACAGCCCGGCCTCCACGCGCACGATCCGGCTGCGGTCGCCGTCGACCACCTGGACCCCGTATCCGCCCTCGCCGAGTGCCAGCAGCGCGGCCACCGGCACCGACAGCACCTCCCTGCGCCGGTCGCTGACGACCTCGACCTGCACCGGGGCGTACGACAGCGCCGTGGGGTCCCCGGCCCCGGTGAGCGCGATCCGCACGGCGACGGTCGGCTCGGAGTCCCGGTCCTCGTCGCGGCTCGCCGTGGAACCGACCGAGGTGACCTTGCCGGCGACCCGCTTGCCGTCGGGCAGGACCACGGTCACCGGGGTGTTCCGCCGGACCAGGTGCTGACGGGACAGCTTGACCTCGGCCGAGACGCCGAGCCGGGTGCTGGTCATGGCCAGCACCGGGTCGCCGGGGGAGGCATGGTCGCCGACCCGGCGTTCGGGCTCCCCGGCCCGTGCGGCGCCGGGGACGAACAGCACGCGGCCCCGTTCGAGCCGTCCGGTCGGCTTCAGGCCGTGGACGCGCTGCCAGCGCTTGACGGCCCGTGCCGTGAACTCGGTGTACTCGCGGTCGACGTCGAAGCCGGTGTACCCGAGAGCCGCGAGGTTCCTCTCCAGCTGCCGGACGTCGTTCCCGTCGGACATCCCCGGGGCGAACTCCCGGTACGGGGGGATCTTCCCGTAGAGCAGCAGCACGGGCCGGTCGTCGATGCGGTAGAGCTGCTCGCCCCGCTCGACCACCGTGCCGGGCTCGGGCAGCCAGGTGACCGTCCCGCTCAGCCAGTTGGGGGCGTGTATGTCCTCGGCGTGTTCCAGGGTCCCGCTCAGCGACTCGGTGGCGACGAGGTCGCCCCGGGTCACCGGCGCGGTCGCCGGCGCCGGCGACCGTTTGCTCTCGACCCGGGTTCCGTCCCGCTGCGCCACGACGACCGTCGTCGTCACCGCCACGGCGAGCGTGAGGAGGCCGGTGACGAGGAGGAGGCGGGAGCGACGGCTGCGGAAGCGGTCGCTCATGAGGTCGCGGAGGGCTGTGGAGCGGGGCCGATCTCCTTCACGCAGGCCTGGCGGATCTCGTTGTACCGGTCCTCCTGTCCCTTGGGGATCTCTCCCGGCGCGGTGTCGGAGACGTCCAGCCCGTGGCCGCGCATGCACTTGTTGATCTTCAAGCGGTACGCGGTCATGGCCGCGTCCTCCGCCGCTCCGCCCGATCCGGAGCCGTCCGGACCCTTGCCGGTGTCCAGGAACTTCTCGCAGTCCTTCTGCGCCTTGGCCACCAGGTCGGCGTCCTGCCCGTCGAGGTTGATCGACAGGTTCCCGCCCTCGGGGTCCTCCACCTCGACGCCCTTGTCGCGCAGGCAGCGGACGAACTTGAGCTGGGAGGCGTCGGGCGGACCGCCGGTGACCTGCTGCGAGCCGTCGGAGGCGGCGGTCTTCGTGCCGCCGGCCCCGTCCCCGGTCGAGGAGCCCCCGGAGCATCCGGTCAGCGCGACGGTGAGCGACAGACCCACCAGCACCGATGCCAGGCCGGCCCGGTGGCGGGACGGCGGGGGAGCGGAAGACAGAATCGAAAATGGGAGCGACATGCGAACACCTTTCTGAATACCTGCGGTCATTCGTGACGGCGCGGGCCGGCACTTCGTGAAAATAGCGGGGTACGCGTTCGGAAGGTATAAAGGTGCGCCGCCGGAATCAGCGATCCGGCCACACAGTCGCATCACAGCGAACACATGGGAACGACGAATTCCGAAACGCAAGAAGTGCCCCTCCCGTACCGCCGACGGAAAAGGAGGGGTAAATTCCGTCGGCGGCGGGCGGGGCACTCCTCGTCGGCCGGATGCTCAGCCCCCGATCGAACCGCCCCAGATGGCGTTCGTGCCCGACGGGCAGGCGAGGGTGTGGTTCCACGTCCCGTAGTACAGGGTCGAGGAGATGTACCGGTACCCGTTGGAGCAGTCCACGTAGACCCGGTAACCCTGTCCGTTGCAGGTCATGTAGAAATAGCGGCCCGAGGTCCGGGCGTTCCAGCAGGTCGCCTGGATGCCCACGTCGGCCTTCGTGCCGGCCGCGAGCGCGGCCGTTCCGTCGGCCCGGCCGGCAGCCCCGGCGACCGTCGCGTCGCGGTCGGTGGCCTTGAACACCGCTGTCGGCGAGCCGCTCTGGGACGCCGCCTCGGCGGCGGGGGCGAGGGCGCCGGCGGCGCCCAGCGCCAGGGCTGCCGAAGCGCCGAGGGTCGCGAGAGATCTGCGGATCTTCATATTTTCCCTTTCTTGGTGCACCGCGTTGCGGCGCACCGCTCGAGTCTTCTCCGAGCGAACATTCACCAGATTCCCATCGGGTCATGGTCCGGCAAAGGGGATAGTTGGCCACCTTTTGCGGCGCGAGGGAACAAAAGATGTCCTGACCGGGAATAAAATATTCCACGAATCGAATCCCGGGAACATGTGTTCTGAATGCTGTGCGGCTGGCTGGTCGCGGCGGCGGTTCGCTTTCGGAGGAAAAGGGTCCGGTCTTTTGCGGCAGGGGCGGGGCCGTGGCTTCCGTACGGCCATGATTCGGTCAACGTGTCCGAAAGAACGCGCACAGGAGATCCACAGGATGGCCGAGAATTTCGTCCCGCGTGAGGCCGTACCGCGCCCGGACGCGTCGGAGTGCGTCGGAATGCGTCGGAGAGGAGGCCCGGCGGGACCGAGGGGCACCGCTCCCCGGGGGTGCGCGGCGGTCCGGAGCCGTCCGGCGGTCCCAGGGCGCGGACGCGGCGCTCCCCGGCGGCCCGGTCACCTCGGTGCGGGGCGGAAGCGGCGCGTCCCGAGCGTAGCGGTCCAGGTCGTCGACGGCCCTCCCGGCGGGCGTACGGCGGACGACGCGAGCCGGCGGACGACGGCGGGCCCTCCGGGCCGCGCGGGCGCCGCCCGGAGGGCCCGCGGCCGGTGGCGGGCGCACCGGTCCCGCAGCGCACGCGTGTCCGCGGGTCCGGCCGGCGGAGCGCGGGCGGAGCACGGCCGGCGGCCGGACGGGAAAGGCGCGCCGGAATTCCGCGGGAGGCCGCCCGGCGCCGTTCGCCCGGGCGTACCACGGGCCGGCGGGACGTGGGGCCGGGCGGTGTGCCGGGCCGTGGCGGACCCCCGGGAGCGGGGCGGCGGACCGGAGGCGTGTGCTCCGTGCCCGGCGGCACGGCCCGGGAGGGCCGTTGCGGGAGCGCGGCCGGGGAAACGGCAGGAGGCAGGGGGAGACGGCACGCCCGCGGCGCCGTCCGGCAACGCGACGGCCGCGGCGGCTCCCCCTCCGCGCCGCCGCGGCCGAAATCGGTGAGGTGCGGGCTTACCGCGTCGGCTTGAACGGCTCCGACGTGGCGTGCATGTCCTTGGTCGTGAAGGGCTCACCGGTGGCGTGCATGTCCTCCGTCGTCAGGCCGCCGTCGGCGGCCTGGGCGCCGTCGGCCGCGGCCGCGCCGTCCGTCGTGCCGGTGGCGTGCATGTCCTGCGGCTTGGTGACCGGCTTGTCGCTCATGGTGCTGGCTCCACTCGGTGTGTTCGTCCGTGGGTCGGCGGGGCCCGCCCCGGCGCTCCCCCCAAGCCCGCCCGGCGGGCCCCCCCCGGGGGGGGGCCCGGGGGGCCCGGGCCCCCCCCCCGGCCCGCGCCCCCCCCCCCCCCCCCCCCCCGCGC
>NZ_JBITFM010000005.1:124392-396481 GCF_044456065.1 Streptomyces sp. NPDC051041
GGGGGGGTTGTTTGCCGGGGGGTTTGTTACCGGGTTTTTCGTTTTGTTTGGTGCCTCACTGGGTTTTTTCGGGGGGGGGGGGGGGGGGGCCCCCCGGGCCCCCCCCCCCCCCCGGGCGGGGGGGCCCCCGCCGGGCCGTGCCCCGGTTCGCCGGAGCACGGCCCTGTGCCGCGATCCGCCTGCCCCCCGACGCGACGGATCGACACGGACAAGGATGGCGTGCGGTGATAAACGAACGATGAACGGGCCGGCGGCGCCTCAGGCGGCCCGGACCGGGCTCAGCAGTTCGCGCACCGCCGCCGCCTCGGGGGAGCCCAGTTCCTCGTAGATGCGCAGGGCCTCGCGCCAGCACACCTGCGCGCGGTCCGTCTGCCCGATGCCGGCGAGCGCGTGGCCGAGCACCGTCAGGACGTTGCCGCGCCGCCACGCGCCGCCGATCCCGCGCAGCACGGTGAGGGCCGTCTCCGCCTTGGCGGCCGCCTGGGCGGGGCGCCGCGCGGCGAGGTCGACCTCGGCCAGGCGGAACAGGGTCATGCCCTCCCACAGCCGCTGCCGGCTGTCGCGGAAGACCTCCAGCGCTTCGCGGAGCCGGTCCGCCGCCGCGGCGAGCAGGCCGCTCTGGGTGAGGGCCATGCCCAGGGCGTAGCGGCCGTTCGCGCCCCGCATGGAGTTGCCCATGGCGTCGTAGATCTCGATGCCCCGCCGGGCCAGGGCCACCGCGCTCTGGGTCCGGCCGGTCGCCAGGTGGATGCGGGAGAGGTTGCACAGGGCGCTGGCCTCGCCCGGCCGGTCCCCCAGCGCGCGGAAGTGCTCGATGGCCCGGGAGAGGTGTTCCTCGCCGTCCGGGTGGCGGTTCTGGTAGAGCGCGATGATGCCGCGGGCGTTGCGGGCCCAGCAGACGGGCAGCAGGTCGTCCGCCGCGTGGGCCAGGCGGATCACCTGCTCCGCTTCCTGGTCCGCGAGGTCGAAGCGCCCGCCGTCGACGTGCGCGTGGGCCAGGGTCATCAGCGCGCGGGCCTCGGCCCGGGGCTCGCCGAACCGCCGTGCGGCCTCCAGGAGGGCCCGGGCCGTCGCCTCGTACTCCCTGGGGTTGGCGCCGGACTCCGACAGGTCCAGCGCGGCCCACAGCAGGTCGATGGCCCGCCGGAGGGTTCCGGGGCGGCCGGCGGACTGGCGGGCGAGGGCCAGCAGGCAGTTCGCCTCGGTGTAGAGCCAGTCCCGTGCGGCCCCCCGGTCCGCGAACGCCAGCCCGGGGTGCCCGGTCGGCTGCAGGTGGTCCACCAGCCGGTCCCCGGGCCGTTCGATCGCGTACACCCCCGCGGCCGTGGCCAGGGAGAAGTCCAGCAGCCGCGACAGCGCCGCCGCCCGCTCGCCCGGCGGCCGCTCGTCCCGCTCCGCGCAGGCCCGCGCGTACAGCCGGACGAGGTCGTGGAAGCGGTAGCGGCCGGGGGCCGCCGACTCCAGCAGGGACGTGTCGACCAGGGACTCCAGCAGTTCCTCCGTGTCCTCCACGGGGAGGTCCAGCACCGCCGCCGCGGCCGCCAGGGAGATGTCCGGGCCGTCGGCCAGGCCCAGCAGCCGGAAGGCGCGGGCCTGGGCGGGTTCCAGCTGGCCGTAGCCCAGTTCGAAGGTGGCCTTGACCGCGAGGTCGCCGGCCTGGAGCTCGTCCAGGCGGCGGCGCTCGTCCGCCAGCTTCGCCGCCAGGACCGAGACCGTCCAGGTGCGGCGGGACGCCAGGCGGGAGGCGGCGATGCGGATCGCCAGCGGCAGGAAGCCGCAGGCCGCGACCACGTCCAGGGCCGCCTCCCGCTCCGCGGCGACCCGCTCCTCGCCGACGATCCTGGTGAACAGCGCCAGCGCCTCGTCCGGGGCCATCACGTCCAGGTCCACCAGGTGCGCCCCGGCCAGGTCCACCATCCGCACCCGGGACGTGATCAGGGCCGCGCAGCCCTCGGTGCCGGGCAGCAGCGGGCGCACCTGGGCGGCGTCCCGGGCGTTGTCCAGCAGCACCAGGACCCGCCGGCCGGCCAGGGCCGACCGGTACAGCGCCGCCCGCTCCTCCAGGGAGTCCGGGACGGCCGCCTCCGGCGTGCCCAGGGCCCGCAGGAACGCGCCGAGCACCGTCTGGGGCTCCGCCGCCCGGGACCCCGCGCCCTGCAGGTCCACGTACAGCTGCCCGTCGGGGAAGGCCGCCCGCGCCTGGTGGGCCACGTGCACCGCCAGCGTCGTCTTGCCCACGCCGCCGATGCCCGCCACGGCCGACACCGCCATCACCCGGCCGTCCGCGGCGGCCAGGATCCCGCTCAGCTCGCGGACGAGGGCGGCCCGGCCGGTGAAGTCCGGCACGGTGGCGGGGAGCTGGGCCGGGCGGACCGGGCCCGCCGCCGGTTCGGCGACCGGGGAGGAGGGCTCCGCCAGGCCCGGGTCGGCGCGCAGGATGCGCTGCTGGAGCTCCGTCAGGCCCGGGCGCGGGTCGACGCCCAGCTCGTCCGCGAGCAGGCGGCGCGTGTCCGCGTACACCGCCAGCGCCTCCGCCTGCCGGCCGCTGCGGTACAGCGCCAGCATCAGCAGCTCGCGCAGCCGTTCGCGGAGCGGGTGGGCCGCCGTCAGGGCCGTCAGCTCCGAGACGGCCTCCGCGTGGCAGCCCTGTTCCAGGTCCATGTCCAGGCGGGTCTCCAGGAGTTGCAGGCGCCACTCCGCGAGGCGGACCCGCTGCGTCTGCGCGTACGGGCCCGGCACGCCCGCCAGCGGCTCCCCGTCCCACCGGGCCAGCGCCCGGCCCAGCACCTCCCGGGCGCGGCACAGGTCCCCGGCGGTGCGCGCCTTCTCGGCCTCGGCCGCCAGGTCCTGGGCGACCGCCAGGTCGAGGGCCCCTTCGGCCAGTCCGCGGATCGCGTAGCCGCCGGACTCGCTCACCAGCACGCCGGGGTCCAGGATCTTGCGCAGCCGGGAGGCGTATGTCCGCAGCGCCGCCAGCGCCCGCGCGGGCGGCTCCTCGCCCCACAGGGCGTCGATCAGCTCCGCCGCGGTGGCCGTGCGGCCCTCGCGGAGCAGCAGGGCGGCCAGCAGGGCGCGCTGCTGGGGGGAGCCGGTGTTCAGCGGCTCGTCGCCGCGCCAGGCGCGCACCGGGCCGAGGACGCCGAAGCGCAGCACCGCCGACTCCGCCGAGGAGCCGGGCCGCCCCTGCTCCGGCACGCGCGGTCCACCGTCCATCGCCGTCCCCCTAGGCATCCTGAGCAACCCTGTCAGTTTGCCTTGTCGGCACGGACCCCGTCAGCCGCCCGAGCCACCGGTCACAGCTGGTGCACGCGGGGCCACGGGTCCCTCACGGCTTCTCCCCGTGCCGTCGTGCGCCGGCGTGCCGACGGCCCGTCGGGCGGGGCGGGCGGCCCGCCGTCCGGCGGCGGCCCGGGGCGCGGGCGACGGGGGCGCGGGCGGCCGGGACTCGTCCGGCGCGGAATCCGGGGTATCCGTCTCCCGGTGCCGCCAAGGTTGTTGCTGTTTCAATGGGTGCGGGAGCGGATCGGTGAGGACGGTGCGGTCATGCGGGTCGTGACCTGGAATCTGTGGTGGCGGTTCGGGCCGTGGGAGGCGCGGCAGAAGGCGATCCTCGCCGTGCTGCGGGACCTCGGGCCGGACGTGGTCGGTCTGCAGGAGGTGTGGTCCGCCGACGGGGAGAACCTCGCGGAGTGGCTGGCCGGAGCGCTCGGCATGCACTGGACCTGGGCCGCCTCGCCGGTGCCCGGGCCGTGGCGGCGGCGGATCGGGGACCCGGCCGTGGACATCGGCAACGCGGTGCTGAGCCGCTGGCCCGTCGTCGAGCGGGACGTGCTGCGGCTGCCCGCGCCCCGGGAGTTCGACGACGGCCGGCTCGCCCTGTACGCCCGGCTGGCCGCCCCCGGCCACCAGGTGCCGTTCTTCACCGCCCACCTCGCCTCCGCCCTGCACGCCTCCGCCGTCCGCCGCGACCAGGCCGCCGCCCTCGCCCGCTTCGTCGCCCGGCACCGCGGGGACACCGGCTTCCCGCCCGTCGTCACCGGGGACTTCAACGCCTGGCCGGACTCCGACGAGATCCGGCTGCTCGGCGGGTACCGGACGGCGCCCGCCGTGCCGGGCCAGGTGCTGTTCGACGCCTGGCAGTACGCCGAGCCGGGCGCCCCCGACGCCACCTGGGACGCGGCCAACCCGTACGTCGCGGCCGGGCACGAGCCGAGCGCGCGGATCGACTACATCCACGTGGGGCCGCCCGGCCCCGGCGGCCTCGGCCACGTCCGCGCGGTCCGCCGGGCGGGCGACGGCCCCGTGGACGGCGTATGGCCGTCCGACCACGCCGCGGTCGTCGCCGACCTGGCGGAGACCTGAGCGGCCGGGCCGGTCCGGGCGGCGCCCCGACGGGACCGGCCCCGCGCTCGGGCGGGTGTCAGCGGCGGCCCAGGAAGATCGGGTTGGTGAAGGCGGCCAGGGCCCCCGGCACCGGCCCCGCCGCCGTCTCGTGCCGCACCTCCGCCCGGACGTAGGCCGCGTACGACGCCGTGGTCCGCCACTCGACCACGCCCGACCCGGCCACCGGCAGCGGGGAACTCGTGTACAGCACGCCCTGGTCGGTGACGAGGCGGACCGTGCAGCGGGGCGCGCCCGACACCTCCAGGCGGACCGTGACCGGGTCGTCGCGGTCCACCTCCAGCCGCTCCCCGACGCCCGCGTGCCGGCCGCGCCCGCCGCTCGCGGTGAACGCCAGCGTCACGTTCTTCGACTCGGCGACGTACGACCGTCCCGCCCGGATGCCCTCCTGGATCGCCCGCCGGGTCAGGTCGTCGGCCAGGACCACCGTCTGCGGGTGCCCGACGGCGTCCGGGTCGCGGTGGGCGTCGCTGCTGCCCATCGCCGGGATCCAGTCCCGGCCCTCCCGCACGGCGGCGACCAGCATGCCGTCCCAGTCCGCGAGGGCCACCTCGTCGTCGGGTGTCCAGGGGCCGTTCCACACCTCGACGGCGTCCGCCTCGCCGAAGCCGAACTTCCAGTTGCAGCCGATGCAGGTGGCGTGCGGGTGGGCGGGGACGACGAGTCCGCCGGCCCGGCGGATCTGCCGGGCGAAGCGGCCGAAGCGGTTGTCGCGGGCCCGGTAGCGCCAGTCGACGAAGGTCCCCGGGTCGGTGCCGAGCGCCACCAGGTGGCCGTTGCGGGTGGTGACCTCCTCGCCCAGCAGCACCAGCAGGTCGTCGCCGGCCACGTCGGCCCAGTGCGCGTGCCCCGCGTGCGTGTTGTGCTCCGAGGTGTTGACGAAGTCCAGCCCGGCCGCCCGGGCCAGCGCCCCGATCTCGGCGGGGGTGCGGCGGCCGTCGGAGAACCAGGAGTGCAGGTGGCAGTCGCCCCGGTACCAGGCCCGGCCCCGCCCCTTCGCCCGCTCCGGCGGGTACACCGGCTTCGCGGCCGCGCCGGGTTCGCCGTACGTCAGGGTGATCGTGACCTCGTACGTCAGGCCCTGCGGGGCCACCGTGTACGGGCCGAGCGCGATGTGCCAGGTGCCCTCGCGCACCGGGCCCGGGAGGTAGCCGGGCGTCGCCTCGTCCGCGCGCAGGAAGAACTCCGTGCGCGCCCCGCCCGACCAGCCGCGGAAGCCCCGGCCGCCCAGATCGGTGCCGCGTTCGTCGAAGATGCCGATGTCCAGGGCGTTGCCGGGGGTGCCGGCCGGGACGGACGGCCGGTCGTAGGTGTAGGAGACCCTGATCTCCCGGACGCCGGAGGGGACCTCGACCGGCAGGTACACGAAGTCCGGCGAGCCGGGCGGCAGGGTGCCGCGCACGGTCCGCGTCGCGTGGCCGCCGCCGGCCCGGGCGGCGCCGTTGGCGAAGGTCACGCTTCCCAAGGTAAGGGCGGCCGCGGCGCCCGTCACGAACAGGGCGCGTCTGGCCGGGCCGGCGCCGTCGCGGTGGTCCTCGCACATGCTGCTGCTCCCAGGGGTCGTCGCGGGACGGGGCGGAGTGGTGCGGGGTGGTGCGGGATGGTGCGGTGCCACCCTCGTACGCGGCGGTGAACCGCCGTACAAGACAGGGGAATCGGCGGTTGGCGAAGGACCGGCGCGCCGATGGTCCCGGCCGGCCGGCGCGGCGCCCCCGGGGCTGACCTCGGCGTTGATCGGCCCGACCGTATCCTCGAAGGATGACGACTTCCGCGACCTCCGGAACCGGCCCCACCGAGAACTCCATGCGTCGCGCCCTCAAACGCGCCCGGGACGGCGTCGCCCTCGACGTGGCCGAGGCGGCGGTGCTGCTCCAGGCCCGCGGGGAGCACCTGGACGACCTCGCCGCGTCCGCCGCCCGGGTGCGGGACGCCGGCTTGGCGGCGGCGGGCCGCCCCGGCGTCATCACCTACTCGAAGAGCGTCTTCGTCCCGCTGACCCGGCTGTGCCGGGACAAGTGCCACTACTGCACGTTCGCCACCGTGCCCGGCAGGCTGCGCCGCGCCGGGCACGGGATGTTCATGTCGCCGGACGAGGTCCTGGACATCGCCCGCAAGGGCGCCGCCCTCGGCTGCAAGGAAGCCCTGATCACCCTCGGCGACAAGCCCGAGGACCGCTGGCCCGAGGCGCGCGAGTGGCTCGACGCGCACGGCTACGACGACACCATCGCCTACGTCCGGGCGATCTCCATCCGCATCCTGGAGGAGACGGGCCTGCTGCCCCACCTCAACCCGGGCGTGCTGACCTGGACCGACTTCCAGCGCCTGAAGCCGGTCGCCCCGAGCATGGGCATGATGCTGGAGACGACCGCTACCCGCCTGTGGTCCGAGCCCGGCGGCCCGCACCACGGCTCCCCGGACAAGGAGCCCGCCGTGCGCCTGCGGGTCCTGGAGGACGCCGGCCGCTCCTCCGTCCCCTTCACCTCCGGCATCCTCATCGGCATCGGCGAGACGTACGAGGAGCGCGCCGAGTCCCTGTTCGCGCTCCGCAAGGTCTCCCGCGCCTACCACGGCATCCAGGAACTGATCATCCAGAACTTCCGCGCCAAGCCCGACACGGCGATGCGCGGCATGCCGGACGCCGAACTCGACGAGCTGGTCGCCACGGTGGCCGTGGCCCGGCACATCATGGGCCCGGCGGCCTGCCTCCAGGCCCCGCCCAACCTCGTCGACGCCGAGTACGAACGCCTGATCGGCGCCGGCATCGACGACTGGGGCGGCGTCTCCCCGCTCACCATCGACCACGTCAACCCCGAGCGCCCCTGGCCGCAGATCGAGGAACTGGCGGAGAGGTCCCGGGCGGCCGGCTTCGAGCTGCGCGAACGCCTGTGCGTCTACCCGGAGTTCGTCCGGCGCGGCGAGCCCTGGCTGGACCCGCGGCTGCGCCCGCACGTGGCGGCCCTGGCCGACCCGGTCACCGGGCTCGCCCGCGAGGACGCCGTCGTCGAGGGCCGCCCCTGGCAGGAGCCGGAGGAGGTGTTCACCGCGTCCGGCCGCACCGACCTGCACGCGTCCATCGACACCGAGGGCCGCACCGCCGACCGCCGCGACGACTTCGACGAGGTGTACGGCGACTGGGACGCCCTGCGCGAGGCCGCGGCGCCCGGCATGGCCCCCGAGCGCATCGACACCGACGTGCGCTCCGCGCTGCGCACGGCGGCCGACGACCCGACCAGGCTGACCGACGCCGAGGCGCTCGCCCTGCTGCACGCCGACGGCCCGGCGCTGGACGCCCTGTGCCGCGTCGCGGACGACGTGCGCAGGTCGGCCGTCGGCGACGACGTGACGTACATCGTCACCCGGAACATCAACTTCACCAACGTCTGCTACACCGGCTGCCGTTTCTGCGCCTTCGCCCAGCGCCGCACCGACGCCGACGCCTACACGCTCTCCCTGGAGCAGGTCGCGGACCGCGCCCAGCAGGCCTGGG
This sequence comes from Streptomyces sp. NPDC051041, assembly GCF_044456065.1. NCBI lineage: Bacteria > Bacillati > Actinomycetota > Actinomycetes > Kitasatosporales > Streptomycetaceae > Streptomyces > Streptomyces sp. NPDC051041. The sequence continues at coordinate 132,281 of NZ_JBITFM010000005.1, forward strand.
AGGTGGGCGCGGTGGAGGTGTGCATGCAGGGCGGCATCCACCCGGACCTGCCGGGCACGGCGTACTTCGACATCGCGAAGGCGGTCAAGGAACGCGTCCCCGGCATGCACGTGCACGCCTTCTCCCCGATGGAGGTCGTCAACGGCGCGACCCGCACCGGCATGTCGATCCGCGAGTGGCTGACGGCGGCCAAGGAGGCGGGCCTGGACTCCATCCCGGGCACGGCCGCCGAGATCCTCGACGACGAGGTCCGCTGGGTGCTCACCAAGGGCAAGCTGCCGACGGCGACCTGGATCGAGGTGATCGAGACCGCGCACGAGCTGGGCATCCGGTCCAGCTCGACCATGATGTACGGCCACGTCGACCAGCCCCGGCACTGGCTGGGACACCTGCGCACCCTGGCCGGCATCCAGCAGCGCACGGGCGGCTTCACGGAGTTCGTCACCCTCCCCTTCATCCACACCAACGCCCCCGTCTACCTCGCGGGCATCGCCCGGCCCGGCCCGACCATGCGGGACAACCGCGCGGTGACGGCGATGGCGCGGCTGCTGCTGCACCCGTGGATCCCCAACATCCAGACCAGCTGGGTGAAACTGGGCACCGAGGGCGCGGCCGAGATGCTCCGCTCCGGCGCGAACGACCTGGGCGGCACGCTGATGGAGGAGACGATCTCGCGGATGGCGGGCTCCTCGTACGGCTCGTACAAGTCGGTCCGGGACCTGGTGGCGGTGGCCGAGGCCGCCGGCCGCCCGGCGCGCCCGCGCACCACGCTGTACGGGGAGGTGCCCGAGGAGCGGCAGCGGGCGGCGGCGGCGTCGGACGGGCACCTGCCGGAACTGCTGCCGGTGCTGGACTGACCGGCGGAGGACGCACAGTACGATGATCGGACCCCACGGTGAGGGGGGTCTGTAGCTGAGGAGATGCGTGCCCGTGATTCCCTCGTGGGCCTGGGTGACCGGTCTGACCGTGGGAGCGGTCGCGGCGGTGGCCGTCCTTGCCGTCCAGGCGGACCAGGGGCCGCGCCCCGCCGCCGCGACGGCCCGGCCGAGCGCCTCGCCGTCCCCGAGCGTGAGCGCGAGGCCCAGCCCCACCGCGTCCGCCCCGGTGCGGGTACCGGACGGTTCCGGCACCGGGCGGCGCATCGTCTACTCCCTCGGGCAGAAGCGGGTGTGGCTGATCGACGCCAGCGACGCCCCGCGCCGCACCTTCCCGGTGTGGCCCGGCACGGTCAGCCCGGACCCGGGCACCTACACGGTCGGCACCCGCAACGAGGCCACGACCGGCAGCGACGGCGTGCAGATCGAGCACATCGTCTACTTCACCGCCAAGTCCGGCGTCTCGATAGCCTTCTCCAACGCGGTGGACGGCGCCTCGCCCCCGCCGCCCGCCGCGGGCGCCCAGACCGGCGGCATACGGATGCGCAAGGCGGACGGGGCGGCGCTGTGGACGTTCGGCACGGCGGGGACGACGGTGACGGTCGTCAAATAGCGTCGCCGGCCTGCTCGCTCGCCCCGGACGGCAGGTGGTTCACGAGCAGCACGACCCCGCTGAACACGAACACCCGGATCGCCGCGTCCAGCCCGTTCCAGTCCTCCGACTGCCACATCGCGAACCACTCCCCGCCGATCGCGATGAACCCGGCGCCGAACAGCAGCATCACCATGAGCAGGCCGTAGGTGGAGAAGCGGCGGGCCCGCGGCTGATCCCGCCGGGCCCACAGCCACGTCCCGTACCCGAGCACCAGCGCGGCGACGGTCTCCCACACGATGATCGCGACGTAGGCGGCGTCCTGCAGACCCTCGTTCGTGATCGCCCGCCACATCAGGTCCTCGTCCCTGAACGTGGTGTCCATGGCCAGCACATGCCGGACGAACTGCTGGTTGGTGCCGAAGTCCGTGATGTTCCCGAGGGCGACGAGCGCCATGTAGAGGGCGACGGACGCGGTGAGGAGGGTCGCGGTCAGGGACAACGTACGGGGAGGTGTGGTCATGCGGATCATTCTCCGTACGGGGCTCGGCGACGGATAGGCGTTGAGCCAGAATGGGTTCCGGCCCGATCCCGGGGGACGAGGAGACGTGCTGGTGGCGCAGTCGCGACCGTCGATGCAGGAGCTGATCCGGCAGCGCGGACGGGCCGGTTTCGTGGGCCGAGGCGCCGAACGGGCTGCTTTCCGGGCCAATTTGAGTCTCCCGCCCGAGGACGAACGGCATCGCTTTCTCTTCCACGTGCACGGCAACGCGGGAGTCGGCAAGACGTTTCTCGTCCGCGAGCTGGAGCAGGTCGCTCGTGAACTGGGAGCGTTGACGGCGTACGTCGACGAGAGCGCGGGCAGCGTGCCGGAAGTGATGGCGGCGATCAGCCGTCAGTTCGCCTCGCAGGGACGGCGGGCGAAGGAACTGGAGCGTCTGCTCACCGCCCACCGGGAGCGGCGGCACGAGGCGGAGACGGCCGCGCTTGCCGCGCTGGACGCGGAGGTGCAGGGGGCCGGACCGTCGGCGGGCGGCAGGATGGTGGCCCGGGCCGGAGTGGCGGCGCTGGGGATGGTCCCGGTGGTCGGTCCCCTCGCGGGAGTCCTCGACGCGGATCAACTAGCCGAGGGGGCCGACCGGCTGAGGGCCGGTCTCGGTGCCCGCTTCCGCAACCACGAAGACGTGCAGCTGGTCCTCTCCCCGGAGCAGGTGCTCACCCCGGTGTTCCTGCGCGAGCTGTGCGAGGCCGCCTCCACGGCCCCCTGGATCGCCCTGTTCCTCGACACGTACGAGCGGATCGGCCCGTACCTGGATCAATGGCTGCACGACGTGATGGCAACCGACCGGTACGGAGCCATGCCGGCCACGGTCGTCGTGGTCACCGCCGGCCAGCGCCCCCTGGACACCGTCCGCTGGGGCGGACTCGCCGATTTCGTGGCCGACCTGCCGCTCGCCCCCTTCACGGAGGCGGAGGCGCGGGGGCTGCTGGCCGGCAAGGGCGTGGTCGCCGAACCGGTCGTCGAGGAGGTGCTGCGGCTCACCGGTGGGCTCCCGGTCCTGGTGTCGACCCTCGCCGAGACCCGCCCCGCCGACCCGGACGACGTGGGCGACCCGAGCGCCACGGCGGTGGAGCGGTTCCTGAAATGGGAGCAGGATCCGGTGCGGCGCGCGGTCGCGCTGACGTGCGCGCTGCCCCGGTGGCTGGACGCGGACGTGTTCCGAACCGTGGTCGAGGGCGTCGACGGCGCACCGGTCCCCTCGTACGACTGGCTGAGGGGGCTGCCGTTCGTGGTCGAACGCGGGGAGGGACTGAGGTACCACGACGTGGTCCGTGCCCCGATGCTGCGACTCCAGCGCAAGCAGTCCCCCAGGGGGTGGGCGGAGTGGCACGGGCGGTTCGCGCAGGCCTTCGCGCGGTGGCGGGAGGAGGCCGAGACGGGGAGCGGGGCGTCGTGGACGGACAAGCGCTGGCGGGAACTGCGGCTCGCCGAGTCGTACCACTTCCTGTGCTCGGCACCCCGGGCCGCGCTGCCCGGGGTGCTGGGCGATGTCGTCGACGCCTGCTCCTACGCGGACGACGTCGTACGGCGCTGGGTCGTGCTCCTGGTGGAGGCGGGCGAGGACGCCGATGCGGAAGCCGTGCGGAGCTGGGGGCACGACCTGTCGGACGCGCTCGCGGAAGGCGGGAGGGGCCAGGTGCTCGACCTGTTGCTGCGCCGCGCCCGGGGCGACGAGCCGTGGCGGGCGCTGGCATGGGCACTGCGTGGCGATGCCCTGGCGGGGCGGGGTGAGCACGAACAGGCACTGGAGGCGTACGACCAGGCCCTCGCCCTGGATTCCGGCCTGGTGCGGGCCCACCGGGCGAAGGCGGTCACCCTGGGAGGGATGGGCGACCACGAGGCCGCGCTCGTCCTGCTCGACCGTCTGCTCGAACTGGAGCCGGACAACCCCTGGAACGTCACCCTGCGCGGTGAGCACCACCGGCTCGTAGGGCACGACGAGGAGGCGATCCGGGACCTCAGCGAGGGCATCCGTCGCGATCCGGCCGCCGAGTTCGCCTGGGCCTCACGCGGCGCCACGCACGAACGCCGTGGTGACGTGGACGCGGCGCTGGCGGACCTGAACCGCGCGCTGGAGCTCAAACCGGACTACGCGTGGGCGCTCGCCCGCCGTGCCCGCGTCTGGCGTCGGCTCGGCGACTCCGACCGCCAGCTCGCCGACCTCGACCGCGCCCTCGCGCTCCAGCCGGACTGGGCCTGGGGACGCTGCGAACGCGGCGACGCCCTGCGCGTCGCGGGCCGTGACGAAGAGGCCCTCGTCGACTACGACCGCGCCCTCGCTCTGGACCCCGCCTACGCGTCGGCGTACGCGAGCAGGGGCGCGTCGCTGGCCGGCCTGGGCCGCTACGCGGAGGCCCTGGCGGACCTGGACCGAGCGCTGGAGCTCAGACCGTCGTACCCCTGGGCACTCACCCAGCGGGAGGCAGTCCTGCGCCACCTCGGCGAGCGGCGAAGCTGACGAACGCCGCCCAGGAACCGTTGGGGAATGAGAGACGCGTGCCCGCCTTGTCCTTGGAGTCGCGGACGTGGACGGTGGTGCGGGCGGGGGATATGGCGACTTCGACGCAGTCAGGGCCGTCGTTGCCGCTGTAGCTGCTCTTGAACCACTCCAGCGCGGGGGTCATGTCTCTTCTCCCATGACTTTCTCGATGAAGGCCAGCGACTCCCTGGGGGTGAGAGCCTGCGCCCGGATCATTCCATAACGCATTTCCAGGATCTGGACCTCTCGTGGATCACTGATCACTCGGTCGTAGAGCTGCCCCTCAGAGTGCCCCAGGGTTTTGCCGTCCCTGAGGCTCAGGAGCCGGAACGACCCCATCACGCCCGCGTGGTCCTCTCTGGCGGTGGGCATCACTTGAATCTCGACATGCCGCAACTTGCCGACTTCAAGCAGGTGTTCGATCTGCTGTCGCAACACCATCCTGCCTCCGAACGGCCGCCGCAGCGCCACCTCTTCCAGGACAAAGGTGATCTGCGCCCGGGGGACCCGCTCGAAGACGGCCTTTCGTGCCATACGGGCGGCGACATGTCGCTCGATCTCGTCCTCGGTGTATGCGGGCCGCCGCATGGCATACAAGGCGTGGGCATACTCCGGGGTTTGCAGAAGACCGTGAATGTGGTGACTGGCATAGGCCCCCATCTCGACGGCCTCGTCCTCCAATTTCGTCAGGTCCCGGACGCTCTTCGGATACCGGGCCTTCTCCACGTCCTCCTTCATCGCGGACAGCTTCCCGCCCGCCCCCAGCACCTCGTCGGCCTTGTCCAGGAACTCCGGTTTGGGGATCCGCCTGCCCCGTTCCACGGACGAGACCATGTCCTCGCCGTACCCGATCGCCGCGCCGAGTTCCGCCTGCTTCAGTCCGGCGGCCTCGCGCCACAGCTTGATCTGCCGTGCGACCGTCCTGACGACGGCCGCGGCCTCCTCGTCCTCCACGTCTTCCCCTCCCGACGGAGCCGTACGATCCCGGCGCGCGACCGAACAGTCACGCTCCGTACCAGGGTCGTTGCTGTTCAGGGTAGGGACGGATGGCCACGCTGGGTGACATGAGCCAGAAATCCCTCCCCCGGATCACCCGCCCCGCCCGCCACTTCACGGTTCGGTTGTCCGCGACCCGAAGGGGTGCTCGACTCGCCCGGCTGCTCACCGAACGCCAACTCGACGACTGGGGCGACCCGTTCGGGGCCGCCGCGCAGGTCGTGGCCGAACTGGCGTCGAACGCCGTGCTCCACGGGCGCGTACCGGGACGGGACTTCCGGCTCGGTCTCGAGCTCCGCCCCGACGGCACCCTCCGCGTCGAGGTCACCGACGCCCGGGGCGACCGGATGCCGCGCATCCCCGGCCCGGCGGCGCCGGACGCGGAGTCGGGCCGGGGCCTGCTGCTGGTGGCGGCGTACGCGGACCGGTGGGGCGTCGACGCGGCGGCCGCGGGGTGCAAGACCGTGTGGGCCGAGCTGGCACCCGACCGCGCGGACCCGTGACCCGGTGCGGCGCCGCGCCGAGGACCGGGAAGCCGGGTGAGGGGACCGCCTCACTGCCCCCGCCGGCCACCCACAGGGGTGAACATCGCGACCCGGCTGGCGGGCAAGGCGTTCCGCGGGGGAGCGCCGGCCACGGCAACCGTGCCCGTACACCGGACCCGCCGGGGCCGGCCCGGCGTCCCGGCGGGAGGCCTGACCGGCGAGGAGGACGAGACCCCCTATGGCCGGCCAGCACCTGGTCCGGCCGGTGACCGACCGGTCACGATCACGCCAGTCACACCCCGCGTTCACTTGTGCCCCCTGACCCCCCGTCCCCGTTCGATTACAGTGCTGGGCGTCGTACGGACGGACGGTTCCCCCGGGGAGGACTAGGTGAGTGCGACCGCTGGTGCCGTCTGGGGGCGTAGCGAGCAGCAGGACTTCCGCAGCCGGGTGCGCGGGACCCTGCTCGGGGTGGCCGTCGGGGACGCGCTGGGGGCGCCCGTGAACCGACTGGACCTCGGGGGGATCCGGGCGGCGTACGGCGGTGAGGGGCTGCTCGACCTGGCCCCCGCGTACGGCAGGCGCGGTGCCGTCACCCACCTCACGCAGCTCACCCTGTTCTCCACGGACGGGCTGATCCGCGCCCAGGTGCGGCGCGACACCGGCGCCTGGCACCCGCCGACCGACCTGCACCGGGCGTACCGGCGCTGGGCCGCCACCCAGCGGGACTGGGGCCCGGACGAGCGGCGCGAGGAGGACGGCTGGCTCGCCCGCGAGGAGTGGCTGTACGCCCGGCGCGACCCCACCCGCGCCCTGCTGCTCGGACTCGGCGACGACACCATGGGCACCCTGGGCGCGCCCAAGAACCCCGCTGAGCCCGGACCCGAGGCCGCCGCCCGCTCCGCGCCCTTCGGACTGCTGGTCGGCTGGGACCCGCACCTGGTCGCCCAGCTCGCCGTGGAGTGCGCGGCGCAGACCCACGGCCACCCCGTCGCCTGCCTCGCGGCGGGCGCGTACGCCGTGATCGTGCACGCGCTGGCCCGCGGCGACGACCTCGACGGCGCGGTGCGGCGGGCGCTCGCCCTGCTGGCCTCCCGCCCGGGGCACGAGCCGGTGTCCGAGGCGCTGCGACACGCGCTCGGCGCCGTGCGGCAGGGGGCGCCGACAGCGGAGCGGGTGGCCCGGCTGACGGGGGAGGGGACGGCGGAGGCGCTGGTGGCCACCGCCGTGTACTGCGCCCTCGCCGGCGAGGACGTCCGGCACGGGCTGTGCCTCGCCGTCAACCAGGACGGGCCCTCCGCCGTGGCGGGCGCGCTGACCGGCGGCCTCCTCGGCGCGCTGCACGGCGAGACGGCCCTGCCGCCCGCCTGGGTGGTCGAACTGGAGGGCCGCCCCACGATCCTGGAACTGGCCGACGACTTCGCCATGGAGATGACCCAGGGACCGGCCCTGCACGGCCCGGCGGGAGCCTCGCCGGGGTGGCTCGCCCGGTATCCCCGGGGCTGAGCCCACGCCGGCCGGGGCTCCGGGACCGTGGCCACGGCAGGGGCCCGGATCGCGGGCCCGGGAGCCGCCGGGGGAGCGGGGCTCCCGGACCCGGGCTCCGCCGGGCGAGCGGCACGCCGGCCACGGCGGCGGGGGCCGCCCGCGCCGCGGACGGCCCCGCCGCCCCGACTGCTCCGGCCCGTCGTCCTCGTCGGCGGTTCCGGTTCGCGCCGGCTGTCTCAGTCCTTCGCCCGGGTGCCCACCGGGTTCTCCCGTCCGCCGGCCGGTGACGGGACCGCCGCCGCGGCGGCGCCGTCCCCGTCCGTGTTGACCTGCTCGATGATCGCCAGCCGCTCCGGGGTGTCCTCCGGCCTCAGGTAGCCGATGAGGACGTAGAGGACCAGCGACACCGCCAGCGGGATCGACACCTGGTACTGGAGCGGGACACCGCCCTCGACGTTCCAGCTGATCGGGTAGTTGACCAGCCAGAAGGCGAGCAGACCCATCGACCAGCTCACCAGCGCCGCCGTCGGGCCGGAGCGGCGGAACGGGCGCAGCAGGCCCAGCATCATCGGGATCGCCATCGGGCCCATCAGCCCGGCCACCCACTTGATGACGACCGTGATGATGTCCTTGAAGGCGGGGGAGTTGACCTGGGTCGCCGCCGCCATGGACAGGCCGAGGAAGACGACGGTGGCGATCCGCGCCACGCGCAGGCCCTGGCCCTCGCTCCACGTCCGCGCCCGGGCCCACACCACCGGCATGCAGTCGCGGGTGAACACGGCCGCGATGGCGTTGGCATCGGAGGAGCACATGGCCATCGTGTGGGAGAAGAAGCCGACGATGACCAGGCCCAGCAGGCCGTGCGGCAGGAGCTGCTCGGTCATCAGAGCGTACGAGTCCGAGCCGTCCGGCTTCTGCGACTCCACCAGCAGCGGCGACATCCACATCGGGAAGAACAGCACCAGCGGCCAGACCAGCCACAGCACCGCCGACAGCCGCGCCGAGCGCTCGGCCTCCTTCGCGGTGGGCGTGGCCATGTAGCGCTGGGCCTGGTTGAGCATGCCGCCGTTGTACTCGAAGAGCTTGATGAACAGGAAGGCCAGCAGGAACACCGTGCCGTACGGGCCGACCAGGGGTTTCTCGTGGCCGTGCAGCTCCGGCTGGTCCCACACGCCGAAGAAGCCGCCGTGGTCGTCGAGCCGCACCGCGACGGCGAGGAACATGGCGACGCCGGCCAGCAACTGGATGATGAACTGGCCGAGTTCGGTCAGGGCGTCCGCCCACAGGCCGCCGATGGTGCAGTAGACGGCGGTGATGGTGCCGGTGATGAGGATGCCCTGGTTGAGCGAGATGCCGGTGAAGACGGACAGCAGCGTGGCGATCGCCGCCCACTTGGCGCCCACGTCCACGATCTTCAGCAGCATCCCGGACCAGGCGAGCGCCTGCTGGGTCTTCAGGTCGTAACGGTTCTTCAGGTACTCCAACGGGGAGGCCACACGGAGCCGGGAGCGCAGCCGGTTGATGCGCGGCGCGAACAGCTTCGACCCGATGGCGATGCCCAGCGCGATCGGGAAGGACCAGGTGACGAAGGAGGTGACGCCGTAGGTGTAGGCGATGCCCGCGTACCCGGTGAACATCACCGCGCTGTAGCCCGACATGTGGTGCGAGATGCCGGAGAGCCACCAGGGCATCTTGCCGCCGGCCGTGAAGAAGTCGCTGACGTTGTCCACGCGCTTGTGCGACCAGACGCCGATGGCGACCATCACGGCGAAGTAGCCGATGAGCACGGCCCAGTCGAGACTGTTCATGTGCCCCCTTCCAGGGTCCGCCTTGTGAACGGCTCGCTCATCGTGGGTGCGGTGAAGCGGGCACGACAAGCGCACGTCAGGTCAAGGGGAAGTAAAATAGTTCCACTTGGTGACTTGCGTTCACGAGTCTGAACGAGGGGAGGGGGGTTCGGCACGGTGCCGGACCCCGGCGCGGACCGGCGGGCCCGGCCGCCCGACCCGGTTCCTCAGTTCCTCAGTTCCTCCGGGCACGGCGTCCCGCGCGGCAGCTGGTAGGGCGCCGCCAGCCGGTAGGTGCCGGGCTTCGGCGCGAGCAGCTCCGTCCACCGGTCGCCGTGCTCGTCCTCCTCCGCGGGCATCAGGCAGCCGTTGACGTTCTCGTACGTCCTCGGGGAGCCGTCGGGACGGTTCCGGGAGGCCTCCGTCTCCCGCGGGGCCTCCAGGCTCCGGCCCTCCGCGTCGACGACGCTCAGCCACGGCGAGTACGGGATGCGGACGAGGACGCGGCCCGCCCGCCGCACGTCGAGCGTCATCCCGCCCTGCTCGGCCCGCCGCACGACCGCGTGCGGCCCGGCCAGCGGGGTGGGGTCGGTCACCTTGAACAGCTGCCAGTTCGCGTCGCCCCAGACCTGCTTCAGGTACGGCAGGCCCCGCTGCACCAGCTCCCGCTCCCGCGCGGCGCCGTCCCCGTCCGGATCGTCCTTCGGCACCACCACGAAGTGCACCGCCCAGCGCCGCAGCCACTCGTGGTAGTTGGCCGAGTTGAGGGTGCCGTCGTAGAAGAGCGGGTTGCGCTCCATGTCGGCCTGGCGGTTCCAGCCGCGGGCCAGATTGACGTACGGGGCGAGCGCCGAGGCCTCGCGGTGGGAGCGGGCCGGGACCACCTCCACCCGGCCCTTCTCCGCGCCGACCTCCTGCAGTTCGTTGACCAGGGGCGCCAGCTCGCGCGCCCAGGCGGCGGCGGGCGTGGTGTGCACGACGTCGTCGACCGACTTGTAACCGATCCAGACGGTGAAGCCGGCGAAGGCGACGACGATCGCGTACCACCTGCGCGAGCGCGGCACCGCGAACGGCAGCGCGGCCACCAGCGCCACCCCGGCGAACAGCATCGCCAGCCGGGTGATGTTCGAGCCGATCTGCGAGCTGATCAGCCACACCAGCACCACGCCCAGCCCGTACACGGCGGCCGTGAGCCGGACCGTCCGCCACGCGCGGGGCACGAGCAGGAAGACGAGCACCGAGTACGCCAGCGGCAGGATCACCGAGGCGTACGTCATCGGCTGCGTCCCCGAGAACGGGAACAGCCACGCCGACACCGCCACCACGGCCGCCGGGGCGAGCCCCAGCGCCCAGGCGCCCGGAAGGCGCTTCTGCAGGAACAGGGCCACGGCCACCAGGCCGACGAACAGACCCGCCACCGGCGACGCCATGGTGGCCAGCGCGGCCAGCGGCGCCGCGCACAGCGCCTTCGCCCAGCGCCGGTACCGCCACCGGTACGGCCAGCAGAACACGACGGCGACCGCGCCCAGCGCGAACACGGTGCCGAGCCCGAACGTCACCCGCCCCGACACGGCGTTGCAGAACAGCGCGTACACGCCGGCCAGCGCGGGCCGCATCGGCCGCTCGACGGCCCCCCGGCTGCGCGTCAGGATCAGCGTCAGCAGCCCGGCCGACAGCGTGCCCGCGATCATCATCGTCGTACGGACCCCGAGCACCGACATCAGATACGGCGACACCACGCTGTACGACACCGGGTGCATCCCGCCGTACCAGGCCAGGTTGTACGCCGAGTCGGGGTGCCGGCCGACGAACTCCGCCCAGGCGTCCTGCGCCGCGAGATCGCCGCCGCTGTTGGCGAACGTGAAGAACCAGACGACGTGCAGCGCCCCGGCGAGCCCGGTGACGGTGAGCACCGGACGGCGCAGGAGACGGTCACGGAGGCCCCGGAGCGCGGCCCTGGCACGGGAGGCCGGGGCCGCCGGCGCGGGACGGCCGCGATCCGCGCCGCGGCCGGGGGAGCGGTCCGGCGCGGCGTGGCCGGGGGAGCGGTCCGGGCCGCCGTCGCGGCCGCGGTCCGGGCCGTGGAGGGCGCGGTCCCGGTCCGGTGCGCCGGTGCGCAGGGGGACGCGGCCCATGGCGTCGTGGTCAGCGGCGCGCGGGACGCGCGGCTGTATTCGCGGGCCGCTCACCGGGCCCGGATCGGCGTCGTCGGCGCGTGTCGGTTCCGCAGTGGCCACCTGAAGGCACTCCCCGTGTCCCGCATTCCGTTCTCGGCCGCATCCCGTTCCCGTGCGGTTCACAGCCGCGTCCGTGCGACCGGCGACCTGTCCCGGTTCGGGACGCTAGCACGCGGGACGGGACCCGCCGTGCCCGGTTCCGGCCGACCCGGCGGCCCGGAGCCGGGCCCCGCCCGGACACGCGGCGGCCGCCGCCCCCTCGGGGACGACGGCCGCCGTACCGTTTCCCGCCGGCTTCCGGTCAGCCCAGACGGGTCAGCTTGTCCGTCCAGCCCGGTTCGGCCAGATCCCTCTGCAGGGCGACCGGGACCCGCACCGCGCCGCTGTCGCCGCCGTCGCCCACGGTCAGGGTGCCCACCTTGGTACCGGCCTCGGCCGTGTGCGGCAGATCGTCCGCGGCGAACGTCAGCTCGACCTTCAGCCCGGCCCAGCCGACGGCCGTGACGTCCTGGGCGGCGACGACCGGCGTGTGGTTGCCGAGGCCGTCGTCGACGTAGCCGACCACGTCGCCCTTCTTCAGGATCGTCGCCGTGGCGAGCGCATCCTGCGCGGCGCGGATCAGCTTGTCGCCCGCGTCCAGCGCGCCGCCGAGGATGGTGTTGTCCGCGCCGCCCTCCGGCTGCCGCACCACGGCGCCGACGATCCGGCGCGTCTCGCCGCCGATCTCCTTCTTCGCGGCGAAGACGAGGTTGCCGAGCGCCGAGGTGGTGGTGCCGGTCTTGATGCCGACGACGTCGTTGAAGCCGACCAGACGGTTCCAGTTGTCGTGCGGCTCGCCCTTGTAGTCGACGTACGACATCATCGCGGCGACCTCGCGGAACACGGGCTGCTCCATCGCCGCCTTGGCCAGCTTCACCTGGTCCACGGCCGTGCTCACCGTCGTGTTGTTCAGCCCCGACGGGTCGGTGTACGTCGTGTTGGTCATGCCGAGGTCCTCGGCGGCGTCGTTCATCTTCTGCACGAACGCCTTCTCGGACCCCGCGTCCCAACGGGCCAGCAGCCGCGCCACGTTGTTCGCGGACGCGATCAGGATGCCCTCCAGCGCCTCCCGCTGGGTGATCGAGTCGCCGGCGAACACGTTGACGGTCGACTCCGGACCGGCGTCCGACTGGTCCTCCGCGGCCTGGTCGATCTTGATCTTCGGACCCTCGGCGCCGCTCTTCAGCGGGTGGTCGCGCAGGATCAGATAGGCCGTCATGACCTTGGCGACACTGGCGATCGGCACGGGCTCCTGCGCGCCCGACGAGCCGAACGAACCGATGCCCTGCACATCCAGCGCGGCCTGCCCGTCGGACGGCCACGGGATGTCGACCGCGCCGCCCTCGAAGGTGTAGGTGGAGCCGGCGGTGAGCTGGAGCGTGGGCTCCGGCAGCGGACGCACGGTCTGTACGACCGCGAAGACGATCAGCAGCAGCAGGACCAGCGGCGTCCAGATCTTGACCCGCCGCGCCAGCGTCCGCAGCGGGGTGGGCGGGGGCGGCGGAGTGTTCGTCAACTCGGCCAGCAGGTCCAGCGGCGGCTTCGGCGGCAACGGCTGCTGCGTGGTGCGCTCCGGCCCGACCTGCGGCACGGGCGCGGTGGCGTCCGCCGGGGGCACCGCGGGCGGCGCCGTGGTGGCGTCGCCCGGCCGCGGCTTCCGCGTCGAGGGGTCCTCGAGCGGCTTGAGCGCGACGAACCTGCTGGTCCGCTCGGCCTCCTGCTCGGCCGTCCTCCCGGCCTCCCGCCCGGCCGTCCTCCCGGAGGCCTTCTCCGCGGGCCTCCCGGGGGCTTTGCCGGTGTCCTCGGCGGGGGCCTCGCGGGCGTCCTCGGCGGCGCCGCCGGCGGGCTTCCCGCCGGCGGCCCTGCCCGCCTTCCCGGCCGCGCCACCCACCTTGAGCATGGTGGTGGGCTGGTCGACGCCGGAACCGGAAGGCCGTACGGCCTTGAAGACGGCGGTCGGCCGGTCGACGGCCTTCTCGTCGGCCCCGGACGCGCCGGAGGACTTCGCCGCGGGGCCCCCGTCGCCGTCCTCGCCGTCCGCTCCGGTCCCGGGCGTGTCGTCCGACTCGGGCGCGCCACCCGGTTCGGGCGTGCCGTGCGAGCCGTCCCGGTCGTCGCCCCCGGCTTCGGGCGCGTCGTCCGCCCGGGTCCCCGAGCCGGCGCCGCTCCTGCCGGACTCGCCGTTCCTGCCGGACTCGCCGGCCTTCCGGGCGGTGTCGGCCCCGTGCTCGGTCCCGTCGGCCGCGGGCGCGTCGCCGCTCTCGGCCTCCGTGCGGCCCGTGACGCCCTCAGGGCCCTCCGCCCCGCCGTCCCGGGCCTCCTGGGCCTCCCGGGCCTCCTGCGCGGCCTCAGCGGCCTTCTCGCCGCCCCGGGCGGTCTCCTCGCGGTCGCCGGACGCCCCGGACGCCCCCGAGCCGGGGGAACCGGAGCCCTCCGCCCGCCCGGAACCGGAACCCGTGTCCTCCGCGCCCCCGTCCGCCCCGGCGTCCCGCGCGTCCTCGTCCTCCCCGGCCTCCGGGGCCACTTCACGCACCGACAGCACCCGGGTGGCCGTGTCGACGCCCCCGTGCGTCGTGGTCGCCGTCTCCCGGGCCACCGCCAGCCGCGGGTCGCGCCGCTCCGCCGTACCGCTCTCCTCGGTCCTCGCCTCGGGAACCGGACCCGCGCTCCCCGACGTCGGTTGTGCCGACGACTCGCGCTGCTTCGAACTGTCGGGGGACTCGCCCGCCACCGATGCCTCCTCCATGCGCCGCACGCACCGCGTGCGCCTACCGAACCCGAACGGTGTACCGCCCGCCCGGACAACAGCTCCACCGCGCTGTCCGAACCATGTACCAGTGTCCTGTGTGCGGACCTGACCGAGGCGGTAGACGAGAACGACATACCTGCCGGTTCCCTCACAAACAGGTCACGTGCCCTCGACAGACCAATGTGAGAGGGGTCACCCTGTCATTCATCCACGCGGGGAGGCATGGATGGGCAGGAGCCGCAGAACACTTCCGGAGGAGCTTCTGCTGCTGGCACTGGACCCGGCCACGGGTACCACTGCGCAGCCGCAGTCGCTCGACCTCGGTCTGGCCGGAGCGCAGCTAGTGGAGCTGGCGCTGGCCGGACGGATAGCCCCAGACGGGGATCGTATCGCCGTGGTGGTGCCACGGCCGACAGGAGATCCGACTCTGGACAGCGCGTTGGAGCTGCTGCGCAGGCGCGGCGCTCCGGTACGGGCCGTCCACTGGATCGGCGGGCCCCGTCTCGGGCTCCGCCAGACCTACCTCTCGCATCTGGAGCGGTGCGGCATGGTGCACGCCGTGGAAGGCCAGATGTGCGGGGTGCTGCCGACGACTCGCTACCAGGCGACGGACACCGCCATCAGCCGGGAGATCAGGGCCCGGCTGGATTCCGCGATCCGTACCGGCGTACCGCCGGACCCGCGGACGGCGGCGCTCGCCGCGCTGGCGCACGCGGTCGGCCTCGGCAAGCACCTGTATCCGGGCAACGAGGGACGCTCGTCGCGTTCCCGGCTACGGGACCTGATCCGGCACGACCCGATGGGCGGCCTCGTGGCACACGCCGTGATGGACGTCCAGAACGGCGCGGCGGCCCAGCCGCGCCGCGGTCCGGCCCCGGCCGGCCGTCCGGCCGCCGGCGGAGCCGGGCCCGCGGCGGAACCCGCACGCGGCGTTCCGATGCAGCCGCGCCGCGGATCCATGGCGCGTGCCGTGGCCCACTGAGCCGCGGCCCACGGCAGGGCGCCGGCCTCGGCGCCGCAGCACCACAGCACCACCCCCACGCACCACCAGCGCACGGCAGAGAGCCGCACCGCAAGTCCCCGGGACCCGGTACGGGAGCCGCTGGTCCGCGCGGGGCGACGCGACCGTACGTCCGGACGACGACCCGGTCCGCCGCCCCGCGCGGCCGTATGCGCGGGGGAGGCCCGAACTGGCGTGTACGCGGCGCTTGTCGCTCATTTCCCAGCGGCAGCGAGCCCCTTGGTGGCAGTCTGCTGAACAGCAGATACGCAAAGCGGCAAGTTCGAGGCAGGCAGCCGGAGGTGCACGTCCCGTGGCGTCCAATGTCAATCCCACCGTCAGGCGGCGCCGGCTGGGCCAGGAGCTGCGCAGGCTCCGCGAGCTCAAGGGCATGACCGCCGAGGAGGTGGCGGAGCGGCTGCTGGTGTCGCAGTCGAAGATCAGCCGCCTGGAGAACGGCCGGCGCAGCATCAGCCAGCGTGACGTCCGCGACCTGTGCGGGGTCTACGAGGTCGAGGACCAGCGGATCGTCGAGTCGCTGATGCAGATGGCCAAGGACTCGCGCCAGCAGGGCTGGTGGCACGCCTTCGGGGACATCCCGTACAGCGTGTACATCGGCCTGGAGACGGACGCGGAGTCGCTGCGGGTCTACGAACCCCAGATCATCACCGGCCTGCTGCAGACCCGCCCGTACGCCGAGGCGCTCATCCAGGGCGCCCTGCCGGAGACCCCGCCCGCCGACATCGAGAAGCGGGTCAAGGTGCGGATACGGCGGCAGGAGCGCATCACCGCCGAAACCGGTCCGCTGCGGCTGTGGGTGGTCCTGGACGAGGCCGCGCTGCGCCGGGTGGTGGGCAGCCGCCAGGTGATGCGCGAGCAGCTGGAGCACGTCGCCGAGATGTCGCAGCTGCCGCACATCACCGTGCAGGTACTGCCCTTCGACGTCGGGGCGCACCCCGGCATCAACGGCCAGTACTCCATCCTGGAGTTCGCCGACGCGGCCGATTCGAGCGTGGTGTACATCGAGGGCGTGACCAGCGACCTCTACCTGGAGAAGGCGCACGACGTGCAGAAGTACACGGTGATGTACGAGCACCTGCGGGCGCAGGCACTGAACGTGGACCAGTCGCGCCAGCTCATCGAGGACGTGGCGAAGGAATACGCGCGCTGAGACACCGCCGGTTTCCCGGCTTTTCCGGCGACCGGCGCGGGATCGTACACCCGCGGATCATCACGCTGGAAGGCTCGCTTGGAATATGGCATCCGGTCGAGTGAATGGCTGCTCCGGTGGAGGAAATCAGCGAGTAGCGTCGATTGCGCCAACGAGTCAGACGACCTTGGCGCACTCCGCACCGCGGTCCCGGAAGGGAGCCGTGGCGCGGCGACAGCAATTCAGCAACTCGCCACCGGAGCAAACATGGCAATTCTTCAGGGCGCCACGGAAACCTGGACGAAGTCCTCCTACTCGGGGGGAAACGGCGCGTGCGTCGAGGTCAAGTCCCCCGCCGTGACGGCACTGGTCGTCCGCGACTCCAAGGTTCCCGAGGGTCCGACCCTGGCCTTCCCCGCCGCCGCGTGGAAGGCCTTCGTGACCTCGGTCAAGGCCTGACGACCCCTCGGTAAACAGCGACAAGCGACACCGCAGAGCCCTCTCGACCAGTTCGCCGTCCTAGCCGAGAGGGCTCGGCCGCACCCCGGCCGCCCCACCGGAAACCCCCGCGCACCGGGTCCTCCACCCCCGGCCGCCGCGCACTCCGCCCGGCGCGAGCACTCCACTCGATCCGCCCGATCCGCGCAGTGCACCTCCCCGCACGACCCGTCGGCGTCGACCCCCGAGCGGCGACCGGCTCCGCCACCGCCCCGAACGCGCCCGCACCCCGCCGACAGGCTCCCGCGCCCCGGTGATCCGCGGGTGAGCCGACCACCGCCGGCCCCACCCACCGCAGTCCGCCGGATCCGCCCGTGCGGGGCCCACGCCATCGTCCGCCGGTCCGCCCGCGGCCGGACCCACGCCCGCGCCGCCGTCCGCCGGGGGTGCCCGTGCTCGGCCCGCGCCCCCGCCGCCGACTCCTCGACCCGCGCCGGGCCGACGGCCCGAGCCGGTCGTACCGCCCCGGCGCCGTGGCCGGAATCCCGGCCCGCACGGCGGACGCCCCGACGGCGCGCAGGGCGTCGACCACGACGGCGCCCCGGCACCCGGCGGCCCGTTCCGCCCGGTGCCGGGGACGTCCCCCCGGGGGGCGAGGCCGACGCCCGCCTAGGCGAGCGCGCCCTCGACGGCGGCCACGACCTCGGGCGCCTCCGGCTCGGTCTGCGGCGAGAACCGCGCCACCACGGCCCCGTCCCGGCCGATCAGGAACTTCTCGAAGTTCCAGCGGACGTCCCCGCTGTGCCCCTCCGCGTCCGCGAACCCGACCAGACGCTCGTACAGCGGATGCCGCCCCGCCCCGTTGACCTCGACCTTCTCGGTCATCGGGAAGGTCACGCCGTACGTCGCCGAGCAGAACTCGGCGATCTCCTCGGCGCTGCCGGGCTCCTGCCCGAGGAACTGGTTGCAGGGCACGCCGAGCACGGTGAAGCCGCGCTCCGCGTACCGCTCGTGCAGCCGCTCCAGACCGGCGTACTGCGGGGTCAGCCCGCACTTGGAGGCCACGTTCACGACGAGCACGACCTTGCCCGCGTACTGGCCGAGGTCCGCCGGACCGCCCTGGAGGGAGCCGATCTCGACGTCGAGGGGAGAGGAACCGGTGTTCTCTGCAGTCGTCATGCGCGGATGCTAGCCCCGCGACCCGGCACTCCCGTGCCCCGGGCCGCAGGACGAGCCGCCCCGAGGCCCGGCCGTACGGTCATCTCGCCCCGCCCGCGGCCCGTACGAGCACCTCACCGGCCGCCGCCCGCGGCCCGTACGAGCACCTCACCGGCCGCCGTCCGCGAGTACAGCACCGACCGCCCGGCGCGCCGCCGCTCCGCCAGCCCGGCGTCCAGCAGCACCCGCAGGTGGCGGCCGACCGAGCCGAGCCCCTGGCCGGTCACCGCGACCAGCTGACTGGTGCTCATGGGGGAGGCGAGCAGCACCAGCACGCGTGCGCGCGCCGCGCCGAGCAGCGCGCCGAGGCTCGCCGGGACGGGCCGGGCCCCGTCGTCGGCGAGCACGCCGGCGCACGGGTAGACGACCGCGTACCGCTCGTCCTCGTCCCACGACACCCAGCCGTGCCGCTGCGGGGTGACCGGGACGAAGGCCAGCTCGGCGCCGGAGATGTCGTGCGGCGGATACGCGTGCCGGTTGACCTGGAACCGGTTCCCGCCGAGCCAGCGCGTGCCCGGCCGCAGCGCGTCCAGCACGGCCGCCCAGCCGTCCCGGCTCACCCGCGTGGCCCGCGCGACGACGTCCGCCTCCAGGACGCGGCGGCGCCGGGGCCAGGTGGGCCGTACGGCCTCGGCCCAGACGTACTCCAGGAGCGCGGCGGCCCGCTCGGGCAGGTCGTCGCGGTCCAGCTCGGCGGGGAGCGGCCCGGCCAGGGAGACGGTGAGATGGGCGCGGGCCCGGTCGGGGCAGGCCGCGCGGACCCGCGCGACCTCCTCCTCGAAGGTCTCCCGGGCGGCGCGCGGGGTGGGGGTGAGGAAGTCGGCGATCCAGTCCCGGCCGAGTCCGGAGCGGACCAGCAGCGCCGTCACCGGGTCGGCGGCCAGCCGGCGCCGGTAACCGGGCAGATGGGCCTCCAGCCAGGTCCGCTCCCCGGGATGCGCGGCCACGCCCGCGTGCAGCAGCTTCAGACAGGCGAAGGTCTCGGCGAACGGCGAGAGCACGAACCGGCTGCGCGCGAGCGTGTCGGCGTTGACCTGCCACCAGCCCATGGACCCCCCCGAAGACCTTTCGCGCCCGCGCGAAACACTAACGGCCCGCTCCCGGGCCGCCACAGACTCCGGCGCATGCGCAGTTACCGCGACCTGTTCCGCACCCCCGAGTTCACCCCGCTCTTCCTCGCCTCGGCCGCCCAGACCGTGGCGCAGACGGTCGGCGGCCTGGCCCTGGGCACGCTGGTGTACCGGGCGACCGACTCGCCGCTGCTGTCCGCGATGAGCATGTTCGGCCCGTCGCTCGCGCAGGCGCTCGGTGCGACCCTCCTCCTCTCGGGCGCCGACCGCCTCCCCCCACGGGCCACGACGACGGGCATCGCCCTCGCCTTCGCCGGCACCACGGCGCTGCTCGCCCTGCCCGGCCTGCCGCTGTGGGCGGCCTTCGCCGTCCTCCTCGCCCAGGGCCTGACCGCCTCGCTCGGCGGCGGCGTCCGCTGGGGACTGCTGAACGAGATCCTCCCCGCGGACGGCTACCTCCTGGGCCGTTCCGTCTTCAATATCATGAGCGGGGTCATGCAGGTCGCCGGCTACGCCACGGGCGGCGTCCTGGTGGCGGCCCTGACCCCGCGCCGGTGCCTGCTGCTCGCGGCGGCCCTGTACGGCGCGGCGGCGGCCGTCTGCCGCCTCGGCCTCACCCGCCGCCCACCGCGCGCCCCCGACCGCCCCTCCGTCGCGGCGACCTGGCGCACGAACGCCCTGCTCTGGTCGTCCCCGCCCCGCCGCCGTGTCTACCTGGCCCTGTGGATCCCCAACGGCCTCGTCGTCGGCTGCGAGGCGCTCTACGTCTCCTACGCCCCCGAGGCCGCCGGCACGCTGTTCGCCTGCGCCGCGGCCGGGATGCTCGCCGGGGACGTCGCGGTGGGCCGCCTGGTCCCGGCCCGGCTGCGCCCACGCCTGGGCACACCGCTGCTCCTGCTGCTGGCGACGCCGTACGTGTTCTTCGCCCTGCACCCGCCGCTGCCGCTGGCCGCGGTCCTCGTCACGGTGGCGTCGACCGGCTTCGGCGCGAGCCTCGTCCAGCAGGAACGCCTGATGTCCCTGACACCCGCCGAACTCTCCGGCCACGCCCTCGGACTGCACTCCGCGGGCATGATCACCCTGCAGGGCGTGGCCGCGGCCGCGGCGGGCACGGTGGCCCAACTGACGTCACCGGCGACGGCGATGACGGTGATGGCGCTCGGATCGGCGGGGGTGACGGCGGGACTGGCGGCGGCGGACCGGCGGTACGCGAGGCGGCGCACGGCGGCGGCCGGGGCGCCGGGGCCGGTTCCGGACCGGGCGGACGGCGGCGCGGGCCGAGCGGGAGGAGGCGGGTGAGCGCCGCTACCGGCGCCGCTCACCGGACTCGGCGAAGACCCCGGGCGCCTCGTCGGCCCGCACGACCCGGTCGAGCAGGACGGTCGGCCGCTCCCGCTCGGCGGCGCTCGGACCGGCGGGCAGGGCCTGGGCACGGCGGCAGGTCCCGGCGCCGAACCCCTCGGCGAGCGCGGCGCCCCGCTCCGTCAGCCCCACCCGCACGGCCCGCCCGTCCCGGGCATCGGCCTCCCGCCGCACCAGCCCCAGCCGCACCGCCGGTCCACCAGCCCGGCCAGACTCGACTTCGCCGGCCCCAGCGTCTCCCCGAGCTCACTCATGCCGCACGGCTGCGGCAGCAGGACGCACGGCAACCGCCCCTGCCGCGGAGTCAGCCCGTACGCCCGGCTCGACTCGGCGTACACCGCGTTCACCAGGAACGCCGACCGCACCAGCGCGGCGGCGACGTCCGCCTGCCCACCTGCTCTCCCACCCGGCCGGACCACCCACCGGGTTGCCGCGTACCGGAGGGCCGCCGGGCGCGGTCCGGTCCCGTCACACCGTGGGGCCGGTGGTCCGGCGACGGCCGGGATCAGTCGCCGCCGGTGTGACCGGCCTTCTTCTCCGCCGTCCTCGCCATCCAGGACAGGCGGCCCCATCGGGCGAGCGCGCCGACCGCGAGGGACACGAGAAGGGCACCCCAGTCGATGACATGCGGCAACCCGGGGAAGAACGCGAAGAAGGCGAGCGAGGAGGCGAGGCCGGCGAGGAACCATCCGATTCCGGCTCGGCGTCGCCGCACCTCGTACGTGTGGCCCGGCTGCTGACCCTGCTGCTGGATCATGACGCTCACTTCGTGATGTGGTGGCACTGACTCACTCGCCGCACCCCGTTGACATGAAGGTGCGCGCACGCCTTCCCATAACGGGGCAACCTCTGAGGAGAGTTGCTCCGCATCGGGTCGATCCTGCACTCGTTGTGCGTCCTGCCGCGGGATGTCCGGTAGATCCTGTTGTTCGTGTCGGCGTAGGTGAAGTCGATTCGCCAGTTGCAGAACCGGCTGCTCACCGCACCGACGAAGGCGCAGTCGACGCCGGCGTTCTGATACGTGATCCTTCTGCCGCTCCCGCGGATGATGTGGGTGAACATGCATCCTGTCGGGATCTTCATCGTCGCGCCGCCCACGCTGTACTCGAAGGTGCGTACGGGAGCCGATCCGATGGCGGTGGCGTGTGCGCCCGCCGGCACGGCGAGGACGAGACCTCCCGCAGCCGCGAGGGCGGTGACGAGACGCTTGACGTACGGCGAGACCAAGACGATCCCCCTCCTTGTGGTCTTCCGGTGAGTACCGGGGACAACCGTGGAGGGGAGCGCCCGGTTGCCGGGTCCTGGGTCGAATCACTTTTACAGGTGATCATGCAGATCTGGGCTGACTCGCGGAAACGACGACGCGTGGTGGGCCAGGCGCCCGCGTGACGGCGTCCACCGTGTCCGAGGCACGCGGACCGCGTGGCAACGGGCTGTCGTCGGCGGCCTGTGCGCGATGCGGAGCCGTACGCCGTGCCGCGGGGCGGCGGGAACCGGGGCGTGACGGGCCGACGGCGCTCGAGGGGCCGCCCGGGGCGCGCGCCGGAGGGCGTGAGTTCGGGTGTGGGGTGGCGGGCCGCGGGATACCTGCGGTTCGTGCGGTTGTCGACGAGGGTGCGTGAAGCTGACCGGGAAGTGACCACCCGGGTGGCCTCCCGGGTTCCGGGCGATGTCGGCAGGGTGCTGTCGGCGGTGGAGGAGGCGGCGCAGGGCAGCAAGCTGTGGTGCGCCGCGGCGGTGGCGATGGCCTGGCTCGGGGGGCGGCGCGGCCGGAAGGCGGCGGTCACCGGGCTGGCCGCCGTCGCGGTGGCGCAACTGCTGGCCAACGGCCTGGGCAAGCAGCTCGCCGACCGCCCCCGGCCGCCCCGGGAGTGGATCCCCCACGACGAGGTCGACGACCGTCCCGACTCCTCCTCGTTCCCGTCCGGGCACACCGCCGCCGCGGTGGCCTTCACCGCGGCGGTCGCGCGGTCCTGGCCGCAGGCCGGCGGCGTCTGCGCCGTACCGGCGGCGATGGTGGCCGTCGAGCGGGTGCAGAGCGGCGCCCACCATCCCAGCGATGTCGTCACCGGCGCCGCCGTGGGCCTGGCCGGCGCCTGGCTGGTCCGGCGCGCTCCTCGGCTGCGGCTGCGGCGGCGCCGCCGTGCCCGCGCCCTTCCCGGGTGAAGGACTTGTGCGAGCTGCCCTGAACCGGAACGTTCGGGGTACCCGGGGGTCCACCAGGTGCGACGGGCCCGGGTACGGCCCGGGTGGCACGGACCAGAAGACGGGAGGTGATCGTCGTGTCGAGTGCGCAGACGCACGTCGGGACCGGGCGAGAGCGGCATGACTCCGGTGCGGAGCCGGTGAGCGAGCTGGTGCAGCGGGCCTCGCAGCAGCTGACGGAGCTGGTGCGCGGCGAACTCAGGCTCGCGCAGGCGGAGATGAAGGAGAAGGGCAAGCACTACGGCAAGGGCGGCGGCCTGTTCGGCGGCGCCGGCGTCGTCGGCTTCCTGACCCTCCAGGCACTGGTGGCCACCGCCATCGCCGCTCTGGCGGTGCCGCTGCCCGTATGGGCCGCCGCGCTGATCATGACGGCCGTACTGGGCGTGATCACCGCGGTCCTGGCCCTCACCGGCAAGAAGCAGATCGGCCAGGGCGCCCCGCCCGCCCCCGAGCAGACCATCGACAGCGTCAAGGCCGACGTGGCCGAGATCAAGGAGAGTGCACAGCGATGACCCAGCCCCCTCACGACGAACGGACCGCCGCCGGCCCCGAGGAACTGCGGGAGCAGGTCGAGCAGACCCGTCAGGAGCTCGGTCGGACGGTGGAGGCGCTGGCGGGGAAGACGGACGTCAAGGCCCGGCTCCAGGAGAAGAAGACCCTGGCTCAGGAGAAGGCGGCCCAGGTCAGGCAGCAGGCCGGCGTCAAGGCCGGAGAGCTGAGGACCAGGGCCACCGACGTCGCGCACCAGGTGCAGGGCAAGGTGCAGGACAAGGTGCCCGACCCGGTGAAGGCCAAGGCGGCGCAGGCCGCCGAGCAGGCGCGGACCAAGGCCGCCCAGGCCGGGCAGGTGATCCAGGAGAAGGCCCCGGAGCCGGTGCGGCAGCAGGCGGCTCGCACCGCCGAGGCGGCCCGCGGCAACCGCACCTGGCTGCTGGCCGCGGCCGGCACCGCGGTCGTCGTGTGGCTGGCCTGCCGCCGCGGAAAGAAGTGAGCCGGCGGCGCCGGTGAGGGCGCCGGGATCCTTCCCGGACGCACAGGACGGCCCCTCGGGCGACGATCGTCCGAGGGGCCGTCCGACGCCCTCCCCGCTCCCGGCGGGCCCGGCCCGCGCTCACCCCGTGGCGGCCGCACCGGCCCCGGCCGGGTGTCAGGCGCCGACGTAGGCCGCGAGGTGTTCGCCGGTGAGGGTGGAACGGGCGGCGACGAGGTCGGCGGGGGTGCCCTCGAAGACGATCCGGCCGCCGTCGTGGCCCGCGCCGGGACCGAGGTCGATGATCCAGTCGGCGTGCGCCATGACCGCCTGGTGGTGCTCGATGACGATGACCGACCGGCCGGAGTCGACGAGCCGGTCGAGCAGGCCCAGCAACTGCTCGACGTCGGCGAGGTGGAGACCGGTGGTCGGCTCGTCGAGCACGTGGACGAGCCGGTCGCCGCCCTTGTCCGCCATGTGGGCGGCCAGCTTGAGCCGCTGCCGCTCACCGCCGGACAGCGTGGTGAGCGGCTGGCCGAGGGTGAGGTAGCCGAGCCCGACGTCGGCGAGCCGGCCGAGGATGGTGTGCGCGGCCGGTATGCGCGCCTCACCGGCGCCGAAGAACTCCTCGGCCTCCGCCACCGGCATCGCCAGCACCTCGCTGATGTCCTTGCCGCCGAGGCGGTACTCCAGCACCGACGCCTGGAACCGCCTGCCCTCGCACTCCTCGCAGGGGACGGCGACACCGGCCATCATCGCCAGGTCGGTGTAGACGACGCCGACGCCGTTGCAGGTGGGGCAGGCGCCCTCGGAGTTGGCGCTGAACAGCGCCGGTTTCACGCCGTTGGCCTTCGCGAACGCCTTGCGGATCGGGTCGAGCAGTCCGGTGTACGTCGCCGGGTTGCTCCGCCGGGAGCCGCGGATCGGCGACTGGTCCACCGCCAGCACGTCCGCCGAGGCCGGGAGGGAGCCGTGGATGAGCGAGCTCTTGCCGGAACCGGCGACGCCGGTGACGGCCACCAGCACCCCGAGCGGGATGTCGACGTCGACGTTCCGCAGGTTGTGCGTCGTCGCGCCGCGGATCTCCAGCGTGCCGGTGGGCTCGCGCACCGTCTTCTTCAGGGCGGCCCGGTAGCCGAGGTGACGGCCGGTGAGGGTGCCGCTGGCCCGCAGCCCCTCGACGGTGCCCTCGAAGCAGACGGTGCCGCCCGCCGTGCCGGCGCCGGGGCCGAGGTCGACGACGTGGTCGGCGATCGCGATCGTCTCCGGCTTGTGCTCCACCACGAGCACCGTGTTGCCCTTGTCCCGCAGCCGCAGCAGCAGGCTGTTCATCCGCTGGATGTCGTGCGGGTGCAGGCCGATGGTCGGCTCGTCGAAGACGTAGGTCACGTCGGTCAGCGAGGAGCCGAGGTGGCGGATCATCTTGACGCGCTGCGCCTCGCCGCCCGAGAGCGTGCCGGACGGCCGGTCCAGCGAGAGGTAGCCGAGGCCGATCTCCGTGAACGAGTCGAGGGTCTGCCGCAGCGCGGCGAGCAGCGGCGCCATCGTCGGGTGTCTGCGGCTCGCGGAGCCGGGGGAGGGGGCGTCCAGGCCGCGGACCCACTCGGCCAGGTCGCTGATCTGCAGGGCGCACGCGTCGGCGATGCTGATCCCGTCGATCTTCGACGACCGGGCCGCCTCGCTGAGCCGGGTCCCGTCGCACTCGGGACAGGTGGTGAAGGTGACCGCCCGGTCCACGAACTCCCGGATGTGCGGCTGCATCGCCTCCCGGTCCTTGGACAGGAACGACTTCCGGATCTTGGGTATCAGCCCCTCGTAGGTGAGGTTGATGCCCTCGACCTTGATCTTGGTCGGTTCCTTGTGGAGCAGGTCGTGCAGCTCCTGCCCGGTGAACTCGCGGATCGGCTTGTCCGGGTCGAAGAAGCCGCAGCCGCTGAAGATGCGGCCGTACCAGCCGTCGACGCTGTAGCCGGGGATCGTGAGCGCGCCCTCGTTGAGCGACTTGCCGTCGTCGTACAGCTGCGACAGGTCGAAGTCGGTGACCGAGCCCCGGCCCTCGCAGCGCGTGCACATGCCGCCGGTGCGCTGGTAGGTCGCCTTCACCGCCTTCTTGGCGCCGCGCTCGACGGTGATCGCGCCGCTGGCCCGGACCGAGGCGGTGTTGAAGGAGTACGCGCTGGGCGGGCCGATGTGCGGCTGCCCGAGCCGGCTGAAGAGGATGCGCAGCATCGCGTGGGCGTCGGTGACGGTGCCGACCGTAGAGCGGGGGTCGGCGCCCATCCGCTGCTGGTCCACGCTGATCACGGTCGTCAGCCCGTCGAGCACGTCGACCTCGGGCCGGGCCGGCGTCGGCATGAAGCCCTGCACGAAGGCGCTGTACGTCTCGTTGATCAGCCGCTGCGACTCCGCCGCGATCGTGTCGAACACCAGCGAGCTCTTGCCCGAGCCGGAGACGCCGGTGAACACCGTCAGCCGGCGCTTCGGAATCTCGACGCTGACGTCCTTGAGGTTGTTCTCGCGCGCGCCGTGCACGCGGATCAGATCGTGGCTGTCGGCGACGTGCGGCGCGGACGACCGCGCCTCCGTCCTCGGGGCCATGCTCATCGTGTCTCCATCTGTGGGGCGGAGCCGCCTTCACGGCCTCCGCCGGCGCCGCCCGACCCGGTCCGACCCGGCCGGACCCGAGCAGCACGTCCGGTGCTCCTGCGTCTGTTCCGCTGCGTCCGTCTCTCTCCGTCCGGTCCCCCCCCCGCGGCGGCACGGCCTCCCCGGCGGACGCCCCGACGCCACCGGCCGGGGCCGGTCGGGGCGATGCGACGCCCCAGCCGGCTGACCATGGCCGGAAGCCGTGCCCCGGTGCAAGGAGCGGGGCATCCGGGCCGGAGAATTCCAGCCACGGCCTGCGGGCCCGGACCATCCGGGCCCGGAGCTCACCGCTTGCGGGGCTGGTTGAAGCGCAGCATGTTGCCGGAGGGGTCGCGGAAGGCGCAGTCACGGACGCCGTACGGCTGGTCCATCGGCTCCTGCAGCACCTCGCCGCCCGCGGCGCGGATGCGTTCGAAGGTGGCGTCGCAGTCGTCGGTCTGGAAGATGACACCGCGCAGCAAGCCCTTGGCCAGCAGTTCCGCCACGGCCTGCCGGTCGGCCGACGAGGCGTTCGGGTCCGCGAGGGGCGGTTCGAGGACGATGTCCACGTCGGGCTGCGACGGCGACCCGACGGTCACCCAGCGCATCCCCTCGAACCCGACGTCGTTGCGCACCTCCATGCCGAGAACGTCCCGGTAGAAGGCGAGCGCCTTGTCGTGGTCGTCGACGGCGATGAAACACTGCGAAAGCTTGATGTCCATGCGCGTCACGCTACGGGCGGGGAGACGGCCGCGGCTTCTCCATTCCTGACCGGTCGCGTGTAGATCTTGGCGATGCAGGCCGGGACGGCGGCGCCCTCGTCATGACGACGGGCCCGGTACGCGCTCGGGCTCTCGCCGACCAGCTCGGTGAACCGCGAGCTGAACGACCCCAGCGAGGTGCAGCCGACCGCGAAGCAGACCTCCGTCACCGTCAGGTCGCCCCGCCGCAGCAGCGCCTTGGCCCGCTCGATCCGGCGCGTCATCAGATAGCTGTACGGGGTCTCCCCGAAGGCGGCGCGAAAGCTGCGGGAGAAGTGGCCCGGCGACATCAGGGCGACGCGCGCCAGCGCCGGAACGTCGAGCGGCTTGGCGTAGTCGCGGTCCATCACGTCACGGGCCCGGCGCAGCCGGACGAGGTCCTCCAGCATCACCCGGCCACCTTCCCACGGCACCGGGCGCTTTGGGGGCGGTACGGCGAAGTCCGGCGCAGCCGGACGGCACGCGCGCCCGCGGCGGCTCACGGAGGGGGACCGCTCCACGCACCGCGCTTCGGCGCACCGGCGAGTCCGCACCGGGAGCGCCCCCCGGACGCTCGCCCGGGTTGCCCCGGCCGCCGGGGGCGCGGTCCGCCCCTGCCTCATGTACTCGGGCGTACCTGAGTACTCCCGCTCTGGCCGGTGACCGGGTGAGCCGAAACGCTGGGGGCATGAGCCAAGGAATACACAAGCCCGTTCGACGACTGCTGCCGGTACTCGTGCCGGCCGGGGTGTCACTGGTGGCGTGGGCCGCCTGGCTGGGCTGGGACCAGCATCGGGACGTGCAGCCCGACGGCACGACGACCGGCCCGTACGAGGCGTGGCAGGTGATCGGACTGGTGCTGACCCTGCTGATACCGGTGTGCTGGGCGGCCTCCCGGCGCAGCGTCATCGGCGCCGCGCTCGGCACCGCGGCAGGCCTGACCGTTGCCACCTGCTACGACTGGTCGGACGATGCCAGCGGTCTCTTCGGGATCGGCGTGCTGATGGTCATGGTGGGGAGCTTCGCCGTGACCGCCGCGGTCGCCGCCGTGATCGCCGCCGTGATCGCCTCCGTGAAACGAGACGTGCGGCGGACCGGCGCCTGACGCCACGCCGCACCGGCGCCGCCCTGCCCGGCACCACCGCACCGGTGCGCCCCCTGTACGAGGCCCGGCACGGCCGGGAGCCGCGCCGGCCGTGCCGGACCGTCCGGGAGGGCCGAAACCCGGCGCCGTCGATGCCACTCGTGGACGTCGGCACGGCGCACCCGCGCTCGCCGGCACGATGGCCCCGTGATCGATCCGGAACGCGTCCAAGCGGAGAGCAGGGCCTATTACCGGGCACTCGATGAGAACGCCACCCTGCGGCACCACTTCCGCCACACCGACGAGGAGGGCGGTTCGTGGTACATCGAGGCCGTACCCGACGGCGGCGAGCTGATCGTCGTCAAGCAGGCCGAGCTGACTCCGGCCGGCCGGTGCCACCGGTACAGCTGGGAGCACCTGGAGGACGACCACGGCTTCCTGACGGACCAGGC
This sequence comes from Streptomyces sp. NPDC051041, assembly GCF_044456065.1. Taxonomy (NCBI): domain Bacteria; kingdom Bacillati; phylum Actinomycetota; class Actinomycetes; order Kitasatosporales; family Streptomycetaceae; genus Streptomyces; species Streptomyces sp. NPDC051041. Next base: position 160,824 of record NZ_JBITFM010000005.1, read on the forward strand.
GATCGACCCCGGGGAGGACCCGCTGGAGAGCATCCCGGCCGAGGAGTTCCAGCGGGTGTGGACCCGGTGAGCGCCCCCGTCCCGGACTCCCGGCCGCGGGCTCGCCGCGGTCCGGAAAGCCGAGACCGACGGCGGCCACCGGCGGTCGGCTGCGGTCCTGAGGGGCGCGGTGCTCCGCTGCCGTACGGAAACGGCCGCCGCCCGCCCGTGTGGTTCGGGGCCGGGAGCGATCGCTTCCGAGGCAGGGGGGCGGTCCGCCGGATCGGTCCCGCGGAGGTGTTCCTCGCGGGGCCGGACCGCGGGGTGGTGCCCCGGTAGACGCTCCGCGCGACGCGGCCGGTGCTCGTTCACCGGGCCCGGCCGGTCCGTGCCCTCACGGGGTGCAGGCCTGGGCGATCGACAGGCTGTTCTCGTAGAGGTGGTGCCGGGTGATCCGGCCGTCCTCGACGGTGAGGCGCAGTGCGAACGGGCCTTCGAAGTGCTTTCCCGTCGCGCGTACGGTCCCCGACACGTGTCCCGTCAGGACGGCGTCGGTGCCGTCGACGAGGAAGGCGTCGACGGAGGCGCGTGCGTCCTCGGGCACGGTGTGCTCCATCAGGTCCGTGACCTGGGCGGCGCATTCGGCGGCGGTGGACCGCGGGCGGATCCACGGGACGGCGGGGTTCTCGGCGAGCAGCCAGTCGACCTCGTCGGCGAAGAGCTCGACGAGCCGCCCGGTGTCCCCGGCCATACGGGCGGCGAGGAACTCCCGCACGACGGCCCGGGTGGCCTCGGCGACGGAATCCGCGGGGGCGTTCGGACGCACCCCGGCGGCGGGCTTGGTGGACATGGCGCTCTCCTCACGGCTGCGGCCGGCTCCCGGCGGGGATTCCCGCCGGTGTGCTCGACCCTGCCAGGGAAGGCAGGAGCGGTCGATTACCCACGGGGTAATGAGCGGCCGACAGCGACAGCGACAGGGCGGGACGACGGCCGGGGAACCACGCGGTCACACCGGGAGCGGCCCGCGGCACCACGCCGGCACCGCCGAACCGGGCACCGCTTCCGCGGAGCGCCCGCGGCGGGCAGGAACCCCGGGTCGGGCAGGAACCCCGGCCTCTCCACGCCGTCCACCGTGTGTCCCCTCCACCGGCGACCGCGGGAATCCCCGCGCCGTCCGACGGCTCACCGGGGACATCGGGCTCGCCGCCCACTCTTTCCTCCGGCCGGCCGCCGGTTCCCCGCGCCCCCTGTTCCTCGAGGAGCTGTCCGTCCGCGACACGCTGCCGACGGCAGGGCGTCGGCAGCGTGTCCCATGGGCGAACTCCGCGCCGTCGCCGCCACGGCGGCCCGGGCACAGCCGTGTGGAGCGGACGACCGACAGGGACAATCAGGGGCACGGGCCTTCCACGAGTCACTCGGATTCGCCGAGTCCGACGGGAAGATCGTCTGCCGGGCCGGATCCGGCACCGCGTGAAGGGGGTACGGGACCAGTGGAAGCAGAACGCTGCGACGAGTGCGGCAGCAGGATCGTCATCGGGCTCGGATGCGAATGTCCGCCGGGCTCGTCCGCGCCGGCGTCGGCGGCCCCGCGTTCGGTGGGCACGTCCGGGCGGACACAGTGGCGTACTCACCCGGAGGACACGATCCTGATCTCCCCGGCCCAGGTCGCGCACCGGCCCGGATGGTGCGACCACATGACCGAGGACGACGTACAGCCGCCGCGCTGGGGGTGGATCCCCGATCCTCCGCCCGGCCTCTGGGAGCGGTTGAGCAGTGCTTCTCCGGCGACCGCCACCGCGGGCAATCCGAGGCGGCAGGCCGTGCGAAGGTGCGCCACCTGTGAGGCGAACCTCGCGCAGGACTGACCACCGCGCTGCGGCACCGCCCCGGTCCCGCTTCGGCGGGCGCGGCTCCACACGCCGAAGGCCGCGCCCGCCCGCGTCAGGACCGGCAGGCGATGACGAGCCGCGCGGAGGGCCGGCCGAACACGGCTCCGTCGGCGAGGGCGCTGTCCGGCGCGCCCGCGGGACGGTTCGTGACCACGGGCTCCCGGCCCGGGCCGGCCCCCGGGCGCGGATCCCCGGGCACGTCCGCTCGGCGGGATCAGCACCGGCCGGTCCGTGACCGGCAGCTCCCGACCGGCACCGGGGCCCAGCGTCCCGGCACCGGAGCCCAGCGCCTTCAGCGGTCCGCTCCCGAGCGTCGGGTATGCGAGGGAGCCCCGCTCGACGCGTCCTCCACGGGCGGAGCGGCGACCCGCGGGGACGCGGGCCGCGGGGTGTGCGCAAGGGGAGGGACTTCTCCGCCGTTCCCGCCTGTTCGTGGCGCTCGTCGTTCCCCTGGACGCCGGATGCGCGCCCGCGCGTGCTGTTGGCCGAAAAGCGCGGTTGCCGGGGGCGGGTGCGCCTCCCGCCCGGTGCGGTCGATGTCAGCTGCGGACGCCGGGAACCGCCTGTTCCGCGGCTCCTTCCGGACCGGTCGCCACCACGGGCACCGGCACCGGGCGGGAACCGTCGGCCAGTGACCCCGCGCCGGCCACCACGACGACATCACCCAGTCGAGGTCGAGCGGCCATGGCGGACTCAGCAGGTCGCTGGGCGAACTCGCCGACGGCGGTGACGGCGGTGACGGCGGTGACGGCTGTGGCGGCTGTGGCGGGGCGAGGCGGTGGAGCGGGCGCAGCCGGCGCTCCGCCGGCCCCTCGGAGGCCCCGGCGGAGCGGGGCCCGGCGGGGCGTCGATCGGCCGGAAGACGGCCGTCCGGTCGTCGGGGAACGCGGCCGCTCGGTCCTTGAGCCGCCGCCGGCCCTGTCGTTTCGCCCGCGGCGCACGTCCGTGGTGCGATGGAACCGGGGGCGGAAAGGAGAACGATCATGTCCGCAGCGAAGCGAACGAGTATCGCCGCCCCGGTGTCGGTCCGCCCGCTGGCCGAGCCGGACCTGGACCGGGCCGACGAGATCCTCAGGGTCGCCTTCGGGACCTTCCTCGGGGCCCCCGAGCCGGAGACCTTCTTCGGGACCGCCGACTATGTCCGCACCCGCTGGGCGGCGGATCCGCACGCGGCCTTCGCCGCGACCGTCGAGGGCGAGGTCGTCGGAACGAACTTCGCCACCGACTGGGGCAGCGTCGGGTTCTTCGGCCCGCTGACCGTACGCCCGGACCTGTGGGACCAGGGCATCGGCAGGCGCCTCATGGAACCGGTCATGGCCTGCTTCGACACCTGGGGAAACCGCCACCTCGGCCTGTTCACCTTCTCGCACAGTCCCAAGCACCTCGAGCTCTACCGCCGGTACGGTTTCTGGCCCCGATTCCTCACCGCCATCATGAAGAAACAGGTCACCGCCGGTGCCGCGGTCCCCGGCCGAGTGCTGTACGGCGAGCTGGCCGCCGCCGAGCGGCCCGACGCGCTGAGCCTCAGCCGCGCACTGACGGGGGCCGTGCACGAGGGCCTGAGCCTGGAACGCGAGATCACGGCCGTACAGGCGCAAGGACTCGGTGACACCATCCTCCTCGAAGGCGCCGACTCCGGCCTCGACGGCCTGGCCGTCTGCCACTGCGGAGCGGGATCGGAGGCCGGTGAGGACGTGTGTTTCGTCAAATTCGGAGCCGTACGCCCCGGCCCGGACGCCGCGGACCGGTTCGAACGACTCCTGGACGCGTGCGAGCAGCTGGCCACCGAGAGGGGACTGGGACAACTGGACGCCGGAATGAACCTGGCCCGCCAGGACGCCTACCGGCGCATGGCCGACCGCGGCTTCCGTACCTGGCTGCAAGGCGTGGCCATGCACAAGCCCAACGAACCCGGCTACAGCCACCCGGACGCCTACGTGATCGACGACTGGCGCTGAGACCATCGCCATCCCGGCTCCGGGAAAGGCCCGATGCCGTCAGGAGACGACCGACACCAGGACCCCACGCCGGACGACCCGCCGCCGACCAGCCGTCACCGTTCCCGCTGACCAGCCGTCACCGTTCCCGCTGACCAGCTGTCACCGTTCCCGCTGACCACGTCGGCACATCGCGGGAATCACGAGACGCCAGCCCCTACGACGCCGCGCTTTGAAAGTCAGCGAGCGCGGGAGGCGGGATCGCGCGGGGCGGGGCCGACCTTGGGACGCCCCTTTGCGGACCGGTTGAAGGGCTCCGAGTCACCTCATCCGAAGGAGCTGAGGCCGGGATCGAGCGGGCGCTCCCGGATCCGGCTCATCCTCGCCTTCGGCCCGGGCCGCTCGGCCCTGCTGCTCCCGGGCGGTGACAAGGCCGGAAACCGGGACCGCTGGTACCGCGACAACATTCCGCTGGCCGAGCAACTCCATCACGATTACGTCGGCGGCGAGGACTGAAGGAGCAGCCATGCCCAGGAAGGCCGCGCAGGACTGGGAAGTCCTGGAGCAGGAGCTGTACGCGGCCGGTGCGGAGCCCGCCGAGGTGGAGGCAGGGTCTTGCCGGCTTCCCGCCGAGGCACGTGGCCACCAGCCAAGAAGTCGTCTCATTCGGTGAGTCGGCGGTAGCAGATCAAGGTGCAGGCGATGCTGGCGAAGGCCGGGAAGCGGTCGGCCCTGCGTTCGTGGCGTCGGTGGAGGCGGCGGCAGCCGGCGAGCCGGGCCACGGTGCGTTCGATGGTCCAGCGGTGCCGTCCCAGCCGCTGCGAGGTCTCGACGCCCTTGCGGGCATGCGATGCCGGATGCCGCCTGGGACAGCCGTTGCCGCAGGTGGCGGTAGTCGTAGCCCTTGTCGGCGTGGAGCTTGCCGGGCCTGCGCCCGACGAGGGCCGCAGCGGGACCGGATCGGCGGTATGCCCCTCACCAGCGGAATCAGGGCCTGGCTGTCGTGAACACCGGCGCCGGAGATTCCGACGGACAGGGGCAGACCGGTCCGCTCGGTGATCCGATGGATCTTCGACCCGTACCTCCCCCGGTCGACAGGATTCGGACCCGTCAGGCCCCGCTTTTCAGGGCCCGCATGTTCACCGAGTCGATCGCGCACCTCGACCAGTCCAACTCGCCGCGGACTCCGAGTTCGTCCAGGACCAGGCGGTGCAGCTTGGCCCAGACCCGGACCTTGGTCCACTCGGTGAACCGGCGGTGGGCCGTCGCGCCGGGCGGACCGAACGAGACCGCGGGCAGCTGCTGCCACATGCAGCCGGAGGCCCCGGCGAACACGATCGCGGCCAGCACCTCGCGATCGCCGTGCCGGCGCCGGCCGCCGCCCCGGAGTCGCGACGGCGCCTCCGGCACCACCCGCTGGAACGGCTCCCACAGCTCATCCGGCACCAGCCGCTCGACAATCCCCACGACGTGCTCCGCCTATGGCTTGCTGGAACACACGGTCTCAGTCCAGATCGCCTGGAGGTCACGGCAGACAACGGTGAGTGTGCCGTCCCAGCAGGCGATCTCGTGACTGCAGCCGCCCCTGTACGGCAGGATCTCATCGAGAATCACAGCCCCGAGGTCCGTTCCCCGGTCCTCCTCGGCGGGATCGATGATGAAGCCGGAAACTCCCGCATAGCGGATCAGCAGGTCTTGGTCGTGCTTCCAGCAGTTGTGCTGGAACTCGACCTCCACCTCCTCACCGCCGGCACCCCGGACGGCCCGAAGCGTCAGGTCCTTCACACATCGCCTGCTGCGGAAGTCGTAGTGATCCGTATCAGTGGCGAAGGACCGGGCACCCGGCGGCAGATCACCACAGATCGAGGGCAGTTGCTCCAGGTAACGAGAGGGATCCAACACCCCTGACAGGTCGCCGACCCGCGCATCGAGATTGACGTACTCCATCAGCCTGGCCCCCCACATGGCTTCCTACCGGCCGGCGAATCGTCGCACAGACTCACCAAATGAGACGCCCTCTGAGCAGTCAGAATTGGCCCAGCGGGACGTGACCACCCGGATAGGAGCCGGCGTCGCCCGGATCTCCCAGATCTAACACGGTGGGGGCGCCCCCTGGACGTCATCGCCCGCTACGTGGAGGCGCTCGACGGAAGGCTGGATCTGGTCGCGGACTTCGGCGACCACACCCCACGCATACCGGCCAGCGGCAATCAGGGCAGCGCGGCGCGTAATCCTCTCCGGGGGATGGCTCCGACGAGACCGTGAACGCCAGGAGCCGGAGCGGGCGAAGCTCCCCTCCGGCCGCCCCTGCTCTGGCCCGTACCGGACTGGGTAAGGAGCCCGGCGCCTGGACACACCGAAGAGCCGGCCCGGGAGGAAACCCCTCCTGAGCCGGCCCTTTCTTCGGTGCCCCCGGCAGGATTCGAACCTGCGACACCCGCTTTAGGAGTTCGATCAACAGGGTGCCGCTGCATGCCCCGGTGAAGGGTGCGGTGACACGGCGGACCGTTGAGGGCCGTAGTTGTGCACCGTCGTTGATGTCAGGTGCGGATGTCAGACAGACCTGGGCAGGACGCTCACCGCGCGGTAGTCATGCCCATCCTGCTTGAAGTCGGGGACTTCCCTGGCGAGATCGACCTGCTGCCCGAGCGGCAGGGTGCGGAAGCCGGCCGTCTGGATGCCGGTGCAACAGCCGAAGCAGACGCCGGGGCCTCAGAAGAGTCGAGCGCTCTGTACCTTTCCTCGCCGCTCCACTCGTGGACGATCGCAGTCACCATGGGGGGATCCTGCGGGCTCCGTATGTGACGGCGGACTGTCGACGCTTGCCGATACTTAAGGAAAACCTTAAGGTCGGTACTGGTGTCGAAGGGAGTCGTCTTGAGCTGGGCGATCAAGGTCACCGATGAGTATGCGGAGTGGTTCAGGCTTCTGATCAAGGAGGATCTGAACTCGGCCTCTCAAGTCGCGCAGGCTGTGGCTGCCCTGCGCGAGGCGGGACCGACCTTGGGACGCCCTCTCGTGGACCGGTTGAAGGGCTCGGAGCTGCATCATTTGAAAGAGCTAAGGCCGGGATCGGGCGGGCGTACGGGAATTCGAATCATTTTCGCTTTTGATCCGACACGCTCGGCCCTGCTGCTTCTGGGCGGTGACAAGGCCGGAAACTGGGATCGCTGGTACCGCGACCACATTCCACTGGCCGAGCAGCTCTACCACGATTACGTCGGCGACGAGGACTGAGGGAGTAGCCATGTCCAAGAAGGCTGCGCAGGACTGGGAAACTCTGGAGCAGGAGCTGTACGCGGCTGGTGTGGAGCCCGCCGAGGTGGAGGCAGGTTCTCGTCGGCTTCTCGCCGAGGCGCGTGGCCACCAGCTCGCCGAGGCGCGCAAGCAGTCAGGGCTGACCCAGCGGGACGTGGCGACTCGGATGGGAGTCAGCGTCGCTCGGATCTCCCAGATCGAACACGGTGAGGGGGCCACTCTGGATGTCATCGCCCGCTACGTGGAGGCGCTCGGGGGAAGGCTCGATCTGGTCGCGGACTTCGGCGACCACACCCTACGCATGCCGGCCAGTGGCCATCAGGGCAGCGCGGCGGCGTAGTCGTCTCCGGGCGGCGGGTCTGGTGCGACCGTGAGCGCCCGGAGTCGGGACGGTCAGAGGCTTCTCCTGGCTGCTCCTGCTCCAACCCGTACCGGGCCGGGCGAGGGGCTCGGTGCCTGGGCAAGACGAAGGGCCAGCCCGGGAGGAAACCCCTCCTGAACCGGCCCTTTGCTCTGTGCCCCCGGCAGGATTCGAACCTGCGACACCCGCTTTAGGAGTTCGATCCGAGCTCGCTCCGGCTGCGGCCGACGACTGGTGCGACAGCCGGTCACGTCTCCCGCTGTACGCCTTCATCCGGCGTCGTTGATGTCAACCATGGATGTCAGGGGCTCTCTGCTTCGCTCGGTGTTGCAGGAGGGCGGACTGGGTATGTCAGTGCTGTCGCGGGTGATGGGTCGGGTCCGAACTCACCGCGTCGCACCAAGCCCAGGCACGCCGGTATAGGTCATCCCGTAGCGCTACGAAGCCGGATTCGGACAGGTGAGCCGTAGGTAGCGGGACAACTTCTCCCTGAGGAGCTGTCCATGTCTACCTGGCTCTGGGTTGTTCCCGTGGCTGGGATCCTCGTCCATTCTCTCCTGGTGGCGTTCATCGCCGTGCTTGCCGTCCTCTTGTCTGACGAGGAGCGCGCTCAGCGAGCCGAACGAGTCCTCCGCGTTCTCTTGCGGCGGCGACGCATCTAGCAGGTGCTCGTCCTCATAGCGTGGCATCGTGGGGCCCGGTGCTTAGGAAGGTGCGAGCAAGCCCTGGTGGGCCGACCCGATCGGCCTACGCCGACACCGTACCGGGCCGCCGGGTACCGCTGTCGTCCACCGTCGTTGCCGCCAGCGCTGCCGCCGGACGCGTCGTCATGGACAGCCTGCCATGCCGGTCTACTGATCACTGGTCTCGCTGACCAGCGGACCTGAAGAAGCCCACGGCTCTGACCAGTTCAGATGCCGTGGGCTTCTATCGTTGTCGGTCGGCGTCGGGTGACCTCGGACGGCCCAGGGAGGGCCCGGGCGGCCTCGACCGCCAGGCGCTTAGAAGATGCGGGCAAGCCATGGAGTGATGGCCCGTCGGTACCCCACCGTTACCGCGCCGGGTCGCACAGCGCCGCTGGCATCCGCTGTCGTTGCCGTCAGCGCTGCCGTCACTGCCGTCGACTACTGCGTCATATGAGCACCGTTTCAAGGAGCAAGGTTGACGCGGGCGAAGCCGGCCGGATTCGAACCGGCGTCCTCGCGATTTTGGAGACCGCGCGCGACGACCTCTGCGCTACGGCTTCGCCCGGCGGGGATCCTAGCCCATCGCGTTTCGGTACAGACCCGGCTTTCGGTACTCCCAGCGCCGCTACGTCGGTGGGGGTCTCGGCGACCGTGGCACGTTGTCGGGCTACCTCTCGATGCGAACTACGGGCGGGACGGTCGCTGAGGTCTCCTGGCCTGGCCACGGAGGCGGCAGCGGGTGAGAACGGCCGCTTGCGATCACCATGGTTGCTGTACTTCGCTGCTGTACCCGTTAAAGCTTGATGAGGCTGGGGCGGGCGTCTGGGCGCCCGTACTTCAGGATGCGCGGCAGCACCTCACGCATGCGAGATAGGTCCGCCGCCGGCGCACGAAGCACTGCCTCGACGACAGGATCGGTCAAACCGAGACCGGCCAACGATGCAGGGTCCAAGGTCACCCGCAGTACGTCACCACTCAGCTCGACTTCGCGGACGCAGCCGTAGGCGGTGCCCTGGTCAGGCGTGACAAGGCAGTGGGTATCCATACCGAGGGACACTTCTTGATTGCCGGGCTCGTCGAAGTCGCACATGAACAGCAGGGAGAAGCCGTCCCCGTCATCCGACTCGGCCACGCCAGCCATCACGCAGTCATCCTCATCCGGGTTGTCGAGCCCGCAAGCAACTTGTGCCGTGAATCTGTACGTCATGCACGAGTTTTAGCACTGGTGACCGACAGTCGTGATCGCGAGCGACGTGAGGTCGGTGGAGCGGCTTTGGGCTGGAGCTGCTTTGGGGCGAGTGATCATGGCCCCGTAAGCTGATGGCGAGTCGGGCAGTCTGTGGACCTGCCCGTTGAAGCACGACGTTGGGGCCATGATCTTCGAGGCTCGCCCCAAAGTGGCTGCCTAAAGCCGTGGAGCCGACCGCCCCAGCCACAGAGGGTTTCCTCCACCCACGCCCCGCAGTCGCCTGCGCGCCGCCGGGCGCGGCCAGCCGGGGCGAAGACAGGAGGCAGGCCGCGCCGCAGAGGCGGCGCGCTCCCGCGCCGTGCGCGGGGGCCTTGAACCCGTAGAGAAAGTTGTAACTCAGTCTGTGGCGCCTGTGGCGTAGGGCTCGAAGTCGTGTTCATAGGTGGGTAGTTCGGAGCCCGCCCTGTGTGCGAGGGGCAGGAAGAGAACGGGCCGGATCGTCCATGTGATGTGGACGTCGGCGTGTTCGATGGTCACCGTGCAGGGCTCGGAGCGCAGAAGGGCTCTTCGGGTCTCGATGCGTTCTTCGTACAGCCATGCCCACGCTGCGTCCGAGGCGTCGGAGTCGAGAGCCGGTGAGATCGTGCGCAGGGCGATGGAGACCCACCGGTCCGCCTGGGGTGCCGAGTGGGCGGCGAAGGATGCCCGGAGTGCCGGCCCTGCTGTGGTGGTGTCCTCGGTCCAGCATTCGCACCAGTAGCCGCGGGTGGGCCCGTTCATGCGGTCGCTCCCGTCGGGTAGGCCGTGAGTACGTAGCGGGTGGTGTCGTCGTAGAGGGTGAGTTGGTAGCCCGTGCCTGCGGTCAGGTAGGCGAGGGCTCGTTCGTGCTCGGGCTCGTCCGTCAGCCAGTGCAGGCCCGGCTGCGCGTATGCGGTGTCGAGCTGGTCCGTGATGTGACGTGTGCGTTCTCGTAACCAGTGCAGAGCCAGGCGTGGGCTTGCGGCGTCGTGTGATCCCAGGGGGATGGCGCGGATGTCGTGCAGGGGGTAGGCGGCGGCCTCGCAGTGACAGGGGAGGGGCTGGCTGCCCGTGGGCGATGCTTCGGAGGGAGTGGACGTCAGCACGGGCGGCCTCCTGTCGCGCCGGCCTCGGTGAGGAGTTCCGCCGTGACGGTGTGGCCGCCGTGGCTGTCGTGGACGACGACCCGGTGAGCGATGGCGCTGACCATGCCCAGGCCGCGGCCGTGCTCGGCCTGCTCGTCCTGGTGCTCGACCTTCGGGGCGGTGCCGGTGCCTCCCTCGTCCGTGACCGACAGGGCGACCACCCGCGGGGAGACCGCGAGGGCCAGGTGGAAGCTGCCCGACCGCGTGCCGCTGGCCGTGTGGAGGATCGCGTTCGCGCTCAGTTCGCTCACGATCAGCTCGGCGTCGTCGACCAAAGGAGATCCGCGCAGGATGTCGCGCGTCCAGCGGCGGGCCCGGCTGACCTCTTCCGGGAAACCTGGGCAAGACAGTCCCCAGACCCGGGCTGTACTCGTATACTCGTGCGTACAAGTTCCTTCGTGCTGGTAGGCCGCCATGTGCAGCGGGTTCGGGCTAGACGAGTTTCACGCCGTCGTGGGCGCGGACGGCCGGCGGGGCTGCTGCGTCGAGTGCGTCCAGGACGCGGATCGCGTACGCCTCGTCGGCGAGTTCGATGACTTCCTCACGGGTGGCCCAGCGCAGTGCGCGGGTCTCGTCCCCGGTGGTGGGCGTGCCGTCGGCGGCCTCGCAGCGGAAGACCAGGGAGACGATCAGGCCCTTCATGTTCTTGTAGACGCCGGTCAGGGTCGCGGGAAGCGCGATCTTGAATCCGGTCTCTTCGAGGACTTCGCGCTGGAGGGCTTCGGGGATGGTCTCCTCGCGTTCGAGGACTCCGCCCGGGGGTTCCCAGTGGCCGTTGTCGCGGCGCTTGATCAGGAGGGCCCGGCCCTGGTCGTCGACGATGACTCCGGCGACGCTCACGGAGTGCGGGCGTTCTGTGCTCACGGTCCTCGGCCCTCTCGGCTGGCTAGGCTCTCCACCGTAGCAACAACACTCGCTCACTCGTCTAGATACCTAAAGGAGTACAGATGCCCTCTCTCCCGTCCGGCCTGCTCGGCGATCTCGACCCCACGAGCGATCGCGCGGTCTTCCGGCAGATCGCCGACCAGCTGCGCGAGGCCATCGACCGCGGGCGTTTCAAGGAAGGCGAGAAGCTGCCCTCCGAGGCCGAGCTGGTCGAGCACTACGGCGTCTCCCGGATGACGGTCCGCAACTCCTTCTCCATCCTCCAGGGGGAAGGGCTCGTGCACGCCGAGCACGGCAAGGGCGTCTTCGTGCGACCACGGCCGCCCGTGCGGCGGCTCGCCTCCGACCGGTTCGCCCGGCGCCACCGCGAGCAGGGCGAGTCCGCGTTCATCGTGGAGGCGGACGCGGCCGGCAGTCACCCCCAGGTGGACAGCCTGGAGGTCAAGGAGGAGAAGGCCGGCCAGGACGTGTCCGCCCGGCTCGGGTCCGTGCGGCGAGTGCTCGCCCGGCGGCGCCGGTATCTGCTGGACGGCCGGCCGGTGGAGTTCGCCACCTCGTACCTGCCGCTCGACATCGCGCGGGGAACCCCGATCGCCGAGCCCAACCCCGGCCCAGGCGGCATCTATGCCCGGCTGGAAGAGCTGGGCCACCGCTTGGACCACTTCGAGGAGGAGATCCGCGCCCGGATGCCCTCGCCGGCCGAGGTCAAGACGCTCCGGCTGGCCTCCGGCGTGCCCGTGATCCATCTGATCCGGACCGCCTACGACGCCGAGGGGCGGGCCGTGGAGGTCTGCGACACGGTGATGGCGGCGGACGCGTACGTGCTGTCGTACCAGCTTCCGGCGACCTGATGGCGTGAGCAGCGGTGGTGCGCGGGGACGCTTCTCCGAACTCGTACACCCCAACACGCTTACTCGTATAGACGAGTGGGCAAGTTGTGTGGCAAGGCGGTCCGCGCGAACCCGGAGATCGGGTTCGCAGGCCGCATCTTGTCTAGACGAGTAGATGGGAAGAGAACTTGCGCGCCATCCGTGTGGAGACCTCGGCCGCGACGATCCTGCTGACCGAGGCGCCCGAGCCCAAGGTCCGCGACCGGCAGACGGGGGAGGTCGCCAAGGACGCCGTCAGCGGTGAGGCGCTGATGACGATCGGCGTCGTCTACATCGAGGACGGGGAATCGTCGCTGATCAAGGTCACGGTTCCGGAGAGCGGCGTGTCCGAAGGGCTCGTCCTCGGCTCGCCGGTCTCGCTGCCGGGGCTGGTGGCCCGCCCGTGGGAGTCCGTGTTCAACGGGCAGCAGCGGCACGGCATCGCCTTCCGCGCCGCCGCCGTGACCCCGGCCGCCTTCCCGGCCGCCGCGGGGGCCGCCGCCTGATGGCCGACCTGACGACGCTCCTGGAGGTGGGTCGCCCCCTCGCCGCGCTCGGCGGCGGGGCCGCCTACGCCCGGGCCAAGCATCCGGCGGTCTACTGGTCCGCGGTCGGCCTGCCGATATCCACGGCCCGGCTGCTCGGCTCGTACGGCTCGGTCATGGAGGCGTGCGGCCTGACCGTGGCCCCGTCCCGGTTGCGGGTCCTGGCGGTCAGGGCCACCACCCGCCGCGAGGTCCGGCCCGTGCCGCCCCGCCGGGGCATCATCCGGCCCACCTCGACCGGGCTGCGGCTCCGTCTGCGGCTCGCTCCAGGGCAGGAACCCGCGGACGTCGCCGCCTCCGCCGAACGGCTGCGGCACGCCTGGGGCGTGCACGCCGTGTACGTGAAGACGGTCAAGCCGGGTGTCGTCGAACTCCGGCTCGTCGGCTTCGACGTGCTGCGGCGGGTGCGGATGCCCCGCAAGGCCGACGCGGGGCTGTTGAAGGTGCCGGTGGCGCTGCGCGAGGACGCGACTCCCTTCGTGCGCGACTACCGGACCATCCCGCATCAGCTCACCCTCGGCGCGACGCTGTCCGGCAAGTCCATGTACCTGCGGCACCTGATCACGGGACTGGCCCGTCAGCCGGTCGCCCTGGTCGGCATCGACTGCAAGCGGGGCGTGGAGCTGGCGCCGTTCGCCGCCCGGCTGTCGGCGCTGGCGACCGACCCGGAACAGGCGGCCGAACTGCTGCCCGTGCTCGTGAAGGAAATGGAGGACCGATACGACCTGATCAAGGCCCGGCAGGGCATCGCGCCCGACACCCCGGCGGAGGACATCACCTCCGACATCTGGGGCCTGCCCGAGCAGGAACGTCCGGTGCCCGTGGTGCTGTTCGTCGCGCCGAGACCGCCACGGGCGCCCTGGACCGGCCGCTGAAGTTCGCCGCCGAACTGGCCCAGCTCGACATCAGCGACCACGCCCGCCGCCTGATCCGCACCGCCTGGGCCCTCGGTGCGCGCAAGGACCTCGAACACCTCCGCCTGCGCGCCTGGGCCCACATGCTCGGCTTCCGCGGCCACTTCTCCACCAAGTCCCGCCGCTACTCCACCACCCTCGGCGCCCTCCGCGACGCCCGCGCCGCATGGCGCCGCGCACAGGCCACCGCAGCGGCGGCGAACGGCCCCGAGCCCGACACGACGTATGTCCTCGCCCACTGGGTCTTCGCCGGCACCGGCCTGTCCGACGCCGAAGCCTGGCTGGCCGCATCCCTCGAACCCGCCCCCGGAACGGAAGGAGAGCCCACCCGTGGCTGACCGCCACCTCACCGTGGCGCAGGTGGCCGAACTCCTCAGCACCACGGAACGCTTCCCGCGCCGCCTGATCGCCGAGCGGCGCATCGCGTTCGTCAAGGTCGGCCGACACGTCCGCATCCCGGAGAGCGCGTTGAACGCCTTCATCGACGCCAACACGGTGCAGCCGATCGGCCACCGGCACCGGTACAGCTCCCTGCGGAGGGCTGCCTGATGGCCAACAGGAAGGGAAAGCGTCGAAACTTCGGCTCGGTCCGGCAGCTTCCGTCCGGGCGCTGGCAGGTCCGCTACCGGGACCCGGAGACGGGGCAACTGCGCCCGGCGGAGAAAACGTACGCGACCAAGACCGATGCCCAAGTTGCCCTGACGCACATCGAGTCGGACATCGTGCGCGGGCAGTGGTCGGACCCGGACGCCGGGGCGGTGAACTTCGAGGAGTACGCCACCGCGTGGCTGCGGGACCGGAAGCTCGCCGACCGCACCCGTGAGCGGAACGAGTCGGTGATGCGGCTGCACATCCTGCCCACCTTCGGAGCCGGGAGCGTGGCCGACGTGACGACCGCCCGGGTGCGCAGCTGGCGCGGCAAGCTCCTCGCGGCCGGCGTCGGTGAGCCGACGGTCGTCAAGGCGTACCAGCTGCTGCGCGCCCTGATGAACACGGCCGTGGACGACGAGCTGATCCGGCGCAACCCGTGCCGCGTCAAGGGCGCGGACCGCTACGACGTGCCCGAGCGGCCGGTCCTCACGGTGGCGGAGGTCTTCGCCGTCGCCGGCTCCATCGCGCCGCGCTACCGGCTGCTCGTGCTCCTGGCGGCCTTCACCACCCTGCGGTTCGGGGAGCTGGCGGCCCTGCGGCGCCGGGACATCGACCTGGAAGGGCTGACCGTCACCGTGCGCCGCGCTCAGGCCGAGCTGCAGGACGGCCGGCTCTTCGACAAGGCGCCGAAATCCGCGGCCGGGATGCGCTCCGTCTCCTTCCCGGCGGAACTGCTCGACGCGGTCACGCACCACCTGGAACACTTCGCCGTCCCCGGCCGCGACGGACACGTCTTCGTCGGACCGCAGGGCGGGCAACTGCGGCGGAGCAACTTCCGCGACGACTGGGTCAAGGCCCGGAAGGCCGCGGGCGTCACGGCCGAGCTGCACTTCCACGACCTGCGGCACACGGGCAACACGCTGGCCTCGACGGCCGGCGCCAGCACGCGAGAGCTGATGACGCGCATGGGACACAGCAGCTCCCGGGCCGCGCTGATCTACCAGCACATGACCAGTGACCGCGACCGGGCCATCGCCGACCGGCTTGGGACCATGATCCGAGAGGGTGAGGGAAGAACCTCCGGGCCTGGGGACAGGTAATGGCCTTGCTGTCATGGTCGAAGCTGGCGATGCTGGGCCGATGCCAGGGCAGCGCAAAAGAAGGCGTCAGCAGCAGAACGAGGTACAGCGGGCTGCTGCTCGCTTCGCACCTGACGCGGGTCGCTGGGAGGTGCTTTTCGAAACCCAGGACGAGGCGGAATGGCACGCTTATATCCGCCGTCTCCGAGCGCCGGACACGCAGATCGACTGGGCGGCGGTGCGAGTCGACAGGCTCTGTGGGCGCCAGACGCAACCGACCACCTTTCGGCTGAGCCTCTTCGTACCGAAGGCCCTGCCCCATCCGGACCAGAACTTCTCCACGTAGTGGCACGCGTGTGGCATGGCCTCGAACACGCAGAAGGGCCAGCCCGGGAGGAAACCCCTCCTGAGCCGGCCCTTTGCTCTGTGCCCCCGGCAGGATTCGAACCTGCGACACCCGCTTTAGGAGAGCGGTGCTCTATCCCCTGAGCTACGAAGGCGAGGGCTCGCGGAGAACCTTGTCGAGGGCCCACTGGGTGGGTCTTCGGCGCGGTCGTGCGAACCCGCTGGTCAGATGGTCTCTGCGGCACCTGCCGGGTAGCACCGGGCAAGGACGCCGCCGGAAACCCGGCTGACTCATGACAGGGTAGCGGATGCGCCCGCTTGGGGGATGGATCAAGGTGGCTGTGCCTTGCCGCGGCCGGGGAGGCGTGCGGTGACGTGCGGTTCCTTTCGCGTCTCACCGTCGGTCGGGGTGGGGTGCTCGGCGTGGGCGCGGGCCGGATGCCTGTCCCGGGAGGGCGGGTGCCCGTTTCTGGGGTGATCGCGGACGCCTGGGACGCCCTGCGCGGACCGCGGCCCGAGTGGGCGGCGGCGGGGCCGGCGGGGCGATGTCCCACCGTGGGGCCGGCCCGGCGCGTCAGGTCACCGGTACCCGCCTGAACCGCCCCGCCACGTGCAGGTCCGCCTCGATGCGGGCGGCCGTCGTCCTCAGTTCGGGGAGGACGTCCTCCACGCACTCCCGTACCGTGCGGCGGGTCGCGTGCATCGCGGTGTTCACGGCGGCGACCACTCTGCCCGCGCGGTCGCGGACCGGGACCGCGATCGAGCGCAGGCCCTCCTCCAGTTCCTCGTCGACGAGGGCGTAGCCCTGGGCGCGGACCTGGTCCAGGACGCGGGTCAGGGCCGGGGGGTCCGTGAGGGTGCGGGGGGTCAGCGGGCGCAGGTCGCCCAGGGCGCGGCCGGGTTCCGGGAGGTCCGCCAGGAGGACCCGGCCGAGGGAGGTCGCGTGGGCCGGCAGGCGGGTGCCGACCGTGATGTTGACGCTCATCACGCGGGTCGTCGCCACCCGGGCCGTGTACTGGATCTCCCTGCCCGACTCCGACAGGACCGCCAGTGACGTCGACTCGTGGAGGCGGGCGGCGAGGTCGGTCAGGTGCGGGTGGGCGATCTGGGGGAGGGAGGTGCGGGACAGGGGCGGGAAGCCCAGGGACAGCACCCGCGGGGTGAGGGTGAACCGGCGGTGCTCGTCCTGGGCCACCAGGCCCTCGTGCTCGTAGGTGATCAGTGCCCGGCGGGCCGTCGCCCGGGCCAGGCCCGTCGCCTTCGCCACCTCCGTGAGGGTCAGGGCCGGCCGGTCCTCGCCGAAGGCCGTCAGGACCGTCAGGCCGCGCGCCAGCGACTCGATGAACTCCCGGCCCAGTTCCAGCTTCGACGCGCCCGTCCAGGTCGCCAGGCCCGAGGGCGGTGGTCCGGCGGCCGGGGGCGGGGCCTGGCGCAGGTCGTGCTCCATGCCCGCCACCGCCGACCGCAGACGCGGCAGCAGGGTGTCGCGCAGGTGCTCGGCGGTGTGCCGGCTGGTGTGGCTCACCACGCTCGCCACGCACGCCACCCGGTCCGTGGCCGGGTCCCGCACCGGTACGGCGACGGCGACCAGCCCCGGTTCGATCAGCTGGTCGTCCAGCGCCCAGCCGTCCGCCGCGGCCCGTGCGGTCCGGAGCTCGAACTCCTCGTCGGAGGCGGCGCGTTCGCGGGGCGGCAGGGCCGGGAAGCCCTGGTCCCGGGGGTCCGCGGCGCGGCGTTCCCGCCAGCGGCGCCAGTCCTGTTCCGTCCACTCGGCGGCGAACAGCGGGCCCGGCGCGGTGCGTTCGGCCGGCAGCAGGTCGCCGATGCGGAAGCTCAGGGACATCGCGCGGCGGCGGGTGGCCTGGTGGATGAAGCGGATGCCGTCGCGGTCGCCGACCGCCAGCGAGACCGACTCGTCCAGTTCGTCGGCGAGGGCGTCCGCGCGCGCGTCCAGCAGCGCGGGCAGGCGCAGGGCCGCCAGGTAGGCGTTGCCCAGCTCCATCAGGCGGGGGGCGAGGAACACGTCGCGGCCGTCGAGGCGGACGTATCCCATGCGGGCGAGCGTCGCCGTGATGCGGTCGACCGTGGAGCGGGCGAGGCCGGTGGCCCGTTCGAGCCCGCTGAGGCTGAGCGTCCCGTCCGCCTCGGTCAGCCGGCGCAGCACGGCGATCCCGCGGATCAGCGGCGTGACGGCCTCCGCCGGTACGTCCGCCGGCACGGCGGGCCCGGCCTGGGCGTCGTTCATGGTCTTCGCGGGCATCGGTTCTCCGGTACGGCGGTCGCGGCAGGCCTACGGTAATCCGCCGGGCCCTTCCCGCACCGCCGTGACCGGGAGCGGGAACGCCTCCCGGGGCCGCGGCCCGTCCCCGCCCCGCTCCCTCACCTCCGGGTGACCCGCACCCGGTGGTTCCCCGCCGGGTCCGTCCCCGTCACGGTGATCACCACTTCCCGCTCGGGGTCCTCGAACGTCTCCCCGGGCGTGAACGTCGCGTCCGACAGTTCCGCGTGCACGTTCGGGCTGCGGGTGCAGCCGCCGCTGTCCCGGCGGGAGTCGTGCACCGTCACCGGGCCCATCCCGGTGTCCACCCCCGCGTCGACCCGGTAGACCAGCACCCCCGGCCGGCACACCGCCTCGTCGTTGCCGGCGCGGGTGCGCAGCTCGACGGCGTACCCGGTCCGCTCGTCCAGCGGGACGAAGACCAGTTTGGGGCCGCCCGCGCGGGCCAGCGGCGTCAGCTCGTACTCGGCCGTCCCGGGCGCCGACGCGCAGTGCACCTGCGCGGGGTCCAGCCAGCCCAGCTTCCACTTGTGCCAGCCCAGCAGGTCGTTGTTGGCCCCCCAGTCCTCGCTCATGATGTCCCAGTGGCCGACCGCGCCCCCGCCCTCGGCGGTGTACAGGTCGGGCAGGCCGAAGACGTGGCCGTTCTCGTGCGGCAGGACGCGGTAGCCGGTGCGGTGGTAGGAGCCGGACCCGTCGTCCTGGCGGGAGTAGACGAAGGAGGCGTTGGCCACCGGCACCCCGTCGGCGACCGGGGCCTGCGTGTTGCCGGCGAACGTGACGGACAGGACCGTGTCCAGCGCCGAGGGACCCGCGTTCGGCGTCACCAGCACGTTCATGAGGTCGTACGCGCGGAAGTCCACCGTCGCGTCGGCCGCCGCCACGATGTCGTGCACCAGTTCCCGGTAGGCGGGGTCGAAGGGGGCGCCGCGTTCTATGCCGTACGCGTGGAACGGCTTCGGCATGCGCAGCCAGTCGCGGACCGGCGTCTCGGGGCGGTAGTCGAGGCGGCCGTAGGAACTGGTGCGGAACCACTGCCGGGTCTGCGGGAAGAACTCGGCGAAACGGTCGAGCGCGCTGCCCTCGCCGGGCGCGTCGGAGAAGTCGACCATCAGGGTCAGGGCGCGGACGGTGCCGGTGGGGCGGGCGTAGCCGTCGGGGGTCGGGATGCCCTCGGACAGCTGGACGCCGCGGTCGCCGCGGATCATGCAGGGGGCGAGCGCGGCGGAGCGGGACGGCGGGACGGGCGCCGCTCCGGCCGTCGTGGTGCCCGGGACGAGGGGGCCGGTGCCCGCCGAGGTGCTGACGGCGAGGGTCAGGGTGGTGACGGACGCCAGGGCGGCCAGGCGGCGGGGGCGTATCCGGCGGCTCCTCATGCGACCTCCCGCGCCACGGCAGCCGCAGGTGACGGACTGCACCCTTGCCCTCACCCTCCGTCGGGGGGCGGGGGGACGCGCGCTGGGGGAGACCGATCGTGGGTTTCTCGCGGGTAGAGCGGTGCGTCCTCCATGATGGTGTGAGCCAGGTCACTGAAAATTCCTCACCGCCTGGAAATAACCGGGGACCGTTTCCCCGTTTAGCCAGGTGTCCGAGCGAAACGGGGACCGCGTCCCCGGATCGTGTCAGCCGAGTCCCCCCAGGAGTGCGCCGTGCAGACCGCGACCCCCGCGCAGCGCAAGGCGAGCAGGCCGCGCGCCGACGCCCTGCGCAACCGGGAGCGGATCGTCACCGCCGCCCGGGAGATGTTCGTCGAGCACGGCCCCGACGCGCCGCTCGACGAGATCGCCCGCCGGGCCGGCGTCGGCAACGCCACGGTGTACCGCAACTTCCCGGACCGCGACGCCCTGGTCCGGGAGGTCGTCTGCTCGGTCATGGAACGCACCGCGCGCGCGGCCGAGCAGGCGCTCGCGGAGTCCGGCGACGCCTTCGGGGCGCTGGAGCGCTTCGTGCACGTCGCCGCGGACGAGCGGATCAGCGCGCTGTGCCCGATGATCTCCAGTGCCTTCGAGCGGTCCCACCCGGATCTGGAGGCCGCGCGGGAACGGGTCGAGCGGCTCGTCGCCGGGATCATGGACCGTGCGAAGGCGGCCGGTCAGCTGCGCGCCGACGTGGGCGTCGGCGACCTGATGGTCGCCGTGGGCCAGCTCAGCCGGCCCCCGGCCGGTACGGAGTGCCTCAGCTCCGACCGTTTCGTCCACCGCCACCTCCAGCTGTTCCTGGACGGACTGCGGGCCCCGGCCCGCTCCGCCCTGCCGGGTGCGGCCGTGACCCTGGAGGACCTTCGCCGGGGCTGTCCCGGCGAACGGGCGAACGGCGGTGGCGGCCGATGAACCACCCGTGAACCCCGACTAGTCCAGCGCGTCCCAGCGGTCCTCACCCGCACTGACAGCCCTGCTCGCACCGGTCGCCGGCACCGTCGCCGCCGACCTGTCCCTCACGACGTCCTCTTTCCGCCCTCGTCTCCCTCCTCGACCCCTTTATCGTCCTTTTCCGGTTTTTCCATCACGAAGTCCCGAAGTCTCCGTCACGAAGTCCCGAAGTGGGTACCTCCATGTCTGCAACAGCCGTAAAGGCACGCGAAGCCGTCGATCCGGGCCGCTGGAAAGCGCTCGTCTTCATCGCGCTCGCCCAGCTGATGGTCGTCCTCGACGCCACCATCGTGAACATCGCCCTGCCCTCCGCCCAGCAGGACCTGGGCATCTCCGACGGCAACCGGCAGTGGGTCGTCACGGCCTACGCCCTCGCCTTCGGCGGTCTGCTGCTGTTCGGCGGCCGGATCGCCGACCTGTGGGGCCGCAAGCGCGCCTTCGTCGTCGGCCTGGCCGGCTTCGCCGCCGCCTCCGCGCTGGGCGGCGCGGCCACCAACGAGGCGATGATGTTCGGCGCCCGCGCCCTGCAGGGCGTCTTCGGCGCCCTCCTGGCGCCCGCCGCGCTCTCGCTGCTCGCCGTGATGTTCACCGACGCCAAGGAACGCGCCAAGGCGTTCGGCATCTACGGCGCGATCGCCGGCGGCGGCGGCGCCGTCGGCCTGATCCTCGGCGGTTTCCTCACCGAGTACCTGGACTGGCGCTGGACGTTCTACGTGAACATCCCGTTCGCCGTGGTCGCCGCGGCCGGCGCCTGGCTCGTCGTCCGTGAGCCGGAGGGCGGCCGCAACCGCTCGACGCTCGACATCCCCGGCGTGGTCCTGTCCACGCTCGGCCTGGTCGCGCTCGTCTACGGCTTCACCCGCGCCGAGTCCGAGGGCTGGGGCGAATCCGTGACGGTCGCCATGTTCGTCGCCTCCGCGGTCCTGCTCGCCGCCTTCGTCGCCGTCGAGGCGAGGGTCAAGGCCCCGCTGCTGCCGCTGCGCGTGATCACCGAGCGCAACCGCGGCGGCGTCTACCTCTCCCTGGGCCTCGCGATCATCGCGATGTTCGGCCTGTTCCTCTTCCTGACCTACTACCTTCAAGTCGTGAAGGGCTACTCGCCGGTCAGGACCGGCTTCGCCTTCCTGCCGATGATCGCCGGCATGATCACGGGCTCCACCCAGATCGGCACCCGGCTGATGACCCGGGTCGCGCCCCGGCTGCTGATGGGCCCCGGCTTCCTGGTCGCCGCCCTCGGCATGCTGCTGCTGACCCGGATGGAGATCGACTCCTCCTACGCCGCCCTGCTGCTGCCCGCGATGCTGCTGCTCGGCCTCGGCATGGGCACGGCCTTCATGCCGGCCATGTCGCTGTCCACCCAGGGCGTCGAGCCGCGGGACTCCGGGGTGGCCTCGGCGATGGTCAACACCTCGCAGCAGGTGGGCGGCGCGATCGGCACGGCCCTGCTGAACACCATCGCCGCCTCGGCCACCGCGTCCTACATCGAGGACCACCTCGCCGGCGCGGCCGGCCGGTCCCAGCAGCAGCTCGTCCAGCTGCAGGGCCAGGTGCAGGGCTACACCAGCGCGATCTGGTTCGCCGTCGGCATCCTCGTCGTGGCCGCGGCCATCGCGCTGACCCTCGTCAACGCCGGCCGCCCGGACGTCACCGCGGTGACCGGCTCCGGCCAGGGGGCGGAGGAGGCGCCGGCGGTGCCGGTCGTCGTCCACTGACGGCGCGGCCCGGCCGCATCCTCCGGGCCGCGCGTACGGGCCGCGCCGCTTCGGACCGGTCGTCCGGGCCGCGCCGCTTCGAAGTGTTCATCCGGGGCGTGCCGCTTCGGGCCGTTCGTGATCCCGTGCGGACGGGGAGGGGACGCCCCGTCCGCACGGCTCCCGGTGCCTGCCCCGGCCCGCCGCCTCAGCGGAGCCAGGGCAGGTCCGCACCCGCTTCGTCGGGCTGGAGTCCCTCGGCGATGATCCGCATGATCTCGCCGAGGGACTCCTGCTGTTCCGGGGAGAGCCGCTCGAAGACCGCCTGGCGCACGGCGGCCACATGGCCGGGCGCGGTGCGCCGCAGCACCTCGTATCCCTCCTCCGTCAGGACGGCGAACTGGCCCCGCTTGTCGGAGGGGCAGTCCTCGCGGCGCACCCAGCCGTTCTTCTCCAGGCGCGCTATGGCGTGCGAGAGCCGCGACCGGGTGATCTTCGCCTGCATGGCCAGTTCGGTCATCCGCAGCCGGCGGTGCGGGGACTCGGCGAGCTTCACCAGCAGCCCGTAGTAGATGTGCGGCATGCCCGCGTCGCGCTGGAGCTGACGGTCGAGGTGGTCCTCCAGAAGGGTGCTGGCCTCGATGTACGAGCGCCAGACGCGCTGCTCCTCGCGGGTCAGCCAGCGAGGCTCTTCGGTGCGTGGTGCGGATGCGGGTGCCGTCTTCATGCATTCCACTCTACGAGACCACTTCTTGAACATTAAACAAACGGGGCGTAGGGTCGCGGAGGAGGTTGAGACTTAAAGCAAGCGGTGCGCGGTCGAGCGCCCGGACCCCGGAAGGAGCCGCCGTCATGTCCGCCGTCCAGGAGCGCATGCCCGTCCTGTACCTCAGCCACGGCGCGCCGCCGCTGGCGGACGACCCCGTCTGGCCCGGCGAGCTCGCCGCCTGGTCCGCCGCCCTGCCCCGGCCGGCGGCGGTCCTCGTCGTCTCCGCGCACTGGGAGGAGGCCCCGCTCGCCCTTGGCGCCACCGGGACCGTCCCGCTCGTCCACGACTTCTGGGGCTTCCCCGAGCGCTACTACCGGGTGACGTACGAGGCCCCCGGCGCCCCCGCGCTGGCCGAGTCCGTGCGGAAGCTGCTGCGCGCCCCGGGCACGCCCGTGCAGGACGTCCCGGACCGCGGCCTCGACCACGGCGCGTACGTGCCGCTGGTCGAGATGTACCCCGAGGCCGACGTCCCCGTCCTCCAGATCTCCCTGCCGACCCTCGACCCGGTGCGGCTGATGGAGACCGGGCGCAGGCTGGCGCCGCTGCGCGACGAGGGCGTGCTGATCGTCGGCTCCGGCTTCTTCACCCACAACCTGGCCGCGCTGCGGCACGGGGGCGTCCCCGCCTGGTCGGCGGAGTTCGACGACTGGGGCCGGCGCGCGCTGGAGTCCGGCGACGTCGACGCGCTGCTGGACTTCACGCGCAAGTCCCCGGCGGGCCCGCTCGCCCACCCGCGCACCGAGCACTTCGCGCCCCTGTTCGTGGCGATGGGCGCGGCGGACGCGGCCGGGGACCTGTGCCTGGGGAAGTCGGTGATCGACGGGTTCTGGATGGGGCTGGCGAAGCGGTCGGTGCAGTTCGGGTGAGTCCCGGCCGGCCGGCCGGGCCGGCCGGCGGCCGCGTCCGGACCGTCGCGTCGGCGGCGGCCCGGGGCCGGCCGCGCGGAACCTTCCGCCGGCGCCGTCCGTCTTCCGGGTGGGAGAGCGGCCGGGGGCGGTACTCCACCCGGGTGAAGCCCGCTGCGCGGCATGTGACGGCCGTCTCGTGCGCGCGGGGGGAGCGGGGGCCGGTGAGGGGGTGAGCACCCTCCTCGGCGTCCGGTCTGACCTGGGCTTCCGCGCGTTCCGCGGACAGTGCGCCGCGAGGTGTGGCGGGACAGGGTACTGCATGATCAGAAAGTTTGATGGGTGGGTTGGGAATTCTGTCCTGATTCCAGTCGTTGTTTCCATCAGATGCGGGGCACCCGGGCAGAGTCCGGAGGCAAGACCGGAGAGACCCGGAGACGGTGCCAGGCATCTGAAGGACCACCCGCTGACCCACCATCGCAAGGGAGCACGCATGGCAACCCGTGCCGTCGCCCGTCGTCAGTCCGCCACCGGCGAGACGGCCGACGCGGCAAGCAGTGTTCGCGCCACCGGCGGCGAGCTCGCCGACCGCGATCTGGTCGGCATGTACCTCGACGAGATCGCGCGTACACCGCTGCTCGACGCCGCAAAGGAGGTCGAGCTGTCCCAGATCATCGAAGCGGGTGTGTTCGCGCGGCAGGTCCTCGACGGCTACGAGGAGACCAAGGCGGACGCCACCCGCGAGGAACTGGAGGCCCTGGTCGCCGAGGGCGAGCGGGCGAAGGACATCTTCATCCGCTCCAACCTCCGGCTGGTCGTCGCCGTCGCCCGGCGCTACCCGCGCAGCGGCCTGCCCCTGCTCGACCTGATCCAGGAGGGCAACGCCGGCCTGGTGCGCGCGGTCGAGAAGTTCGACTACCGCAAGGGCTTCAAGTTCTCGACGTACGCGACCTGGTGGATCCGCCAGGCGATCACGCGGTCCATAGCCGACCAGTCGCGCACCATCCGCCTGCCCGTCCACCTGGTGGAGGAGCTGGGCCGGATCCGGCGCGTGCAGCGCGAGTTCAACCGGGAGCACGGCCGGGAGCCGGAGCCCGCGGAGATCGCCGCCGAGCTCGGTTCGACGCCGGAGCGCGTCGTCGACGTCCTCGACTGGGCCCGCGACCCGGTCTCGCTGAACATGTCGGTGGACGACGAGGGCGAGACCCAGTTCGGCGACCTGCTGGAGGACACCTCGGCGGTGTCCCCGGAGCAGTCGGTGCTGACGCTGCTGCGCAGCGAGGAGCTCGACGGCCTCATCGGCCGCCTCGACCCGCGCACGGCCTCCATCATCAAGATGCGGTACGGCATCGAGGACGGCCGGGAGCGCACGCTGACCGAGGTCGGCAAGGAGCACGGCCTGACGCGCGAACGCATCCGCCAGATCGAGAAGCACGCGCTGCTGGAGCTGAAGAAGCTGGCCCGCGACACCGGCTTCGAGGCGGTGGCGTAACACCGGCTTCGGGGCGGTGCCGCGACGGCGGCGTGCACCGAGGCCGCGACGCGTCGGAGTCCGTGACGCGCCGGAGCCGGCGCCGCCGCCGAGCCGGGCGGCGCCGAGGAAGCCGGGCGGCGACGCGCTGCCGGCGGTGTGCGCCGGCGAGGGGTGCGCACGCCGGGTGGCGAAAGACCGCGCAAACCTGGCGCTGTAACGCCGCTTCAACCGGCAGGGGGCCGGGAACAAACCCTCAGGACCCACCAGTTCGGGCCGGGGCCACCGCCCCGCCCGTACCCACCGAGCCAAGTCCCGACGCACTCCCCCCGGTGCCGGGACTCTCCCAGAGCCGGGCTTCGGCGCCTCCCCCCCCGGGCGCCGGGCCCGGCTCCCTCTGCGCAGCGGGGTCCACGCGTCCCCGGCGCCGCGGCGGGAGCGGGCGGTGCCCGGCCGCCCGCCGAGCGTCCCTGTCCTCCGTCAGCGCCCCGCCGCCCGGCTCAGTCGCGCTCCCAGCTCGCCCACGCACCGCACCAGTTCCTCCGGCTCGTGCACCCGGAACTCCACCCCGAGCAGCGCCAGCCGTGCCGCCGTCCACTCCACCGGGTCCTCGACGGTGGCCCGCAGGCGGCAGCTCGCCCCGTCGAGCGGCTCGGGCGCCCCCATCCAGGCCGGCAGCCGGGCGGCCACGGCCTCGGCGGACGCGGCGAACGTGACGGTGACGTCGTAGGCGTCCTGGTGCCGCCGTATCGACTGCCGCAGGTACGCGGCGGCGCTCTCCGCCGGCAGCTCCCGCGGGGCGAACCGCGCCCCCGTGGCGAACGGCTCGCTCACCCGGTCGACCCGGAAGGTGCGCCAGTCGGCGCGGTCGAGGTCGTACGCGACGAGATACCAGCGGAGCCCCGTCGACATCAGGCGGTACGGCTCGGTCAGGCGCCGCGACCCGGTGCCGTCCCCGGCGCGGTAGGCGAACCGCAGCCGCTCCCGCCCGGCCACCGCCGAGGCCATCACGGTCAGCGTCTCGGGCGCGATGCCCGGTCCGTCCCCGCCGGGCAGCGGGGTCGTGGCGGCCTGGAGCGTGGCGACGCGACGGCGCAGCCGGCCGGGCAGCACCTGCTCCAGCTTGGCCAGGGCGCGCACCGACGCCTCGTCCACCCCCTCGACCGCGTGCCCGGCTCCGGCGCGCAGCCCGACCGCGATCGCCACCGCCTCCTCGTCGTCGAGGACGAGGGGCGGCATCGCCTTGCCCGCGACGAGCCGGTAACCGCCGTCCGCGCCCCTGGTCGCCTGCACCGGGTACCCGAGCTCGCGCAGCCGGTCGATGTCCCGCCGGACCGTGCGGCGGGAGACCCCGAGCCGCTCGGCGAGTTCTCCGCCGGGCCACTCGCGGGGCGTCTGGAGGAGGGAGAGCAGGCGCAGCAGCCGGGCCGGGGTGTCCGTCGTCATGGATCCGAGGGTGCCGCACCATTGGGACAGGAGCTGTCCTGATGCGGCCGTGACCGCCTCTCCCGCCTCCCTCGGCCCCCGCTTCCCCGCCCTCCTCTCCCTTGCGATTCCTGACGACGGGGTCCGATCGTGCCCGGTTGAGGTTTGTTTAAGCCCGAAACCGTTTACTTTCCGGAAAACCCGGCGTAGCGTTCCCGGTGAAACCACAGACTCGGGCATTGATCGGAGGCGAACAGGCATGTACGCGCCGGAACGGCAGCAGGAGATCCTCCGTCTCGCCCGGGACAGCGGGCGAGTGGACGTGGTGTCGCTGGCCGAGGAGTTCCAGGTGACGGCGGAGACCATCCGCCGCGACCTGAAGGCCCTCGACCGCGCCGGCCTGATCCGCCGGGTGCACGGCGGCGCCATCCCGGCCGGCCGCCTCGACTTCGAGCCGGACCTCGCCGAACGCGAGTCGACGGCGGCCGACGAGAAGGACCGCATCGCCAAGGCCGCACTCGCCGAACTGCCGGCCGAGGGCACGGTGATCCTCGACGCCGGCACGACGGTGGCGCGCCTGGCCGCCGCGCTCCCGCTGGAGGCCTCCCTCACCGTCGTCACGCACAGCCTGCCCATCGCGGCCCGCCTCGCGGACCACCCCGGCATCCAGCTCCACCTGGTCGGCGGGCGCGTACGGCACCGCACGCGCGCCGCCGTGGACGCCTGGGCGCTGCGCGCGTACGGCGAGATCCGCGCCGACGTGCTGTTCGTGGCGGCCAACGGCTTCTCCGCCCGGCACGGGCTGACCACCCCCGACCTCGCCGAGGCGGCGGTCAAGCGCGCGGCGGTGGCCGCGGCCCGCCGCGTCGTGCTGCTGGCCGACTCCACCAAGCACGGCCAGGAGCACTTCGCCCGCTTCGGCGCCCTGAGCGACGTGGACCTGCTGATCACCGACAGCGGGCTGGACCCCGAAGACGCCGTCGCGATCGAGCGCGGCGGCACGGAAGTAGTGCGCGCATGATCCTCACCGTCACCCCCAACCCGTCCCTGGACCGTACGTACGAGGTCCCCTCGCTGGACCGCGGCGAGGTCGTCCGGGCCACCGGCGAACGCATGGACCCCGGTGGCAAGGGGGTCAACGTCTCGCGCGCGGTCGCGGCGGCCGGGCGGCGCACGGTCGCCGTCCTGCCGCTGGGCGGGGCGCCGGGCGCGGTCGTCGCCGATCTGCTGCACGCGCAGGGCATCGAGGTCGCGCCGGTCCCGGTCGCCGGAGCCACCCGCTCGAACATCGCGCTCGCGGAGGCGGACGGGATCCTGACGAAGATCAACGCGCCGGGTCCGGAACTGTCGCCGGCGGAGCAGGACCTGCTGCTGGAGACGGTGCGGCGGCAGTCGCGGGACGCCGACTGGATCGCCTGCTGCGGCAGCCTGCCGCGCGGTCTCGCGCCCTCCTGGTACGCCGAGCTGGTCGCGCGGGCGCACGCCGCCGGCGTGCGCATCGCGCTGGACACCTCCGGGCCCGCCCTGCGCCAGGCGCTGCGCGAGCGGCCCGACGTGGTGAAGCCCAACGCCGAGGAGCTCGCGGAGGCCGTCGGGCGGCCCCTGGCCACCGTGGGCGACGCGCTGAAGGCGGCCGAGGAACTGCGGGAGTCGGGCGCGCGGGCCGTCCTGGCGAGCCTGGGCGCCGACGGGCAGCTGCTCGTGGACGACGCGGGCGCCTGGTTCGGCAGCGCGCGCGTGGACGTCGTCCGCAGCAACGTCGGCGCCGGCGACTCCTCCCTCGCCGGTTTCCTCATCGCCGGCGGCAGCGGGCCGGAGGCGCTGGCCTCGGCGGTCGCGCACGGCGCGGCGGCCGTCCGGCTGCCCGGCAGCGTGATGCCGACGCCGGACGACCTGGACCCGGCCGCGGTGACGGTGACCGGTGAGGTTCCGGTGGGCCGTGCGCTGAAGGAGCCGGTGACATGACGCCTCCCCTGCGGGCCCCGGTCCCGCTCTGCGCCGCGTTCGCCCTGTTTCTGCCCCTCCTTTCCTTTCTTCCGATTCTTGTGGAATCGGCCCGTCAGGGGCGAGGCTCGGTCTTACTCTCCCCCTCCGCCCCGACCCCCCACCGCGTCCCCGTCCCCACCCTCGTCCCCACCCCCGCCCACCCCACTCCCCGGGCGGTACGCGTGCGAAGGAGCCCGCGATGAGCGACATGATCACCGCGGATCTGGTCGATCTCGACCTGTCCGCCGACACCAAGGAAGCGGCGGCGCGCGCCCTCGCCGAGCGCATGGTGGCCCTGGGCCGGGTGACCGACCTGGAGGGCTTCCTCGCCGACGTGGCCGCCCGTGAGGCGCAGATGCCGACCGGCCTCGACGGCGGCATCGGCATCCCGCACTGCCGCAGCGCGCACGTCACCGAGCCGACGCTGGCCTTCGGCCGCAGCGCGCAGGGCATCGACTTCGGCGCGGCGGACGGCCCCGCCGACCTGATCTTCCTGATCGCCGCGCCCGCCGGTGCCGACGACGCCCATCTGACGATCCTGTCGTCGCTGGCCCGGCAGCTGATGAACGCCGAGTTCACCGACGCGCTGCGGGCGGTGGGCGACGCGGCGGCAGCGGTGGCGCTGATCCGCGGGGACGAGCCCCCGGCGACCGGCTCCGAGGACTCCGCAGCGGCGGGTGCCGGAGCGACCGCGGCGGCCGCCGGCGGGGAGACCGCGGCAGCAGGTTCCGGAGCCACCGCGGCGGCCGGTTCCCAGGACACCGTGGCGTCGGCGGGAGCGGCCTCTTCCGCCGCCGCCACGGGCACCGCGCAGGCCGCGGACGGAGGCGAGCGCCCGTTCCGGGTCGTCGCCGTCACCTCCTGCCCCACCGGCATCGCCCACACCTACATGGCGGCCGAGTCCCTGGAGAACGCGGGCCGTGAGGCGGGTGTCGACGTCGTCGTCGAGACGCAGGGCTCGGCCGGCTTCACCCGGCTCGACCCGGCCGTCGTCGCGGCGGCGGACGCCGTGATCTTCGCCCACGACGTGCCCGTGCGGGAGAAGGACCGCTTCGCCGGGAAGCCGACCGTCGACACCGGCGTCAAGGCGGCCATCAACCGGCCCGCCGAACTGATCGCCGAGGCGCGGCAGAAGGCCGCACGCGGCGAGGTGACGTCCGGATCGGCGCCCACGCCCGTCGAGCGCGCCGGCGACTCCGGCGAGGGCTACGGCACCAAGCTGCGCAAGTGGCTGATGTCCGGCGTCAGTTACATGGTCCCGTTCGTCGCGGCGGGCGGTCTGCTGATCGCCCTCGGCTTCGCGATCGGCGGCTACGAGGTCAACAAGGCGCCGTCGGTCATGGACCAGTTCGCCTGGGCGCAGGCCGACAGCTGGGGCGCGCTGTTCTTCCAGATCGGCGGAGCCGCCTTCGGCTTCCTCGTCCCGGTCCTGGCCGGCTACATCGCGTACGGCATGGCGGACCGGCCGGGTCTGGTGCCCGGCTTCGTCGGCGGCGCGATCTCGCTGACCATCGGCGCGGGCTTCCTGGGCGGCCTGGCGGCCGGTCTGATCGCCGGTGGCGTGGTGCTGGCGATCCAGAAGGTGAACATCCCGGCGGCGCTGCGCGGCATCATGCCGGTGGTGGTGATCCCGCTGATCTCCTCGGCGGTCGTCGGCTTCCTGATGTTCGTCGTCATCGGCAAGCCCATCGCCTCCGCGCAGAAGGGCATGACCGACTGGCTGAACGGCCTGACCGGCACCAACGCCGTCCTGCTCGGCGCCCTGCTCGGCCTGATGATGTGCTTCGACCTCGGCGGCCCGGTCAACAAGGTCGCGTACACCTTCGCCACGGCCGGTATCGCGGTCGCCTCCCCGAGCGACTCCGCGATGAAGATCATGGCCGCCGCGATGGCGGCCGGCATGGTCCCGCCGCTGGCGATGGCCCTGGCGACGACCGTGCGCGGCAAGCTCTTCACCCGGACCGAGCGGGAGAACGGCAAGGCCGCCTGGGTGCTGGGCGCCTCGTTCATCTCCGAGGGCGCGATCCCGTTCGCCGCCGCGGACCCGCTGCGGGTCATCCCGGCCTCGATGGCGGGCGGCGCGGTCACCGGCGCCCTGTCGATGGCCTTCGGCGCCACCCTGCGCGCCCCGCACGGCGGCATCTTCGTGGTCCCGCTGATCGGCAACCCGCTGCTGTACCTGGTCGCCATCGCGGCGGGCGTCTGCGTCACCACCGCCCTGGTGGTCGCCCTCAAGGGCCTGCGCAAGCAGGCTCCGGGCGGCGCGCCCCGGGGGACCGGTGAGGGCACGGCGGCCGAGGCGGCGGGGACGAAGCAGCCGGTGGCGGCGTAGGGACGGCCACCGCACCGCACCGCGCCGGGCCGGGTCCGCACGGGACCCGGCCCGGCGTCGCGCTGTCTCAGGGGACCTGTGCCGCCCGCCGCTCCATCGCCTCGCGGGCCGCGTCCTCGGTGGCGTACACCTCGCACATGTGCCGCCCGTCGGGCGTGACCGTGTGCTCGACCTCCCAGAGGGAGATCTCCCTGCCGTCGCGCAGCAGGAACGCGTGCTCGTAGAGCGAGAAGCTCAGTCCGGCGCGGCCCGCGCGGGTGGGCCGGCCGAAGACCTGCGTGATCTGGTGCGCGAACGCCGTGGTCAGTAACGCGGCCGTGTCCGCGCCCGGCCGGTCGGCGTTCTCCGCGCGGCGCAGCAGCCGGCGCGCGTGGTCCGCCGAGTCGTCGGGGACGTAGGCGTGCCGCCGGGCGGGTATCGGCGACAGCTCCACCAGCACCGGCAGTTCGAAGTCCGGCGTGTCCGGCGGCAGCGGCAGCCGCGTGGTGGCGGCGCGCAGCTCCTCCTCGTCGAGGTACACCTCGGCCTGCGGTTCGCTGCCCGGGGCGGTGTTGTGGACGAGTTCCCAGAGCGTGAGCGCGGAGCCGTCGGCGAGCAGCCAGGTGTGCCGGTACGTCTCGCGGTGCAGGCCCGCGCTGTGGTGCGCGGAGTGCAGCGAACTGTCGTGCGCCAGCGCGCAGTCCAGTCGCCGTATCGTCTCGTCGGGCAACTCGAACGAGTTCAGGGCGCGACCGAGGAGTCGCGCGAGGTGCTCCTCCGGAGACTCGGGCGACTCGGGTGGTTCGTACGCTGCCGTCTCGTACGGAACGCTCAAGGCTTCTCCCGGCGTTGCTGCATGTCACCTTGTGGGTGCATACCGTAGCCCCTCGGTCGGACATCATGTCCGGGAACCGAGAAAACGTACGCCCGGAAAACGCGTCGGCCGCGCGAAAAGTTCCCGTGCTGCCCGACGCACCGTCAAATTCTGCTGCACAGACGGCACTTTCGCGGATCCGGCCGTTCGGCGGCGTGTTCCGGCCGTTGTCCGGTGCGGCCGTCCGGTCAGGGGCTCCGCGGCCACGAAGCCCCCGGTGAGCGGGCTGTGGCGGAACCCTTCGGAGGGCGTGCCGCCCCGTACGTCCCGCGCGTCCCACACCCCGGGGGGTTCCGCGCGTCCCGCGCGTCTTCCCGTCCTGGGCGCCCCGCACATTTCGCGCACCCCGCGCACCTCGCATGTCTCGTACACCCCGCACGTCTCCTGCACCTCGCATGGCGCGTGCGCCCCGAGCACCCCGCACCCCCGAGCACTCCATGCGTCCTGCGGGCCGGCGCGACACCGGACGGCGCCCCGGCCGCCGAAGGGCGCATCGCCCCGCCGTACCGGTGGCCGCCCGGCCGCCGTGGACGAGGACCCCGTACCTCTCCGGACGCGGCGGGTACGGCACGTCCGGAATGCCGTACCCGCTGTCGGAGCCGGCCGCCGAACCGTCCGCCCGCGTCCCCACGGGCCTCCCGGGGACCACCGTCCGCCCGTGCTGCGCGGGCCTCGTCACCGGCCGCCGTACAGCTCCCCGTACGACGGCCACTCCCCGCCCGGCCCGGCCACCGGCTCGGCCGCGCGCACCGCCCGTACGATCGCCCGCGTCACCGCGTCCGCGCCCGCCGCGAGAACCTCGTTCAGCGCGAGGGGGTCGACGGTGTCGAGCCGCCGCCTCCCGGTCGCCAGCGCGAACACCGTGTCCCCGTCGTTGAGCAGATGCACCGGCCGTACGGCACGCGCGATGCCGTCGTGCGCCGTGCCGGCCAGCTTCTGCGCCTGCGCCCTGGACAGGTTCGCGTCCGTGGCGACCACGGCCAGCGTGGTGTTGAGCGGGGGAGGCGGGCTCTTCGCCGCGGCCTCGGCGAGCCGCCGGCGCGCGGCCTCGTGCACCCGCGCCTGGGGACGCTCCACGCGCCGTCCCTGGAACAGCTCCTCGTACAGCTCCCCGTACAGCACCCCCGTTCCCGGATCCATCGCCGATCCCGCCGCGTTGGCCACCACCAGCGCGGCCACCGTGATCCCCGAGCCCAGGACGGTGCTCGCGGTGCCGACCCCGCCCTTCAGCGCCCCGACCGCGGCCCCCGTACCGGCGCCCACGCAGCCCTCCCGCACGGGCGTGCCCGGCGCGCTCGCAGCGGCCTCCTCCACCGCGGCCCGCCCGGTGGCGGCGTCCGGCCTCGCCCGGAAGTCGCCGCCCCGGCCCAGATCGAAGACGCAGGCGGCGGGCACCACCGGCACGACGTGCGCGGGGTCGGACCCCACGCGCACCCCGCGTCCCCGCTCCTCCAGCCAGGCCATCACCCCGGACGCCGCGTCGAGCCCGTACGCGCTGCCGCCGGTCAGCACGATCGCCTCGACCTTCTGCACCACGTTGCGCGGGTCGAGCGCGTCGGTCTCCTTGGTGCCGGGACCGCCGCCGCGCACGTCCACGGCGGCGACCGCTCCGCCCTCCGGGGCGAGTACCACCGTGGTGCCGGTGAGCCATCCGTCGCCGGTGCGGGTGGCGTGCCCGACCCGCACACCGGTCACGTCCGTCAATGCGTCGAGTGTCATGGCGCCAGTGTGGTGCAGCGGTGGCGGGCGGTCGGGGCGGCGGCAGCCGGGTTGGCCAGATGGCGGCCGAGGTGGCGGGGGCGACCGGGTGGCGGTCGGGGCAGGGCCGCGAGCGGACAGCGGCGGCCGGGGCAGAGCGGTGATCGAGCGGCCGGGCGGCGGCCGGGAGGACGGAGAAGCGACCGGGGTGGCCGAACGGCGGCTGCCGGAGCGGCCGGGCGGTGATCGCGTGGTCCGGCGGCGGCCGGCAGGCACGCCCCGCCGGCCGTCCGCTCAGCCGCCGGGGCGCGGGCCGTACCCTGGACGCATGAGTACCGCCCCGGACCCCGAGCCCCGCGCGCCGAAGCCCGCGCTGGTCTTCGACGACCCGCTGGACCAGCAGTCCTCGGACGACACCGACCGCGGGTGGGGCGAGCGGACCCAGGGCGACGCCGCGGCCGACCTGAAGCGCTTCCTCGACGAGAAGCCGCCCCACCACCTGTGAGCGGTCCGGGCGCCCCGCGTCACCGCCGCGCGGACCGCCTGCCGTCGGCGGACCGCCCGCCGTCACCGGGCGGACCGCCCGCCCCGCCGCCGCGCGGACCGCGCACGTCCCACTGAGCGGTTCGCCCCGCATCCCGCCCCGCCGCCGTGCGGTCCGCCTCGCGTCACTGCCGGTCGTGGCCGGAGCCGCGCTGTGCGACCAGCGCGTCGCGGATCTCCTTCAGCACCTCCAGTTCGGTCACCTCGACCGCTTCGCGCGTGCCCTCCTTAGCCTTCCTGCGGGCCTCCTGCCGGGCCAGGTACTTCGACATGGGCAGGACCATCAGGAAGTAGACGACGGCCGCGGTGATCACGAAGCTGAGGGTGGCCCCGAGGACCGAGCCCCACAGGATCGGCACACCGCTCGTCACCGTGCCGTCGGGGGCCACCCTGCACGGATCCTTCAGGCAGGAGCTGTAGCCGTCGAGGTTCTTGGTGCCGATCGCGCCGACCAGCGGGTTGATGACCCCCTTCACCACCGAGTTGACGATGTTGGTGAAGGCCGCGCCGATGACCACCGCCACTGCCAGATCGACGACGTTCCCGCGCATCAGGAAGGCCTTGAAACCCTGCCAGACGCCCGGTCCCCTCTTCTCGCTCACCGGAAGACCCCTTTGTACAAGTCGCGGAACAAACCGCTCCGCAACCTACGTGAGCGCTGGGCCGCCCGGCCCACCCCCCTCCCTCGAACGAGGGACTTGACAACATCAGCACACCGTCACCGCCAACTGTGCAGTGGCGCCCGCGCCGACCAGCCGGGGCGCGGTGGCGCGCGGCACCGCGAGCACGACCAGAGCCCCGCTCCCGGCGGTTTCGCCCAGCGGCTCGGGCACCCTGGTCACCCGCACCCCGCGCGCCACCACCCGGGCGTCGCCGCCCGCGTCCCCGGCCACGACCACGTCGACCCGGTCACCGGGCCTGAGCAGCCGTACCGTGGCCGCGTCGGCGATCCGCACCGGCGCCGACACCAGCTCCGGGCCGCGCCGCTGCCCCGCCGGCCCGGTCACCGGATGGCCGCGCGCCCGCTCGGCGTCCCGCGCCCCCGCCCCCTGCTGCGGACCGGCCGCCACCAGGGCCGCCGCCGTCACGGCGAGACCCGCGGCCACGGCTCGCCGCCGGTGCCGCACCAGCCGGTGCAGCTGATACCGACCGCCGCGCACCCGCACGGGAGCGAAGTGCGGCACCTCGCAGGGGGGCGGGGCGTCGCTGCCGAGGGGGCGGGACGCGGGGGAGGAGGAAAGGGAGGACGGAGAGGAAGAAGAGGAAGGAACCGGCGGAAGGGAAGGGGACGACGGAAGGGAAGGGGACGACGGCAGGGAAGGGGACGACGGCAGGGAGAAGGGCGACGGGAAGGACACGATGATCACCACCTGCGACGGGGAGCCGGTTTGCGGTCCCCACGATGGGGCTTTCCGCCGCCGCTCGCCGGGGCCTGTGGATCCGCAGCCGGGGTGTGGACAACTCCCTCACCCGAACGGGAGGCTCCGCCGGGAGGTCCCGTGCCGTCCCGTGACCTACGGCAGCGTGAGCCCCGGATCCATCCCGCCCAGCGCCGTCGCGCACAGGCAGTTCCGCTCCGCGGTGGCCGGCAGCGCGGCCACCGCGTCGAACAGCACGCCCCGCAGCCGGTCCACGTTCGCGGCGAACACCCGCAGCACCTCGTCGTGGGAGACGCCCTCGCCGGTCTCGGCGCCGGCGTCGAGGTCGGTGACGAGGGTCAGCGAGGTGTAGCAGAGTTCCAGCTCACGGGCGAGCGCGGCCTCGGGGTGGCCGGTCATGCCCACCACCGACCAGCCCTGCGCCCGGTGCCACAGCGATTCGGCGCGGGTCGAGAAGCGGGGTCCCTCGACCACGACCAGGGTGCCGCCGTCCACCGGCTCCCAGTCCCGCCCGCGCGCCGCCTTCAGCGCGACCGCCCGCCCGGCGGGGCAGTAGGGGTCGGCCAGCGACACGTGCACCACCTTCGGCACCGAGCCGTCGGGCAGCGGCAGCCCGTCGAAGTACGTCGACGCGCGGGACTTCGTACGGTCGACCAGCTGGTCCGGGACCAGCAGGGTGCCGGGCCCGTACTCGGGGCGCAGGCCGCCCACCGCGCACGGGCCGAGCACCTGGCGCACGCCGACCGACCGCAGCGCCCACAGGTTGGCCCGGTAGTTGATCCGGTGCGGCGGCAGATGGTGGCCGCGTCCGTGCCGGGGGAGGAAGGCGACCCGCCGGCCGGCGACCTCGCCGAGGAAGAGGGAGTCGCTGGGCGGCCCGTAGGGGGTGTCCACCCGGACCTCGGTCACACGGTCCAGGAACGAGTAGAAACCGGAGCCGCCGATCACGCCGATCTCGGCGTTCGCCTTGTTCGCCATGTCCGCACCCTAGCCGCCGCCGGGGACGCGCAGGACCCTGCCGCCGTCCGGCGACAGGGTCCTGCGGGAAGGGGTCCTTCGAGGAGGGGACGCCTCAGGCGGCGTTGCTGCTGGCCGAGCCGGCGGCCGAGGACGAGCTCGACGAGTCCGAGGAGGAGGACGCCGACGAGGACGACGAGGAAGAGGAGGAGGACGACGCCGGCGAGCTGCTCGACGACGAGCCGCGGCTGTCGTTGCGGTAGAAACCGCTGCCCTTGAAGACGATGCCGACCGCGGAGAACACCTTCTTCAGGCGGCCCTTGCAGGCGGGGCACTCGGTCAGGGCGTCGTCGGTGAACTTCTGCACCGCCTCGAGGCCCTCGCCGCACTCGGTGCACTGGTACTGGTAGGTCGGCACTGTCTTCCTCCTGGCACTCTCACTCAATGAGTGCTAACGATGGTCCATAGTGACGCATTCCCCGGGATCAGTCCACTGCGAGCGGCGCGCGGTGACCGACGCCACGCGCGACGGTGCGGCCGCGGGGCGGTGTCACCAGCCGCGACCGCAGCGCCAGCAGGGTCACCAGGGCCAGCGCCGTGCCGCCCGCCGGCACCAGGAACCCGGCGCCGCCCCACAGACGGTCCTCCAGCTGCCCGGCGACGGTGACGGCGGCCGCCTGGCCGAGCGCCACGGCACCGGTCAGCCAGGTGAAGGCCTCGGTGCGGGCGCCGGCCGGGACCAGGCCCTCGACGAGGGTGTAGCCGGTGATCAGCGCGGGCGCGATGCACATGCCGACCAGCAGGCCGAGACCGCCCAGCAGGAGCGCCGAGTGCGCGGCCCACAGGCCGGACGCGGCGAGCGCGAGGGCGGCGTACCCCACGACCAGGCGCCGGTGCGGGAGCACCCGCCAGGCGACGGCGCCGCAGACGAGGCCGGAGAGCATGTTGCCCGCGGCGAAGACGCCGTACAGGACGCCGTTCAGCCCGGGCTCCCCGATCGCCTCGGTGAACGCGGCCAGCGAGACCTGCATGCCGCCGAAGACGGAACCGATGCCCAGGAAGGCCACGACCAGGACGCGCACCCCGGGGACGCGCAGCGCGGAGGCGCGCGCCGCGCGCGCGGGCCCGCCGGCGCCGCCGGCCGGGGGCTGGGTGCTCTTCCGCGCGGCGAACAGCAGACCGCCCAGCAGGGTCAGGGCGGCCTCGGTGACCAGGCCCGCGGCCGGGTCGACGGCCGTGCACAGGGCGGTGGCCAGCAGCGGGCCGACGACGAAGGTCAGCTCGTCCGTGACGGACTCGAAGGCCGCCGCGGTGGTCATCAGCGGCGAGTCCTTCAGCTTCACGCCCCAGCGGGCGCGCACCATGGGCCCGATCTGCGGCACCGAGGCGCCCGTGGGCACCGCCGCCGCGAACAGCGCCCACAGGGGCGCGTGGGCCAGCGCCAGGGCGGTCAGGGCCAGACCCGAGACCGCGTGCACCAGGACGCCGGGGAGCAGCACGGCGCGCTGCCCGTAGCGGTCGGCGAGGCGGCCGCCGTAGGGGGCGAACAGCGCCATGGAGACGCCGGTGACGGCCGCGGCGGCGCCCGCCGCGCCGTACGAGCCGGTGGTGTGCTGCACCAGCAGCACGATGGAGATCGTGAGCATCGCGAACGGCTGGCGCGCCGCGAAGCCGGGGAGCAGGAAGGTCCAGGCGCCGGGGGTGCGCAGCAGCCGGCCGTACCCCGGGCGGGAGGGCGGCGCCGGATCCCCCGGGTTCTCCGGCTCCCCGGACCTCCCCGGACCTCCGGACCGCTCCGCCTCCCCGGGTCCCTCCCGCTTTCCGGACCGCTCCGAGGGCCCTGCGGTCTCCGTGACCTCTGCGGGCTCTGCGGGCTCTGCGGGCTCTGCGGTGACCTCCGCGGTCCCTGTGGCCTCCGCGGGCTCCGCGGGCCCTGAGTTCTTCGAGCTCATCGAGTCCATCGACGTGGTGACCGTGGATCCCACGGCCGTGCCTTTCCGCCGCCTGGTAGCGCGGGCCCTTCGAAAGAGGGCGCGGGCGCCGAGAGCTGTCCTCTTGCGCGGACTGCGGTAGATACCGGGGCCCGCCCCCGGTCACAGCGGTGACGGGAGCCTTCCGGCCGCCATACGGTCGCGCCAGCTCTGCGTCAGGCAGAGTTGGTTCGATCAGGTGACGCCTTTATCGTACAGGGATCACGGCTGCTGTCCCTGTGAAAACGAGCACCACACGCGCGTTCACCTGTGATTGTCCTCCGTGTCGTTCGTCCCGAGCCAGCCGGCCAGCTTGCCGCCGCGGCCCACCGCGAGCAGCCGCCGCTCCGCGGCGTCCCGGACCGGGTCGGTGGCGACCACGAGCAGCTCGTCCCCGCGCTGCAGCACCGTCGTCGGCAGCGGGACGAAGGACTCGCCCGCGCGGACGACGAGGGTGACGGCGGCGCCGGGCGGCAGCCGCAGCTCGTTGATCTCGACGCCGTGCATCCGCGACCCCTCCGGGATCACCACGGACAGCAGATGCCCGCGCAGCCGCTCCAGGGGCGCCGACTCGATGCCGAGGTCCGCGGCGGCCTCGGCGCCCCTGCCCAGGTGCAGCTTGCGGGCCAGCCACGGCAGCGTCGGCCCCTGGACCAGCGTGTAGACGACGACCAGGACGAAGACGATGTTGAAGATCCGGCGGCTGGCCTCGACGCCCTCGACCATGGGGATGGTCGCCAGGATGATGGGCACGGCGCCGCGCAGCCCGGCCCAGGACATCAGCGTCTGCTCCTGCCACGGCACCCGGAACGGCAGCAGGCACAGCACCACGCTCAGCGGACGGGCCACCATGGTCAGCACCAGTCCGATGACGAGCGCGGGCACGATGTCGTCGCCCAGCTCGTGCGGGGTGACCAGCAGGCCGAGCAGGACGAACATGCCGATCTGGGCGATCCAGCCGAGCCCGTCGGCGAACCCGCGCGTGGCGGGCCAGTGCGGCAGCTTGGCGTTGCCCAGCACCATGGCGGCGAGGTACACGCCGAGGAAGCCGCTGCCGTGCGCGAGGGCGCCCGCCGCGTACGCCATGACCGCGATCGCCATGACCGCGATCGGGTAGAGGCCGGAGGCCGGCAGCGCCACGTGCCGCAGCCCCCAGGCGCCCAGCCAGCCCACCGCGAGCCCGATGGCCGCGCCGATGGCCAGCTCCAGCGCGATCTCGCCCAGCAGCACGTACCAGTGGTCCACCGGGCCGGCCGTGGAGAAGGCGACCACGAGGATGACCACCGGGGCGTCGTTGAAGCCGGACTCGGCCTCCAGGGTGCCCGTCACGCGCGCGGGCAGGGGGATCCTGCGCAGCACCGAGAAGACGGCCGCCGCGTCCGTCGAGGAGACCACCGCCCCGATGATCAGGGCCTGGCGCCACTCCAGCCCGGTCAGGTAGTGCGCGCCCGCGGCCGTCACGCCGACGCTCACCGCGACCCCGGCCAGCGCCAGCGTGGAGGCGGCCGGCAGGGCGGGCCTGATCTCCCCCCACTTCGTGCCGAGCCCGCCCTCGGCCAGGATCACGACCAGGGCCGCGTACCCGATGACCTGGGTCAGTCCGGCGTTGTCGAACTGGATGCCGCCGATGCCGTCCTGGCCCATGGCGATGCCGATGCCCAGGTAGACGAGCAGGCTGGGGAGCCCGCTGCGCGAGGAGATCCGGACCGCTGCGACGGCGACGAGCAGGACGAGCGAGCAGACGAGCAGGAGCTGGTTGAGGTGATGGACAGTCAGCGGGCGTTCCCTTCCCTGGCAGCGCGCACCGTGCGCGCGTGCTCACGGACATCGCACACGAAGCCACGGCGTCCCGCGGCCGACTACTTCGTTACCTTACCTAACTCTTGACGATTTCTTGACGTTCGTCCTGGCAGGATCGAACGCTCGCCCGCCCCGGTTGCGGACTCCGCGTCAAGGGGCGCGGGACCCTACGCCTATGGTTGCTCCAGCGCTCAGTTAAAAGCACAGCCCGTCTGCCGCTCGTGTTAGGACAGCAAGGACAGCGATGCCCCCCACCAACACCGCCTCTTCGGGTCAGCAGCCCGGCAAGTCCGGCAGGAAGAAGGGGCGCAAAGCCCGCTTGATCGTGCTCGTGCTGGTGCTGGCCATCATCGGTGGTCTCGCCTACGGGGCGTACTGGTCGATCAGCACCGTCCGCGCCTCCTTCCCGCAGACCAAGGGCTCGATCACGCTGCAGGGCCTGTCGGGCCCCGTCGACGTCAGGCGCGACGGCTACGGCATCCCGCAGATCTACGCCTCCTCCGACGAGGACCTGTTCATGGCGCAGGGCTACGTCCAGGCGCAGGACCGGTTCTACGAGATGGACGTCCGCCGGCACATGACCTCCGGACGCCTGTCGGAGATGTTCGGCGAGAGCCAGGTCGACAACGACGAGTTCCTGCGCACCCTGGGCTGGAACCGGATCGCGCAGCAGGAGTACGACACCAAGCTGTCGG
Organism: Streptomyces sp. NPDC051041; assembly: GCF_044456065.1. Taxonomy (NCBI): domain Bacteria; kingdom Bacillati; phylum Actinomycetota; class Actinomycetes; order Kitasatosporales; family Streptomycetaceae; genus Streptomyces; species Streptomyces sp. NPDC051041. The sequence continues at coordinate 201,575 of NZ_JBITFM010000005.1, forward strand.
CCTCGACGAAGAAGTACCTCCAGGCGTACGCCAAGGGCGTCAACGCCTACCTCGACGGCAAGGCCGGCCAGGACATCTCCCTGGAGTACGCCGCCCTGGGGTTCACCAACGACTACACGCCCGGGAAGTGGACCCCGGTCGACTCGCTCTCCTGGCTGAAGGCGATGGCCTGGGACCTGCGCGGCAACATGCAGGACGAGATCGACCGCGCCCTGATGACCAGCCGCCTGGACGCGAAGCAGATCGCCGACCTGTACCCGCAGTACCCGTACAGCCGGAACAAGGCGGTCGTGCAGCAGGGCGAGTACGACCAGCTCACCGGGACGTTCGGGAGCCAGAGCAGCGGCGGCACCGGCACCGGGACGGGCGTCGGCACCGGCACCGGCGTCGGCACCGGCGTCGGGGCCGGCACCGGCACGGCCGGCGCCTCTGCGGGCGCCGCGACGGGCACCGGCACGGCCGCGGGGACGGCCACCGGCACCTCCGCCCTCGAGAGCCAGCTCTCGGGCCTCCAGGACGTCCTGGACGACCTCCCCACGGCCGTCGGCGTGAACGGCAACGGCATCGGCTCCAACGCCTGGGTGGTGCAGGGGAAGCACACCATCACCGGCAAGCCGCTGCTGGCCAACGACCCGCACCTGTCGGCCTCGCTGCCGTCCGTCTGGTACCAGATGGGCCTGCACTGCCGCAGCGTCTCCGACAAGTGCCGGTACGACGTCACCGGTTACACCTTCGCGGGCATGCCCGGCGTGATCATCGGCCACAACCAGAACATCGCCTGGGGCATGACCAACTCCGGCGTCGACGTCACCGACCTGTACCTGGAGAAGATCACCGACGACGGCTACCTGTACGACGGCAAGGTGGTGCCCTTCAAGACGCGCGAGGAGACCATCGAGGTCGCCGGCGGCTCGCCCAAGAAGATCGTCGTCCGGGAGACCAACAACGGCCCGCTGCTGTCCGACCGCGCCGACGAACTCGTGAAGGTCGGCAAGAAGGCCACCGTGGACACCGCGGCCCCCGACCGCGGCGACGGCTACGGCGTCGCGCTGCGCTGGACCGCCCTGGAGCCCGGCACCACCATGGACGCCGTCTTCGCCATGAACCGGGCGGCGGACTGGGACGACTTCCGCGAGGCGGCCGCGCTGTTCGAGGTGCCCTCGCAGAACCTGGTCTACGCCGACACCAAGGACAACATCGGCTACACGCTGCCCGGACGGATCCCCACCCGCGCGGAGGGCGTCGACGGCTCGGTCCCGGTGCCGGGCTGGGACTCCGACTACCGCTGGAAGGGCTACATAGAGCAGGACGAGCTGCCGTACGAGTACAACCCCGCGCGCGGCTACATCGTCACCGCCAACCAGGCCGTGGTCGACCAGGACGCGTACCCCTACACGCTCACCACGGACTGGGGGTACGGCACCCGCAGCCAGCGGATCACCGACCTGATCCAGCAGAAGATCGACGACGGCGGCAAGATCTCCACCGACGACATGCGCCAGATGCAGATGGACAACAGCAGCGAGATCGCCAAGCTGCTCGTGCCCGCGCTGCTGAAGATCGACGTCAAGGACAAGGACGTCCGCGAGGCGCAGAAGCTGCTGGAGGGCTGGGACTACACCCAGGACGCCGACTCGGCGGCGGCCGCCTACTTCAACGCCGTCTGGCGCAACGTCCTCAAGCTCGCCTTCGGCAACAAGCTGCCCAAGGAGCTGCGGGTCAAGGGCCAGTGCCTGTGGGTCGAGCCGGTCAACACCACCGGGCCCGCGGACGAGGCCGGCAAGGTGCGCGAGTGCGGCCAGCGCGAGGCCGGCCAGGCGCAGCCCGACGGCGGCGACCGCTGGTTCGAGGTGGTCCGCAACCTGATGGACGACGAGAACAGCGCCTGGTGGACGACGCCCGAGGCGGGCACCCGCCCGGCCGCGGACAACCGCGACGAGCTGTTCCGGCGCGCCCTGATCGACGCCCGCTGGGAACTGACCGCCAAGCTCGGCAAGGACATCGACTCCTGGAGCTGGGGCCGGCTGCACCGCCTGTTCCTGAAGAACCAGACCCTGGGCACCGAGGGCCCCGGCTTCCTGCAGTACGCCCTCAACCGCGGCCCGTGGAAGCTCGGCGGCGGCGAGGCGACGGTCAACGCGACCGGCTGGAACGCCGCCGGCGGCTACGGCGTCGTCTGGGTGCCGTCGATGCGGATGGTGGTCAACCTCGGCGACCTCGACAAGTCCCGGTGGATCAACCTCACCGGCGCCTCCGGGCACGCCTACAGCAGCCACTACACCGACCAGACGGACAAGTGGGTCGAGGGCGAACTGCTGACGTGGTCGTACTCGAAGAAGGCGGTCGAGGACGACACGAGCGACACGCTGGTGCTCAAGCCGTGAGCCGCTGAGCCGCGAACCACCGGGAAGGGCCCTTTGCGTGCGCGCGGAGGGCCCTTCGCGCGTGCGGTGCTCAGCGGGAGGCGTCCCGGAAGCGCCGCACCCCCGACGGCGTCACCACCGCGTCCACCGGCCGGTCGTGCCCCTGAGCGGGCACCCGCTCGACGACCTCCGCGTCGTACAGCAGCACCACCAGCGCGGGCCGGGCGCCCGCGCGCTCCAGACGGGCCAGCACACGGTCGTACGACCCGCCGCCGCGCCCCAACCGCACACCGCGCGCGTCGACCGCCAGACCCGGCAGCAGCACGACGTCGGCGGCGGTCACCGCGTCCGCCCCGAGGCGCTCGCCGGCGGGCTCGAACAGGGCCGTCCGCCCGCCGTGCCGCACGCGCGCCAGGGAGTCCGCCCCGTCGTACACGCCCCAGTCCAGGTCGTTGTCGGGCAGCAGCACCGGCAGCAGGACGCGCGTCCCCCGCGCGCGCAGCGCGTCGAGCAGCGCGCGCGTGCCGGGCTCGGCACCCACGGAGACGTACGCCGCCACCGTGCGCGCCCCCGCGACCTCGGGCAGCTCCAGCGCCCGCCCGGCCAGCGCCGCCGCGGTCTCCCGCAGGTCATCCGCCGGCAACCTGCTCCTCACCGCGAGGAGTTCTCGCCGCAACGTCCGCTTGTCAGGCTCTGCCGAACCGCCGCTGTGATCCACTACCGCTCCCGTACCGTCTCCAAAGAGCTCATATGAGCGTCAACTGGCCGGAGCCCCAGAATCCCTGCAAAGGCACCGGATAAGGTGGCGGGCATGACTCAGTCGCACCCTCGGATCAGCAAGGCTGTCATCCCCGCGGCCGGCCTCGGCACCCGGTTCCTGCCGGCCACCAAAGCCACTCCCAAGGAGATGCTGCCGGTCGTGGACAAGCCGGCGATCCAGTACGTGGTCGAAGAGGCGGTCTCCGCCGGCCTCGACGACGTCCTCATGGTGACGGGCCGCAACAAGCGCCCCCTGGAGGACCACTTCGACCGCAACTACGAACTGGAGTCCGCCCTGGAGAAGAAGGGCGACACCGAGCGGCTGGCGAAGGTCCAGGAGTCCAGCGACCTCGCGATGATCCACTACGTCCGCCAGGGCGACCCCAGGGGCCTCGGCCACGCCGTGCTGTGCGCCGCCCCGCACGTCGGCGACGAGCCCTTCGCGGTCCTCCTCGGCGACGACCTGATCGACCCGCGCGACCCGCTCCTCAAGCGCATGATCGAGGTCCAGCAGCAGTACGGCGGCAGCGTCGTCGCCCTCATGGAGGTCGCCCCCGAGCAGATCCACCTCTACGGCTGCGCCGCCGTGGAGGAGACCGAGGACGGCGACGTCGTGAAGGTCGGCGGCCTGGTCGAGAAGCCCGACCCGGCCGACGCCCCCTCCAACTACGCCATCATCGGCCGGTACGTCCTCGACCCGCACGTCTTCGACGTGCTGCGCCGGACCGAGCCGGGCCGCGGCGGCGAGATCCAGCTCACCGACGCGCTCCAGCAGCTCGCGGCGGACGAGAAGGTGGGCGGTCCGGTGCACGGCGTCGTCTTCAAGGGCCGCCGCTATGACACCGGCGACCGCGGCGACTACCTGCGTGCCATCGTCCGACTCGCGTGCGAACGTGAGGACCTGGGCCCGGACTTCCGGACCTGGCTCCACCGTTTCGTAGCCGAGGAGATGCAGCGACCTTGAGCAGCCCCGCGCCCCGCACCACCGGCCAGGACCACCCGGACCAGGACCACCTGTGGTCGGTGGACGAGCACCTGGAGGACATCCTCGCCACCGTCCGCCCCCTGGAGCCCATCGAGCTGAACCTCCTCGACGCCCAGGGCTGCGTCCTGGTCGAGGACGTCACGGTGCCGGTGTCCCTGCCGCCGTTCGACAACAGCTCCATGGACGGGTACGCGGTGCGGGTCGCGGACGTCGCGGGCGCGAGCGAGGAGTTCCCGGCGGTCCTGGAGGTCGTCGGGGACGTGGCGGCGGGCCAGGACGAACCGCTCCCCGTGGGACCCGGCCAGGCCGCCCGCATCATGACCGGCGCCCCGCTGCCGCCCGGCGCCGAGACCGTCGTCCCCGTCGAGTGGACCGACGGCGGGCTCGGCGCGGGCCCGGTGCGCGGCATGCGCGCCCGCAGCCTCGCCCCCGAGGACGCCACGGGCCACGTCCACGTCCACCGGCCGGCCGGGCCGCGCGCGCACGTGCGCGCGGCGGGCAGCGACGTCAGGGCGGGCGACCGCGTCCTGACGGCCGGAACCGTCCTCGGCCCGCCGCAGATCGCGCTGCTCGCCGCGATCGGCCGCGGCACGGTCCGGGTGCACCCGCGCCCGCGCGTGGTCGTGCTCTCCACCGGCAGCGAACTCGTCCAGCCCGGCGAGGAGCTGGGCGGCGGACGGATCTACGACTCCAACAGCTTCGCCCTCACCGCCGCCGCCCGGGACGCCGGCGCCATCGCCTACCGCGTCGGCGCCGTCGCCGACGACGCCGAGACGCTCCGCTCCACCATCGAGGACCAGCTCGTCCGCGCCGACCTCGTGGTCACCACGGGCGGGGTGAGCGTCGGGGCGTACGACGTCGTCAAGGAGGCGCTGGCCCACGTCGGCGACGCGGACGAGCCGGGCGGCGGCGTGGAGTTCCGCCGGCTCGCCATGCAGCCCGGCAAGCCCCAGGGCTTCGGCTCCGTCGGCCCCGACCACACCCCGCTGCTGGCCCTGCCGGGCAACCCGGTCTCGTCGTACGTCTCCTTCGAGCTGTTCGCGCGCCCCGCGATCCGCACCCTCATGGGCCTGACGGACGTCCACCGGCCGCGGACCCGGGCCACCCTCGCCGCGGACGAGGCGCTGACCTCCCCGAAGGGCCGCCGCCAGTTCCTGCGCGGCGCGTACGCCGACGGCAGGGTCGCCCCGGTCGGCGGCGCCGGGTCGCACCTCGTCGCCGCCCTCGCGCACGCCGACGCGCTGATCGTCGTCCCCGAGGACACCGAGTCCGTCGCGCCCGGCACCGAGGTCGAGGTGGTCCTGCTCCGCTGAGCGCGCGGGCCGGTCCCGCCCGGCCGCGTGCCCCCGGTTGGCGGTACCGTGTCGCGCACAGCAGGCCCGCGCGCCGCACCGCGCCGGGCCCGGACCGGGAGCGCCACGAGAGCATGAGTACCGAGGACCGACTGACGCACCTCGACGACGCGGGCGCCGCCCGCATGGTCGACGTATCGGAGAAGGACGTGACCGCGCGCACCGCCCGCGCCAGCGGCCGCGTCCTGGTCTCGCCCCGCGTGGTCGAGCTGCTGCGCGGCGCGGGGGTGCCCAAGGGCGACGCCCTGGCCACCGCGCGGATCGCGGGCATCATGGGCGCCAAGCGCACCCCCGACCTGATCCCGCTGTGCCACCCGTTGTCGGTGTCCGGTGTGACACTGGACCTGTCGGTCGCGGACGACGCCGTGGAGATCCGGGCCACCGTGCGGACCACGGACCGCACGGGCGTCGAGATGGAGGCCCTCACCGCGGTCTCCGTCGCCGCGCTCACCGTGATCGACATGGTCAAGGCGGTCGACAAGGGAGCGGTCATCACGGACGTGCGGGTGGAGGAGAAGACGGGCGGCAAGTCGGGCGACTGGAGCCGGTCATGACGTACCGCGCGCTGGTCGTGACCGCCTCGAACAGGGCCGCCGCCGGGGTCTACGAGGACCGGGGCGGTCCGCTGGTCGCCGACGGCCTGAGGGGCCTCGGCTTCGCCGTCGACGGGCCGCGGGTGGTCCCCGACGGCGACCCCGTGGAGGCCGCGCTGCGCGCCGGTGTGGCGGCGGGCTACGACGTGATCGTCACCACGGGCGGCACCGGCCTGTCGCCCACCGACCGCACCCCCGAGGCGACCCGGAAGGTCATCGACCACGAGGTGCCGGGCATCGCGGAGGCCATCCGGGCGTTCGGCCGGGACAAGGTGCCGACCGCGGCGCTCTCCCGCGGTCTGGCCGGAGTGGCGCGCGGCACGCTGATCGTCAACCTGCCGGGCTCCACGGGCGGGGTGAGGGACGGGCTGGCCGTCCTGGAGCCCCTGCTGGCGCACGCCGTCGACCAGCTGCGCGGCGGCGACCATCCCGGACCTTCCCCCAGCGCCGCGACGGCCGGGGAGGCATCCCCGGGGGGTGCGAGCTGAACAGCGCGTCCTGGCCGGTCGAGCTGGTGGACGGCGATGTCCGCCTCCGGCCGATAAAGCTGCGCGACCAGCAGGCCTGGCGCGAGGTCAACCGGCGCAACCGGGACTGGCTGCGCCCCTGGGAGGCGACGATCCCGCCGCCGGGGCCCGGCGGCCCGACGGCGCACCGGCCGACCTACCGGCAGATGGTCCGCCACCTCAGGCGGGAGGCGAGCGCGGGCAGGATGCTGCCGTTCGTCATCGAGTACCAGGGGCGGCTGGTCGGGCAGCTGACGGTGGCCGGGATCACCTGGGGCTCGATGTGCTCGGGCCACGTCGGCTACTGGGTGGACGAGGCGGTGGCCGGCCGCGGGGTGATGCCGACGGCCGTGGCGCTCGTCGTCGACCACTGTTTCCGCACGGTGGGACTGCACCGCGTCGAGGTCTGCATTCGCCCGGAGAACGGCCCCAGCCGCCGCGTGGTGGAGAAACTCGGATTCCGCGAGGAAGGGCTCCGGCCGCGTTATCTCCACATCGACGGGGCGTGGCGGGACCACCTGGTCTTCGCGCTCACCGCGGAGGAGGTGCCCGAAGGGCTGCTCGGGCGCTGGCACCGGGCACGCTCCCGGAACGAGCCGCGCAGCAACCCGGGAATCCCGCACGGCCCCGGAAATTGAATAAATGTTCGAAATTGATGGACCGGTGACCGGCTCCGTGCGAGGAATTCCCGGCTCCGACGGTCCGCCGATCGGGCCAGTCGCAAAAAATTTTCGAAATATCAGCCAGATCGTGCGACACACCGGCGCAATTGGCGGAGGGCTCCACACAATCCCCTCTACCGTGTGAGGCGTGAGCAGCAGCGGCCTCATCTACGCAGTCATCGTCGGGGCCTGGGCCGCCTACTTGGTGCCGATGTGGCTCCGTAGGCAGGACGAGCTGAACGAGGCCCGTCCGACGGAGCGCTTCAGCACCGCCATCCGGTTGCTGTCCGGACGGGCGGCGATGGAGCGCCGATACGCCAGGGACCTGCGGGCACGCTCCGCCGAAGAGGGGGAGCCGCCCGCCGGCGACCCGGACGCCGTCACCGAGTCGGTGGACGTCCGGGCCTTCGCCGTGTCCAAGACCCGCCGGCAGACGCGGGTGCCCGTGCCGTCGCCCGCCGAGCGGCCGGAACCGGCCCCCGGTGAGCCGGACCGGCCGTCCCGCGGCCCGGCGGCCCGGCAGGCGCCCGAGCCCGGCGCCGCCCCCGCCCGCAGGCGGGTGCCCGCCGCCCGGCGCGCCCCCGCCGACCAGGCGACGCAGACGGCCGCGGCACGTGCCCGGCGCTCGAAGGTCCTGGCGCGCCGCCGGCGCACCACCATCGTGCTCTTCCTCGCCTTCACGCTCGGCGCGATCGTCGCGGCGGTCGGCGGATTCGCGTTCCTGTGGGCGCCCGGGGTGCCCGCCGTGCTGCTCAGCGCGTACATCGCGTATCTGCGCTCCCAGGAACGCCGCCGGTTCGCCTACCAGATGGACCGCCGCCGGGCCGAGGCCGCGGCGCAGCGGCTTCGGGAACGCGAGCGGCAGCCGCGCCGGCGCCCGTCCCCGTCCCCGGACGCGGACGCCGACGCCGAGGAGCCGGACGAAGAACCCGCACCCGAGCCGGACCCCGGCCTGTCGGCGCTGGCCGCGGACCGGCGGGCGCTGGTCGAGCAGACCGACCACGCCGAGTGGGTCGACCAGCAGCGCGAACGGCAGCGCCGGCCGGGACAGGGCGAGAGCTGGGAACCGGTCCCGGTGCCGCTGCCGACGTACGTGACCGCGCCGGTCGCCCCGCGGGCCACGGCCGACGTGGACCTGGGGGCGCCGGACGCCTGGAGCTCGGCGCGCTCCGGCCCCGTTCCCCCGGGCCCCGAGGAGACGGCCGGCGGCGCCGACGGCGCCGGGGACGCCGTGCCGGACACCGGTTCCGGCGCGGCGGACGGGGCGGACGGCGACGGGCGCGGTGACGCCCGCCGGGCCGCCTCCGCCCGGCGGGCGCGGGAGCGGGGCCGCACCCCGCTGTTCGACCAGTACGAGGACGGCGACCGGCCGCGGGCCGCCAACGAGTAGGCCCCGGGGCACCCCTCGGCAGGCCGCCCGGGGAGCGGATTTCCAAGCACGCCGATCGGGGTGCTAAAGTTTCACTCGTTGCAAGGGCCTGTGGCGCAGTCCGGTAGCGCACCTCGTTCGCATCGAGGGGGCCAGGGGTTCAAATCCCCTCAGGTCCACCGCAACAACTGTCCGCGAGACAGTTGAAGAGATCCCGTCCGGTCGGTTGACCGGGCGGGATCTCTTTTTTGTGCCCGGAAGGGCCGCGACGTGCGGCGGCGCACGGCGACTGCGGTGCCGCCCCGCGGTGCTGAGTCCCCGTCAGCCGGTCACTCCCGTACCCCCGCCCCCGCCACCGCTCCCCGCCGCAGTGCGAGCGCCGCCGGGAGGACCGACGCGGCGACGGCGAGGACGGCGCAGGCCGCGGCCGCCGCGGCGAGCGCCGGCCAGGGGAACACGAGCACCACCGGGGCCGACAGCAGGGCCAGGGCGACGCCCATGCCGAGCAGGTTGAAGGCCGTGACCAGCAGGCCCAGCACGGTGCCGACGGCCACCACCGTCAGGGCCTCCGCGGCGACCAGGCGCAGCACCTGGGCGCCCGTGGCGCCCGCGAGCCGCAGGGCCGCCAGGTCGCGCAGACGCCCGGAGGCCGCCATCGCCAGGGTGCCGGCGACGCAGATGCCGGTGTAGAGCAGGGAGATGCCGAGGACCAGCAGCAGGCCCGCGCGGGTCGTGCCGTCGGCCCGGGGCGAAGTCGCCCGCAGCCACGCCTCCTTGGGGAGCACCCGTCCTTCCGCGGCCACCGCCTTCCGCAGCGCCGCCGCCACCGTGGCCGCCCGCGCGTCCCGCGCCACCTTCACGTCCACCCGGTCCACCACGGCGCCCGGCGCGTTCGCCGGGGTGACGTACACGCCGTTGTCACCGGTGCCGGCCGGCAGCACCGCGGCGATCCGCAGCGACCTGCGGGTGCCGTCGCCGAGCCAGACGGTCACGCGCTGCCCGACGGTGTGGTGCCGCCACTCCTCGCCGACGACGATCGAGTCGTCGTCGAGATCGGTGATCCGGCCGGCCGTCAGTGGCAGCCGCACGGTCCGGGCCAGCGCCCGCGGGTCGGCCGCGCGCGCCTCGGACCGGATCAGCGCCACGCCGTCCTCCAGGACGTGGACGGCGCTCGCCGCGGTGGCCGAGACCTCGGCGCCGGGCACCGCCCGCAGCCGCCGCACCGTCGCCGGGCCCAGGCCGCCGTCGGACGTCACCACCAAGTCGGCGGCGGTCCGCGCCCGGACCTCGGCCGCCCGCGCCCGGTCCAGGGTCGCCGTGGCCCCGAGCAGCGAACCCGTGAGCGCCACCATGACCAGCACGGGCGCCGTGACCGAGGCCGTACGGCGGACCGCGGCGGCGGCGCTCTCCCGCACCAGCGTCCCGCCCGCGCCGGGCAGCCGGGAGAGCGGCCACGCGAGCAGCCGGACCAGCGGACGCACCAGGACCGGCGCCAGCAGCGCCACCGCCGTGATCAGCAGCAGGGGACGGCTGACGTAGGTCTTGCGGTGCAGCAGGTCGGCCGGGTCGGTCCACAGCGTCACCGCCAGGGTCACGACGGCCGTGCCCAGTAGGGCCGCCCCGCACAGCAGGCGGCCCCGCGTCAGGGCGCCGCCGTCGGCCGCCGCCTCCCGCAGCGCCTCGACGGGGCCGGTCCGCCCGGCCCGCCAGGACGCGGCCGCCACCCCGCACAGGGCGACCAGCAGCCCCGTCCAGAACGCCAGGTGGTACGGCCAGACGGCGCCGCCGATGGTGAACCAGCCGGGCGCGAGGCCCTCGCCGACCACCCACGCGGCCAGGTGCGGGGCGGCGCAGCCGCCGAGCGCGCAGCCCGCCGCCGAGGCGAGCACGCCGATCAGCAGCGCCTGCGCGCACACCGTCCGGCGGATCTGCCCCGGCGTGGCGCCCGCCGTGCGCAGCAGCCCGAACTCCCGGCGCCCCTGGGCGACCGCGAAGGCGAAGGTGGACGCCACCACGAACACGGACACGAAACCGGCGACCCCGCCGGCCGTCCCGAACAGGGCGTTCAGCGCGGTCAGGGCCTCGCGGTCCCGGTCGGGGCGGGCGTCCGCGAGCCGTCGCGCGTCACCGGTGAGGACCCGGGCGCCGGAACCCACCGCGCGCCGCACCTTTGCCGGGTCCGCGGCCACGACCAGCCGGGTGCTCACCGGCGACAGAGCCGCCGCTCGGGCGTCGGTGTAGAAGACGGCCCGCTCGAAGCCGAGATCGCCCACCGTGCCCACCACCCGCACGGTGCCGTGACCGGTGCGCAGCCGCTGCCCGACCCGCGCCCACCCGCCGGTGGCCACCACCTCGTCGGCGGCCCCGGGCGCGCGGCCCGCGGTCAGTTCGTACCGGGCGAACGCCGCCGTCGACCACGGGTGCCCCACCAGGCCGCCGGGTCCGCCCGCGGCCCGTACGGGGAAGGAGCGGTCCTCGGTGACCGGGCCCAGCCGGCGCAGCGCGGCGACGGTGCGGGCCGGGACGGGCCGCGGGTGGGCCAGCTTCTGCGTCCGGACGCCGATCGGGGTCGGCACGCGCAGGGTGTCCTGCCCGGTCACCACCACCGGCGCCGCCGCGAACCGCTCCGGGCGGCGCTCGGGCGCGTCCAGGGAGGCGGCGAGGGCCAGGCCCATGACGGTGATCAGCGCGACGCCGAGCGCCAGCGCCACGAAGGACCCGGCGAAGGCGGTCCGGCGGGTGCGCAGGGTGTTCAGGGCGAGGCTCAGCACGGGAGAGCCTCCAGCGCCGTCGTCCGCGCCGCGATCTCACCGGCCGAGGCCCCCCGCAGCTCCCCGTGCACCCGCCCGTCGACCAGGAACACCACCCGGTCCGCGTACGACGCGGCCACCGGGTCGTGGGTGACCGTCACCACCGTCCGCCCCTCGGCGTCGACCATGCCCCGCAGCAGCTCCAGCACCTCGCGGCCGGTGCGCGCGTCGAGCGCGCCGGTCGGCTCGTCGCCGAACAGCACCTCGGGACGGGTGACCAGGGCGCGGGCCAGCGCGACCCGCTGCTGCTGGCCGCCCGACAGCTGCGCCGGCCGGTGCCCCGCCCGCTCCCCGAGGCCGACCCGGTGCAGCGCCTCCCGCACCCGCGCCCGCGGCGGGCGCCGGCCGGCCAGGCGCAGCGGCAGCGCCACGTTCTGCTCGGCGGTCAGCGACGGCAGCAGGTTGAACGCCTGGAACACGAACCCGACGCGCTCCCGGCGCAGCAGCGTCAGCCGCCGCTCGCCCAGCGTCGTCAGCTCCGTCTCCCCGAGCCGCACCGAGCCCGAGGTGGGCCGGTCCAGCCCGGCCGCGCACTGCAGCAGGGTGGACTTGCCGGAGCCGGAGGGGCCCATGACGGCGGTGAAGGTGCCCGCGGGGAAGTCGAGCGAGACGCCGTCGAGCGCGGTCACGGCGGTGCCGCCCGTCCCGTACCGCCTGCTCACCGCGCGCAGTTCGATCGCGTTGGATGTCATCTGCCCCACTGCCCCCATCGGTCGGTGTCGAGGGCTCCACCCCATCCCGGGACGGCCCTCCGGGTCAGTGCAGCAGGACCGAGACCCGGGGTAGGGCCGGGCATACCCCCCGGCCTCCCCCTGGACCGGTGGCCCCGGCCGCCGCCCGGCTCCTACGGTGATCCCCATGACGGTGTGGCGGGCGCTCGGCGGGCGCGGGTATCTGGGGTCGGCGTGGCCCTGGCGGGCGGTCGCGTTCCTCGGCAGCGGGGCGCTGTTCGGGGCGGTCGTGCTGGTGGTGGTCGCCGTCGGGGCCGTGACCGGGGGCGCGCTCGCCGTGGTCCTGCTCGGGCTGCCGCTGCTGGTGCTCACCGCGCTGGCCGGGATACCCGTGGCCGCCGTGGAGCGGCGGCGGCTGCGGCTGGCCGGGGTGGGGCCGGTGCCCGCCGGGCGGCACCGGATGCCGCACGGGCCGGGCCTGACGCCGTGGCTGACGACCCGGCTCGGGGAGCCGGCGACCTGGCGGGAGCTGGCGTACGCGGTCCTGCTCGCGCTGGTGCTGTGGCCGGTGGACGCGCTGGCCGTCGTCCTCGGCGCGGGGGTGCCGCTGTCCCTGGTCGCCGCGCCCGTGCTGGTCGGCGTCGACGGCGAGGCCAAGCCGGCCAAGCTGTGGACCGTGGACACCTGGCCCGGCGCCGTCGGGGCCGCCGCGCTCGGGCTCGTCCTGCTGGCGGCCGGCGCCTACGCCCTGGGGGCCGTGGCCGGGGCCCGGGCCGAGCTGGCGCGGCTGCTGCTGACCTCGAAGGAGAGCGAACTGGTGCGGTCCCGGGTGCGGCTGGTGGACGCCTTCGAGGCGGAGCGCCGCCGCATCGAACGCGACCTGCACGACGGCGCCCAGCAGCGCCTGGTCGCCCTCACCATGGCCCTGGGCCTCGCCCGCCTCGACGCCCCGCCCGGCCCCCTCGCCGACCAGCTCGCCGGGGCCCACCGGGAGGCCGAACAGGCCCTGGCGGAACTGCGCGAGCTCATCCACGGCATCCACCCCAAGGTCCTCGCCGACCACGGCCTCGAGGCCGCCGTCGCCGACGCCGCCGACCGCAGCCCCATCCCCGTCGACCTGAGCCTGGAGCTGCCCGGCCGGCTGCCCCGGGCCGTCGAGAGCGCGGCCTACTTCGTGGTCCGCGAGGCCCTCGCCAACATCGCCCGGCACAGCGGCGCGCGGCGCGCCGAGGTGAGCGGCGGCCACGACGGCGCACGGCTGGTCCTCGCGGTGCGCGACGACGGCCGCGGCGGCGCGGACCCGGCCGGCGGCAGCGGCCTGACCGGACTCGCCGACCGGGTGTCGGTGCTCGATGGCAGACTCTCCCTGTCCAGCCCGCCGGGCGGGCCGACCCTGCTGCGTGTGGAGATCCCTTGCCGGCCGACCCCATCGGAAGACCCCTGCGCATAGTCCTCGCCGAGGACAGCGTCCTGCTGCGCGAGGGCCTCGTCGGCCTGCTGGGCCGCTTCGGGCACGAGGTCGTCGCGGCGGTCGGCGACGCGGACGCGCTGCGCGCCGCGGTCGCCGGGCACGCGCCCGACGCGGTGGTGACGGACGTGCGGATGCCGCCCGGTTTCCAGGACGAGGGGCTGCAGGCGGCCGTGCGGCTGCGCGCGGAGCGGCCCGGGCTGCCGGTGCTGGTGCTCAGCCAGTACGTGCAGCGGGCCTACGCCGCCGAGCTGCTCGACTCCGGCGACGGCACGGGAGTCGGCTACCTGCTCAAGGACCGCGTCGGCCGGGTCGAGGAGTTCGCCGCCGCGCTCGCCGAGGTGGCCGCCGGCGGCACGGTCGTCGATCCCGAAGTGGTCCGGCAGCTGCTGCGCCGGCGCCGGGATCCGCTCGCGCGGCTCACCCCGCGCGAGCGGGAGGTGCTGGCGCTGGTCGCCGAGGGCCGGTCCAACAGCGCGATCGCGCGGGCGCTGGTGGTGTCCGAGGCGGCCGTCGGCAAGCACATCGGCAGCATCCTCGCCAAGCTGGACCTGCCGCCCGCGGACGACACCCACCGCCGGGTGCTGGCGGTCCTCGCCTTCCTGCGGGCGTGAGCCACGGCCTCGGCCACCGCCACGGCCTCGGCCACCGCCACGTCCTCGGCCACCGCCACGTCCTCGGCCACGCCTTCGGCACCGGCACCGGCTCCGGCTCCGGCTCCGGTCACAGCTCCTTCGCGTAGCACAGGCTGGACTCGTGGAAGCGGTAGTAGCCGAACTTCTCGCACGGCTCGTAGCCGCTGGAGAGGTACAGGGCGACGGCCTCCGGCTGCTTGGTGCCGGTCTCCAGGACCATGCGCAGGCGGCCGGCCGCGCGGGCGTCCTCCTCCAGGGCCGCCAGGATCCGGCGGGCCAGGCCCCGGCCGCGCATCTCCTCGACCACGAACATCCGCTTCAGCTCGGCGTCCCCGTCGCGGTTGCCCTCGCCGTTGGTGTCCTGGGCGCGCCAGCCGCCCGAGGCGACGGGCGTGCCGTCCTCGTCGTACGCGATCAGGTACAGGCCGTTCGGCGGCTCGAAGTCCCGCGGATCCATGGGCGTGGCGTCGCCCCCGTCGCCGTAGCGCAGGTCGTACTCGGCCTGGACCAGGTCGTTGAGCTTGACGGCGTCGGGGTGGTCGAAGGAGACCCGACGTATATCCATGCTGTGCACCGTATACCAATTCATCGTAAGGGGGATCCGGTCCCGGTCCAGAACCGGACTCGGTCCAGTGTGCAGGTAAGGTGCCGGGGTGCTCACCGCGACCTCCGCCGGCGCCTTCGGAGGGGGCCGGCGGTGACGGCGAGGAGAGTGTTGTGCTGACGGTGACCTCCGTGAACGTCAATGGGCTCCGGGCCGCCGCGAAGAAGGGCTTCGTGGAGTGGCTCGCGGGCACGGACGCCGACGTGCTGTGCCTGCAGGAGGTGCGGGCCGAGCCGCAGCAGCTGCCCGAGCAGGTCCGCACCCCCGACGGCTGGCACGTGGTGCACGCCCCGGCCGCCGCCAAGGGCCGCGCCGGCGTCTCCCTCTACACCCGCCGCGAGCCCGACCGCGTCCGGATCGGCTTCGGCTCGGCGGAGTTCGACACCAGCGGGCGGTACGTCGAGGCCGACCTGCCCGGCGTCACCGTCGCCTCCCTCTACCTGCCCTCCGGCGAGGTCGGCACCGAGCGGCAGGAGGAGAAGGTCCGCTTCATGGACGAGTTCCTCGTCCATCTGAAGGACCTGCGCGAACGCGCCGCCGCCGACGGCCGGGAGGTGCTGGTCTGCGGCGACTGGAACATCGCCCACCGGCAGGCCGACCTGAAGAACTGGCGCGGCAACACCAAGAACTCCGGCTTCCTGCCCGAGGAGCGGGAGTGGCTGGACCGCGTCTTCGACCCGGCGGACGGCGGATACGTCGACGTCGTGCGGGCGCTGCACCCGGACGCCGAGGGCCCGTACACGTGGTGGTCCTACCGGGGGCGGGCCTTCGACAACGACGCGGGGTGGCGGATCGACCTGGCCGTGGCGACGCCCGGCCTCGCGTCCAGGGCGGTCAAGGGGTTCGTGGAGCGAGCGGCCGGTCATGCGGAGCGATGGTCCGACCACGCTCCCGTGACCGTCGTCTTCGAGAGCTGACGCGCGGCGCGCCGCCGCGCGCGCCGCGTCCCGTCGCGGCGCGGGCGGCGGCGGACCGGCGGCCGTACCGCCCCCGTCACTTCTCCTGCGTCCAGGCGAGCGTGATCCGCGTGTCGCTGAAGCGCCAGCCCGCCGGGGTCCGCACCGCGGTGCAGGCCACCCGCAGGCCGCTCGTCCGGTGGGGCGGTTCGCCGTCGCGGTGGAAGTGCACGAGCTGGTTCGCCGTGGCCTTCGCGCGGTCGCCGTCCACCTGTACCAGCACGTCGCCGTGCATGTGCTGGGTGTGCTCCCCCTCGACCCGGCTCCGCTTCAGGTGGGCGGTCACCTCCTGCAGGCCGCGCAGCTCGCCGCGCGGTGAATGCGCCACGACGTCGTCGGTGTAGACGGTGTGGGCGTCGTCGTGGCGTTGTTCGTCCAGCAGGTTGGCGAGGCGGGCGAACAGGTCGGCGATCTCGATGCGGTCGGCGGTCCGGGTGTCGGTGGTCACGACGCCTCCTCTGGCGACGACTCCAATGTTGGTGCCGCCAACACTAGTGCAGAGTGTGGGTCCCGCCAACACTGTTACGGTGGTCGCCATGGACGAGATCCCGGAGCGCCTGGCCACGAAGCCGAGCTGGCTGATCACCCAACTGGCCGTGCACGTCCGCCGGCTGGTGTCCGACGGTTTCACCGCCGCGGACGCGCGCGGGTACCACTACCGCATCCTGGCCGCCCTGCGGGAGTTCGGGCCCGCGAGCCAGGCGGAGCTCGGCCGCCGGTGCCGCATCGACCGCAGCGACGTCGTGGCGGCCGTCGGCGAACTGGTCGAGCGGGGCTTCGTCGACCGGGCGCCGGACCCGGGCCACGGGCGGCGCAACAGGGTGACCCTCACCGCGGGCGGCACCCGGCAGTTGCGGCGCATGGACCGAGTGCTCGACCAGGTGCAGGACGACCTGCTGGAGCCGCTGTCGGCCGAGGAGCGGGAAACCCTGACGCGCCTGCTCGGCCGGGTTCTCGCCCGGCACGAACCGCGGTGACCGCCTGCTCGCCCGCTCGGCCCCGGCCCGCGGGACGGGCGTGATCCGCCGGACGGGCGCGGTTCCTACGCCTGCTTCCGCAGCCGCCGGTCCAGCGCCAGGGACAGTTCCGCCTCCACCACGCTCCTGGCGAGCGGGCGCAGGCGGTGCAGGGCCTCCTCGGGGGCGTGACGGAGGATCAGGTCGGTGAAGAGCTCCGCGAGGGCGTCGGCGTGTTCGCGGACGCGCTTGCCGGCGGCCAGGACCTCCGCGAGCGGGATGCCCTCGCGGACCAGGGCCGAGGAGCCGTCCAGCAGGCGGCGGCTGATGTGGACGATCTCGTCGCCGTCGGTGCCGAGGTAGCCGAGTTCCAGGGCGGCGGCGAGGTTCTCCGGGGTGACCTCGCCCTCGAAGCGGGCGGCGAGTTCCTCGGGGGTGAGGCGGACCGGGGTCTCCTCGGTGGGCTCGCCGAGGCCCAGCAGGTCGCCTACGTCGCGGCCGTGGTCGAAGGCGTCGGCCAGCTCCGCGATGCCGCTGAGGGTGTGGCCGCGTTCCAGCAGCGCCGCGATGGTGCGCAGGCGGGCCAGGTGGTGGTCGTCGTACCAGGCGATGCGGCCCTCGCGGCGCGGCGGCGGGAGCAGCTTGCGCTCGCGGTAGAAGCGCAGGGTGCGCACTGTGATGCCGGCCAGGCGGGCCAGTTCTTCCATGCGGTACTCACGCTTCTCGGCCACCTGGGCACCTTAAGTCGTACCGCCGGTAACTTTCCTGGCGCCGACCCCTACCGGTCGGTATGCCCGGTCCTCTACTCTCCCCATTGCGCCAGTGTTCACTGGCGCGGTTCTTCCTGGGCGACGCGTGGAGGCGTAGGCATGGCCGAACACGAACAGGTACGCGAACACGAGCACGTACGGGTCGCGGTGGTCGGGTCCGGGTTCGGCGGACTGGGGGCCGCCGTGCGGCTCAGGCGCGAGGGGGTCACCGACTTCGTCGTGCTGGAGCGGGCGGACAGCGTCGGCGGCACCTGGCGGGACAACAGCTATCCCGGGTGCGCCTGTGACGTCCCGTCCCATCTGTACTCCTTCTCCTTCGCGCCCAACCCCGACTGGCCGCGCGCCTTCTCCGGGCAGCGGCACATCCGCGCCTACCTGGAGCGCGTGACGGACCTGTTCGGGCTGCGGCCGCACATCCGCTTCAACTCGGAGGTGAAGCGGATGACCTGGAACGGCGAGCTGCTGCGCTGGGACATCGAGACCAGCCGGGGCACCCTGTCGGCCGACCTCGTGGTGTCCGCCACCGGACCGCTGTCCGAACCCAGGATCCCGGACGTCCCGGGCCTGGACTCCTTCCCCGGCAAGGTGTTCCACTCCGCCCGCTGGGACCACGACTACGACCTGCGCGGCAAGCGGGTCGCCGTGGTCGGCACCGGCGCGTCCGCCGTCCAGATCGTGCCGGCCATCCAGCCCGAGGTGGGCCGGCTCACCCTCTTCCAGCGCACGCCGCCGTGGGTGATGCCGCGCGTCGACCGGGCCATCGGCGGCGCCGAGCGGTGGCTGTACCGGCGGCTGCCCGTCACCGCCCGGGTGCGCCGCGGACTGCTGTGGGGCATCCGCGAGTTGCAGGTGCAGGCCTTCACCAGGCACCCCGAGGAGCTGGGCTTCGTCGAGCGGCTGGCCCGGCGCAACCTGGCCCGCGCCGTCAAGGACCCGGCGCTGCGCGCCAAGCTCACCCCCGGCTACCGCATCGGCTGCAAGCGGATCCTGCTGTCCAACACCTACTATCCGGCGCTCGCGCAGCCGAACGTCGACGTCGTCGCCGGCGGCCTCGCCGAGGTGCGCGGCTCCACCCTCGTCGGCGCCGACGGCAGCGAGGCCGAGGCCGACGCGATCGTCTTCGGCACCGGCTTCCACGTCACCGACATGCCCATCGCCGAACGGGTCGTGGGCGCGGACGGGCGGACGCTCGCCGAGGCCTGGAAGGACGGCATGGAGGCCCTGCGCGGCGCCTCGGCGGCCGGCTTCCCCAACTGGCTGTCGATCATCGGGCCCAACACCGGACTGGGGAACTCGTCGATGATCCTGATGATCGAGTCCCAGCTGAACTACCTGGCCGACTTCCTGCGCCGGCTCGACGCCCTCGGGGGCCGGGCCGCCCTCGACGCCCGCCCCGCCGCCGTCCGGGCGTGGAACCGCAGGGTGCAGGAGCGCATGAAGCGCACGGTGTGGAACACCGGCGGCTGCACCAGCTGGTACCTGGACGCGAACGGCCGCAACACCACCATCTGGCCCGGCACCACGAGCGAGTTCCGGCGGGCGACCCGGCGGGTGGACCCGGCGGAGTACGAGGTGCTGCGCGCCCCGGCCCGCGGGAACGCCTCCCCCCGGAAGGCCGCGGAGGTGGGCGCGTGAGCCGCCGCCACCACGTGACCTCCGGCCCCTACGCCCCGCCCGTCCCCGCCCGCGAGCTCACCGTCCGCTCCGCCGACGGCGCCCGCCTCCACGTCGAGGTGCACGGCCCCGACGGCGCCCCCGCGGTCGTCCTCGCCCACGGCTGGACCTGCTCCACCGCCTTCTGGGCGGCGCAGGTGCGCGACCTCGCCGCCGACCACCGGGTCGTCGCCTACGACCAGCGCGGCCACGGACGCAGCCCGGCGAGCCCGGCGTGCAGCACCGACGCGCTCGCCGACGACCTGGAGGCCGTGCTGGGGGCCGCCCTCGCCCCGGGCGAGCGGGCCGTGGTCGCCGGGCACTCCATGGGCGGCATGACGGTGCTGGCCGCCGTCGGCCGCCCCGCCTTCCAGGAGCACGCGGCGGCCGTCCTGCTGTGCAGCACGGGCAGTTCGCAGCTGGTCGCCGCCTCGACCGTCCTGCCCCTGCGGGCCGGGCCGGTGCGGACCTGGCTGACCCGGCGGATCCTCGGCTCCCGGGCGCCGCTCGGCCCGGTCACGCCGCTCGCCCGCCGCATCCTCAAGTACGGGACGATGGGCCCCGGTTCGGCCCCGCACATGGTGGAGGCGTGCGCCCGGATCGTGCACGGCTGCCCCCGTACGGTGCGCCACGCCTGGTCGCAGGTGCTCGACCTGCTCGACCTCGACCACGCCGTACGGGAGCTGACGGTGCCCGCGGAGGTGCTCGTCGGCGCCGCCGACCGGCTGACCCCGCCCGCGCAGGCCCGCGCGCTGGCCGCCGCGCTGCCCCGCTGCGCCGGGCTCACCGAGCTGCCCGGCATCGGCCACATGACGCCGGTGGAGGCGCCCGAGCTGGTCACCGCGCGGATACGCGCCCTCGTCAGCGGCCACGTCCGCGTCAGCAGCCACGTCGATGTCAAGGAGGACGCATGAGCCGGGTGAGCCTGGAAGGGCGGGTCGCCGTCGTCACCGGAGCCGCGCGGGGCGTGGGGGAGCTGCTGGCCCGCAAGCTGTCCGCGCGCGGGGTGAGGGTGGCGCTGGTCGGGCTGGAACCGGACGCGCTCAAGCAGGTCTCGGCGCGGCTGCACAGCGACAGCGACCACTGGTACGCCGACGTCACCGACCACGCGGCGATGGCCCGGGTCGCCGGCGAGGTGAAGGAGCGGTTCGGCCGGGTCGACATCGTCGTCGCCAACGCGGGCGTCGCCACCGGCGGGCCCTTCGTCGACTCCGATCCCGAGGCCTGGCGGCGGGTGATCGAGGTCAACCTGATCGGCTCGGCGGTCACCGCCCGCGCCTTCCTGCCGCTGCTGCTGGACAGCCGGGGCTACCTGCTGCAGATCGCCTCCCTCGCCGCGATCACCCCGGCGCCGATGATGAGCGCCTACTGCGCCTCCAAGTCCGGTGTGGAGGCGTACGCGCACAGCCTGCGCGCCGAGGTCGGCCACCGGGGCGTGAAGGTCGGCGTGGGCTATCTGTCGTGGACCGACACGGACATGGTGCGCGGCGCCGACCAGGACGACGTGATGCGGGAGCTGCGGCAGCGGCTGCCGTGGCCGGCGAACAGGACCTATCCGCTGGGCCCGGCGGTCGACCGGCTGGTGGAGGGCATCGAGCGGCGCGCCGGCCATGTGTACGGGCAGTGGTGGCTGCGCGGGATGCAGGGGGTGCGCGGGTGCCTGCCCGCCGTCGTCGAGGCCGTCGGCCAGCGCGAGATGCGGCGGTTCGCGGACCGGCTGACGGGCATGCGCCTGGGCCTGGTCGGGGCCGGCGGGGCGGCCGACGAACAGCACCGCACTACGCACGGTGACTGATCGACATGCGCAGGGTCACCGTGCGTGTGAATCTGGTCGGGCCAGACCCCCTCACCCCCGCAGGGAGTGAACCCACATGGGTATGAAGGACCAGTTCCAGGAGAAGTCCGAGCAGCTGCAGCAGCAGGCCAGGCAGAAGGCGGAGCAGGCCAAGGAGCAGCTCCAGGACCGCGGCCGCCGGCGCGACGAGGACCCCGAGCGCACCGGGCGCACCGAGCGCGCGCGCCGGGAGGAGCGCCGGGAGGAAGAGGACCGCTTCGCCCAGGACTACGACGTCTGACGCCGCGTCCGAGCGGGCCCTGAACGAACCCGGCCGGCCCTGAACGAGAAGGGGCACCCCGAGGAGGGGTGCCCCTTCTCGCGTCGTACCCCGGGTCCTTCCCGGCGCCGCCGGCCGCTCGGACCGCCCGTCACCTGGGCGGCAGCTTCGGCCGTGACCGGTTTGGCACCTCGCGGCAGTCCGGCGGCGTGGCCGGCGGGTTGGACTCCAGCAGGCCGAGGGCCACCCCGACCGCGTCGGCCAGCTGGGCCTGCCGGCCCTCGGCCCAGTCCAGCGGGGTGCGCAGCACTTCCAGGTCGGGGTCCACGCCCCGGTTCTCCACGGACCAGCCGTAGGCGTCGAACCAGGCCGCGTTCATCGGCACCGTGATCACCGTGCCGTCGCCCAGCCGGTGGCGGCCGGTCATGCCGACCACCCCGCCCCAGGTGCGCTGGCCGACCACCGGACCCAGCTTCAGCAGCTTGAACGCGGCCGTGATCATGTCGCCGTCGGAGGACGTGGCCTCGTCGGCGAGGGCGACCACCGGTCCCCGCGGCGCGTTCGACGTGTACGACACCGGCTGGGCGTCGCGTGTCAGGTCCCAGCCCAGGATGGTGCGCGTCAGCTTCTCGATGACGAGTTCGCTGATGTGGCCGCCCGCGTTGCCGCGCACGTCCACGATCAGCGCGGGCCGGGACACCTCCATGCGCAGGTCGCGGTTGAACTGGGCCCAGCCGGAGCCGCCCATGTCGGGGATGTGCAGGTAGCCGCACCGGCCGCCGCTCAGCTCCCGCACCACCGTGCGGCGTTTGGCCACCCAGTCCTGGTAGCGCAGCGGCCGCTCGTCGATCAGCGGGACGACGGCGACCCGCCGGGGCGGAGCTTCGCCCGAGGCCTCGCCGGGGGGTTCCGAAAGGCCTTCCCCGGAGGGGTGGGGGTGGGCGACGGGCGGGTCGGAGGGGCCCGGAGGGCCTTCCTCGGAGGGGTGGGGGTGGGCGGCGGGCGGGTCGGAGGGGCCCGGAGGGCCTTCCTCGGAGGGGTGGGGGTGGGCGGCGGGCGGGTCGGAGGGGCCCGGAGGGCCTTCCTCGGAAGGGTGGGGGTGGGCGACGGGCGGGCGGAAGGTGAGTTCCACCGTCGTACCCCCGGAGCCCGCCAGCAGTGGGTACGGCCCCGCGACCGGGTCCACCGGGCGGCCGTCCACGTGGCTGAGGACCGCGCCCTCGCGGATGCCCGTGCCGGCCAGGGGGGAGCGGGCCTTGGAGTCGGAGGAGTCGCCGGGCAGGATCCGCTTGACGACCCAGCCCTCCTCCCGGCGCGCGAAGTTGGCGCCCAGCAGGCCCTGCCGGCGCTGGTAGGGGGCCGGGCCCTCGTTGCGGCGGGCGGGCACGACGTACGCGTGCGAGGTGCCCAGCTCGCCCAGCACCTCGCGCAGCAGGTCCGCGAACTCGTCGGGGGAGGCGACCCGTTCGACCAGCGGCCGGTACTGGGCCAGCACCGCGTCCCAGTCGATGCCGCACATGCCGGGTTCCCAGAAGTAGGCGCGGATCAGCCGCCCGGCCTCCGCGTACGCCTGCCGCCACTCGGCGGCCGGGTCGACCTGGTGCAGGATGCGGCGCAGGTCGATCCAGGTGACGGAGTCGCTGTCGCCGGGTTCGGTGGCGGGCACCGCGCGCAGCTCGCCCTCGTCGAGCACCACCAGCCGGGTGCCGTCGCCGCTGACCGCGAACCAGTCGAGGTGGCCGACCAGTTCGGTCTTCCTCGCCTTGGCGAGGTTGAAGTGTTCCAGGGTCGGCCGCTCGCTCGGGTCGTCCGGGTTGGCGAACGTCTCGCCCAGCGCGCCGGAGATCGGCCAGCGCAGCCAGACCAGTCCGCCGCCCGCGACCGGGTGCAGCGCGGAGTACTTGGAGGCGACGACCGGGAACGGCGTCACCCGGTTCGCCAGTCCCTCCACCTCGACGGTCACCGTGCCCTCGGCGGCCTCTCCCTCGTCCACCGGGTCGAGTCCGCCGGCGGCGGGGCGGCCCTCCGGGTTCAGCGCGAAGGGCGAGGGGGTCGCCGACGACAGCGGCACGAGGTAGGGCCGGCAGCCCAGGGGGAAGGACAGGTCGCCGGTGTGCACGTCGTACACCGGGTCGAAGCCGCGCCAGGACAGGAAGGCGAGGTAGCGGCCGTCGCGGGTGAAGACCGGGTTCTCGTCCTCGAACCGGCCGTTGGTCACGTCGACCACGGTTCCGGCCCCCTCCGCCGTGCCGGCGATGCGGGCCATCTTGATCTGCCGCAGCGACCGTCCGATGCCCGGGTGCGACCACGTCAGCCAGGTGCCGTCCGGGGAGAAGGCGAGGTCGCGCACCGGCCCGTTGACCGACCGGATCAGTTCGGTGACCTCGCCGGCCGCCGCGCCGGGCTCCTCGGGCACGCCGGTCAGCAGCAGCCGTCCGTCGTGGGAGGCGATCGCCAGCCGTTCGCCCCGCGGGTCCGACACCAGTTCCAGCACCCGTCCCAGCCGGCCGGCGGCCAGCCGCCGCGGCGCCCGGTCGCCGGTGGCCCGCGGCAGGTACGCGATCTCGATCGCGTCCTCGCCCTCCGCGTCGGTCACGTACGCCACCTGCCCGCTCTCCCCGAGCATCTCCGGCAGCCGCACCCGCACCCCCGGCGTGTCGGTGAGGGTGCGCGCCGGCCCGTCCCGGTGGGTGAGCCAGTACAGGCTGCCGCGTACGACGACGGCGCTGGCCCGCCCGGTGTCGTCCACGGAGATCCCGCCCACGTGCTGCGCGGCCGGCACCTGATACGTGCGCCGCCCCGCGCGCGGCCCGTCCAGCCGTACGTCGAGCCGGCGCGGCACGGACTTCGGCCCGAAGTCGTCGACGAGCCACAGGTCGCCCGCGCACTGGTACACCACCCGGGTGCCGTCGCCGGCGGCGTGCCGGGCGTAGAAGGCGTCGTGGTCGGTGTGGCGGCGCAGGTCGGAGCCGTCGTAGGCGCACGAGTACAGGTTGCCGACGCCCTCGTGGTCGGAGAGGAACGCGATCCGGCCGCCGACGAACAGGGGGGAGTGCAGGTGGCCGTCGAGGTCGGCGAGCAGCCGCTGCCCGTGCAGCCAGAGCCGGCCCGTGGCGCCGCCCCGGTAGCGCTTCCAGGCGGCCGGCTCGTGCGGCGGGGTGCCGGTCAGCAGCAGGGTCCTGCGCTCGCCGCCGAGGTCGGCGACCTGGATGTCGCCGACCGGGCCCCAGGGCAGCCTGCGGCCGGGGCCGCCGTCGGTGGAGACCTTGTAGGCCCAGGTGAAGTACGAGAAGGGTTCGCCGTGGGAGGCGACGGCGAGGATGTCGCTGTGCCCGTCCCGGTCGGGGGGCGTCCAGCCGCACACCCGCGTGTCGGCGCTGCCCCAGTGGCTCAGCTGCCGCCCCGGGCCGCCGTCCGCCGCCACCAGATGGACCTCCGGCACGAGGGTGCGCCAGCTGGTGTACGCGATGTGGCGGCCGTCGGGGGAGAAGCGCGGGTGGCCGATCTTGGTGCGGTCGACGGTGAGCCGCCAGGCGCGGTCCCGGCCGTCGAGGGGGGCGAGCCACAGGTCGTCCTCGGCCACGAAGCACACGCGGTCGCCGTTGAGGTGCGGAAGGCGCAAATAACTCACTTTCCCATGTTTCGCCCGGGGATGGACCGGGGCAACTCGTGCGGAAACGCCGGATGGCCGGGCGGAGCAACCCATGGACACGTACGAAACTGTTTCGTTTCGATACGGGGTGCGCTACATTCGTCACATGACCGGGACGTCCCAGGAGCGGGAAAGGTGCCAGGCATGACCGAGGTCGCGACACCGCGCCGCAGCCGCCTCACGCCCGAACGCGAGGCGGAGCTCTACGCGGCCGTGCTCGACCTGCTCCGCGAGGTCGGCTACGACTCCCTGACCATGGACGCCGTCGCCGCCCGCACCCGGTCCAGCAAGGCCACGCTCTACCGCCAGTGGGGCGGCAAGGCCGAACTGGTCGTGAAGGCCGTCCGGCACGGCAAGCCCGGCAGGACCGGCGACATCGACACCGGGAGCCTGCGGGGCGACCTGCACGCCCTGATGACGCTGGAGGACGACCGCACCATCGAGCAGAACTCCGCGCTGATGCGGGGCCTCGCCATGGCGCTGCACCGCCATCCGGATCTGCGCGAGGCGTTCCGGGACCAGCTGATCGAACCGGAGCTCGCCGGGTTCCGGCGCGTGATCCGGCGTGCCGTCGACCGCGGCGAGGTCCGCCCGGACTGCCCGGCGCTGGACTTCCTGCCGCACATGATGATCGGCGGGTTCGCCACCCGGGCCCTGCTCGACGACCTGCCGCCGACCCGGGCCTTCCTCGCCTCGTACATCGACGCCGTGGTCCTCCCCGCCCTCGGCGTCCGCACCGACGGGCACGTCACCGACTGACGCGTCCCCGGCCAGCCCCCACCCGACGTCGCCTCCCCCGTCGCCTCGAAGGCACGGGCGGTGCCCCCGTCGTCCGGCGTCCGCCGCGCGCTGTCCGGGCCGCCGTGGCGGTGGTACGGGCACCGGATAACGCGTCGCACGGCGCCCGCGTCCCCACTACCGTGCCGTCCATGACGACGACCGACGAGACCGCCGCCCACCGCGGCGAAGCTTCCGCAGCCCACCCCCGATTCGCCTGGGCCCTGCGTGAACTGGGGCTCGACCACCTGAACGCCGATATCCGCCGCTTCCCCGAGGCCACCCGCACCGCCGCCGAGGCGGCCGCCGCGATCGGGTGCGAGCTGGGGCAGATCTGCAAGTCGCTGGTCTTCGCGGCGGACGGGGTCCCCGTCCTGGTCCTCATGGACGGCGCGTCCCGCGTGGACGTGGAACGGGTCCGGCAGGAACTGGGCGCCGACAGCGTCACGCGGGCGAAGGCCGACGTCGTACGGGAGACGACCGGGTACGCCATCGGCGGTGTGCCGCCCTTCGGGCACC
Source organism: Streptomyces sp. NPDC051041 (assembly GCF_044456065.1). Classification (NCBI taxonomy): domain Bacteria; kingdom Bacillati; phylum Actinomycetota; class Actinomycetes; order Kitasatosporales; family Streptomycetaceae; genus Streptomyces; species Streptomyces sp. NPDC051041. The sequence goes on from NZ_JBITFM010000005.1 coordinate 227,689, forward strand.
GGACGAGGACGAAGGTGCTCGCGGACCGGGGGCTGCTCGACCACGACGTCGTCTGGGCCGCCGCCGGCACCCCCCACACCGTGTTCCCCATGGAGCCCAAGGCGCTGATCGCCCACGCCGGCGGCACTCTCGTGGACGTGCGCGAGCACACGCGCTGACCTCGCCGGTCACCGCCGCGGCGGTGACCGGCGCCGCCCGGAGCGCCCGCGCGCCGGGCGGGGTCCGCCGCGTCCGCGGAGGGCGTGCGCCCGCCCCGCGCGAGGCGCACCCTGGAACTAGGTGTTCCGGAGGTGACCGTCATGATGCACACCGCAGTGGGATGGCATGTCGAGCTGGAGTTCGAGGAGGACGACCAGCACACGCGGGCGGCGGCGCTCGTGCGTCTGCCCGACGGGAGCGAGGTACGGGCCCGCGGGCACGCGACCCGGCACCGCACCGACTCCAATCAGCCCAGGATCGGGGAGGAGATCGCCGGGGCCCGGGCGCTCAACGAACTCGCCATGCAGCTGCTGACCAAGGCGCACGACGAGATCGACCAGGCGTCGGGGCGGATCTCGCACCCCATCCACGTCTAGGGCGCGCCCGACGCGCCCGGCGCGTCAGGCGGCGGCTTCCCCGAGAGCCGTCCGCACCGCCCGCACCAGCGCCTGCGCCCTCGGATCCGCCGTCACCGTCCCGCGGAAGCCGTTGGTCACGTAGCCGAAGGCGATGCCCGTCTCCGGGTCGGCGAAACCGAGGGCGCCGCCGCGTCCCGGGTGGCCGAAGGAGCCCGGGGCGAGGAAGGGGGAGGCGCTGCCGTGCAGCATGTAGCCGAGGCCGAAGCGGGTGGGGACGACGAGGACGCGGTCCGGGCCCGCCGACTCCTCGGTCCGGGCCGACTCCACCGTGCCCGGCTCGAACAGCCGCACCCCGTCCACCTCCCCGATCAGCGCCGCGTAGAAGCGGGCCAGGCCGTCCGCCGTGGCGATGCCGTTCGTGGCGGGCAGGGCCGCCCCGCGGTACGCCGGGTCGTTCTGGTCGGGGAACGGGGTGATCGCGGCGAACGCCCGGCGGGTCAGGGACACGGGGTCCTCGTAGGCCGCGGTGACCGCGCGCTTGGGGCGCAGGCGGGGACCCGAGGCGGGCTCCGGCGCCTCGACGCGGCCGACCCGGCCCACCCGGTGCGCCTGGGCGTCCGGCAGGCCGATCCAGAGGTCCAGGCCCAGCGGGGCGGCGATCTGCGCGGCGAGCCACTCGCCGGTGCCGCGTCCCGTCACGCGCCGCACCAGTTCGTCGAGCATCCAGCCGTACGTCAGCGCGTGGTAGCCGTGGTCGGCGCCCGGCTCCCAGGCGGGGGCCTGGGCGGCGACCGCCTCGGGGCCGCGCAGGGGGTCGAGGGCGTCCTCGGGCGTGAGCGGGCGGTCGAGGACCGGCAGGCCGGCCCGGTGGTTCAGGACGTGCCGGACCAGGACCCGGTCCTTGCCGTGCGCCTTGAACTCGGGCCAGTAGTGCCCGACCGGCGCGTCCAGGTCGAGTTCCCCGCGCTGGTGCAGCAGCAGCGGGACGGCGGCGGCGACGCCCTTCGTCGCCGAGCGGACGACCTGGGCCGTGCCCCGCTCCCAGGGATCGGCGCCGTCGACGTCCCGGGTCCCGCCCCACAGGTCCACGACCCGGCGCCCGTCCCGGTAGACGGCCACCGCCGCGCCCCGCTCCCCGAGCGCCGCGAAGTTCCGGACGAACGCGTCCCTCACCGGCTCGAAGCCCTCGGCCACTGTGCCGCGCACGTCCACGTCCGTCTTCCTTCCCTCCGGATCGCCTGCGACTGCGGGAGCAACGCCCCTGCCCAGCCTGCGATTCCCCGGTTCCGCTACCCGAGCAGGATCGTTACGTCGATGTTGCCGCGCGTCGCGTTGGAGTACGGGCAGACCTCGTGGGCCTCGTCCACCAGCTTCGCCGCGAGGTCGGGGTCCAGGACGGGGAGGGAGACGCTGAGGGCGACGGCGAGGCCGTAGCCGCGCTGCCGGTTGGGGCCGATGCCGACCTTCGCGGCGACCGTGGAACCGCTCAGGTCGTAGCCCGCGCGGTTGCCGACCATGATCAGCGCGTTGTGGAAGCAGGAGCTGTAACCGGCCGCGAACAGCTGCTCCGGGTTGGTGCCGGCGCCGTCGCCGCCCAGCTCCGGCGGCATCGCCACCTTCAGGTCCAGCCGGCCGTCCTGGCTGGTCACGTAGCCGTCCCGGCCGCCGTGCGCGGTGGCCTCGGCCACGTACACGATCTTCGTCGGACGGGTGTCGACGGCGGTGCCGTCTGTCATGGCCGGCCTCCCCCGGGAAAAGGTGCGCGCAAGTTCATCGCGCACAAGGTACTGGCTGGTAGACCGGCGGGTGCTACCGGGGGGTAGTAATGGCGGGCGGCCCGGGTTCAGCGCGCGGGGCCGGCTCCCGCCGCCTTCTCCGCCAGCCGCCACAGCTCCTCGCGCAACCGCGCGAGTTCCGGCTCCGCCAGCCCGGTCGCCGCCAACAGGGCGCCGGGCACGCGCGCCGCGCGCCTCCGCAGCCGCTCCCCGCGCTCGGTGCACGCCACCAGGACCGAGCGCTCGTCGTGCGCCGCGCGCTCCCGGCGCACCAGCCCCGTGCTCTCCAGCCGCTTCAGCAGCGGCGACACCGTGCCGTAGTCGAGCCGCAGCGCGGCCGCCAGCTCCTTGACCGTCGTCTCGCCGCGCTCCCAGAGGACCAGCAGGACGAGGTACTGCGGATAGGTCAGGCCCAGCTCGTCGAGGACCGGGCGGTACGCGGCCGTCACCGCGCGCTGGGCCGCGTACAGGGCGAAGCACAGCTGCTCGTCGAGCAGCGGCGCCCCGGCGGCCCCGTCGCCGTCGTCCTGATCCCTCACGCGCCCATTGTCACGGACCGCGGGTCGAAGCCGAAGGGCAGCTCCAGGCGGTGGGCGCGCATCAGCTCCTCGTCGGCGAGCAGGCCGGCGGTCGGGCCGTCCGCCGCGATCACGCCCTCGCTCAGGATCAGGGAGCGCGGGCACAGCTCCAGGGCGTAGGGCAGGTCGTGGGTGACCATCAGCACGGTCACGTCCAGCGCGCGCAGGATGTCGGCCAGCTCGCGGCGGGAGGCCGGGTCGAGGTTGGAGGAGGGCTCGTCCAGCACGAGGATCTCCGGCTCCATCGCCAGGACGGTCGCCACGGCGACCCGGCGGCGCTGCCCGAAGGAGAGGTGGTGCGGCGGGCGGTCCTTGAACGCGCGCATGCCGACCAGGTCCAGCGCCCGGTCCACGCACGCCTCCAGTTCCGGCCCCCGCAGTCCGGCCGCCGCCGGGCCGAACGCCACGTCCTCCCGGACGGTCGGCATGAAGAGCTGGTCGTCCGGGTCCTGGAAGACGATGCCGACCCGGCGCCGGATCTCGGCCATGTGCTGTGTGTCCACGGGCAGCCCGGCCACCCGCACCGTGCCCGTCCCGCCGGTCAGGATGCCGTTGAGGTGAAGCACGAGGGTCGTCTTGCCGGCGCCGTTCGGGCCGAGCAGCGCGACCCGCTCGCCGCGCCCGATGGTGAAGTCCACGCCGAACAGCGCCTGGTGTCCGTCGGGGTAGGCGAAGGCCAGACCGGCCACTTCCAGTGAAGGTGTCACAGGGTCCATCCCAGCAGACAGACGACGAGCGCCGCGAACGGGAGGGCGAGGGCGTACGACCACTGCGCCCGGGACGCGGTCACCTCGTCGATCACCGGCATGGCACCGGCGTACCCGCGGCTGACCATGGCCAGGTGCACCCGCTCGCCGCGCTCGTAGGAGCGGATGAACAGGGCGCCCGCCGACTTCGCCAGCACGCCCCAGTGCCGCACGCCCCGCGCCTCGAAGCCGCGCGACTCCCGCGCGATCCGCATGCGCCGCATCTCGTCGGTGATCACGTCGCCGTAGCGGATCATGAAGGAGGCGATCTGCACCAGCAGCGGGGGCAGCCTCAGCCGCTGCAGCCCCAGCAGCAGCTCCCGCAGTTCGGTGGTGGAGGCCAGCAGGACCGAGGCGGCGACGCCCAGGGTGCCCTTGGCCAGCACGTTCCAGGCGCCCCACAGGCCGCCGACGCTCAGCGACATCCCGAGCACCTCGGTCCGCTCGCCCTCCGCCACGAACGGCATCAGCACGGCGAAGGCGACGAACGGGACCTCGATCAGCAGCCGCTTGAGCAGGAAGCCGGCCGGGACGCGGGCGGCGGCCGCGACGCAGGCGAGCAGGACGGCGTACAGGCCGAACGCCCACATCGCCTCCCGCGGCGTCGACACCACGACCACCACGAAGCCGAACGCGGCGGCGAGCTTGGTGTGCGGCGGCAGGGCGTGCACGGGGGAGTGCCCGTGCCGGTAGAGCCGGTGGGCATGGCCCGCGCCCATGTCAGACGCTTCCCGCGTTCGGCTTCCGCCCGGCCGGGGCGTCCGCGACCGGGGCGTCCGCGGCGGGGGTCCCCGCGGCCGGGTTCCCCGCGGCGGGGGTCTCCACGGCCGCGGGGGAGGTGTCGGCGCCGCGCCGCCTGCGCACCGCCCAGAAGACCGCGCTGCCCGCGACGACCGTGACGCCGACGCCGATCACGCCCGCGAGACCGCCGGACAGGCGGGCGTTGTCGACGTCCTCGACGCCGTAGTCGGCGAGCGGGGAGCCGGCGGCGGCGTGCTCCTCGGTCTTCTCGTCGATGCCCTGGTCGGCGGCGACCTTCTCCAGCCCGTCGGGGCTGGCCGAGGCGTAGAAGCTGACGAAGCCGGCGAGGACCAGGGAGGTGACCAGACCGGCCGCCCAGACCTTCCGGTGCGCGGCGCGGGCGGCGGGCGCCGGGGCCGGCCCGGCGGCGGGCGCGTCGACGAGCTCGCCGCCCACCCGCAGCTTCAGCCGCTGCCGCAGGCCGCGCGCCCCGTGCACCAGGTCGGGGCGTACGGCGATGACGGCGCCCACGGTCAGCGCGGTGATCGCGGCCTCGCCGACGCCGATCAGGACGTGCACGCCGATCATGGCGGTGGCGACCTTGCCGATCGGGACGTCGGCGGTGCCGCCGATCCAGTACAGCAGCGTGAACGCCAGCGCCGCGGCGGGCACGGAGACCAGCGCGGCGGTGAAGGCGGCGGCGGTGACGGACCGGCGGGTGCGCGGCAGCACCTTCACCAGCCCGCGGAAGACGGGGTAGGCCACGGCGGTGCCGACGATCGCCATGTCCGTGATGTTCACGCCGAGCGCGGTCAGGCCGCCGTCGGCGAAGAGGACGCCCTGCATCAGCAGCACGACGGATATGCACAGCACGCCGGTGAAGGGCCCGACGAGTATCGCGGCGAGGGCGCCGCCGAGCAGGTGCCCGCTGGTTCCGGCCGCGACCGGGAAGTTCAGCATCTGCACCGCGAAGACGAACGCCGCCACCAGGCCGGCCAGCGGCGCCGTCCGCTCGTCGAGCTCCCGGCGCGCTCCGCGCAGGCTCACGGCGATGGCGCCCGCGGCGACGACTCCGGTCACGGCGGAGGTCGGGGCGTCGATGAATCCGTCAGGTACGTGCACCGTTCGATGGTACGAGACTGTTGCAAAGGGATCGCAAGAGCGAACGGGCTGTTCTTTCCGGGAGGCGCGTCACCGGAAATATGGGACATTGGAGATAAAGCGGATGAAAAGTCTCCGCTTGAGTCGCTCAGCTTGAGAGGGCTGTCCGATGCCTGTAGTCGAGCAGTACGCGCGGGCGTACATCGTCACCGACGACCCCCGGGACGACCGCGGCGCCATACCCGTCCTGCTGCGCTACGACCCCGAGGCCGACCCGCGGTCGGTGCGGATCGGCCTGCCCGGTGCGCACGAGTGGACCTGCTCGCGAGCGCTGCTGGAGCAGGGGCTGAGCAGCCCGGCCGGACGCGGTGACGTACGGGTGTGGCCGTGCGGGCGCGTCCAGGCCATCGTCGAGTTCCACTCCCCGCAGGGCGTCTCGGTGGTGCAGTTCGAGACGAAGGCGCTGCTGCGCTTTCTGCGGCGGACCTACCTGGCCGCCGCCGAACCCGTGACCCGCTGACCCGCCGGTCAGCCCCCCTGCTTCAGCAGCGCCGCCACGATCGGGCCCGCCGTGTCGCCGCCGTGGCCGGCCGCCTGGACCACGCCCGCCGCCGCCAGATCGCCCCGGTACGCGGTGAACCAGCCGTTGGGCTTCTTCTGGCCGTCGACCTCGGCGGAGCCGGTCTTCGCGCCGGTGTCACCGCTCACCCCGCTCATCGCCTCGGCCGCCGTGCCGTACCTCGCCGTGTAGGCCATCAGCTCGCGCAGCTGCGACAGCGTGGACGCGGACAGGGTGCGCGAGGCCGTCGCCAGCCGGCGGTCGTCGACCGACGGGGAGACCAGGTACGGCTGGCGGAAGACGCCCGCCTTGACCGTCGCCGACACCGACGCCATGTTCAGCGGGTTCATCCGCACCCCGCCCTGCCCGATGAGGGAGGCGGCCATCGACGCCTGCGACTGCACCGGCACCGAGCCGTCGAAGGACGGCACGCCGATCGCCCAGTCGTCCCGGCCCAGGCCGAAGACCTGCTGGGCCTGCTTGGTCAGGTCGTCGTTCTTCAGCTTCGGCGCCTGGCTGATGAAGGCGGTGTTGCAGGAGCGGGCGAAGCTCGCCTTGAACGTGCCGCCCTTGATCTGGAACTTGTCGTCGTTCTGGAACTTCCAGCCGCCGTAGGTGAAGTACTTCGGGCACGGGTGCGCCTTGTCCGCCGCGGCCAGGCCCTTCTCGATCAGCAGCGACGAGGTGATGACCTTCATCGTGGAGCCGGGCGCGAGGGCGCCCTGGAAGGCGGTGTTGAAGCCGCGCGAGGAGTTGGCCACGGCCAGGATCTCGCCGGTCGACGGGCGCAGCGCCACCACCGACGCGCGGGCCCTCCTCGCGACCTGCTGCTCGGCCGCCGCCTGCAGCTTCGGGCTGAGCGTGGTCTTCACCGTGCCCGGCGTGCCCTCGCTCAGCTCCAGCAGGGTCTTGTCGGAGAGCTCGTCCGCCTTGGACTGCTTGCCCCGCACCACGCGCAGCTCGACGCCCGCCGTGCCGCCGGCCGTCTTGCCGTACTTCTCCCGCAGCCCGTCCAGCACCGGGCCGAGCGAGGGGTACTTCGCCGTGGTCAGCTCGCTGCCGTCCCGGTCGAGCGCCTTGACCGGCGGCGTCCCGGCCTCGCCGGTGACCAGCCGGTCGCCGTCCCTGAGATCGGGGTGGACGACGGAGGGCCGCCAGTCGACCCGCGGCTCGCCGTCCCCCGCCCGCCGGACGACGGTCAGCGCGCCGGTGTACGTCAGCGGCTTGCCGACGCCCCGGTACGACACCGTGCCCCGGACGGTGAACGGGACCTTCGCGCCGCTGCGGGCGCCGGCGGTGAGCGTGACGTCCTCGATGCGGGCGTCCTTGCGGTAGCCGGCCAGCAGGGCCTCGGCGGCCTCGGCGTCGTCGGTCGCGGCCGCCGCCTCGGCCACCTCGCCGCGCTGCCAGGCGGTGAGGAACCGTTCGGCGGCGGTGGTGACCTCGGCCGCCGACAGCGGCCCGGTCTTCACCTCCGCCTCGTGGCCGGCGGACGCCGCCCGCGCGCCGTCCCCGGTGGCCGACCCGCCGTACAGCGAGTAGACCCCGAACCCGGCGCCGCCGACGACCACGGCGATCAGCCCACCGAGCACGGCGGGCCCCGTCTTCCGTCGCTCGGCGACGCGTCTTCTCTTGCCCACTGCTGTTCCGATCCTCCGCGAATCCCCGGGGTCCCCGTTGCCCTCACGCTTCCCAACGACGGCATACACCCTAGAGTCCCGTGCTGTGCGGGTGAGGTCAGCCACCCGCTCGGAGCACGGCCGCGACGATCGGACCGGCCGCGTCCCCGCCGTGGCCGCCCTCCTCGGTCATGGCCGCCGCCGCGACGTCGCCCCGGAACCCGGTGAACCAGCTGTTCGACCTGGCGTTGCCGTCGACCTCCGCGGAGCCGGTCTTGGCGCCGATGTCCCCGCCGAGCCCGGCCATCGCCTCGGCGGCGGTGCCCCGGGTGGCGGTGAGCCGCATCATCTGCTTCAGCTGGGCGGCGGTGCCCGCCGGCAGGCCCTTGGCGGTGGCCAGCTGCCGGTCGTCGAGGTCGGGCGAGACCAGGTAGGGCTGGCGGAACGCGCCGGTGATCGCGGTCGCCGTCACCGAGGCCATGTTCAGCGGGTTCATCTGGACCTGACCCTGGCCGATGGCGCCGGCGGCGCGGTCCGGGCCGGCGACGGCGGGGACGCTGCCGTCGAAGGAGACGATGCCGGTCTTCCAGTCGTCCCGGCCGAGGCCGAACCGCTCCTGGGCCTCGGCGGTCAGCGAGGCGTCCGTGAGCGGCTCCTCGTCGACGAGCTTGATGAAGGCGGTGTTGCAGGAGCGCAGGAAGCTGTCGGCGAGGGTGGCGTTCTCGTCGGGCGCCATGCCCGTGAGGTTCTTGAAGGTCTGCCCCTGCCACACCGCGCTGTCCGGGCAGGGCGCCGGGCCGTTCATCGAGGTCACGCCGTTGTCGATGAGCATCGCCGCGGTGATGATCTTCATGGTGGAGCCGGGGGCGGCCCGGCCCTCGAAGGCCGCGTTGAAGCCGTCCGCCCGGTGGTTGGCCACCGCCAGCACCTCACCGGTGCTCGGCTTGACGGCCACCACGGACGACTGGGCGTACCGCTTGACCGCCTGCTCGGCCGCCGCCTGCACGCCCGCGCTGATCGTCGTCTCCAGCCTGCCCGGCGTGCCCTCGGCGAGCGTCAGCAGCGGGGTGTCGGCCGTGGCCCCGTCGGCGTGCCGGACCACCAGCTCGACGCCGGGCGTGCCGCCGGCCTCGCCCCCGTACTTGGCGCGCAGGGCGTCCAGCACCGGGCCGAGCGAGGGGTACTCCTCCTTCGTCAGCACGGTCCCGTCGCGGTCCACGGCCTCGATCGGCGGGTTCGCGGACTCGGCGGTGACGAGGGTGTCGCCCTCGCCCAGCTCGGGGTGGACGACGGACGGCTGCCAGTCGACCAGCGCGCGCCCGGTGGTGAGCCCGCGCACGACGGTGAGGCTGCCGGAGTACTCGAGGTCCTCGGAGCTCCCCTCGTACGCCACCGTCGCCCGCACGGTGAACGGCACGGTGGTCCCGCGCGCCGCGCCGGGCGTGATCCGCACGTCCTCGATGCGCGCGTCCGTGCGGAAGGCCGCCAGCAGCGGCTCGGCCTCCCCGGCGTTGTTCGTGTACGCCGCCGCCTGCGCCGCCCGCCCCTGCTCCCAGGCCGCGAGGAACTTCGCCGTCGTCTCCTTCACCTCGGCGCCGCTCGGCGGCCCCGTCTCCATCGGCGCCGGCCCGTCCGCGCCGGACGCCCCGCCCCCGTCCAGCGCGTTCACGATGTTGTAGCCGCCGTATCCGGCCCCGCCCACCAGCACGGCGAACACCGAGCCGACTATGGCGGCCTTGACTCCCTTGCGCATCCGCGCGGTCCCCTCCCCGTGACGCCCGGCCGGGCCGTTTCTGAACGTGTTCAAGGCACGCTCGCCCCGCACTGTATGCCGCGGGAGGGACGGCTGAGGAGGGAGTGATCCGATCGTTAGCGCCCGTCACCGCCGGACACGACGACATCCGGCCACCGCGGGCCGGGACCGTACCGCGGACCGCCCGCCCGCGCGGGCCGCCCACGGGTCAGACCCACGTATCCAGCCACATCCGCGCCCGCCAGTCGTCGATCGGGATGGCGGTGCCGGTGTGGATCGGCCAGAAGTAGATGAAGTTCCAGGCGATCAGCAGGACCAGGACGCCCGCGCCCGCCGCGCCCGCCACGCGGCGGGTGTCGCCCGAGCGGGGCGGGCCGACCAGGGCGCCCAGGAGCATCGCCGCCGCCAGGCACAGGAACGGCAGGAACACGACGGAGTAGAAGTAGAAGATCGTGCGTTCCTGGAAGAAGAACCAGGGCAGGTAGCCGGCCAGGACGCCGCAGGCGATCGCGCCCGCGCGCCAGTCGCGGCGGAAGAACCAGCGCCACAGGACGTACAGGAGCGCGAAGCAGGCCACCCACCACAGCAGCGGCGTGCCGATGGCCAGCACCTCGCGGGCGCACTTCTCGCCCGCGTCGGCGGGGCAGCCGTCCGTGCCGGGCGCCGGGGACTCGTAGAAGTACGACACCGGCCGGCCGGCGACGAGCCAGCTCCACGGGTTGGACTGGTAGGTGTGCGGCGAGGTGAGGTGGGTGTGGAAGTCGAGCACCTGCGCCTCGTAGTGCCACAGGCTGCGCCACCAGTCCGGGAAGAGCCAGGACCAGCGGCTGTCCTTGCCGTCGGTCGCGGCCCAGTTGCGGTAGTAGCCGCCGGAGCCGTCGCTCGGGGAGAGGATCCAGCCGGTCCAGGACACGACGTAGGTGACCGCGGCCACCGGCACGGTCGCCAGGAACGCCGGGCCCAGGTCGCGCCGGAGGACGGCCAGGCGCGGCCGGCGGGCGCCGGCGACGCGGCGGGCGCCGACGTCCCACAGGACGGTCATGACGCCGAAGGCGGCCAGCACGTACAGGCCGTTCCACTTGGTGCCGATGGCCAGGCCCAGCATCAGTCCCGCCGCCCAGCGCCACGGGCGCCGTCCCAGGCGGGCCGTCTCGGCGGTGTGCGCGTCCGGGCGGACCCGGCCGTCGGCGTCCACCGGGAGCGCGGCGGCGAGCCTGGCGCGCGCCCGGTCCCGGTCGAGCAGCAGGCAGCCGAAGGCCGCCAGCACGAAGAACATCAGCACGCCGTCCAGCAGCGCGGTACGGCTCATCACGAAGTGCAGGCCGTCCACCGCCATCAGCGCGCCCGCCAGGCAGCCGAGGAACGTGGAGCGGAACAGGCGGCGGCCGATGCGGCACAGCATCAGCACCGACACCGTGCCGAGCAGGGCCGTCATGAAGCGCCAGCCGAACGGGTCGAACCCGAACATCAGCTCGCCGAGCCCGATGACGTACTTGCCGACGGGCGGGTGCACGACGTACGCCGCGTCCGCCGGGACGGGGACGTTCCCGTTCGACGACAGGATCAGGTCGTTGACGTTCTTGTCCCAGTTGACCTCGAACCCGCGGTGGACCAGCGCCCACGCGTCCTTGGCGTAGTACGTCTCGTCGAATATCACCGCCTTCGGGCTGCCCAGGTTCCAGAACCGCAGCACGCCCGCCAGCAGCGTGACGAGCAGCGGCCCGCCCCAGCCGGCGAGGCGGGTGAGGCGCCCGGCGAGCACGGGCGGCAGGCCGAGCGCCTTCCACAGGCGCGGGCCGGGTTCGGCGTACGGCGGCACCAGGCGGTCACGGACGTCGCCGGCCGGGTCCGCCGAGTAGCCGAAACGGCGCAGCCGCTGCTGCCACGACGGCTGCTGCTCGTGCGGTGCCCGGCCCTGCCGGAGGTCCGGGGAGTCCGTGGACGACGCTGTACTGGTCACCGCGCCATCGTAGGGAACACGTCTGTGGGAGTCCCGTGGATGGGCCCTGCGAGGATGGAAACGTGACAGGAACCCTTGTTTTGGCAGGCACCCCCATCGGCGACGTCGCGGACGCCCCGCCGCGGCTGGCCGAGGAGCTGGCCGGCGCCGACGTGGTCGCCGCCGAGGACACCCGCAGGCTGCGGCGGCTGACGCAGGCGCTGGGCGTCACGCCCAAGGGGCGCGTCGTGTCGTACTTCGAGGGCAACGAGTCCGCCCGGACGCCGGAACTGGTCGAGGAACTCGTCGGCGGCGCGCGCGTGCTGCTGGTCACGGACGCCGGGATGCCGTCGGTGTCCGACCCCGGCTACCGGCTGGTCGCCGCCGCCGTCGAGCGGGACGTCCGGGTCACCGCCGTGCCCGGCCCGTCCGCCGTGCTCACTGCGCTGGCGCTGTCCGGGCTGCCGGTGGACCGGTTCTGCTTCGAGGGGTTCCTGCCGCGCAAGGCGGGGGAGCGGCTCACCCGGCTGCGGGAGGTCGCCGAGGAGCGGCGGACCCTCGTCTACTTCGAGGCCCCGCACCGGCTCGGCGACACCCTCGCCGCCATGGCCGAGGTCTTCGGCGCCGGCCGGCGGGCCGCCGTCTGCCGGGAGCTGACCAAGACGTACGAGGAGGTCCGGCGCGGCGGGCTGGGCGAGCTGGCCGCGTGGGCGGCCGAGGGGGTGCGCGGGGAGATCACCGTCGTCGTCGAGGGGGCGCCGGAGCGGGGCCCCGAGGAGGCCGGCGCCGAGGAGCTGGTGCGGCGGGTGCGGGTGCGCGAGGAGGCGGGCGAGCGGCGCAAGGAGGCGATCGCGGCGGTCGCGGCGGAGGCGGGCGTGCCGAAGCGGGTGGTGTTCGACGCGGTGGTGGCCGCGAAGAACGCCGGGGCCTGAGCGCGCCGGCGCGGGCCGCGGCGCACCGCCGGTGCCCGCCCGGTCCGCCGCGCCCCTTCCCCCGCGGGGCGAGCCGGGGGCCGGCCGCGGGGGCGCGCCCCTTCCGTAGGATCGGGACATGCCTTCGAACGCCCCCGACGACAAGAACGCGGCGCCGCCGCTGCCCGAACCCCTGCGGGTGCCGGTCGCCGACTCCCACACCCACCTCGACATGCAGTCCGGCACGGTCGAGGAGGGCCTCGCCAAGGCGGCGTCGGTCGGCGTGACGACGGTCGTGCAGGTCGGCTGCGACCTGGCCGGCTCGCGCTGGGCCGCCGAGACGGCGGCGGCGTACGAGAACGTGCACGCGGCCGTCGCCCTGCACCCCAACGAGGCGCCGCGCATCGTGCGGGGGGACCCCGGGGGCACCCCCCAGCCCTCCGGGACCGGGGGAGGCTGGTCGCGGCAGGGCGCCCGCGCGCCCGGCGGGGACGCCGCCCTCGACGAGGCGCTCGCCGAGATCGACCGGCTGGCCGCGCTCCCGCAGGTCAAGGGCGTCGGCGAGACGGGCCTGGACTACTTCCGCACCGGCCCGGAGGGCCGGGAGGCCCAGGAGCGGTCCTTCCGCGCCCACATCGAGATCGCCAAGCGGCACGGCAAGGCCCTGGTCATCCACGACCGCGACGCCCACGCCGACGTGCTGCGCATCCTCAAGGAGGAGGGCGCCCCGGAGCGCACCGTCTTCCACTGCTACTCGGGGGACGCGGAGATGGCGGAGATCTGCGCCGCCGCCGGCTACTACCTGTCCTTCGCCGGCAACGTCACCTTCAAGAACGCCCGGAACCTGCGCGACGCCCTCGCCGTCGCCCCGCTGGACCTGGTCCTGGTGGAGACCGACGCGCCCTTCCTGACCCCGGTGCCCTACCGGGGGCGGCCCAACGCCCCGTACCTGATCCCGGTGACGGTGCGCGCGATGGCCGCCGTGCGGGGCGTCGACGAGGACGTGCTCGCGACCGCCCTCGCGGCCAACACGGCACGGGCCTTCGGCTACTGACCCCCGGCCGCGCACGACACGGCGACGCTGCGTAGCCGCGCCGCTTTGGAGAGTGACGATCACTCCGCTAGGTTCGTGGGCCCGATCCGGACCCCTCCGGACCCCTCCGGCCCCTGGAGCGTGTCGGCGTGAGCAGATCCGTCAGCCACCTGCCGTACGGAACGTCCCAGCCGTACGCGGCGCCCTGCGGGCCGTACCGGCCGTACGGGACGCACAAGCCGTACGGGTCCTGTGAGCCGTACGGCGCCTGCGAGCCCCCGGCCCCCGGCGGCTCGCGGGCTCCGGGCGGCTTCGACGGACCTGACGGCTTCGACGGACCCGGCGGCTTCGCGGCGCCCGGCGCGCCGGTCCCGCCGCACGGCGAGGCGCCCGAGGGCGCCCGCCGGCCCGCCCACGCGCCGCCCGCGCCGCCGGTGCGCTCCGGTGCCGGGGGGCGGCGGGCCGCGCACCGGCGCGGGGCCCGGCACACCGGGCGGGTGGACGGCCCGGTGCGCCGGCTGCTGCCGCAGGCGCTGGTCGTGGCGTTCCTCGCGGGCGGCACCACGGCGTTCGTCGCCGAGGACAAGGCGATCGAGCTGAGCGTCGACGGCAGGCCCCGCACGCTGCACACCTTCGCCGACGACGTGACCGAGCTGCTCGCCGAGGAGGGCGTCGAGGTGGGGCCGCACGACGTGGTGGCGCCCGCGCCCGGCGCGGAACTCGGCAGCGGTGACGAGGTCGCCGTGCGCTACGGCCGCCCCGTGCGGCTCACGCTGGACGGCCGGCAGCGCGAGGTGTGGACGACGGCGCACACGGTGGCGGGGGCGCTCAGGCAACTGGGGGTGCGCGCGGAGGGCGCCTACGTCTCCGCCTCGCGCTCCCGGCGGATCGGCCGCGCGGGGATCGTGCTGCACGTGCGCACCGAGCGGGCGGTGACGGTCACGGCCGACGGCCGGACGCGCACCGTCCGCACCAACGCGGCGACCGTGCGGGAGGCCGTCGAGGAGGCCGGCGTCACCCTGCGCGGCCGGGACGCCACCTCCGTCCCGCAGGACAGCTTCCCGCGCGACGGGCAGACGGTCGGCGTACTGCGGATCACCGACCGCGAGGAGGTCCACGAGGAACTGATCCCGTTCCGGGTGCGGCGGACCGGCGACCCCTCCCTGCCGCGGGGCACGGAGGTCGTCGAGCAGGCGGGACGGCCGGGCCTGCGCCGGGTCACGTACGCCGTGCGCACCGTCGACGGGGTCCGGCAGCGGCCGCGCCCGATCAGGTCCGAGGTGGTGCGCGAGCCGCGCCCGCGGGTGGTGCGGGCCGGGACGAAGCCGCGGCCGGCCTCGGTGCGGGGCGCCGACCGCCTGAACTGGCGGGGCCTCGCGGAATGCGAGTCCGGCGGCCGGTCCGACGCGGTGGACCCCTCGGGCACCTACGGCGGCCTGTACCAGTTCGACATCCGCACCTGGCGCAGCGTCGGCGGCCGCGGCCGGCCGCAGGACGCGCCGGCCGCGGAGCAGACGTACCGGGCGAAGAAGCTGTACCTGCGGCAGGGGGCGAGCCCGTGGCCGCACTGCGGGGCGCGATTGCACGGGTGACCCACGGCTACCCTTGGGGCGTGAGCAGCCCCACCCCCGACGCCCTGCTGGGCCCCGCCGACGTCCGCGAGCTGGCGGCCGCCCTCGGCGTACGCCCCACCAAGCAGCGCGGCCAGAACTTCGTGATCGACGCGAACACGGTCCGCCGGATCGTCCGCACCGCCGGCGTCCGCCCCGACGACGTGGTGGTGGAGGTCGGCCCGGGACTCGGCTCGCTCACCCTGGCGCTGCTGGAGGTGGCCGACCGGGTCACCGCCGTGGAGATCGACGACGTCCTGGCGGGCGCGCTGCCCGCCACCATCGTGGCCCGGATGCCCGAGCGCGCCGACCGCTTCGCGCTGGTCCACTCCGACGCGCTGCGCGTCACCGAGCTGCCCGGCCCCGCCCCGACCGCGCTGGTCGCCAACCTGCCCTACAACGTGGCCGTCCCCGTCCTGCTGCACATGCTCGACACCTTCCCGAGCATCGAGCGCACCCTGGTCATGGTCCAGTCGGAGGTCGCCGACCGCCTCGCCGCCGCGCCCGGCTCGAAGGTGTACGGCGTGCCGTCCGTGAAGGCCAACTGGTACGCCGAGGTCAAACGGGCCGGCGCCATCGGCCGCAACGTCTTCTGGCCCGCGCCGAACGTCGACAGCGGACTCGTCTCCCTGGTCCGCCGCGCCGAGCCGATCAGGACCACCGCGTCCAAGGCCGAGGTCTTCGCCGTCGTCGACGCCGCCTTCGCCCAGCGCCGCAAGACGCTGCGGGCCGCGCTCGCCGGATGGGCCGGGTCGGCGGCTGCGGCCGAGGCGGCCCTGGTCGCCGCCGGGGTGTCGCCGCAGGCCCGCGGCGAGTCCCTGACCGTGGCGGAGTTCGCGCGGATCGCCGAGGCCGCGCCGTCGCGGGGGGCCGCCCCCGCATCCCCGAAGGAGTTCCAGGAAAAGTGAGCGTGACGGTCCGCGTCCCCGCCAAGGTCAACGTGCAGCTCGCGGTGGGCGCCGCCCGCCCCGACGGCTTCCACGACCTGGCCAACGTCTTCCTGGCGGTCGGCCTGTACGACGAGGTCACCGCGGCCCCGGCCGACGAGCTGCGCATCACCTGCGCGGGCCCGGACGCCGCCCAGGTCCCCCTGGACCGGACGAACCTGGCGGCCCGCGCCGCGCTCGCCCTGGCGGACCGCCACGGCCGCGAGCCCGCCGTGCACCTGCACATCGCCAAGGACATCCCGGTCGCCGGCGGCATGGCGGGCGGCAGCGCGGACGGCGCGGGCGCGCTGCTGGCCTGCGACGCGCTGTGGGGCACCGGCGCCTCGCGCGAGGAACTGCTGGAGATCTGCGCCGAGCTGGGCAGCGACGTGCCGTTCAGCCTGGTCGGCGGCGCGGCGCTGGGCACCGGGCGCGGGGAGCGGCTGACGCCCCTGGAGGTGGGCGGCACCTTCCACTGGGTGTTCGCGATGGCGGAGCGGGGGCTGTCCACCCCGGCCGTGTTCCGCGAGTTCGACCGCCTCGGCCAAGGCCGGGAGATCCCCGAGCCCGTCGCCTCGCAGCCGCTGATCGACGCGCTGGCCAAGGGCGACGCCGACGCGCTCGCGGCCGCCGTCTCCAACGACCTCCAGCCGGCCGCGCTCTCCCTCTTCCCCGAGCTGGACCGCACCCTCGCGGCCGGCCGCGCCGCCGGCGCCCTCGCCGCCCTGGTCTCCGGCTCGGGCCCGACCACGGCGTTCCTCGTCCGGGACGCGCAGTCCGCGGCGCGGGTGGCGCAGGAGCTGCGGGCCTCGGGCACCTGTCGCACGGTGCGCACGGCGACGGCGCCGGCGCCGGGGGCGACGGTGCTCTGAGGGGCGGCCCGCCCGGAGCCCGCCCCGGGCCCGTTCGGAGCCCGTTCGGAGTTCGTCGATCGCGGTCGGGTCGATGTCGACGGGGTACGGCTCGGCGACCTCGAGGCGGTCGCGGCGCATGCCGGTGTGCACGTGAGCCCTGGTCAGCGGGTCCCGTTCGGACACGTGGACCACGGGCCCGCCGTCCGCCGGGTTGGTCTCCACCCGCCGGAAGCACCCGATCCCGTCGGCGGCGTACTTCTGCGGCTTGGCCGTGCGGTCACGGGACTCGCAGTCGGGCGGGACGACCTCGACGGCCAGGACCACGTCACCCGCCACCGCCCCGGGCCGAGGGGCTCCGCCCCGCACCGCTTCCCGAAGGCCCTACGCTTGAAGGCTGACCGACCCCCGGGAGCAGGAGAGAAATGGCCGTCAACCTGGTCAATGTCGAGAACGTCAGCAAGGTGTACGGCACCCGCGCCCTCCTCGACGGCATCTCCCTCGGCGTCTCGGAGGGCGACCGCATCGGCGTCGTCGGCCGCAACGGCGACGGCAAGACCACCCTCATCCGGATGCTCGCCAAGCTGGAGGAGGCCGACTCCGGGCGGGTCACCCACTCCGGCGGCCTGCGCATGGGCGTCCTCACCCAGCACGACTCCCTCGACCCCGCCGCCACCGTCCGCCACGAGGTCATCGGCGACCTGGCCGACCACGAGTGGGCGGGCAACGCCAAGATCAGGGACGTCCTCACCGGCCTCTTCGGCGGCCTCGACCTGCCCGGGTTCCCGCAGGGCCTGGACACCGTGATCGGGCCCCTGTCCGGCGGTGAACGGCGGCGGATCGCGCTCGCCAAGCTGCTCATCGAGGAACAGGACCTGATCGTCCTGGACGAGCCCACCAACCACCTCGACGTGGAGGGCATCGCCTGGCTCGCCGGGCACCTGCGCGAGCGGCGCTCCGCGCTGGTCTGCGTCACCCACGACCGCTGGTTCCTCGACCAGGTCTGCACCCGCATGTGGGACGTCCAGCGCGGCACGGTCCACGAGTACGAGGGCGGCTACTCCGACTACGTCTTCGCCCGCGCCGAACGCGAGCGGATCGCCGCCAGCGAGGAGGCCAAGCGGCAGAACCTGATCCGCAAGGAGCTGGCCTGGCTGCGGCGCGGGGCGCCCGCCCGCACCTCCAAGCCGCGCTTCCGCGTCGAGGCCGCCAACGAGCTGATCGCCGACGTCCCCCCGCCCCGGGACAGCGGCGAGCTGATGAAGTTCGCCTCCTCCCGGCTCGGCAAGACCGTCTTCGACCTGGAGGACGTCACCGTCCAGGCCGGGCCCAAGGTGCTGCTCAAGCACCTCACCTGGCAGCTCGGCCCCGGCGACCGGATCGGCCTGGTCGGCGTCAACGGCGCCGGCAAGACCTCCCTGCTGCGGGCGCTCGCCGACGCCGCGTACAGCGAGGGCGAGCGGCAGCCGGCCGGCGGCCGGATCCGCGTCGGCAGGACGGTCCGGCTCGCCTACCTCTCCCAGGAGGTCGCCGAACTCGACCCCTCCTGGCGGGTGCTGGAGGCCGTGCAGCGGGTGCGCGAGCGCGTCGACCTCGGCAAGGGGCGCGAGATGACCGCCGGGCAGCTGTGCGAGACCTTCGGATTCGGCAAGGAGAAGCAGTGGACGCCGGTCGGGGACCTGTCCGGCGGTGAGCGGCGCCGGCTCCAGCTGCTGCGCCTGCTCATGGACGAGCCCAACGTCCTCTTCCTCGACGAGCCCACCAACGACCTCGACATCGAGACCCTGACCCAGCTGGAGGACCTGCTCGACGGCTGGCCCGGCTCGATGATCGTCATCTCCCACGACCGGTTCTTCGTCGAGCGCACCACCGACCGGGTGTTCGCGCTGCTCGGCGACGGCACGCTGCGGATGCTGCCGCGCGGCATCGACGAGTACCTGGAGCGGCGCCGGCGGATGGCGGAGGCCGCGGCCGCCGCCGCGCCGGCACCCGCCGCGGCCAAGGCCGACCGGCCCGAGAAGAGCGCCGCCGACCAGCGCGCGGCCAAGAAGGAGCTGCAGAAGATCGAGCGGCAGCTCGACCGGATCGCCGAGAAGGAGACCGGGCTGCACGCCCGGATCGCCGAGCACGCCACCGACTTCGCCAAGGTGGCCGAACTCGACGCCGAGCTGCGCGAGCTGGCCGGTCAGCGCGAGGAGCTGGAACTGCGCTGGCTGGAACTCGCCGAGGACGCCTAGGGGCACAGCGCGTGCACGAGCGCCCGGCGCGCAGCGCGTGAAGGGGGCGTGAAGGCGCGTAACAGGGGCATCACGGGCCGGTCCTCCCTTGGGAACAGGGGCGGACACGGCCCGGTGCGCTGTCGGCGGCGAGTGATAGAAAGAGCCGTCTGAGAACAGACCGAGAACGACTCTGGGTCCATCCGTACCTCAGGGCGTGGCGAAAAATCAGTGAGTAAGGGGGAACGCGCTGATGACTCAGCCGCCCAACCAGCCGCCGCAGCCGGGTGGCTTCGGAGCGCCGCAGAACCAGCCACCGTCGGGGAGCGGCTTCGGCGCTCCCCGGCCTCCGCAGACCCCGCCGCCGCCCCAGACCCCGCCGCCCCCGCAGCCCGGATACGGCGCTCCGCAGCAGCCCGGCCCGTACCACCAGCCCCAGCAGCCGGACCCGTACGCCCAGCCGGGTCCCTACGCCCAGCCGGGTCCCTACGGCCAGCCGGGCCCCTACGGCCAGCCGGGCCCGTACGGCCCGCAGCCCGGGTACGGCTACCCGCAGCAGCCCGGCCACCCCGGCACCCCGCCCGGCGGCGGCTCCCGCAACCCGTTCAGGAGCAAGCCGGCGCTCGCCGTCGGGGCCGCGGTGGCGGCGCTGCTGGTCGTCGGCGGCACGGTGTTCGCGGTGACCGGCGGCGACGACCGGGACGGCGGGAAGCCGGTCGCCGGGCGGAGCGACGACGCCAGGCCCACCGCCTCCGGCGCGCCGGTCGACCCCGGTGACGGCAGCGGCGACGGCGGCGAGGACCCGGAGGACCTCAACGCGGGCCGTCAGGCCGGCGAGGCGCGGGTGCTCTGGTACAAGGAGGCGCCCGACGCGCCCGGTTCCGGCGCCGACGCCCCCGGCATGTGGATCACCGACGAGGTCGCGGTGAAGGCGGCGTACAAGCAGCTCCTCGCCTACGGCGTCAAGGACGGCAAGCCGGCCTGGGACCCGATCGCCTTCCCGCAGAAGATCTGCGCGGCCACCCCGCAGAAGACGGCCGACGACAAGATCGTCGTCGCGTACATGAGCGGCTCCAGCGACCGCGCCGAGTGCAACCAGCTGCAGCAGGTCGACCTCGGCACCGGCGAGAAGGGCTGGAAGGGCGAGGTCGCCGACGGAGCGCTGTTCGACAGCACGCTCCAGATAGAACTGTCCATCACCGGCAAGACGCTGATGGTGGGCCGCTCCCAGTCGGGCACCGCGTACGACGTGGACACCGGCGCCAAGATGTGGGACAAGAAGCGGTACGGCGAGACCTGCTTCCCCACCGCCTTCGCGGGCGGCGAGAAGCTCATCTCCGTGGCGTCCTGCGGGGCCGGCGGGGCCGACGAGCACGACGAGGTGCAGGAGCTCGATCCGGCGACCGGCCGGGCCAGGTGGACCCAGAAGTTCGACAAGGGGTGGCGGGTCGCGCGCACCTACTCCGTCGACCCGCTGGTGGTCTACAGCACCAACGAGGACAAGAAGGCGTGGAACATCTCCGCGTTCACCGCGGGCGGCAAGCTCCGCTCCCAGGTCGGCTTCGACGAGGACTTCGCGCCCGAGTGCGGCTGGGCCATCCTCCAGCGCGACCTGCAGGGCTGCCTGGGCGTGGCCGCCGACGCGAACACCCTCTACCTGCCGACCAAGGCGACCACCGGGGCGAACGAGATCGTCGCGATCAGCCTCGCCACGGGCAAGGAGAAGTGGCGCGTGAAGTCCCCGGCGGACGAGTCGATGCTGCCGCTGAAGACCGAGGGCGGCGACCTGATCGCGTACGTGCAGCCGTCGTACGACGCGGGCGGCCAGATCGTGTCGATCCCGACGGGCGGCGGCAGCCACGAGCCGGCCAGGCTGCTGCAGAACCCGCAGAGCGCCGCGGACGTGGAGAGCGGCTTCTTCGCCAAGGACGTCGACTGGGTCGACGGGCGCTTCTACCTCTCGACGACCCGGCTGACCGGCAACGACGACACCAGGGAGAAGCTGATGCTCGCCTACGGCAAGTGACCTTCTCCCGCTTCCCCGTCCGTCCCGTCGCCCCCGTCCCCGAGGTACCCACGCCATGACCCAACCGCCGCCGCCGAACCAGCCCCCGCAGCCGGGAGGGTTCGGCCCGCCCCAGGACCTGCCCGGGCAGCCGCAGGGCGGGTTCGGCGCTCCCCGGACGCCGCCGCAGCCCCCGCAGACCCCCCAGCCGGGTTACGGCTACCCGCAGACGCCCCCGCCGCCCGCCCCGCAGCCCCAGCCCGGCTACGGCTACCCGCAGGCCCCCCAGCCGCCGCAGCCCCAGCCCGGCCACGGCTACCCGGGACCGGGCCCGTACGGCGGGCCGCCGCAGCCGGGGTACGGCGGGCCCGGTCCCGGCTACCCGCAGCCGACCGTGCCGCTGCACCCGCAGCCGGCCGGGACCGGCGGCGGGCGCGGGATCAACGCCCAGGTGGCCATCATCGTCTCGGCCGTCGTGGCGATCGCCCTGATCGTCGGCGGCGGCGTCTGGTACGCCAACTCCTCCGGCACGGGCGAGGGCAAGGGCGACACGGCGAGCTCCGGCGGCGGCACCGGCGGCGGCACCGGCGGCGGGGACGCCAAGGGCGGCGCCTCCTCCGGCAGCCGGGAGAAGGCGCCCGCCGACCCCGGCTCCAAGGTGCTCTTCCAGATTCCGGCACCGGCCGTGAAGGACGACGACAGCGTCGTCGTCTCCGGCTCGTGGCTCACCGACAAGGCGTACGTCAAGAGCGGCGTCGCCGAGATCACCGGCTACGACCCCGACAAGGGCAGCGAGCTGTGGACGGTCCCGCTGCCCGGCCCGGTCTGCCAGGCCAGCCGGCACGTCACCGAGGACAACAGGACGGCTGTCGTCCACCAGCCGGCCATGCCCACCAAGGCGGAACCCTCGCACGGCTGCACCCGGGTCTCCGCGATCGACCTCGACACGGGCAAGAAGCTGTGGACGAAGACGGTCAAGTCCGGCGACCAGGAGATCAACCTCGACAACGTCACGATCAGCGGGAACACGGTCGCGGTCGGCAGCACCAGCGGTGGCGGCGCCTTCGACGTCGGCACCGGTGACGCGCTGTGGAGCCCGAAGCCGACCGACTCCTGCTACGACGCCGGCTACGGCGGCGGCGAGAAGCTGGTGGCCGTGCGCAAGTGCGGCTCCTACGGGCAGCGCCAGCTGCACATCCAGACCATCGACCCGAAGTCCGGGAAGGTGATCTCGGAGTACCGGATGAGCCAGGGCATCGAGTACGCCGCCGTCGTGTCGACCGACCCGCTGGTGGTGGCCGCCGACGTGAACGACTCCGCGGGCGACGGCAGCGGCATCTCGGACTTCTTCTCCGTCGACAACAGGACCGGCAAGCTGCGCACCCGCATCTCCGCGCCGGGCGACCAGTTCGCGGCCGACTGCGACGGCATCACCAGGATCGAGCAGTGCTCCGGACTGGTGGTCGGCAACGACCGGCTGTACATCGCGACCGAGGAGCACGACGCCGGCGGCGGCGACTACGGCCAGACCAACGAGATCGTCGCCTTCGACCTGAGCACCGGCAGGCAGACCGGCCAGCGCGCCGACGCCGGCGACGGCTACACGATCACTCCGCTGCGCATGGACGGCGGCGACATCATCGCCTACAAGCCCCCGCCCTACGACAAGGGCGGCCAGATCGTGAGCATCGACGGCGGCAGCTTCGAGGAGACCAAGCTGCTGGAGAACCCGGCCGCGGAAGCGGTGCGCGACGTGGAGGCGAGCATGCTCCCCGAGTACGCCGAGATCCTCTACGCGCAGGGCCACCTGTACATGTCGCAGGTGTACGCCAGCGAGCCGTCCGGCGCGGACGACAAGGAGTACCTGGCGATCGCGTTCGGCACCGGCGGCTGACCGGCTCCGTCGAGGCCCGCGGCCCCGCCCCTGCGCTCAGGGGCGGGGCCGCACGCGTACCGCCCGTCACCCGCGGGGGCGGGAACGCCGAAAAGTCCGCCGATCCGGGGCAGTTCTCACCGGTAGGGGAAGCGCGACGTCGAACAAGCGTGTAGCTTCCGGGGGCATGAAAGGCGGGGGAGCCGGGAGGGGACTTCCGTCCGTGCCGCGGGCCGGCGGGCATCCGGCGGTGCGTTCACGGGGATCCATGGGGGGACTGGGGGGTGTTCGATGGGAGTGCGGCTCATGGTGGTCGACGACCACCGACTGCTCGCCGAGGCGCTGGCCTCGGCGCTGAAACTGCGCGGGCACCGGGTGCTCGCCGCGACGGCGCCCACCGCGGGCGCGGCGGATCTGGTGATCAGCCGGGCACCGGAGGTGTGCCTGCTGGGGACGGCGACACCGGCCGAGCCGGGCATGTTCGACCCGGTGGTGAAGATCAAGCGGGAACGCCCGCAGGTGGCGGTGCTGGTCCTGGGGCCGGTGCCGAGCCCGCGCGGCATCGCCGCGGCCTTCGCCGCGGGCGCCTCGGGCTACGTACGGCACGACGAGCGCATCGAGGGCGTCGAGCGGGCGATCGTGAAGGCGCGGGCGGGTGAGGCGGCCGTGGCGCCGCAGCTGCTGCAGGGGGCCTTCAGCGAGCTGCTCAACCCGGCGGCCCAGCCCGACGACGAGGGCCGGCGGCTGCTGCAGCTGCTGACGCCGCGGGAGGTGGAGGTCCTGGTCAGGGTGGCCGACGGGGAGGACACCCGGCTGATCGCGGCCGGCATGGGCATAGCCCCGTCCACGGCCCGCACCCATGTCCAGCGGGTCCTGATGAAGCTGGGCGTGGGCTCCCGCCTGGAGGCCGCGGCGCTGGCCGCGCGGACGGGCCTGCTGGACCGGGCGGGCCCGGTCTTCCGTACGACCCCGCCGGAGACGGGAACGGGGCCGGAGTCCTAGGGGACTCCAGCCCCGTCGCGCGTCGCGGGGGACGTCAGGGACGCTCGGCCGGCTTCTCCTGCGGCAGGGCGTCCGGCGGCGGGGGAGCCGTCGGCCGCAGCTTCAGCCAGGCCAGGAAGAACAGGCCGAGGGCCAGCATGCCGAGGCCGGTCCACAGGTTGATGTTGACGCCCTCGGCCTTGTCGATGTCGGCGTCGGAGGCGGTGAACCCGGCGATGGTGACGATGACGCCGTAGAGCACGAACAGCCCGCCGATGATGCGCCGGATGTCGAACAGCTGTGCGGCCGTGGCGGACTTGGTCTCCAGTTCGGAGACCTCCCGCTGGACGTCCTTCTCGGAGAACCCGGAGTACCCGGAAGATTCAGACATGGTCTCTCCATCCTCCCGCGATCAGAACGAGAACGGGATGTAGCAGGCGGCGGCCAGGACGACCGCGCCCCAGCCCAGCAGGGCCGGCCTGCGGTACCAGGCGTCGTCGCCCGCGGCGGGCGGCTCGGACATGCCGGGGGAGCGGGTGCCGTAGACCAGCCCCTGGAGCTCCTCCACCGGCTTCGGCTTGGTGAACAGCGACACGGCGACCATCACCACCGCGCCGGCGACGAACCCGGCGATCGCGGAGACGAAGTTGGCGCCCTGGTCGGAGGGGATGTCGATGATGCCCTGCTTGTAGATGACGAAGTAGTTCACCATCGCGGCGGTGGTGCCGGCGAGCAGGCCCCAGAAGCCGGACTTCATCGACGCCCGCTTCCAGAACATGCCGATGATGAAGACCACGAACATCGGCACGTTGAAGAAGGAGAACAGCGTCTGCAGGTAGCTCATGATGTTCGAGAAGGACGACGCCAGGAACGCCGTGCCGATCGACGCGAGCACCCCGATCGCCGTGATGAGCCGCCCGAACCGCACGTAGTAGGTGTCCTCGCGGCGCTTGACCACGTACTTCGCCCAGATGTCGTTGGTGAAGACGGTGTTGAACGACGAGATGTTGGCCGCCATGCCCGCCATGAACGCGGCCAGCAGGCCGGTCACCGCGATGCCGAGCACGCCGTTGGGCAGCAGCTGCTCCATCAGGTACGGGATGGCGTCGTTGTACTGCAGGTCCGAGCCGGCGGTGCCGATCTTCGGCACGAGCACGGCGGCGACCAGGCCCGGGATCATCACCAGGAAGACGATGAAGATCTTCGGGAACGCGGCGATCAGCGGCGTGCGCTGGGCCGCCGAGAGGTTCTTCGCCGACAGGGCGCGCTGCACCTCGGCGAAGTTGGTGGTCCAGTAGCCGAAGGACAGCACGAAACCGAGGCCGAGCACGATGGTCAGCCAGTTGGCGCCCAGCGGGTTGTCGCTGCCGATGCCGGTGCCGCCCCAGGAGGTCATGAAGTCGGCGCCGCGCGACCGGGTCAGGGAGTCGGACAGGCCGTCCCAGCCGCCGACGCTCCTCAGGCCGAGCACCGTGATCGGGATGAGCGCGGCGAGGATCACGAAGAACTGCAGGACCTCGTTGTAGATCGCGGACGACAGACCGCCGAGGGTGATGTAGGCGAGGACGAAGAAGCCCGCGACCACGATCGCCACCCACTCCGGCCAGCCGAGCAGCGCCTCGACGACGATCGCGAGGGCGTAGAGGTTGACTCCGGCGATCAGGATGGCGGCGAAGGCGAACAGGATCGAGCTCAGCAGGTGCGCCGCCTTGTCGAAGCGCAGCAGCAGGAACTCGGGGACCGAGCGGACCTTGGAGCCGTAGTAGAACGGCATCATCACCAGGCCGAGGAAGACCATGGCCGGAATGGCGCCGATCCAGTACCAATGGGTGGTGTAGACGCCGTACTGCGCACTGTTGGCGGCCATGCCCAGGATCTCGGTCGCGCCCAGGTTGGCGGCGATGAACGCGAGGCCGGTGACCCAGGCCGGCAGGGACCGCCCGGAGAGGAAGAAGTCGAGGCTGGTCTTGACCGAGCGGCGGGCCGCGAAGCCGATGCCCAGGACGACGACGAAGTAGATCCCGAGGATCGTGTAGTCGAGCCAGTTGGTCGGTAGCCGTAGCTCGGCTGCCAGGTATGTGGGGGTATCCATGAGAACTCGCTTCGTTGCGCGAACTGATCCAGTGCGGAACCTACGCCTCTGTGTTCAGTAGTTGAACACTTCTGGTGGTGTTCTTTGTTTGATTGTGATGATCAGCTCTCTGGTGGGTTGTGATGTGTTATGTTTGATTGTGTTGAGTGATAGGTGCGGGCGTAGAGGAGTCCGGCAGTGAAGAAGACCTCGACCCGGCTCGCCGACGGCCGTGAGCTGATCTACTACGACCTGCGCGACGACACCGTGCGCAACGCGGTCGACCGCCGCCCGCTGGAGCGCACGGCCACCACCTCCGAGATCCGCCGCGACGTGCTGCTCGGCGACTCGGTCGCGATCGCCTCGCACCGCCAGGGGCGCACCTACCACCCGCCGGCCGACCAGTGCCCCCTGTGTCCCTCGCAGGGCGACCGGCTGAGCGAGATACCGGACTCGGCGTACGACGTCGTGGTCTTCGAGAACCGCTTCCCCTCCCTGGCCGGCGACTCCGGCCGGTGCGAGGTCGTCTGCTTCACCTCTGATCACGACGCCTCCTTCGCCGACCTGAGCGAGGAGCAGGCGCGGCTGGTCCTGGACGCCTGGACCGACCGGACGTCGGAGCTGTCGCATCTGCCCTCCGTTGAACAGGTGTTCTGTTTCGAGAACCGCGGCCGTGAGATCGGCGTGACGCTGGGACACCCGCACGGGCAGATCTACGCTTACCCCTTCACCACCCCTCGCACCGCACTGATGCTCCGTTCACTCGCGGCCCACAAGGAGGCGACGGGCGGCGAGAACCTCTTCGACGCCGTCCTGGAGCGGGAACTGGCCGACGAGCGGATCGTCCTGGAGGGTGAACACTGGGTGGCCTTCGTGCCGTACGCGGCGCACTGGCCCTACGAGGTCCACCTGTACCCCCGGCGCCGCGTCCCCGACCTGCTCGCGCTCGGCGAGGCGGCCCGCGCGGAGTTCCCCGGGCTCTATCTGGAACTGCTGAGGCGCTTCGACCGGATCTTCGGCGAGGGCGAGCCGCCGACGCCGTACATCGCGGCCTGGCACCAGGCGCCGTTCGGCGCGCTGGAGGAGTTCGACGGCGTGGTCCGCGAGGACTTCGCCCTCCACCTCGAGCTTTTCACCATCCGCCGCACTTCCGGCAAGCTGAAGTTCCTCGCGGGTTCCGAGTCCGGCATGAACGTGTTCATCAACGACGTGCCGCCGGAGCGCGCGGCCGAGCGACTGCGAGAGGTAGCGAGTTCATGAGCGGGAAGTACCTGGTGACGGGCGGAGCGGGGTACGTCGGCAGCGTGGTCGCCCAGCACCTGCTGGAGGCGGGGCACGAGGTCACGGTCCTCGACAACCTCTCCACGGGCTTCCGCGAGGGCGTGCCGGCGGGCGCCGCCTTCGTGGAGGGCGACATCAGGGACGCCGCCAAGTGGCTGGACTCCTCCTACGACGGCGTCCTGCACTTCGCCGCCTTCTCCCAGGTCGGCGAGTCGGTCGTCCGGCCCGAGAAGTACTGGGACAACAACGTCGGCGGCACCATGGCCCTGCTGGACGCCATGCGCCGGGCCGGCGTCCGCAAGCTCGTCTTCTCCTCGACGGCGGCCACCTACGGCGAACCGGACCAGGTCCCGATCGTCGAGACCGCCCCGACGAAGCCGACCAACCCCTACGGCGCCTCCAAGCTCGCGGTCGACCACATGATCAGCGGCGAGGCGGCGGCCCACGGCCTCGGCGCGGTCTCGCTGCGCTACTTCAACGTCGCGGGCGCCTACGGCGCGTACGGCGAGCGCCACGACCCCGAGTCCCACCTGATCCCGCTGGTGCTCCAGGTGGCCCAGGGCCGGCGCGAGGCGATCTCCGTCTTCGGCGACGACTACCCGACGCCGGACGGCACCTGCGTCCGCGACTACATCCACGTGGCGGACCTGGCCGAGGCCCACCTGCTGGCGCTGGACGCCGCCGCGCCGGGCGAGCACCTGATCTGCAACCTGGGCAACGGCAGCGGCTTCTCGGTCCGCGAGGTCATCGAGACGGTCCGGCAGGTCACCGGCCACCCGATCCCCGAGGTGGTGGCACCGCGCCGGGGCGGCGATCCCGCGGTCCTGGTGGCGTCCGCCGCCACCGCCC
This sequence comes from Streptomyces sp. NPDC051041, assembly GCF_044456065.1. Classification (NCBI taxonomy): domain Bacteria; kingdom Bacillati; phylum Actinomycetota; class Actinomycetes; order Kitasatosporales; family Streptomycetaceae; genus Streptomyces; species Streptomyces sp. NPDC051041. Next base: position 255,664 of record NZ_JBITFM010000005.1, read on the forward strand.
GCGAACGGCTCGGCTGGAACCCGACCCGCGCGGACCTCGCGGGAATCGTCGCGGACGCGTGGGAGTTCGCGCAGCGGCGCGGCAACTAGAACGTACGGAAAGGTCAGGGTCAGGGCATGAGCGAGTCCAGCGAGGCCGTCGCGAGGGCTGTCGCCGAACGGTTCGAGGAACTGTACGGGGCCGCGCCGCACGGCGTGTGGGCGGCACCGGGCCGGGTCAACCTCATCGGTGAGCACACGGACTACAACGACGGCTTCGTCATGCCGTTCGCGCTCCCGCACACCGCGGTGGCGGCGGTGGCACGGCGCGAGGACGGAGTCCTGCGCCTGCACTCGGCGGACATGGAGGACGGCGTGGTCGAACTCCGCCTGGACGACCTCGCCCCCGAGTCGGACCGGAACTGGACGGCGTACCCGGCGGGCGTGGTCTGGGCCCTGCGCGAGGCCGGCCACCCGGTGACCGGCGCGGACCTCCACCTGGCCTCGACGGTCCCGGCGGGCGCGGGCCTGTCGTCCTCGGCGGCGCTGGAGGTCGTCGTGGCGCTCGCGCTCAACGACCTGTACGAGCTCGGCCTGAAGGGCTGGCAGCTGGCCCGCCTGTGCCAGCGCGCCGAGAACGTCTACGTCGGCGCCCCCGTCGGCATCATGGACCAGACGGCGTCGGCCTGCTGCGAGACCGGCCACGCCCTGTTCCTGGACACCCGCGACCTGTCCCAGAAGCAGATCCCCTTCGACCTCGCCGCCGAGGGCATGCGCCTGCTGGTGGTCGACACCCGCGTCAAGCACTCCCACAGCGAGGGCGAGTACGGCAAGCGCCGCGCGGGCTGCGAGAAGGGCGCGGCCCTGCTGGGCGTCGACGCGCTCCGGGACGTGCCCTACGACGGACTGGACGCGGCGCTGGAACGCCTGGGCGACGAGGAGGAGGTGCGCCGCCTGGTCCGCCACGTCGTCACGGAGGACCAGCGGGTGGAGCGCGTCGTCTCCCTCCTGGAGTCCGGCGACACCAGGGCCATCGGCCCGGTCCTGGTGGAGGGCCACGCCTCCCTCCGGGACGACTTCCGCATCTCCTGCCCGGAGCTGGACCTGGTGGTGGACACGGCCCTGGCGGCGGGCGCCCTGGGCGCCCGGATGACGGGCGGCGGGTTCGGCGGCTCGGCGATCGTCCTCGCCGAGGAGTCCGACGTGGCCGCGATCACCAAGGCGGTGGAGGAGGCCTTCGCCGCGGCCGGCTTCACGGCCCCGCGGGCGTTCGAGGCGGTGCCCTCGGCGGGGGCCCGGCGGGTGCTCTGAGGCGGCACGGCACCGCGGCGGCGCCGGGTTCCGGATCCCGGCGCCGCACCCGGGGCGGCGGGAGCGCCGCCACCGCCGCCCCGGGTGCGGCGCGAACGGCGCGGGCCCGGCACGCCGGGCCCGCGCCGTTCGCCGCCGGCGCCGGCCGCTCAGCCCAGCCGCTTCGTCAGCGTGTACTCCGTGATCCCCGGCGGATAGTCCTCGATCACGCAGACCACCTCGTACCCCTGCTTCCGGTAGAAGTCCGGCGCCTGGAAGTCCCAGGTCTCCAGGCGGGCCGCGCGGCAGCCGCGGTCGGTGCGGGCGATGCGCTCCGCCTCCGACAGGAGCCGGGAGCCGAGGCCCGCGCCGCGGTGGGGCTCGTCCACCCACAGGTAGGTCACGTGCAGCCAGGTCGCCCAGGTGTGGCCGACCAGGCCGCCGGCGAGGCGGCCGGAGTCGTCCGACGCCCAGACGTGGAGGGGGACGTCCCGCTCGCCGGGGGTGCCGCGCAGGGCGCGCAGGACCGGGGAGGCCGCCGTGTTCGTGTCCCGCAGGCGGGTTCGGAGAAGATCGCGCCGGGCCTTGTCGACTTCTGCCTCAAGACGAAACATGCGGCACACCATAAACGCGTTGGACTGCCAGTTCTGCAAATAACCTTCCGCTCCCGTCCCCCGGCCGTACCCTGATGAACAGCACCGGTGGGGGCCGGTGCCGTTCAGGGGGGCGGGACAGCCGGGTACGGTGCCCGCGGGGAGTGGCGGTTTCCGCACGGCGGCGGCCGTGCGGCTGCGGCGACCCGTCCCGGTGCCGGCAGGCCGGACACGAGGGCCACGGGCGTCGTATCCGCGCGGTGTCGTCCTCCGACGATGGGGTATCCCCCGCTCTTCGAGAGCGCGGGGAAGGGGGTTATGTGGTGCGCATCCGAGTCCTGGTCGTCGACGACCACCGCATCTTCGCCGAATCGCTCGCCGCCGCCCTGGCCGCCGAGCCCGACGTCGACGTCTCGGCCGCCGGCAGCGGCCCGGCCGCGATGCGCTGCCTGGAGCGCGCGGCCGCCGAGGGGCGCCGGTTCGACGTGCTGCTCGTCGACGCCGACCTGGGGGACCGGGCGCCCGGGGTGCGGCCCGCCGTGCCCCTGCCCGTCCAGGAGGCCGGCGAGGACGGGACCGTCGACGGGATCTCCCTGGTCGGCGGCGTGCGGTCCGCGCAGCCGACCGTACGGGTCGTCGTCCTCGCCGAGAAGGACGACCCCCGGCGCGCGGCGCTCGCCCTGCAGGCCGGGGCCTGCGGCTGGGTGGCCAAGGACTGCTCGCTGTCCCGGCTGCTCACCGTGATCCGGGGCGTGCTGCGCGACGAGACGCATCTGCCGCCCGCCCTGCTCACCGGCGTGCTGAAGGAACTCACCGCCGCCCGCAGGCACCGCACCGAGAGCGAGCGGCTCGTGGAGGCGCTGACGCCGAGGGAGCGGGAGGTGCTGCGCTGCATGGTCGCCGGGCTCGGGCGCAAGGCGGTCGCCGAGCGGCTGTTCCTCTCCCCGCACACCGTGCGCACGCACATGCAGAACGTGCTGGGCAAGCTGGGCGTGCACTCCACCCTCGCCGCCGTCGCCCTCGCGCGCCGCGCCGGCGTCGGCCCCGTCGACCTAACCGGGGATGTTGTCGAACGGGGCGGTCAGCTGGCGTAGCAGCGCCGCCAGCTCGCTGCGCTGGGCGTGGGAGAGCTCCGCGAGGATCGCGCGCTCCTGCTCCAGCAGGCCGGCGAGCGCCTGGTCGGCGCGGTCCCGGCCCTCGTCCGTGAGGCGGACCAGCACACCCCGCCGGTCGCTGGGGTCGGGCAGGCGCTCCACCAGGCCCTTCTTGGCCAGGCGGTCGATGCGGTTCGTCATCGTGCCCGAGGTGACCAGGGTCTGCGTCAGCAACTGGCCGGGGGAGAGCTGGTACGGCGTGCCCGCGCGCCTGAGCGCCGTCAGGACGTCGAACTCCCAGGGCTCCAGGCCGTGCTCGGAGAAGGCCAGCCGGCGCGCCCGGTCCAGGTGCCGGGCCAGCCTGCTCACCCGGCTGAGCACCTCCAGCGGTTCCACGTCGAGGTCCGGGCGCTCCCGGCGCCACGCCGCGACCAGCCGATCGACCTCGTCCTCCATGACGATCAGTGTAGTGGTTGTGTCGACGTGAAGTCTCTTGCCGTCGAGTATCTTGATATCAAGTCATCGGGTGTGGCTCCGGGCGTCCCCACGGCACCGGCCGGCCCTTCCGCCGGCTGTTCGCCGCCGCCCGCGCGGCTGCGGCGCGGCCCCGGACCGCCGGGCTAGGACTTGCGGTGCCCGATCAGCCGCGGCTTCGGCTCCAGCCCGTCCAGTCCGTGCCAGGCCAGGTTCACCAGGTGCGCCGCCACCTCCGCCTTCTTCGGCCGGCGCACGTCCAGCCACCACTGGCCGGTCAGCGCCACCATGCCGACCAGGGCCTGCGCGTACAGCGGGGCCAGCTTCGGGTCGAAGCCGCGGCTCTTGAACTCCTTGCCGAGGATGTCCTCCACCTGGGTGGCGATGTCCGAGATGAGCGAGGCGAAGGAGCCCGTCGACTGGGGGATGGGGGAGTCGCGGACCAGGATGCGGAAGCCGTCCGTGTACTCCTCGATGTAGTCGAGCAGCGCGAACGCGGCCTGCTCCAGCAGCTCGCGGGGGTGGCCCGCGGTGAGCGAGCCGGTCACCATGTCCAGCAGGCGCCGCATCTCGCGGTCCACCACCACCGCGTACAGCCCCTCCTTGCCGCCGAAGTGCTCGTACACCACCGGTTTGGACACCCCGGCCTTCGCCGCGATCTCCTCCACCGAGGTGCCCTCGAACCCCTTCGCCGCGAAGAGGGTGCGACCGATCTCCAGCAGCTGCTGGCGGCGCTCGGCACCGGTCATCCGGGTGCGACGCGCTCGCCGCGGCTTGTCGTTGCTGGGGGTGCTGGAGTCGGTCGCCACGCGACCATCATGCCGCCTCGGCGGCCGCCTTCCGGCGCCGGGAGCCGCCTTCCCCGGTGCTGCGGCGCGAATCGATACGCGAGCGTGACGGCCAGCGCACGTCGTACGCCCAGCCGAGCTGCTCGAACCAGCGGATCAGCCGGGCCGAGGAGTCCAGCTGGCCGCGCTCCACCCCGTGCCGCGCGGAGGTGGGGTCGGCGTGGTGCAGGTTGTGCCAGGACTCGCCGCAGGACAGGATCGCCAGCCACCACACGTTGCCCGACCGGTCACGCGACTTGAACGGGCGCTTGCCGACCGCGTGGCAGATCGAGTTGATCGACCACGTCACGTGGTGCAGCAGCGCCACCCGGACGAGTGACCCCCAGAAGAACGCGGTGAACGCGCCCCACCACGACATGGTGACCAGCCCGCCGATCAGCGCCGGCAGCGCCAGCGACACGACCGTCCACAGGACGAACTGGCGGGAGATGGCGCGCAGCGTCCGGTCCTTGATCAGATCCGGGGCGTACTTGTCCTGCGGGGTCTGCTCCTCGTCGAACATCCAGCCGATGTGCGCCCACCACAGGCCCTTGATCAGGGCCGGGATCGTCTCGCCGTACCGCCACGGCGAGTGCGGGTCGCCCTCGGCGTCGGAGAACTTGTGGTGCTTGCGGTGATCGGCGACCCAGCGGACCAGGGGCCCCTCGACCGCCATCGATCCCATGATCGCCAGCGCGATCCGCAACGGCCGCTTCGCCTTGAACGAACCGTGGGTGAAGTGCCGGTGAAAACCGATCGTGATGCCGTGGCAGCCCAGGAAGTAGAAGAAGACCAGCAGACCGAGGTCCAGCCAGCTCACCCCCCAGCCCCACGCCAGCGGCACGGCCGCGACCAGCGCGACGAACGGGACGGTGATGAAGAGGAGAAGCGTGATCTGTTCGACCGAACGCTTCCGCTCGCCGCCCAAGGTGGCGGAGGGCAGCGCGTCGGAGCCCGGCTGGCCTGGCGCTTTGGAGGGGTCTTCGATCACATCGGAACTCGTGGTCATGCATGTCCCCTGGGGGGTGTGTGGATGTGAGGCGGTGCCGGGCTGCGGGAACCGTGCGGCACTTCCTACGGTTCCGTAACCTACGGCTTCGTAAGTATGGCAGTGCGTCGTCCCGCAGCAAGAGCCCGCGAGCCTGCGCGCCCCGTCCGACACCTATCCTTGGAGTCGGTCGGACAGCGCGGTCCGTTCTGAGTTCTTCCCGGATGTCCGGCCCGTATGCGGCACCCGCCGCGCGAGACGCCGTCCGGGTACCCCTCCCAGACGAGCTTCAACACTGCAAGGAGCCGCACCTGTGAGCAGTGCCGACGACCAGAACACGACGACCAGCAGTGAACTGCGCGCCGACATCCGCCGACTGGGCGATCTCCTCGGGGAGACCCTCGTCCGGCAGGAGGGCCCCGAGCTGCTGGAGCTCGTCGAGAAGGTACGCCGTCTCACCCGCGAGGACGGCGAGGCCGCCGCAGAGCTGCTGCGCGGCATCGAACTGGAGACCGCGGCCAAGCTGGTCCGCGCCTTCTCCATCTACTTCCACCTGGCCAACGTCACCGAGCAGGTCCACCGCGGCCGCGAACTGCGCGCCCGGCGCGCAGCCGAGGGCGGCCTGCTCGCCCGCACGGCCGACCGGCTCAAGGACGCCGACCCCGAGCACCTGCGCGCGACGGTCCAGAACCTCAACGTCCGCCCCGTGTTCACCGCCCACCCCACCGAGGCCGCGCGCCGGTCGGTGCTGAACAAGCTCCGGCGCATCGCCGCGCTCCTGGAGACCCCCGTCATCGAGTCCGACCGCCGGCGCCTGGACACCCGGCTGGCCGAGAACATCGACCTCGTCTGGCAGACCGACGAGCTGCGCGTGGTCCGCCCCGAGCCCGCCGACGAGGCCCGCAACGCCATCTACTACCTCGACGAACTCCACGCCGGCGCCGTCGGCGACGTCCTGGAGGACCTCACCGCCGAACTGGAGCGCGTCGGCGTCAAGCTGCCCGACGACACCCGCCCCCTCACCTTCGGCACCTGGATCGGCGGCGACCGCGACGGCAACCCCAACGTCACCCCCCAGGTCACCTGGGACGTCCTCATCCTCCAGCACGAGCACGGCATCAACGACGCGCTGGAGACGATCGACGAGCTGCGCGGCTTCCTGTCCAACTCCATCCGCTACGCCGGCGCGACGGAGGAACTGCTGACCTCCCTCCAGGCCGACCTGGAGAACCTGCCCGAGATCAGCCCCCGCTACAAGCGGCTCAACGCCGAGGAGCCCTACCGGCTCAAGGCCACCTGCGTCCGGCAGAAGCTGGAGAACACCAAGCAGCGCCTCGCCAAGGGCACCCCGCACGAGCCCGGCCGCGACTACCTCGGCACCGGCGAACTCCTCGCCGACCTGCGCATCATCCAGAGCTCGCTGCGCGAGCACCGCGGCGGCCTGTTCGCCGACGGCCGCCTCGCCCGCACCATCCGCACGCTCGCCGCCTTCGGCCTCCAGCTGGCCACCATGGACGTCCGCGAACACGCCGACGCCCACCACCACGCCCTCGGCCAGCTGTTCGACCGGCTCGGCGAGGAGTCCTGGCGCTACGCCGACATGCCCCGCGAGTACCGTGCCAAGCTGCTCGCGAAGGAACTGCGCTCCCGCCGCCCGCTCGCGCCCACCCCGGCGCCCGTGGACGCGGCCGGCCAGAAGACCCTCGGCGTCTTCCAGACCGTCAAGCGGGCCCTGGAGGTCTTCGGACCCGAGGTCATCGAGTCGTACATCATCTCCATGTGCCAGGGCGCCGACGACGTCTTCGCCGCCGCCGTCCTCGCCCGCGAGGCCGGACTGATCGACCTGCACGCCGGCTGGGCGAAGATCGGCATCGTGCCGCTGCTGGAGACCACCGACGAACTCAGGGCCGCCGACACCATCCTGGAGGACATGCTCTCCGACCCGTCCTACCGGCGCCTGGTCGCGCTCCGGGGCGACGTGCAGGAGGTCATGCTCGGCTACTCCGACTCCTCCAAGTTCGGCGGCATCACCACCAGCCAGTGGGAGATCCACCGCGCCCAGCGCCGCCTGCGCGACGTCGCCCACCGCTACGGGGTGCGCCTGCGCCTCTTCCACGGCCGCGGCGGCACCGTCGGCCGCGGCGGCGGCCCCACCCACGACGCGATCCTCGCCCAGCCCTGGGGCACCCTGGAGGGCGAGATCAAGGTCACCGAGCAGGGCGAGGTCATCTCCGACAAGTACCTCATCCCCTCCCTCGCCCGGGAGAACCTGGAACTCACCGTCGCCGCCACCCTCCAGGCCTCCGCCCTGCACACCGCACCCCGCCAGTCCACCGAGGCCCTCGCCCGCTGGGACGCCGCCATGGACGTCGTCTCCGACGCCGCCCACGCCGCCTACCGCCGCCTGGTCGAGGACCCCGACCTGCCCGCGTACTTCTTCGCCTCCACCCCCGTCGACCAGCTCGCCGACCTCCACCTCGGCTCCCGGCCCTCCCGCCGGCCCGACTCCGGCGCCGGCCTGGACGGCCTGCGCGCCATCCCGTGGGTGTTCGGCTGGACCCAGTCCCGGCAGATCGTGCCCGGCTGGTTCGGCGTCGGCTCCGGACTGAAGGCCCTGCGCGAGGCCGGCCTGGACACCGTGCTGGAAGAGATGCACCAGCAGTGGCACTTCTTCCGCAACTTCATCTCCAACGTGGAGATGACCCTGGCCAAGACCGACCTGCGGATCGCCCGGCACTACGTCGACACCCTCGTCCCCGACGAACTCAAGCACGTCTTCGACACCATCAAGGCCGAGCACGAACTCACCGTGGCCGAGGTGCTGCGGGTGACCGGCGAGAAGGAACTGCTGGACGCCCAGCCCGTGCTGAAGCAGACCTTCGCCATCCGCGACGCCTACCTCGACCCCATCTCCTACCTCCAGGTCACCCTCCTCAAGCGCCAGCGCGACGCCGTCGCCGCGGGCGAGCAGCCCGACCCGCTGCTCTCCCGCGCCCTGCTGCTGACCGTCAACGGCGTGGCCGCCGGCCTGCGCAACACCGGCTGACCCCGGCCACCGGACACCACGGGGGTGCCCCCGGGCCCGCGACCGCGGCCCGGGGGCACCCCCGTGCCGTCGCGGCCACGGGCACGGGACCGGGTCACGGAACGCGGGTCACACCGCCACGAACGCCGCCGTCAGCAGCGCCAGCCCCGCCCCCGCCAGCATCCACGCGGCCCGCGTCAGCCGCAGCCCCCCGGCCACCAGCACCGACGCCAGCAGCAGCGCCCCGCCCAGCGGAACCCACGCGTACAGCAACCCGGCGGTGCCCGAGCGCACCACGTCGTCGCTGCCCGGCTTCACCACCACCGGGTATGTCCGCCCCTCGGCCACCGCGACCGTGTCCTCGACGACGACCCGCCCGCGCGGCTGCGACCCCGCCGAGACGGGCGTGTACGGACCCGTGCAGGAGTCCGCGCCGCACCGCGTCACCTCGACCGTGCCGTGCTCCCGGCCCTTGGGCAGCATCACGTGCTGCGCCGTGCCCCACGACGCCCACACCCCCGCGATCAGGATCAGCACCGCGACCGTGCCCGTCACCGCCGGCCACCCGAACCGCAGCACGGCGGACGGGACCCGGCGGGAAGCGGGAGCAGAGACAGGCATGGCCGGGATCATTGGCCATGCCTGCGCGGTCGGTCAACTCCGTGGGCGGCAGATCCGGAGCCGTCCGCCCGAGCCCGCACACGGAGCCGCGCACACCGGAAACCGCGCGTCCCCCGCGCCGCGCGTCCCCCGCGCCGCGCGTCCTCGCAGCCGCACGGGCCGGAAGCCGCGCCCCTCAGGAGTTGTACGTCCCCTGCGCCCGCTCCAGCCCGTCGATCACCAGGCACTCCACCGCGTCCGCCGCCCGGTCCACGAAGTAGTCCAGCTCCTTGCGCTCCGCCGACGAGAAGTCCCGCAGCACGAAATCCGCCACCGGCATCCGACCCGGCGGCCGCCCGATCCCGAACCGCACCCGGTGGTACTCCGGCCCCAGCGCCTTCGTGATCGACTTCAGCCCGTTGTGCCCGTTGTCCCCGCCGCCGATCTTCAGCCGCAGCGTGCCGTAGTCGATGTCCAACTCGTCGTGCACCGCGACCACATGCGCCGTCGGCACCTTGTAGAAGTCCCGCAGCGCGGTCACCGGACCACCCGACAGGTTCATGTACGACATCGGCTTCGCCAGGACCACCCGCCGGTTCGCCGGCCCCGGCGGCCCGATCCGGCCCTCGACCACCTGCGCCTGCGCCTTCCCGTGCCGCTTGAACCTCCCCCCGATCCGCTCCGCCAGCAGATCGACCACCATGAACCCGACGTTGTGCCGGTGGCCGGCGTACTCGGGGCCGGGATTGCCCAGACCGGCGATCAGCCAGGGAGCGCCCGCGTCGGTCGTCACGTCCATGTCTCCTTCATACGCGTCGGCCGCTGCCCCGCACGGGAACAGCGGCCGACGAAAGCCTCCGACAGCGCCGACGAGGATCAGGCCTCGGCGGCCTCTTCGCCCTCGCCCTCCGCGGGCGCCTCGACCTGACCGGTCACGACCTGCAGCACGGCGGTCTCGCCGTCCGTGGCCAGCTTCACGCCGTTCGGCAGCTTGATGTCCTTGGCGTGGACCGTGTCACCCGCGGTCAGGCCCTCGATCGACACCGTCAGCGTCTCGGGGATGTGCGTGGCCTCGGCCTCCACCGACACCGTGTCCAGCAGGTGCTCCAGCAGGTTGCCGCCCGGCGCCAGCTCGCCCTCGGTCTGCACCGGGATCTCGACCGTGACCGTCTCGCCGCGCTGGACCAGCTGCAGGTCCACGTGCTCCAGGAAGCCCTTCAGCGGGTCGCGCTGCACCGCCTTCGGGATCGCCAGCTCGGTCGACTTGCCGTCGATGTCCAGCGAGATCAGCACGTTCGGCGTACGCAGCGCCAGCAGCAGGTCGTGACCCGGGAACGTCAGGTGCAGCGGCTGGGAACCGTGCCCGTACAGCACGCCCGGGACCTTGTTGTCCCGACGGATACGACGCGCGGCACCCTTGCCGAACTCGGTGCGCGTCTCGGCGGCGATCTTCACCTCGGACATGATCACTCCTCGTAGGAAGTCAGAAAACGGACGTGGTCACCCGGCCACGAACGGCCTGCTACGAAGAGCGCGTCGATTACGGACCGCCGTACGAGCCTCTTCCGAAGCGGTACGGCCTCCCTCGCCGAGCAACTGCAGCAGTTTACCCGGGCCGGGAGGCCGCACCCAAAACGATCTTCAAAACCCGCCCGAACCGGACGGAAGAACCCTTACTGCTCGTCGAACAGGCTCGTCACCGAACCGTCCTCGAACACCTCGCGCACCGCCCGCGCGATCGTCGGCGCGATCGACAGCACCTTGATCTTGTCCAGATCCGCGCTCAGCTCACCCGGCGTCGGCAGCGTGTTCGTGAACACGAACTCGCTCACCCGCGAGTTCTTCAGCCGGTCCGCCGCCGGACCCGACAGCACACCGTGCGTCGCCGTCACGATCACGTCCTCCGCGCCGTGCGCGAACAACGCGTCCGCCGCCGCGCAGATCGTGCCACCCGTGTCGATCATGTCGTCGACCAGCACACAGATCCGGCCCCGCACATCACCGACGACCTCGTGCACCGTCACCTGGTTCGCGACGTCCTTGTCCCGCCGCTTGTGCACGATCGCCAGCGGCGCGCCCAGCCGGTCGCACCACCGGTCCGCCACCCGCACCCGGCCCGCGTCCGGCGAGACCACGGTCAGCTTCTCCCGGTCCACCTTCGCGCCCACGTAGTCCGCCAGCAGCGGCAGCGCGAACAGATGGTCCACCGGACCGTCGAAGAAGCCCTGGATCTGGTCCGTGTGCAGATCCACGGCGAGAATCCGGTCGGCGCCGGCCGTCTTCATCAGATCCGCGATCAGACGCGCCGAGATCGGTTCACGACCGCGGTGCTTCTTGTCCTGCCGCGCGTAACCGTAGAACGGCACGATGACGGTGATGGAGCGGGCCGACGCGCGCTTCAGCGCGTCGATCATGATCAGCTGCTCCATGATCCACTTGTTGATCGGAGCCGTGTGGCTCTGGATCAGGAAGCAGTCCGCACCACGCGCCGACTCCTGATACCGCACATAGATCTCACCGTTGGCGAAGTCGAAGGCCTTCGTCGGGACGACCCCGACACCCAGCTGCTGGGCGACCTCCTCGGCAAGCTCGGGGTGGGCGCGGCCGGAGAAGAACATCATCTTCTTCTCGCCGGTCGTCTTGATCCCGGTCACAGCACTGTCTCCTCAGAGGTGTCGCAGCTGGGTCACGCACAACCTCACCGCTGGGTGCGGGAGGCCGTCTCAGCTGGTGGGGTGCGGATGTGCACTTATCACGGTACGCCGACTTCGACGCACCGGTTTCCGGTCAGCCTTCGCCGCCGACCTCCCGGGAAGCCGCCTCGGCCGCCTTCGCCGCCGCGCTCCCCGGACGCTTACGGGCCACCCAACCCTCGATATTCCGCTGCTGACCACGGGCCACGGCCAGCGAACCGGGCGGCACGTCCTTGGTGATCACCGAGCCGGCAGCGGTGTACGCCCCGTCCCCGACCGTGACAGGAGCCACAAACATGTTGTCCGAACCGGTACGGCAGTGCGAACCGACCGTCGTGTGATGCTTCTCCTGCCCGTCGTAGTTCACGAAGACGCTCGCCGCACCGATGTTGGTGTACTCACCGATCGTCGCGTCCCCCACGTAGGACAGGTGCGGCACCTTCGTCCCCTCGCCGATCGTGGCGTTCTTCGTCTCCACGTACGTACCGATCTTGCCCTTGGGACCCAGCCGCGTACCCGGACGGAGATAGGCGTACGGCCCCACGGTCGCCTCCGCCCCGATCTCCGCCCCCAGGGACACCGTGCTGTCCACCCGCGCCCCCGCGCCCACACGGGTGTCCGTGAGCCGCGAGTGGGGACCGACCTCACAGCCCTCGGCCAGATGCGTCGCCCCGTGCAGCTGCGTACCCGGATGAACCGTCACGTCCTGCTCGAACGTCACCGTGACGTCCACCCACGTCGTCGCCGGATCGACGACCGTCACACCGGACAGCATCGCCCGCGTCAGCAACCGGTCGTTGAGGATCCGCCGCGCCTGCGCCAACTGCACCCGGTTGTTGATGCCGGCGATCTCCCGATGGTCGCCGGCCACCGACGCGCCCACGCGATGCCCGGCCTCCCGCAGGATCCCGAGCACGTCCGTCAGGTACTCCTCGCCCTGACTGTTGTCCGTGCGCACCTTCTTCAACGCGTCCGCCAGCAACTGCCCGTCGAACGCGAACACCCCCGAGTTGATCTCCCGGATCGCCCGCTGCGCCTCGGAGGCGTCCTTGTGCTCCACGATCGCGGTGACCGCACCCGTCGCCCCGTCGCGCACGATACGGCCGTAACCGGTCGCGTCCGGCACCTCGGCCGTCAGCACGGTGACGGCGTTGCCGTCGGCGGCGTGGGTCTCGGCGAGGGCCCGCAGCGTCTCACCGGTCAGCAACGGCGTGTCACCGCAGACGACGACCACCGTGCCGTCCACCGAACCGCCCAGCTCCTCCAGCGCCATCCGCACGGCGTGCCCGGTGCCGAGCTGTTGCTCCTGGACCGCGGTGCGCACGTCCGGGGCGACCTCGGCGAGGTGCGCGGTGACCTTCTCGCGGGCGTGGCCGACCACGACGACCAGGTTCTCGGGCCGCAGCTCACCGGCGGCGGCGAGGACGTGGCCCACGAGGCTGCGGCCGCAGATCTCGTGCAGGACCTTGGGTGTGGCCGACTTCATACGGGTGCCCTCACCCGCTGCGAGAACGACGACGGCTGCCGGGCGAATGGCGCTCACGGGATGCCCTTCGGCTGTGGATGGGGAGGGGGTGGACATCCGCAGGATACCGGGGCGTTTTGTGGGGGAGATGGGTGCGGGCCCTGACCGGACTGTCGACCGGCAGGACCCGAACCTTGCAAAAGCTCCCGGGGGAGGACTCGAACCCCCATGATCAGAACCAAAATCTGACGTCTTGCCCTTAGACGACCCGGGATTACCGCTATGTCCGATTCTGTAGATCGGATGCGGTGGCAGCCCCTACTATGCCGTACCACCACCCCTCGACGCGACGGTACAGCTCGGCACTCTGCCGCACGGTCAGCACGAGGCATCCGTGGTAGTCGTCACCGGTGTTCTTGCGCACGGTCCTGGGGTTGTGCCGCTTCAGGGTCGTTCTGCCGAAGGCGCTGCGATCCGCTCGTACCACGCCTGCCCAGTAGCGCTCGGCTGCCTCGGCGTCGGCCGACTCGTGGATCATCACGCGGTAGGCGACGCGCTCCCGCTCCACCTCGAGCAGGTCCAGCCAGGCCAGGAAGAGGCGGATCATGCCGGGGTCGCTGTTGACGAAGGCGATGCGCTCGCGCCGGGCGTGAGGTTTGTCCTTGGTGCCTTCGGCCCAGTAGAGGGCGACCCCCGTGAGGAACAGGTCGCGGTCGGAGAGTTCGCCGATCTCCTGGGCGGCGGCGGCCTTGGTCCGCTGTCGCTGCCGCTCCCGGACGGCCAGTTCGTGCTCCCATCGCTTCCGCGCCGCCAACTTCGCCTGTTCCGCCGGATCGCGACGGTCCGGCTTCGGCAGGTCCCGTACCCACAGCGAGATCGAACCCTTCGAGCAGCCCAGTTCCGCCTGGATCCGGTCGTACGTCCAGCCCTGGAGCCGCAGTTCCCGGGCCCGCTCGCGCAGGTCGTCCCTCGCGCGCGGCCGCTTCGTCCACTCCGGTGGGGGTTCCCCCTTCACCAGCCGGTGGAGGAGGTCGTTGTTGTGGATCTTCAGTTCGTCGCGGATCCGGCGGAGGCTGAGCCCCGCGCGGCGCAGGGCCACCGCTCGTTCCCGGAGTCCTTCGAAGTCGGCGTACTTGCCGGACGCATGTGCCATGTGCATACCGTCCGGGCGGAATGGAGAGTTCCGGGGGCGAACGGTGTGCGATTCGGCAGTTCGAGGGATTTCGGGGCGGATCGCTGTCGTCCGGTCGCGGAGTGTGGTGTGCGGTGATGCCGGAAAGTCGACGGAAAAGCCGTCGGGGGCGCCCGTAGGCTGGGGGCATGACCACGACGGGGGAAGGCCACGTGGCGGTCCGGGGCGGGCCGTGGTGGTGGGACAGGCGGCGCGGCGCGGTGCTGGACGTGTCGCTGGCGGCCGTGTCGGCGTTGGAATGTGCGTTCGAGGGGATTCCGTTCGCGCGGGAGGCGGGGATTCCGCCGGCGGTGGGGGTGGTGTTCGGGCTGCTGGCCGGGGCGGTGCTGGTGGTGCGGCGCAAGTGGCCGGTGGCCGTGGTGCTGGTGGCGATCGCGATCACTCCGGCGCGGATGGGGTTTCTGCTGGGTGTCGTCGGTCTGTACACGCTGGCCGCGTGTGAGGTGCCGCGCCGGATCATCGCCTCGCTCGCGGGGATGTCGCTGGTCGGGACGGCGATCGTGACGTTCGTGCGGGTGCGGCAGGACCTGGCGCGGGGGGAGCCGACGCTCGGGGACTGGTTCGTGCCGTTCGCCGCGCTCACGATCTCGCTGGGGCTGACCGCGCCGCCGGTGCTGCTGGGGCTGTACGTGGGGGCGCGGCGGCGGCTGATGGAGAGTCTGCGGGAGCGGGCGGACAGTCTGGAGCGGGAGCTGCAGCTGCTCGCCGAGCGGGCGGAGGAGCGCGCGGAGTGGGCGCGGAACGAGGAGCGGACGCGGATCGCGCGGGAGATGCACGACGTCGTCGCGCACCGGGTGAGCCTGATGGTGGTGCATGCCGCCGCTCTTCAGGCCGTGGCCCGGAAGGATCCGGAGAAGGCCGTGCGGAACGCCGCGCTGGTGGGGGACATGGGGCGGCAGGCGCTGACCGAGCTGCGGGAGATGCTCGGGGTGCTGCGCAGCGGTGGGGACGGGCGGCGGGAGCGGCCGGTGGTGCCGCTGGCCGCGGTGGGGGCGGCGGCGGCCGCGGCGGCTTCGCGGGTAGCCGGGGACGCGGGCGGGGGTGCGGCGGAGGGGCCGTGCCTGGACGAGATCGGTGAGCTGGTCGGGCAGTCGGCGGCGGCGGGGATGGTCGTCGATCTGTCGGTCGAGGGGGAGGCGCGGGCGTATGCGCCGGAGGTGGAGCAGACGGCGTACCGGGTGGTGCAGGAGGCGCTGACGAACGTCCACAAGCACGCGGCGGGGGCGAGGACGCGTGTGCGGCTGGCGCATCGGGGGTCGGAGATCGCGATGCAGGTGGAGAACGAGCCGCCGCCGAAGGGGGCGTCGGCGTCGTCGGCGCGGTTGCCGTCCGGGGGGAACGGTCTGGTGGGGATGCGGGAGCGGGTGGTCGCGCTGGGCGGGGTGTTCGTGTCGGGGCCCACGGACGCGGGGGGGTTCCGGGTGTCGGCGGTGATTCCGGCGTCGTAGTGCCGTCGGGGTGCCGTCGGGACCGTCGGGGTGCGGCGGCCCGGTGTCATCCGGTGGTGAGGCGGGTGGGCTGTATGCCGGAGACGAGGGTGGTGAGGGCGTGGTCGATGTCGGGGCCGAGGTACCAGTCGCCGGTGTGGTCGAGGGCGTAGACGCGGCCCTGGGTGTCGATGGCGATCAGGGCCCGGGTGTCGGTCTCGGCGCCGAGGGGGCAGACCTCGGTGTCGAGGGCGCGGCCGAGGTCGCCGAGGGTGCGGGCCAGGTGGAGGCCGTGCAGGGGGTCGAGGTGGAGGGTGGCGGGGGCGACCTGGCGGCCGGGTCCGGTGGGGGTGAGGCGCAGGCCGCCGAATTCGGCCCAGGCCTCGACGGCGGCGGGGAAGACGGTGTGGCGGTGTCCGGCGGGGGAGGTGTGGCCGCGCAGGGTGTCGGCCCAGATCTCGGCCTGTTCGATGTCCCAGCGTCCGGGGCGCCAGCCGGCGGCGCGCAGGGCGGCGTCGACGGGGACGGGGAAGCGGGGCGGGAGTGCTCCCTGCCCGAACGGGGCCGCGGGCTTGGGGGAGGGGGAGCGGTCGGTGTGCATCTGCCCTTCGATCGTCGGTGGTCGTGGGGTGTTCCGGGCGGTTCGGGGCGGTCCGGGGTCAGTCGGCGGTGGGGTCGACGATGCGGACGCCGAAGTGCGCGCTGAGGGCGGTGCAGGCGCGGCAGGGGGCGGCGAAGCTGCCGTGCAGGGGGTCGCCGTCCTCGCGGATGCGGCGGGCGGTGAGTTTGGCGTGCTTGAGGGCTTTGCGGGCTTCGCCGTTGGTCATGGGCTTGCGGGAGGCGCGTTTGCTGCGGGCGGCGTCGGCGGCGGCGATGTGGCGGGAGATGAGGATGGTCTCGGCGCAGCGGCCGGTGAAGCGGTCGCGCTGGTCGCTGGTGAGGGTGTCGAGGAAGTCCTGCACGAGGGGGTGGAGGGCGGGGGGCGTGTCGCCGCGGGCGGCGGTGCCGGTGAGGGTGGTGCCGCGGACGGAGAGGGCGGCGGCGATGGTGGGCAGGATGCCGTCGCGGCGGTGACGGAGGGTGGGCGGGGCGGGGGTGCCGGTGGCGCTCCAGCCGATGCGGGGGTCGCCGTTCCGGGGGTCGCCCGGCCTGCTGGTCCGTGGTCCCGTGTGCGTCGCGTTCATGATCATCATCCCCTCCCGAGCGTCCCCCCGGCGGTCACAGACTGCCAAATGCCGCAGCCGGTGTGGAAGCTGGGGCGGGGCGACACGCCCGGGTTCGGGCGGGCTGTCACGGTGGGGTGACGGCTGGTCACGGCGGTGGCGGGGGGTGGGGCCGGTGCCGGTGACCGGTGTCGGCGTACCGCATAGGCTGTCGGCACCGCGATCCATGCGGTGATCCGTGTGGTCGGCGCGTGGTGAGGACAGAGGTGACAGTCGCTGCGGTCCGCAGGGTGCCAGAGGTGGTCCTGCGGGTCGTACTGAATGCCGCAGGGGGCAACCGCCATGACGACAGGTCGGCTCGGGCTGGGGGCACCTCCCGGCCGCCGGGCCCAGGGACACGCCGCGCCGCCGAACGCGGCCTACGCCGGGCAGGTCGTGCATTTCCCGGATCCGGTCCGGGCGGCCCGTCACCCGAGGGGGGTGCGGGTGGACGAGCGCGGCTACCCCGACTTCTCCCCGTACGCGCGGGCGGCGGCGGAGATCGCCGAGCCGCCGGAGGGGTTCGGGGTCGACGAGTTGCGGCTGACGGACTACGTGTCGGCGAACGCGGCGCTGGCGGCGTCCGGGCACGAGTTGTGGGACACGGTGCCGGCGGTGGCGACGCCGCACGGCTGGACGTGGCACCACGTGGCGGGGACGCGGCGGCTGGAGCTGGTGCCGGTCGAGGTGAAGGCGCTGCTGCGGCACCACGGCGGGCTCGCGACGGCGAACGTGGACCAGGGCAAGCGGGGGACGCGGCCGTTGCAGGAGACCCGTCCGGCGCACTTCGGGCTGCCGAAGTCGGGGGTCGCGGTGACGGAGCAGCAGGTGCAGGGGGTCGAGGAGGACCTGGGGTACCGGCTGCCGGGCGCGTACCGGTCGTTCCTGAAGGCGGCGGGCGGGTGCGCGCCGGTGGGGACGGCGCTGGACGCGGAGCTGGGGCTGCTGGTGGACCAGCCGTTCTTCACGGTGCGGGAGGAGGCGGCGGTCAACGACCTGGTGTACGTCAACAAGTGCCTGCGGGACCATCTGACGAAGGACTACCTCGGGGTCGCGTTCCTCCAGGGCGGGTTGCTGGCCGTGAAGGTGAAGGGCGACCGGGTGGGTTCGGTGTGGTTCTGCGCGTACGACGACGCGCGTGACGTGGATCCGTCGTGGTCGCCGGCGGAGCGGGTGGAGCGGCTGCTGCTGCCGTGCGGGGACGACTTCGACGCGTTCCTGTCGCGGCTGGCGGGGTCTCCGCCGGAGTTGGAGACCGTGGCGAATCTGATGGTGGACGGCGGGTTCGCGCGTGCCGTTCCCGTCTCTTCCGTGGGGGAGTGAGCTGGCGATGGTGACGTTCGCGCAGGCGCAGGAGCGCGCGGAGGAGTGGATCAACGGGGACGTGCCGGCGTACCAGCACCGCGAGGTGCGGGTGCGGGAGTTCGAGCTGGGGTTCGTGGTCTGGGCGGAGGACCGGGCGGACGGGCCGCGTTCGGACGGGGGCGCGCAGCGGCTGGTGATCGCGCGGGACAGCGGTGAGGCGACGCTGTGGCCCGCGCTGCCGGTGGGCGAGGTGATCCGCCGCTACGAGGAGGAGTACGGCCGCCCGGACGCCGTGGACTCCCCGGCGCCGGCGCCCGCGGCGCGGGTGGATCTGAACCAGACGTCGTTCCTGCTGAGTCCGCCGGAGTGGCTGCAGGAGGCGGCGGACCGGCTGGGGATCCCGGACCGGCGGGGCGACGGCCCGGGCGGGGACTCCGGGGCGGGGGCCGAGGAGGCCGCCGCCGGTTCCGGCGCCGTGGCGCCGGGGGCGCCCGCCGCGCCCGGCGGCGGCGTGGCGTGGCCGGCCGCCGGGGGCGGTGACGCGGACGGCTCCGGCGCGGGCGCGGGGGTGCCCGCCGGGGCGACGCCGTGGGCCGGGACGGACACGACCGCGGACGCCGGCGAGGAGCGTTCCGTGCCGCTGCCCGAGACGGTGTTCGCGCCGCCGCTGAGCGACGCCGACGACGGGGCGCCGCCCGCGGCGTCGCCGGACGCCGGGACGGCGTTGCTGGAGGGCGGCAGCCGGCTCCCGCCGACGGCGGTCGCGCCGGCGGTCGGCGGTCCGGGCGCGCCGCCGTTGCCGGGGGCGGCCCCCGCGCCGGGCGGCACGGCCCCCGCGGCGGGTGCGCCGCGGGGGAGCACGCCGCCGCCCGGGTACGGGTATCCGCAGGGGCCCGGTACGCCGCCGGGTGCTCCGCGGGTGCCGGGGCGGCCGGACGCGCCGAGCGCCGGGGACGTCGCCGACGCCGCGACCGGCGAGGCGGCGCCGCCTCCGCCGTCTCCGGGGACGCGTCCCGGCGGCACGTCCGCGCCCTCCGGCCCGGGTGCGCCGGGGACGCCGGCGGGCGGGTACGTGCCGACGCAGCTCGTGTCGGCGCTGGGAGCCGACGGCCCGGAGGGGACGGGCGGGGCGGGCGCGCCGCAGCCGCCGGCTGCTCCCGGCGCGCCGGGAGCTCCGGGGACGTCCGGTGCGCCGCAGCCGCCGGGCGGGTCGAGCGCGCCGGGTGCGCCGCAGCCCGCGGGCGGGTCGAGCGTGCCGGGTGCGCCGCAGCCGCCCGGCGCCCCCGGTGCCGTGCACCACGCCGAGACGGTGCTGGCCGCGCCCCCGGCCGGCGGCCCCGGTGTGCCCCCGCCGCCGCAGCCGCCGGGCGCGCCCCGTACGCCGCCTCCGCCGGGAGCTCCCGGCGTGCCGCCCGGTGCCGTGCCGCCGCCGGGCGCGCCCGTGCCCGGGCAGCCGCCGGCGTACGGGTATCCGCAGCAGCCCGCCGGGCGGCCGACCGTCGGCCCCGGCTATCAGGCCGTGCTGCGCTACCGGGCGCAGGACGGGTCCGAGCAGCAGCTGATCCGGCGTTCGGCGCCGGGCATGCCGCACCCGGAGTGGCAGATCTTCCACGAGCTGCGGGCGATGAACGTGCCGCCGGACCAGGTGCTGGAGCTGCACACGGAGCTGGAGTCGTGCGAGCTGCCGGGCGCGTACTGCGCCCGGATGATCCGGGAGCAGTGGCCGCAGGCGCGGATCACGTCCATCGCGCCGTACGGCACGGACCACGCGAGCCGGCGCCAGGGCATGCAGCAGCTCCTCGCCCACCAGGGCGAGCTGCACCAGGTGGCGGACGGTCCGGCGCGGCCGGCGCCGGTGCGCGCGCCGCTGCCGCCGGTGCCGCCCGCGCCGCCGGTTCCGCCGGAGGGCGTCGCCCAGGAGCTGGGGGCGGCGTTCGGGCCGGGGATCTTCCGGTTCGAGCAGGCCGCGGTGGACCGGCAGGGCGTGCCGCCGGTCGTGGCGCACACGCTGGTGGTGGCGGGGCTGCCGCTGGACATGGGCCCGTTCTTCTGGGCGCAGGCCCAGCCGGGGCGGCCGGTGCCGACGCTGGCGGAGCTGGCGGCCGAGCGCGGGGTGCAGCCGGCCCCGGACGCGGGCTCGTACCTGGTGGTGGGCAGCGACTTCGGCAAGGCGATCTGCGTGCAGTACGGCACCGCGAACATCGTCGCCGTGCCGGTGGAGGCGGGACCGGGCGGGGCGCCCGTACCGCCGCAGTTCGTGAACACCGGGTTGCCGGAGTTCGCGCGCTGCCTGGCGCTGCTCGGCCGGATGTGGCGCCTGAGGTACGGGCTGAACCAGGAGCAGGCGGGCCGCTGGACCGTCGACTTCCAGGCCCAGCTGGCCGCGCTGGACCCGGCGGCGCTCGGGTCGCCGGAGAGCTGGTGGTCGGTGCTGCTGGAGCAGATGTGGGACGGTCTGCTGTGAGGCGGCGCCGTCGCTGACGCACACCGTGGGCCGGGCCCCGGCCGGCGCCGCCGGCCGGGGCCCGGTGCGTCGTCCGTCCCTCCGTGCGGCGCCCGGGCCCGGCCCGGCCGAGCGGAGGGGACGGGCCGGTCCTGGCGCGCGGGGACCGGTGGAAGGCGGCGCCGGGGGAGCCGGCGGCCGGGCCGAGCCGGGACCGGCACCGGGGTCGGCGCGGCGGGCGGCCCGCCGCGCAGCGCGCACGGTCGGCCGGTGCGGGTGCGGTGGCGGGGGGCCGGAGCACGCGCCGGTGGCGGATGCCGGGGCGGCCGTCGCCGGTGAGGCGGGCGACGGCGGTGGAGGAGGTGGGCTCCGGGACCGCCTCAGTCCGCCGCCGGCACCGGGAACCTCCGCGGCGCCAGCGCCAGCAGCACCGCGAAGGCCAGCACCGCCGCGCCGGCCGCGCCCAGGTAGACCGCGTGCACGGCGTCGGCGACGGCCCGCCGGGTGGTCTCGGACGCGGTGCCCGCGTCCAGCGCCCGCGTCACCGCGTCGAGGTCGCCCGCGCCGCCCAGCCGCGCCGCCAGCACCCCGTTGGCGACGGCGCCGAACAGCGCGGCCCCGACCGTCTGGCCGGTCTGGCGGCAGAAGAGGACGGACGCGGTCGCCGTGCCGCGCTCGGACCAGACCACCGTCGACTGGACGGCGACGATCAGCGGGAGCTGGAACAGGCCGAGGGCGGCGCCGAGCAGCAGCATCAGCAGGGCCGGCTGCCAGGCCTCGCCCGGGTAGGGCAGGAAGGGGAACGCGCACAGGATCAGCGCGGCCGCGCCGATGCCCAGCACGGCCGTGTCGCGGAAGCCGATCCTGCGGTACACGTGCTGGCTCAGCGCCGCCGACACCGGCCAGCTGAGCGTCCAGACGGACAGCACGAACCCGGCGGCCACGGGGGCCAGGCCCAGCACCGCCTGGGCGTAGGTGGGCAGGAACACCGTCGGGGCCACCATCAGCAGGCCCAGCGCGCCCAGGGCGAGGTTCACCGCGGCGATCGTGCGGCGCCGCCACACCCACCCCGGGATGATCGGCTCCGCCGCCCGGCGCTCCACCACGGCCACGACGCCCGCCAGCAGGAGTCCCGCGCCGAACAGGGCGAGGGAGGGCGCCGACAGCCACGGCCACGCCACCCCGCCCTGCACCAGGGCGGTGAGCAGCACGCCGCCGCAGGCGAAGACCGCGAGCGCGCCCGCCCAGTCGATGCGCGGGCGCGGGCCGGTCTCCTCCCGCTGCGGCTCGTGCAGGTACCGGGCGATCAGCCACAGGGCGAGAGCCCCGACCGGCAGGTTGACCAGGAAGATCCAGCGCCAGTCGGCGTACGCGGCGAGCACTCCGCCCAGGCCCGGGCCGGCGACCGCGGACACCGCCCACACCGTGGACAGCTTCGCCTGGATCTTCGGGCGCTCCTTCAGCGGGTACAGGTCGGCGGCGAGCGTCTGCACCGTGCCCTGCAGGGCGCCGCCGCCCAGGCCCTGCACGACGCGGAAGGCGATGAGCGCGGCCATGTTCCAGGCGAGCGCGCACAGCAGGGAGCCGAGGAGGAAGAGGGCGGCGCCCGCGATCAGCACCGGTTTGCGGCCGAAGGTGTCGGAGAGCTTGCCGTAGACGGGGAGGGTGACGGTGACGGCCAGCAGGTAGCCGGAGAACAGCCAGGAGAAGACGGAGAAGCCGCCGAGGTCGCCGACGATCTGCGGGACGGCGGTGGAGACGACGGTGGAGTCCAGCGCCGCCAGCGCCATCGCCAGCATCAGGGCGGCGACGACGGCGCCGCGCCGGCCGGCCGTGGCGGGGCGCGCGGTGTCGTGCAGCGCGGGTCTGGTGCCGCCCACCCGGATCCCCTCCTCCTCGGACCCGTCGCGGGCCCCTGGTTTCCCCGTACACCTGTCTGCCGCGCACAGCTTCCCACTGGAGCCCGGCGCGGCGGGAGGGCGGGGCCGGGTGCGACCGGAGGAGGAGGCCGACCCCGAGAGGCGCTCCGCCGAAGGGTGTACCGCCCCTAGGGGTTCCTCCGCACCACGGCTCGGGGAGGGTTCGTACCGGCGGAGGACGAGCGGGGGACGGGGGCGTCCTTAGTCTGGCTTCACACCGGCGGGGGCGGTGGACCGTACCGATGGGGTGGGGTTTTCCCCCGGCACAAGAGTGCGCCGGGCACCAGCGCGCCGGACCCCCGGCGACGGCCAGACTCGGGGACGCACCGCTCTTCGTCCCGCTTCTTCAGGCGCCGCCGAACACGGCTGATCCGACGCCGGGCGCCGGCGACCGACTTGACGACCGACATAGGAGACATGCCATGACATCGGCCGTGACCATCACCAGGCACGGGGGCACGGGAGGGCGTACGGCCGTTGCCGCGCGGGCCCGGCAGGTCGTGAAGGCGTACGGGGCCGGGGAGACCCGGGTCGTCGCCCTCGACCACGTCGACGTGGACATCGACCGGGGCCGGTTCACCGCGATCATGGGGCCCTCGGGGTCCGGCAAGTCCACCCTGATGCACTGCCTGGCCGGGCTCGACACCGTGACGTCGGGGAAGATCTACCTCGACGAGACCGAGATCACCGGGCTGAAGGACAAGAAGCTCACCCGGCTGCGCCGGGACCGGATCGGGTTCATCTTCCAGGCGTTCAACCTGCTGCCGACGCTGAACGCGCTGGAGAACATCACGCTGCCCATGGACATAGCGGGCCGCAAGCCCGACCGGCAGTGGCTGGAGCGGGTGGTGGAGACGGTCGGTCTCGCCGGGCGGCTCAAGCACCGGCCGACGCAGCTGTCGGGCGGCCAGCAGCAGCGGGTCGCGGTGGCGCGGGCGCTCGCCGCCCGGCCCGAGATCATCTTCGGGGACGAGCCGACCGGCAACCTCGACTCCCGCGCGGGCGCCGAGGTGCTGGGCTTCCTGCGCCGCTCGGTCGACGAGCTGGGCCAGACGATCGTCATGGTCACCCACGACCCGGTCGCCGCCTCCTACGCCGACCGCGTGCTGTACCTCGCCGACGGCCGCATCGTCGACGAGATGCACCAGCCGACGGCCGATCAGGTCCTGGACCGCATGAAGGACTTCGACGCGCGGGGGCGCACGTCATGACCGTGCTGAAGACCTCGATGCGCAACTTCCTCGCGCACAAGGGCCGCATGGCGCTGTCGGCGGTGGCGGTGCTGCTGTCGGTGGCGTTCGTGTGCGGCACGCTGGTGTTCACCGACACGATGAGCACCACGTTCGACAAGCTGTTCGCGGCCACCTCGTCGGACGTCACGGTGAGCGCCAAGGGCGCCTCCGACACGGGGGAGACGACCTCCGACGACGGCAAGCCGCCGGTGATGCCGGCCTCCGTGCTCGACGAGGTGCGCGGGGCGGACGGGGTGAAGTCGGCCGAGGGCACGGTGTTCTCCACCTCGGTGACCGTCGTCGACGGCGACCGGGACAGCCTCTCGCCCACCAACGGCGGCCCGACCGTCGTCGGCAGCTGGAACGGCAACGACGCCCGCACCATGGAGATCACCTCCGGCGCGGCGCCCGAGGGTCCGGACCAGATCATGGTCGACGCCGACACCGCCGACAAGCACGGCCTGGAGCTCGGCGACGAGATCGGCGTGATCAGCGTCGTCGGCACGCACAAGGCGAAGATCTCCGGCATCGCCGAGTTCACCGTCACCAACCCCGGCGCGGCGGTCTTCTACCTGGACACGGGGACCGCGCAGCGGACCCTGGTCGGCGGCAGCGGCGTCTACACCAACGTCAACGTCACCGCCGCGGCCGGCGTCAGCGACGCGCAGCTGAAGAAGAACGTCCTGGCCGAACTCGGCGGCGGCTACAAGGTGCAGACCGCCGAGGAGACCGCGGAGGCCAACCGGAAGGGCGTCGAGGACTTCATGAGCGTCATGAAGTACGCGATGCTCGGCTTCGCCGGGATCGCCTTCCTCGTCGGCATCTTCCTGATCGTCAACACCTTCTCCATGCTGGTCGCCCAGCGCACCCGCGAGATCGGCCTGATGCGGGCCATCGGCTCCTCCCGCAAGCAGGTCAACCGCTCGGTGCTGGCCGAGGCGCTGCTGCTCGGCGTCGTCGGCTCGGTGCTCGGCGTCGGCGCGGGCGTCGGGCTCGCGGTCGGGCTGATGAACCTCATGGGCCTGATGGGCATGGAGCTGTCCACGGACGACCTCACCATCGCCTGGACGACCCCGGTGACCGGCCTGGTCCTGGGCGTCGTCGTCACCGTGCTGGCCGCCTACCTGCCCGCGCGGCGGGCCGGGAGGATCTCCCCGATGGCCGCGCTGCGCGACGCCGGGACCCCGGCGGACGGCAGGGCCGGCCGGGTGCGGGGCGCCGTCGGCCTGGTCCTCACCGGCGCCGGCGCCGGCGCCCTGTACCTGGCGGGGGCCGCGGACAAGGCCGCGGACGGCTCCCTGTGGCTGGGCCTGGGCGTGGTGCTGTCCCTGCTCGGCTTCGTCGTCGTCGGCCCGGTGCTGGCGAGCGGCGTGGTCCGGGTCCTCGGCGCGGTCCTGCTGCGGGTCTTCGGCCCCGTGGGCCGCATGGCCGAGCGCAACGCGCTGCGCAACCCGCGCCGCACCGGCGCCACCGGAGCGGCCCTGATGATCGGCCTGGCGCTGGTGGCCTGCCTGTCGGTGGTCGGCTCCTCGATGGTCGCCTCGGCCACGGACCAGCTCGACAAATCGGTCGGCACCGACTTCATCGTTCAGTCCGACAGCGGCCAGCTGATCACTCCGCAGGCCGTCGAGGCGGCCAGGAACACGCCGGGCCTGGAGCGGGTCACCGAGTACAAGGTGCTCGACGCCGACCTGACCACGCCCGACGGGAAGACCTCGAAGGGCGAGACGATCAACGCGGCCGACCCGACGTACGCCGAGGACCTGCGCACCGAGACCGTCGCGGGCGACCTCGCCGACGCCTACCGCCCGGACTCGATGTCCGTCTTCGAGGGCTTCGCCGAGGAACACGGACTGACCGTCGGCTCCGAGGTGAAGGTCGACTTCCGGGACGGCGGCACCGCCACGCTCACCGTCCGCGCGATCACCAGCGACGACGTGGTGATCGACAAGGGCGCGATGTACGCCTCGATCGCCACGGTCGCCGAGTACGTGCCGGCCGAGAGGATGCCGCTGGACGTGCTGCTCTTCGCCTCGGCGGAGGAAGGACGGCAGGACGCCGCGTACCGGGACCTGAAGGCCGCGCTGGACGACTACCCGCAGTACACCGTCCGCGACCAGACCGACTACAAGGAAGCCCTGAAGGACCAGATCGGCCAGTTGCTGAACATGGTCTACGGCCTGCTCGCCCTCGCGATCGTCGTCGCGGTGCTCGGCGTGGTGAACACCCTGGCCCTGTCGGTGGTCGAGCGGACCCGGGAGATCGGCCTGCTGCGCGCGATCGGCCTCTCCCGCCGCCAGCTGCGCCGCATGATCCGCATGGAGTCCGTCGTCATCGCCCTCTTCGGCGCCCTGCTGGGCCTCGGCCTGGGCATGGCCTGGGGCGCCACCGCGCAGCAGCTGCTCGCCCTGGAGGGCCTGAACGTCCTCGACATCCCCTGGCCGACGATCACCGGCGTCTTCGTCGCCTCGGCCTTCGTGGGCCTGTTCGCGGCCCTGATCCCGGCGTTCCGCGCGGGGCGGATGAACGTGCTGAACGCGATCGCCACGGAGTAGCCGCCCCACGGGGGCCGGCCCGGCCCGGTGCCGGGAAGCCGCAGGGGCTTCCCGGCACCGGGCCGCCGGCGTCCGGGGCGGCGGGTCCCCGGGAGGCGGAGCCCTGCGGCGCCGGCCGCCGCGCCGGCCACGGGATTCCGCCGCGGCCGTGCCACCGCGCCGGTCACGACGCCCCGCCGGTCCCGGAACCGCGCCGGTCACGGCACCTCACCAGCCACCGGGGAAACCGGCGTTGTCCACAGTCCCCCGTGCACGGCGTCACACCGTCGTACGCTGGAGACCCCCGGCCCGTCGCACGCGTCGGGCCCGTCGTGTTGCCCACCCCCGGACGAAAGCCGCCCCCCATGAGCCTGCACGGTCTGCTCGACGCCGTCGTCAAGGACGCCGCCCTCGCGGAAGCGGTCAAGGCCGCCGCGGACGGCAACCGCATGCACGTCGACCTGGTCGGCCCCCCGGCGGCCCGCCCCTTCACGGTCGCGGCCCTCGCCCGGGAGACCGGCCGCCCCGTGCTGGCGGTGACGGCGACGGGACGCGAGGCGGAGGACCTGGCCGCCGCCCTGCGCTCCCTGCTGCCCCCGGAGGGGGTCGTGGAGTACCCCTCCTGGGAGACCCTCCCGCACGAGCGCCTCAGCCCCCGCAGCGACACCGTCGGCCGCCGCCTGGCCGTGCTGCGCCGCCTGGCCCACCCCAGCGCCGACGACCCCGAGACCGGCCCGGTCTCCGTCGTCGTCGCACCCGTGCGGTCCGTGCTGCAGCCGCAGGTCAAGGGGCTCGGCGACCTGGAACCGGTCTCCCTGCGGACCGGCCAGAGCGCCGACCTGAACGACGTGGTGAACGCCCTCGCCGCCGCCGCGTACACGCGTGTGGAGCTGGTCGAGAAGCGCGGCGAGTTCGCCGTGCGCGGCGGCATCCTGGACGTCTTCCCGCCCACCGAGGAACACCCCCTGCGCATCGAGTTCTGGGGCGACGACGTCGAGGAGATCCGCTACTTCAAGGTCGCCGACCAGCGCTCCCTGGAGGTCGCCGAGCACGGCCTGTGGGCACCGCCCTGCCGCGAGCTGCTGCTCACCGGGGACGTCCGCGCCCGCGCGCGTGCGCTCGCCGAGGACCACCCCGAGCTGGGCGAGCTGCTCGGCAAGATCGCCGAGGGGATCGCGGTGGAGGGCATGGAGTCCCTGGCGCCCGTCCTCGTCGACGAGATGGAGCTGCTGCTCGACGTGCTGCCCCAGGGTTCCATGGCCGTCGTGTGCGACCCGGAGCGGGTGCGGACGCGGGCCGCCGACCTCGTGGCCACCAGCCAGGAGTTCCTCCAGGCCTCCTGGGCGGCCACCGCGGGCGGCGGCGAGGCGCCCATCGACGTCGGCGCGGCCTCCCTGTGGTCCCTCGCGGACGTCCGGGACCGGGCCCGCGAGCTGGACATGATGTGGTGGTCGGTGTCGCCGTTCGCCGCCGACGCCCTGGAGGAGGCCGACACGCTCAAGCTCGGCATGCGCGCGCCGGAGGCCTACCGCGGCGACACCGCCCGCGCGCTGGCCGACACCAAGGGCTGGCTCGCCGACGGCTGGCGCACGGTCTTCGTCACCGAGGGCCACGGCCCGGCCGCCCGCACGGTCGAGGTGCTCGGCGGCGAGGGCGTCGCGGCCCGCCTGGACACGGACCTCGGCGAGATCTCCCCGTCCGTCGTGCACGTCGCCTGCGGCTGCATCGACCACGGCTTCGTCGACCCGGTGCTCAAGATCGCCGTGCTCACCGAGACCGACCTGTCCGGCCAGAAGGCCGCCGGCCGGGACGGCGCCCGGATGCCGGCCCGGCGCCGCAAGACCATCGACCCGCTCACCCTGGAGCCGGGCGACCACATCGTCCACGAGCAGCACGGCGTGGGCCGCTACATCGAGATGGTGCAGCGCACCGTGCAGGGCGCGACCCGCGAGTACCTGGTCGTGGAGTACGCCCCCGCCAAGCGCGGCCAGCCCGGCGACCGCCTCTACATCCCCACCGACCAGCTGGAGCAGATCACCAAGTACGTCGGCGGCGAGGCCCCCACCCTGCACCGGCTGGGCGGCGCCGACTGGACCAAGACCAAGGCCCGCGCGAAGAAAGCGGTCAAGGAGATCGCCGCCGACCTGATCAAGCTGTACAGCGCGCGCATGGCGGCGCCCGGCCACGCCTTCTCCCCCGACACGCCCTGGCAGCGCGAGCTGGAGGACGCCTTCCCCTACGCGGAGACCCCCGACCAGCTCACCACGATCGCCGAGGTCAAGGAGGACATGGAGAAGTCGGTCCCGATGGACCGCCTGATCTGCGGCGACGTCGGCTACGGCAAGACCGAGATCGCGGTGCGGGCCGCCTTCAAGGCCGTGCAGGACGGCAAGCAGGTGGCCGTGCTCGTGCCGACGACGCTGCTGGTGCAGCAGCACTTCGGCACGTTCTCCGAGCGGTACGCGCAGTTCCCGGTGACCGTGAAGGCGCTGTCCCGCTTCCAGACCGACACCGAGGCCAAGGCGGTGCTGGAGGGGCTGCGCGAGGGCACGGTGGACGTCGTCATCGGCACCCACCGCCTGTTCTCCTCCGAGACCAAGTTCAAGGACCTGGGCCTGGTCATCGTCGACGAGGAGCAGCGCTTCGGCGTCGAGCACAAGGAGCAGCTGAAGAAGCTGCGGGCCAACGTCGACGTGCTGACCATGTCCGCGACGCCGATCCCGCGCACCCTGGAGATGGCGGTCACCGGCATCCGCGAGATGTCCACGATCACCACCCCGCCGGAGGAGCGCCACCCGGTGCTCACCTTCGTCGGCCCGTACGAGGAGAAGCAGATCGGCGCGGCGATCCGCCGCGAGCTGCTGCGCGAGGGCCAGGTCTTCTACATCCACAACCGGGTCGAGTCCATCGACCGGGCGGCGGCCCGGCTGCGGCAGATCGTGCCCGAGGCGCGCATCGCCACCGCCCACGGCCAGATGTCGGAGGCGGCGCTGGAGAAGGTCGTCGTCGACTTCTGGGAGAAGAAGTTCGACGTGCTGGTGTCGACGACGATCGTCGAGTCCGGCATCGACATCTCCAACGCCAACACCCTGATCGTCGAGCGCGGCGACACCTTCGGCCTGTCACAGCTGCACCAGCTGCGCGGCCGGGTGGGCCGGGGCCGCGAGCGCGGCTACGCCTACTTCCTCTACCCGCCGGAGAAGCCGCTGACGGAGACCGCCCACGAGCGCCTGGCCACCATCGCCCAGCACACGGAGATGGGCGCGGGCATGTACGTCGCGATGAAGGACCTGGAGATCCGCGGCGCGGGCAACCTGCTCGGCGGCGAGCAGTCCGGCCACATCGCGGGCGTCGGCTTCGACCTGTACGTGCGGATGGTCGGCGAGGCCGTCGCCGACTACCGGCGCCAGCTGGAGACGGGCGAGATCGAGGAGGAGGCGCCGCTGGAGGTCAAGATCGAGCTCCCCGTCGACGCGCACGTCCCGCACGACTACGCCCCCGGCGAGCGGCTGCGGCTCCAGGCGTACCGCGCCATCGCCTCCGCCAACAGCGAGGAGGACATCAAGGCCGTACGCGAGGAGCTCGTCGACCGCTACGGCAAGCTGCCCGAGCCGGTGGAGAACCTGCTGCTGGTCGCGGGCCTGCGGATGCTGGCGCGCGCGTGCGGCGTCGGCGAGATCGTCCTGCAGGGCGCCAACGTCCGCTTCGCGCCGGTGGACCTGCGCGAGTCGCAGGAGCTCAGGGTCAAGCGGCTGTACCCCGGGACCGTCGTCAAGCCGTCGGCGCACCAGGTGCTGGTGCCGCGCCCGAAGACGGCGAAGGTGGGCGGCAAGCCGGTGGTCGGGCGGGAACTGCTCGCCTGGGCCGGGGAGTTCCTGACGTCGGTCCTGGGGTCGTGAGCCGGGCCCGGGCGCGGGTGCGTCAGGCCACCGGCCGCACGCGGGCCTCGGCGGCCTGCCGGGGCCCGGGATCCTGGCGCGCCTGAAGGTCCGGGCGGGAGCGGCGGGCCCGGCGCAGGGCCGCCGCCAGCCGGTCGCGGACCGCCAGCTGGGCGGCGATCCGCGCGTCCATCACGGCCAGCCGCTCGGCGGCGACCTCCAGCGCCCGGTCGGAGGCGGGCGCCGCGGTGACGTCGCCGTCCAGGCAGGACAGGAACACCCGTACGTCGTCCAGGGTGAGCCCCGTGTCCAGCAGGAGCCGGATGTTGCGGACGCGGACGGCCGTACGGGGGGCGTAGAGCCGGTAGCCGTTCGCGGCGCGCTCGGAGACGATCAGCCCCGCCTGCTCGTAGTGGCGCAGGGCGCGGGGCGTCGTGCCGGTCGCCTCGGCCAGCTCACCGATCCGCATGCGGGACGGTTCCGCCCGGTCTTTCCCGCGGGGCGGTTCCGCCCGGTCCGCCCCGCGGGAAGGCTCCCCGCGGGGCCGACCGCCACGGGTTCCCGGCCCCGTGCGCGCCTCCGCGCGGTCCCCGCTCCCGCGGGGCCCCGCCTGGCCGTTCCCGCGGCCGCCGGGCCGCTCCTTCCCGCCGTCCTCGCTGTGGACCTCCACGCGGACCAGTCTCATGCGACGACCGCGCCGCCGTCCACCGGGAGGATCACGCCCGTCACGAACGAGGCCTGCGGCGAGGCGAGCCGGGTGATCGCCCAGGCGACCTCCTCGGGCCGGCCCAGCCGGCCGAGCGGGGTGTGGTCGAGCTGCCACGCGCGGATCGCGGCAAGCTGCTCCGGTGTGCGGCCGGCGTGCTCGCCGATCGGCGTCTCGACCGCTCCGGGGGCCACGGCGGCGACGCGGACGCCGCAGGGGGCGAGTTCCACGGCCCAGCTGCGGGTGAGCACCTCCAGGGCCGCCTTTCCGGCCGCGTACAGGGAGTCGCCGGGCCAGGCGCGCTGCGCCACGGACGTCGTCACGTTCACGACGACGCCCCGGCTGTCCTCCAGGGCCGGGAGCGCGGCCTGGGTGAGCAGGACCGGCGCGTACAGGTTCGTGGCGAGCAGGGACTCCATCGACGCGCGCGTGTACGTGCGCAGGGACTCGGTGGTGACGATCGCGGCGTTGTTGACCAGGACGTCGATCCGGCCGTGGAGCTCCAGCGCCGTGCGGACGGCCGTCCCGGGTCCGTCGGGTGCCGTGATGTCCAGGGCGAGCGGGGTGATGCGGGACGCGTCCCGGGCGGCGGTCTCGGCGAGGGGCGCCGTGCGGCGGCCGACGGCCACGACGTGCGCGCCCTCGGCGGCGAAGGCGTGGGCGGTGGCACGGCCTATGCCGGTGCCGGCGCCGGTGACGAGGACGACGCGGGGCGTCGCGGTTCCGGTCTCGAGCGCGGTGTGCGGGTTCTTCATGCGGGGATCGTCCGACCCTGACGCCGGTGTCAGGGTCAAGCCCGGGCCCGTCCGCATGCACGCGGACGCGGGGACACGCGAGGCCGCCCGCGGGCTCGGGCGTCCGCGGGCGGCTCGGTGTTCGCGGTGGCTCGGGCGCCGGCCGGACACGCCGTGCCCGGCCGTACCGTGCCCGGACACGGGTCCGACGGGTCGCGTGTCCTCCGCCGGCCCGGTCCCCGGCCGGCTCCGCGGATCCGCCGGGGCCCGCGGGCCCTACGGCTCTTCCGGCCCGTCGCGCCGTTCACGGTCGCGGTCCATGCCGAACGAGCCCTCCGCCCGCTGCCGGCCCGTGTCGATCCGGTCCTCGTACGTACCGCCGGTTCGTTCGTCGGACCGCTGTCCGGAGGCCTCGGACGCACGCTTGGCCTTGTCCCGGACCTGACTCTTGATCTTGTCGAAGATGCCCATCCAGAACTCCTTCCGGAGTGACTCAGAACAGACGATACGCCCGGTATGCGCTGTATGCCTACCGAGCCCGCCGCGGTCCGGACCTTCCGCTCGCCCCGGCGGGGACAGGCGCAGCCGTCCCCGCGGGAGCGGAACCGGCGAGCGGGGAAGGGCGCGCCGTGCGGCCGAGGGACGGGGCGGAGCCCGGCACGCTGTGGCCGGACGCCGGACGCCGGACGCCGGACGCCGGACGCCGGACGCCGGACGCAGACAGCGCCGTGGCACCCGGATCCTGTCCGCGTTCCGTCGGATGATCTCGCATGATTGAGGCGTTCGCGCAGCCTACGCAG
This sequence comes from Streptomyces sp. NPDC051041, assembly GCF_044456065.1. Classification (NCBI taxonomy): domain Bacteria; kingdom Bacillati; phylum Actinomycetota; class Actinomycetes; order Kitasatosporales; family Streptomycetaceae; genus Streptomyces; species Streptomyces sp. NPDC051041. The sequence continues at coordinate 288,063 of NZ_JBITFM010000005.1, forward strand.
GGAGCGGTGAGCTTTGCCCGGTGAGGGGAACGTCAGGGACGGGGGAGCAGGGAGCGCGCGCTTCCGCCGCGCCGCGACGGCGCTGGCAGCCGCCGCGCTCCTGGTCTCGGGATGCGAAGGGCTCGGCGCGGACGGCCCCTCCGCGGGATCCGGGTCGGCCGCGCCGGACGGGCGGGCGGTCAGTCCGCTGGAGAACCCGGACGGCACGAAGCCGGGGCTCGCGCCCGTGACGACGGACGCGGACCGGGCGGAGGCCCGCGAACTCATCGGGAAGCTGCCCACGAAGGGGCGGGGGCCGAGGACGGGCTACGACCGCGACGAGTTCGGCTACGCGTGGATGGACACGGCCGACGGGGTGCCGCTGGCGAGGAACGGGTGCGACACCCGCAACGACCTCATCCGGCGCGATGGCCGAGACCTCCGCTTCCGTTCCGGCTCGGACTGCGTGGTCGTCGCCATGACGCTGGACGACCCGTACACCGGGACGACCATCGAGTGGCGCAAGCAGGAGGCGTCCGAGGTGCAGATAGACCACGTGGTGCCGCTGTCGTACAGCTGGCAGATGGGTTCGTCGCGCTGGCCGGAGAGCAGGCGCGAGCAGCTCGCCAACGACGTGCTCAACCTGATCCCGGTCGACGGGCGCACCAACTCGGCCAAGGGCGATTCCGGGCCCGCGTCCTGGCTGCCGCCCGACAGGCGGATCAGGTGCGCCTACGCGGTCCGGTTCGCCCAGGTCGCCCTCAAGTACGAGATGCCGGTCACCGAGCCGGACAAGCGGGTGATGCTGCGGCAGTGCGGCGGCTGACGGGCCGTACGGCGGCCCCCGCGGACCGGGGCGGACGGACCGGGGCGGACGGACCGGGGCGGACGGACCGGGGCGGACGGACCGGGGTGATCGGTGGTCTCCGCCGTCCCGCACGCCCGGGGGGCGCGGACTGTCCGGCCGGATGCTCGCGGCGCCCGCGACCGGGCCCCTTCCCTCGGCTTCCGCGAGGTCGCCGCCCCGGTCCGCCCCAGCGCCAAGCACCTGGAGCCGCGCACGCCGTTCGGGGAGTACGTCCGTCGCGTCCGCCCCGCCGCCCACGGCCGGGTCTCGGGGCTGACGCCCGCCGACGGGGGAGGTAGCCTACGGCGTCGCTTGTGCGTTCGCGCATACGTACGCGCATCCCGAGAGCAGAGGTAAATCACCGTGAAGTACGACCTTGGTGCCGCTGTCGCGCCCGGGCCCCGGCCCGGCGCCGGGCCCGGGCCGCTGCCCAGGGCAGCACTGGCGGCCGTACCGGTGGTGAGCCCGGGGACGCCGGCCGCGGCGCCGCCGGTGCTGGCCTTCCGGCGGGGGACGCCCGCCGGGGGCGGGTCGCGATGAAGCTCCGGCGGGCCTGGCGCGGGAACGAGCGCGGTGGCAGGAGGGGCAAGGCCGGCAGCCCCCGGCGCGGAGCGTCCGCGCGGGTGACGGCCGTGGTGACCGGTGCGCTGCGGGGCCGCAGGGGCTGGGCGGCCACGGGCGGTGCGGCTGCCGTCGCGCTGGCGCTGGCGGGGATGTGGCTGTTCGACGGCGAGCAGGCGGGGCCGCCCGATCCGCGTGCGCGCCAGTACACCGAGGTCGACGCCTGCCTGCTGACCGGCGAAAAGGGCATTCTGCCGGGCACGCCCGCAGCTCCCGTCTGGAAGGGCATGCAGGAGGCGTCCCTCCGGACGCGGGCCCGGGTCAACTACGTGCCGGTCACGGGACCGCAGTCGGTGGACAACGTCCGGCCGTTCTTCAACAGCCTGGTCCAGCGCCGGTGCGAGGTCGTCCTCGCCGTCGGCGACGCCCAGGTGCGGGTCACGCGGTCCGACGCCGGGAAGCACCCCGAGGTGCGGTTCGTCCTGGTGGGCGATGAGGTGTCCGGAGGCGGCAACGTCGTGGTCGTGAAGCCGGACGCGCAGCTCGCGGAGTCGGTCGCGGACGCGGTCCGCCGGGCCGTGCGCGAGGTCGAAAAGTGACAAAACGTGTGAGGGTTCCCCGCGCACGGTAAAGATCAACTAATGAATGTGATCTTATGTAGAACTTATGTGTTCGCCGAGGGCAGGCTTTCGGGGCTTCATTGACGCTCCTCAAGTAAAGGCTCGCCCATGCGTGTTCGCTGGGTCCGTGGCCCTCGCTTGTACCCTCCGGGCGGTTCCGGACGGCGCAGAGCGAGGGCCACGGCGCTTTCAGTCCTTGTCTCCTTCTCGTTCATGCTCACCACCGAGACGGCGGCGGCCTCCGGGGCCACGCTTCCGCCGGTGAAGATGCCCGAGTGGTCCCTGTCCGGTCTGTGGAAGTGGGCCGGCGAGTCCCCGCTGGACACCCCGGACCAGGAAGGCGGCACCGCTCGCGGCAAGAGCCATCACGCCTCGGCCGAGGCGACCGACGCCGACCGCGGTGTCGGGCGCGCGCCCGGCAAGGGCAAGGGGGAACTCGACGCCTACCAGCGCTCCGTCGACCAGGAGGAGCCGGTCACGACCGGCCCCGCCAGGGGCATGGCGAAGAGCTTCGACCCGGCCACGAGCAAGCGCGACGCGAAGAAGTCCACGGCCACGTCGGACTACTACATCAACGCCGACGGCTCGACCACGATCCGCCACTACGGCGGTCGCGCCAACTTCAAGGCCGCCGACGGCACCTGGGAGCCGATCGACACCACCCTGGTCGAGGCCGCGGACGGCGACTTCGAGCAGAAGGCCAACTCCCTCGATGTCGAGTTCGCCCCGAACGCCGCCGACGAGCAGCTGGCCTCCGTCGACTTCGGCGCCGGCCGCTCCCTGACGTACGCCCTGCGCGGCGCGGACAAGGCGGTGGCGACCAAGGGCAGCGACGGTGCGATCGTCTACGCCGACGTGCTGCCCGAGACGGACGTCCAGCTCGTCCCGATCGCCGACGGCTTCAAGGAGAACCTCGTCCTGCACTCCAGGGACGCGGCCGACTCCTGGGTCTTCCCGCTGGACGCCGAGGGCCTGACCCCGCGCCTCGCCGACAACGGTGACGTGGAGTTCACCGACGCCGACGGCAAGGTGACTGCCGTCATCCCCCATGCCTACATGGAGGACTCCAGGATCGACCGGCGCTCCGGTGACGGTGCCCGCTCCGCGAAGGTCTCCTACGAGCTGACCACCGTGGACGGCGGGCCGGCGCTGCGGATGACCGCCGACCGGTCCTGGCTGGACGACCCCGAGCGGGTCTACCCGGTCACCGTCGACCCGACCACGGTCCTCGCGAGCGAGGCGACGTACGTCCAGACCGACTACGCCGCCAACCGCTCGGCCGAGACCCAGATCAAGGTCGGTTCGTACGACAGCGGTACCACGAAGGCCAATTCCTTCCTGCAGTTCTCCGGGCTCGGGACGAGGCTCGCCGGCCAGAAGGTCTCCGCGGCGACCCTCAATGTCTGGGCGCTGTGGTCCTCGACATGCGACCCGCAGTCGTTCTCCGTGTATCCGGTGACCCAGTCGTGGTCGCCGTCGACGACGACCACCTATCCCGGTCCGTCGTACGGCTCCGCCATCGGCACCGCCACGCCGAACCCCGGCGCCTCCTGCACCAACAGCACAGGCAGCGCCGGCGTCGGTGTGAAGATGCCGGTCACGCTGTCGACCTCGTGGTTTACCCGGGTCGCCACGGGCGGCGCCAACTACGGCCTGGCCATGGCCGCGCCAACCGGCGACGGGCTGCACTGGAAGAAGTTCCACTCCGACGACTCGGCCACGGCCGCCTGGCGCCCGTCGCTGGACCTGACCTACGCGCCGCAGACCGCGCCGCAGGTCAACGCCCAGTACCCGCCGGAGAACTTCCAGGCCAACACGCTCCAGCCGGAGCTGCTGGTCTACGCGAGCGACGCGGACAAGTGGCCGAACACGGCCCTGACGTACACGTTCGAGGTGTACGACGCGGACTCCACCAGCACCACGCCGGTGGCCACTTCCGGCGCCATCTCCAAGAGCAGCTGGAAGATACCCGCGGGCAAGCTCACCTGGTCCAAGAACTACGTGTGGTACGTGGGGGTGAGCGACGGAGCGGAGGAGGTCACGCACTCCAGCCGCTTCACCACCGCCGTACCGCAGCCGCCGGTGACCTCGGGCCTGGCCCAGAACACCGACGGCCACGAGTTCGACCCGTCCGAGGCGAACTACACCACCGAGGACAGCGACGCGGACGTCGAGGTGGTCGGCCCCTCCCTGGAGATCGACCGCTCCTACAACAGCATCGACCCGCGGCTCGACGGTGCCTTCGGCGCCGGCTGGTCCACGGTCGTCGACATGAAGGCAGCCGAGGTCAAGAACCCGGCGGGCACGGTGACCAGCGTCATCGTCACCTACCCCGGCGGTGAGCAGGTCGCCTTCGGCCGCAACAGCGACGGAACGTTCCAGCCCCCGCTGGGCCGCTACGCCCGTCTGCAGTCGGTGACCGGCGGCTACACGCTGACGGACAAGGACTTCACGGAGTACGCCTTCAAGCAGGCGACCGCGAAGGCCGGTACCTACGCGATATCCGGCATCAAGGACTACGCGGGTCGTACCGAGACGTTCACCTACAACACGTCCAAGCAGCTGACCAGGATCACCAACGAGACGTCCAAGCGCTCGCTGGGACTGACCTGGCAGACGCCGGCCGGAGCCACCACCGCGCACGTCGCGACGGTCTCCACCGACCCCTCGACGGCCGGTGACTCCACCACGGTGCAGACGTGGCAGTACAGCTACTCCGGTGACCAGCTGACCAAGGTCTGCCCGCCGGCGGACGCCACGCACTGCACGTCGTACTCGTACGTCACCGGCAACCACTACCGCACCACGGTGCTGGACGCCGACCCGTACGCGTACTGGCGTCTGGGCGAGGCTGCCGGGGCGACCGTCGCCAAGGACTCGGTCGACCTCAACCAGGGCCGCTACAACGGCCTGTACCACAACGTGACCCTGGGCAGCTCCTCCGTCCTGGCGGGCTCCACCCAGACCACGGCCACGTTCAACGGGACCACGTCGTACGTGGAGATGCCGTCGGCGCCGGGTGCGACGCCGTCGTACATGTCGGTCTCACTGTGGTTCAGGACGACCACGGCGGGAGGCGTGCTCTTCTACTACGGCGACAAGCCACTGAGCGATGCCGACCCGGTGAACAACACGACGAAGAACACCCCCGCGGTGTACGTCGGCACCGACGGCAAGCTGCGCGGCTGCCTGGCCATGTCGCCCGGCTGCAGCCCGAACATCGTGTCCACCGCCACCGTCACCGACGGCCAGTGGCACAACGCGGTCCTCACGGGGCAGGCCACCAGCCAGACCCTGTACCTCGACGGTGTTGCCCAGGGTTCCCTGACCGGCACCGTCAACGACTGGAACCAGCCGTACATCTCGCTCGGCGCGGGTGTGAACACCCAGGGCTGGCCGTCGATGAACCCGAACGACAAGCTCGGGCACTACACCGGTCAGATGGCCGAGGTCGCCATCTACTCCGAGCCGCTCGACCCGTCGGTGATCACCGCGCAGTACCAGGCCGCCAAGCGGTCCGCCGGTCTGCTCAGCAAGATCACCACGCCGGGCGGCAAGACCCAGGCGGCGATCGCCTACGGCCCCACCGACGACCTGGTCACGCAGGCCACGGACGGCGACGGCGGCACCTGGAAGTTGAACCCGCCGACCGTCACCGGTTCCTCGCAGGTCTACCGCTCCGCCGTGATGGGCTCCGCCCCGTCCGGCTACTGGCGGCTGGCCGACACGGGCGGGGCCGCGCAGGCCGCGAACGAGATCCACACCGGCTTCGGTACGTACAACACCGTCACGCAGGGGGTGGGGGGTCCGTTCGGCACGGGTGACGTGACCGCGGCGTCCTTCAACGGCACGTCGTCGTACGCGGAGATCCCGTACACGCCGTGGCACGGCAAGACCGAGCGCGCCGTCGAGCTGTGGTTCAAGACGGCGAAGCCGGGCGTGATCCTCTCGGACCAAGCCACGGCACCGACGGGCACCACGCCGAGCGGAACCTGGAACCCGCTGCTCTACGTGGGCGCCGACAACAAGCTGCACGGCCACTGGTGGAGTGTCTCGGGTTCCGGCGGCACCGCCTTCGGTACCACGGGCACCGTCACCGACAACCAGTGGCACCACGCGGTGCTGTCGTCCTCGGGCACGACCCAGACGATGTACCTCGACGGTGCCAAGGTGGCCGACTTCAGCGGCGCACCGGCCGACCAGTCGAACTCCCGCACCTTCGTCGGCGCGGGTTACGCCAAGGGCTGGTACCAGGCGCCGGCGGACCTCAGCTACTTCACCGGCTCCATCGCCGAGGTCGCGGCCTACGGCCACGCCCTGGACGAGGACGAGGTCGACCGGCACTGGTCGGCGTACAAGGCGTCCTCCGGCGTGGCGCCGGTGAAGACGGTCAAGCTCACCGACCCGACCGACAAGACGCTGACGTACGTGTACGACGCGGAGATGGGTGACCGTCTGCTGGCCGCGATCGACACCGAGGGAAAGCGGACGACGTACGGCTACGACACGGGCGGCTTCCTGCACACCGTGACCGACGCCAACGGCAACCGCAGCATCACCGGTCACGACGTCCGCGGCAACACGGTCTCCCAGACCGACTGCCAGGACACCGCGGCGAACAAGTGCGCGACGGAGTACTACACGTACTACCCCGACGCGACGACCGCATTCCCGCCGATGGACGCCCGGAACGACCTGCTCCTGACCGAGCGGGACGCGCGTTCGGCGTCCGCGACGGACAACACGTACCTGACCAGCTACAGCTACGACACCGCCGGCAACCTGCTGTCGGTGACCACCCCGCCGGTGCCCGGCCACCCCGACGGCCGCACTGCCACCACCACCTACACCACGTCCACGACCCCCGCGGCCGAGGGCGGTACGGCGGTGGCCCCCGCGGGTCTGGTGGACACGGTCATCACGCCGGGCGGCAAGAGGACGAAGTACGTCTACTACGCCAACGGCGACCTGGCCTCGGTGACCGACGCCAACGGTGCCAAGGTGACGTACACGTACGACAACCTGGGCCGGAAGGCCTCCCAGAAGGAGGTCACCGACGCCCAGCCGAACGGCCTGACCACCACCTGGACGTACGACAAGAACGACCAGGTGACCACGGAGACCGCCCCGGCGGTCACCAACCGCGTCACCGGCGCCGTGCACCGGGCGAGGACGACCACCGTCTACGACTGGGACGGCAACGTCACCTCGCAGACCGTCGCCGACCTCACCGGCGGTGACGCCTCGCGGACGACGTCGATGACGTACGACGCCTACAACCGTCTGGCCACGCGCACGGACCCGGGCGGCGGCGTCACGTCGTTCGAGTACGACGTCTACGGCAACAAGGTGAAGGAGACGGATCCCGAGGGCACCGTCAACGCCTATACCTTCGACGGCGAGGGACGTCCGCTGACGACCAGCCTGCTCGACTACACGGGCGACCCGAACGACCCCGAACCGGCGAGGACGCTGGTGACGGAGTCCCGGGCGTACGACCCGGCGGGCCGGCTCGCGTCGATCACCGACTCCATGGGCTGGGTGACGGCGTACACCTACACCGACGACGGCCTGGCTGCCACGGTCACCCGCAAGGATCCGGCCAACGGCAAGCAGTTCGTCGAGGAGTCCAACACCTACGACATGGCCGGGAACCTGATCAAGCAGGTGACCAACGACGGCCGGACCACGACCACCTTCACGGTGGACGCGGACGACCGCGTCACGTCGTCGGTGCTCGACCCGACCGGGGTCAACCGCACCACGAAGGTCTCCTACGACCCGGACGACAATGTCGTCAGCGAGACGGAGAGCGACCCGGCGACGGGTGAGGTCAGCACCGAGGACACGCTCTACGACAACATGGGCAACGTCACCGGGACCACGGTGCACGACGGGACCACGGCTCCGGTGGCCCGCTGGAAGCTCGACGAGACCACCGGCTACTCGGTCGGCGACTCGTCCGGCGCCAACCACACCGGTACCCATGGCACCGGCATGCACTGGAACACCGACCACGGCGGCAGCGCCGTGTTCGACGGTGACGCCAACTCGTATGCGCGGACGGACGGGCCGGTGGTCAACACGGCCGGCAGCTTCACGGTGTCCCTCTGGGCGAAGGTGACCGACACGTCGGTCAGCCAGACCCTGGTGTCGCAGGACGGTGACCAGGTCTACGGCTTCGTCCTGTACTACTCCACCGGCACCGGCTGGACCTTCGGCCGCCGTGCCACGGACGACACCAACGCCACGCTGGTGCGTGCCCAGTCCGGCACGGCGGCGGTGACCGCCAACGCCTGGACGCACCTGACCGCCGTCTACGACGCCACGGCCGCGAAGATGCGGCTGTACGTCAACGGCACACTCGCCCAGGAAACCCCGTTCACCTCCCCGTGGAGCGCGAACGGATCTCTGCAGCTGGGCCGGCACAAGTGGGGCCCCACCGCCTACGGCAGCAACCACAAGGGCGGTCTCGACGACGTCCAGGTCTACGGCGAGGCCCTCAGCGGCTCGCAGGCGTCGTCCGTCTACAACGGCACGCTCCCCGCGGCCGGCAGCTCGGTCCGTTCCACCACCTGGACGCTGGACCAGCGCGGTCTGCCCACGTCGATGACCGACCCCAACGGCAACACCACCGACTACGGATACGACGAGGCCGCCCAGCAGACCACCGTCACCGAGCCGGTCGTCGACGCCGAGACCGACGGCGGCACCGCCACGGCGATCCGCCCGGTGTCGATGACGGGGTACAACACGTTCGGCGAGCAGACCGAGACGTCCGACCCGCTCGGCAACGTCACGGTCACCGCCTACGACGCCGAGGGCCAGGAGACCTCGACGACACTGCCGAACTACACGCCGCCGGGGTCCACGACCCCGATCACGGCGACGTCCTGGAACGAGTACAACAAGCGCGGCCAGGTCACGGCCGAGGTCGACCCGCTGGGCAACCGCACGACGTACACCTACACGCAGCTCGGTGACCTGGCCTCCGTCACGGAGCCGGGCGGCGACAAGTCGACGTTCGTGTACGACACCAACGGCGACCTGCTGTCGACGACCCGCCCGAACGGCGCCCGCGAGGAGTCCACCTGGGACTACCTGGGCAACGAGCTGACCAGCACGGACATCGTGCGCCAGCCCACCGAGCGGGCGTACACGGCGATCAACGAGTACGACGCTCCCGGCGGCGACCTGTCCCGGACGGTGTCCCCGACGGGTGTCTCGGAGTCGTACGAGTACAACGCCCTGGGCGAGACCACGAAGGTGACCGACGCCGCGGGCAACGTGTCGACGTTCACCTACAACATGGACGGCGAGGTCCTCACCGCCACGGACCCCGACGGCACGAGCACGAGGAACACCTACGACGGTTTCGGCCAGCTGGTCGCCACCAGCGACCTGGACCAGCTGGGCAACGTGCTGCGCACCAGCCGCTCCAGGTACGACCGGGCGGGCAACCCGCTGTCGGTGACCGACTACCGCGGGCACGCCACCACATTCACCGTGGACCCGACCGGTCTGATCACCAAGGCGGTCGAGCCGGTCTCCGCGACCGAGTCGATCACCACGACCTACGGCTACGACGCCGCGGGCAACCGCACGCGCTTCACCGACGGCCGTGGCAACCCGTTCCTCACCACCTACAACACCTGGGGGCTGCCCGAGTCGCTGATCGAGCCGTCCACCCCCGCCCACCCCGACCTGGCGGACCGCACCTTCACCACGGTGTACGACGCCAACGGCCGGGTGAAGGAGCAGCGCTCCCCGGGCGGCGTGGTCGTCTCCAACGAGTACGACGCCAAGAGCCGGCTGACCAGGACGACCGGCACGGGTGCGGAGGCCACGACGGCCGACCACACCTACGCGTACGACTCCGACGACCGTGTGACGGCCGTCGCGGGCGCGGACACCGATCTGAACACCTTCACCTACGACGACCGCGGCCTGCTGCTGTCGACGTCCGGCCCCTCGGGCACCTCGTCCTTCGCCTACAACGGCGACGGCGTGATGACCTCGCGGACGGACGCGTCGGGCACGTCGACCTTCGGGTACGACAGGGCCGGCCGGCTGAAGACGGTCGACGACGGGGCCACCGGCTCCACGATGACCTACAGCTACGACGCCAACAGCAACGTCGAGCGGATCGACTACGGCACCGGCAAGTCCAAGCGCGAGTTCTCCTACGACGCCCTGGAAAGGATCACCGACGACAAGCTGACCTCGCCGTCGGGCAAGGTGCTGTCCTCCATCGCCTACGGGTGGGACGAGAACGACAACATCACGTCCAAGACGACGACCGGAATCGCCGGAGCCTCGTCGAACACCTACACCTACGACTGGGCGAACCGCCTGACGTCGTGGAACGACGGGACGACGACGGAGGTCTACGGCTACGACGCGTCGGGAAACCGCACGCGCGTCGGCGGCGACACCTACACCTACGACGCCCGCAACCGGCTCACGTCGGACGGGCACAGCACGTACGCGTACACGGCGCGCGGCACGCTGAAGACGATCACGGACGAGGGCGGGGTCCAGACCCTGCTCAAGGCCGACGCCTTCAACCGCGTGATCAACGAGGGTGACCGGACGTACACCTACGACGGTCTCGACCGCGTCCTGAGCGCCAAGGACGAGACGGGCAGTGACGTCTTCTCGTTCGAGTACAGCGGTGTCGGCAACGACGTGGCCTCGGACGGCATGACGTCCTACAGCCGCAATGTCGACGGTTCGCTGCTGGGCGTGAGGACGGCCGTGTCCTCGGCTCTGATGCTGACGGACATCCACGACGACGTGGTGGCGCAGTTCACCGACTCGGCGGAGACTTTGACCGGCTCGGCGACGTACACGCCGTTCGGCAAGACCTCGTCGAGGACGGGCATGCTGGGCAACCTGGGCTACCAGTCCGGGTGGACCGACCCGCAGACCGCCAAGGTGAACATGGCGGCGCGCTGGTACTCGCCGCAGACCGGCCAGTTCAACAGCCGGGACACGGTCGGCAACGACCCGCTGCCGTCGTCGGTGAACGCCAACCGGTACGCCTACGCCAACCAGAACCCGATGACGGGGGTGGACCCGACCGGCCATTGGTTCGACTTCGTCAAGAAGGCCGTCAAAAAGGTCACCAAGAAGGTCAAGAAGGTCGCGAAGTCGGCCTGGAAGAAGACCAAGAAGACCGTCAAGCGCGCAGCCAAGGCGGTCCGCAAGGCCGCGAAGAAGGTCAAGCGCGCCGTCAAGAAGGTGGTCCACAAGGCGAAACGGGCGGTCCGCAAGGCCGTGCGTTATGTCCACGACAGTGTCAAAAAGGCCAAGAGATACGTCAAACGCACCTACAAGAGAGTCAAGCGCTACGCCCACAAGGTCGTCCACCACGTCAAGAAGACCGTCCGCAAGGTCGCCAAGGCCGTCAAACACGTAGCCGGCAAGGCCGTCAAGGCGGCCAAGAAGGCCGTGAAGAAGGTCGGCAGAGCCGTCAAGAAGGCCGTGAAGGCGTCAGCCAACTTCGTGAAGCAGCACGCCGCGACCATCGCCTCGGTGGCCACGGGTGTCGTGGTCTTCGCGGGCTGCACCGCGCTCACGGCCGGTGCCGGTGCGATCGGCTGCGCGGCCCTCGCGGGCGCTGCGGCCAACGGCGTCGGCTACATGATGAGCGACGGACCCAAGTCCGTCGGCGGCTTCCTCGGCGCGGTCGCCGTCGGAGGTGCCACCGGCGCCCTCGGCGGCGCGGCCGGCGGCGCGGCCTCCGGCGCGGTGGGCCGCCTGCTCGCCAACGCCGGCGGAAAGGTCGCCCAGGGCGCGGCCATGGGCGCCGCGGGCGGCGCCGCGGAGGGCGCGGTCGGCTACGGCGTCACCTGCGCCGCCAGCGAAGAGGGCTGCAGTGCGAGCGGTGTTGCGAAGGCGACGGCTGTGGGTGCCGTCACCGGCGGCATCTTCGGTGCAGCGGCCAGCAAGGTCGGGCCGAAGACAAAGGCCTGCAGCACCACTCCGCACAGCTTCACCGGTCTCACCGGTGTGCTGATGGCCAACGGCTTGGTGAAGCCGATCTCCCAGGTCAAGGCCGGGGACTACGTCCTCACGGCCGAGCCCGGAAAGAAGAAGAAGGAGAAGCACCGGGTCAAGGAGGTGATCGTCACCAAGACCGACCGTGACTACGTCGATGTCGTCGTAGCCACCAAGTCGGGCCCGAAGACGATCCAGACCACCAAGCACCACCAGTTCTACGAGGTCAGCCGCAACACCTGGACCCAGGCGGGCGACCTCAAGGCGGGCCAGAAGCTCCAGAACGAGAAGGGTGCCGCGACCACGATCGTCGGGGTCAAGTCGTACACGGCCCAGCGGGTCACCTACGACTTGAGTGTCGACGGCCTGCACACCTACCACGTGGCGGCCGGTGACATCGACGTTCTGGTCCACAACTGCGGCGGCTCGAACCCGAACCATGCGAGTTCCTGCCGTTGCGCCACGGGTGGTGCTCCGCGCCAGGCGGTCCGGGAAGGTGAAGTGGGTCGCTTCGGCGACCTGAACGACAGGGCGCGTGTCGGTGACGGCCTCACGCCCAATCACATTCCGCAGGCCGCTTTGGGACGCCTTCCCTACCGGGACCATGCGGCGGTCATGATGACTCACGCAGATCATCTGCTGACGCGCACATACGGTCCCGCCGGAAGGGTTACCGCACGGTTGGACGCTGGTCGTCCATTCCGTGACGTGCTGGCCAGTGATCTCATGGATCTCCGCAGGATCGGGCAGCAGGTTTATGGTGACGCGTCCCACTTCAATACGCAGATCGCCGGTATCGTGCAGTATTATCGGACCAACTATCCGCACCTGCTGCAGAGGTCACCATGACGATCAGGGACGAGGTCCGGGAATTCTATCGGCTGGGACCGCTGCCTTCCGAGCAGGATGACTCCGTGAGTGACGAGACGTTCGAAGAGCTGGAGCGGATGCTCCATGCGATCGAGGCGCCGGTCACCGACGAAGAGGCCCGGCTGCTGCTGGGCTCCTTCGGGGAGGACAACTGCTTCGGTATGGCGTGGACGCTGCTCCACCTCGTGGAGTCTGCCCCGTCGCCGGCAGTTACCTCCCAGCCTCCTGAGGGGTCGAACATGTGGATCGAGAATTTGTGGATTCGTTACCGCAATGCCCTGGGCGATTAACGTCCGTCCACCGATGAATTCCTCTGATTCCCCGAAGCCCTGAATTTGGGAATCGCCCTCTTGTCGGAAGCCCCACCGAGACCACGTCTCGGTGGGGCTTCTCGCGCTCTGGATGCATCCCGGTGTCGACGGCTGCGGCTGGTGTGGGAGAGTTGTGCCATGCTTATTCTGCGCGAGAATGCATTGTTCGTACCCGGACCGACGCCGGTGCTGCTCATGAGCGGCGCACCGGTTCACGACCTGCTTCCTGTGGTGCACGCTCCAGACGGCAATGTGCCCGCCTGCGAAGATTGGCATATCGTTGCGAAGCTCACCTTCTGTGTCGTGGACGGCCCCGGTGAATCCGGGTGTGTGATCGCGGGTGCCACCACGGCCGAAGAAGCCCAGGAGACGGCTGCCTGGTGTGACGCTGTCGAACAGGCCCATGGCGCGGTGGTGTTGTCGGTGCCTGAGCTGCCGCAGTCACTCGACTGGGAACAGCTCCTTACCGACGGCCGGTCCCGCGGTGGCTTCATGCCGAACCTTGCCTGACGGCATATCAGGCGCCATCCGCGTCACTGTATGCCCTTTTTCCGTGTTCCTCGCCTTGGGTTATCCCGTGCGTCATCCCTCGGCATCATCGATCGAAAGTACAGCACAGGCATGCCACCGTCCTCCGGGACACCGCCATCGTCATAGGCCTCCCCGTCCTCGCCTGGGCCTTGTGGAACACCGCCCGCCTGGCCCGCGCCAACAGCAAGGGCACGGCCGGCGTGGACGTCACCCCGTACGGCCTGCTGCCGCGCGAGGAGCTGGACCCCTCGCAGTACGGCCCGACCGCCCCGGAGGCGGCGGACGCCACGCTCGCCGCCCGGCAGGATGACCGGCGCCCGGGCGCGGTTCTGCTCGCCGCGGCGGGTCAGGACTGGGACCGGCGCTGGTGTCTGCTGACCTCCCTCGCCCGGCTCGCCCCGGAGGAGGACGCCTGGCTGGACCCCTGGCGCACCGAGCGCCCCGACCACCCCGACGCGGTGGCCGTCCACGCCCAGGCCCTGCTCCACCGCGCCCGGCACGCCCGCGGCGAGGGCTGTGCCGAACGTGGCCGTGGTGCCCGCCGACGACCCCCGCGTCCCCCTGGTCCGCCATCGCCTCGCCGCGGCCCTGACCCTGGCCGGGAAGGGCAGCGAGGCGCTGGAGCGCTTCCGGCTGCTGGAACTGTGGGCGGGCGGGGAGCCCTGGACCTGCCACGCGCATGCCGTGGCCGCGTACGACCGCGCCCGGGCACCGGCGATCGTGCGCGCGGGCAAGCGGCGTACGGCACCGGTGCCGACGGCCGGCCCCGGCAGGTCACAACCTGCCGAGGGCCTCGGCCAGCGCGGTCGCGGTGGCCGCGATCACCTTGTCGTCGTGCGGGGTGTCATCGAGGGTGCGATTGGTGAACACCGCCAGCACGATCGGCGCGTTCGATCCGGGCGGCCAGACGATCGCCAGGTCGTTGGCGGTGCCGTGGTTGCTCGCGCCGCCGGTGCCGGTCTTGTTGCCGACCGTCCAGTCCTGGGGAATGCCTGCCTTGATCCGGTCGGCGCCGGTGAGGCTCGCCTTCAGCCATCCGACCAGCCGGGCCCGGTCCCGGGTGTGGAGGACCGAGCCGGTGGTGAGCTCGGCGAAAGTCCGTGCGGCGGCCGCGGGAGTGGTGGTGTCGCGCTTCTCCCCGGGCTGCCACTCGGTCAGCCGGGGTTCCGGCCGGTCCAGGCGACTCACCCGGTCGCCGACGGCGCGGAAGAAGTCGGTCAGCCCGTGCGGCCCGCCGATCTGCTCCAGCAGCATGTTGCCCGCGAAACCGTCGGACTTGGTGATCCCGGCACGGCACAGCTGGGCCGGGGTCATGCCCGTGTCGGTGTACTCGGTGGTCTCGGGGGAGTTCCCGGTCAGGCCGGTCATGTCGGAGGGCTTCCAGCGCACGACTTCGTCCATCAGCCCCGGCCTGCCGGTGCGTGCTTCGTGCAGCACTGCCGCGCAGGCGAACACCTTGAACATGGAGTTGAAGGGGAAGCGCTCGTCGGCCCGGTAGCCGACCGTGCGGCCGGTCCCCAGGTCGATGCCCACCGCACCGATCCGCCCTGCATAGGATTCCTCGAGTTCCCGCAGCGTCCTGCGCAGTTCCGACCCGGAACCGGATGCGGAAGTGCTGCCCGGCCGGGCGGCAGCGACGCTCGTGGAGCCCTCTTCGCCGGCAACGGCACCGGCCGCACAGGCGAGGCCGCCCAGCAGTGCGGAAGCGGTCACGGCCGTGATGGCTAAGCGCAGTCGGGGAAACCGTGTCATGCCGGTAAGAAGATCAGACGCCGTCCGCGCGCGTCCAGGAGAAAGCGTGCCGACACGCTCGGCACCGGTACGCGATCCCGGCGATCGCCTCCGGGGCGGGCTTGAAGCAGCGGCGGCCGTTCTCCGGCTCCCCGCGGCGGTACTTCGCCTTCGGCAGCGGCACACCGTGCTCCCCGGGGCGGGAGGGACCGGAATGCCGGTACTCGTGCAGGTACCGGCCCAGCACCTCAGCAGGTCCGGAACCTGCTCATCCGGCTCCGGATCCGGCCGGCACGGCCGAGCGGCAGGTCAGCCGTCCGCCGGCTCCGCCGCGCTGCGCAGAACGCAGAACTCGTTGCCCTCGGGGTCGGCAAGGACGGCCCAGCCGGAGCCATCGGGATTCCGGAGATCGGCGACAAGGGTGGCGCCCAGGCCCAGCAGCCGTTCCACCTCCTGTTCACGCGAGGTCTCCGGGCGCAGACACAGATGGATCCGGTTCTTGATCGTCTTGGGCTCGGGCACCTGGTTGAAGTAGAGCGCTGGGCCCTCCGCCAACAACACCTGGGTCTCCGGATCACCCGGTTTGTCCCCGGGATGCAGCGGACGGCCGGTCACCCTGCTCCAGAACCGGGCCAGCTCGTAGGCATCTGCACAGTCGATCGCCACGTTCTGCAATACCGAGACCATGCGCGCAAGCCTTCCTGATCTCCACTCCAGACGCCACCGAGTTGCGCTCGCTCCTCGCGCGTACGGTTCGGGCACCTGGCAGCCCTCTCGATACACGCCCTACCGCACCTCGGGCGTCCGCGACATCGTCGTACCGGGCGCGGACGTGCGGCACCGGCGGGAGTTCCTCGTGGCCTGCGATCGGGAATGCGACGACATCGCCGAGGCGATCGCCCGGGCGGGCCTGTGGGCCTGTGGGACGCGAGGCCGGGCTGGGCTCCCGCGGCGCACAACGCCTACCGGGCGGCAGGGGCCGTTCCGGTCGGGCACCGAGCCGACCGGGTCCGTGGTCACGGCTCCCTTCGAGGGGGAATCGGAGAGCCTGGTGCTCGCCGACGGCAGGCATGCCGCCCTCCAGATGCTCGTACCCGCGTTCCCCCCGAACTCGACTTCGCCTCGCGGTACGGGGTGGGCGCGCTGGTCGCGGCTCAGGGGCGGGCCGGTGTCGAGTGCTGGGACGCGTATCGGCAGCCGACCCCCTTGACGGCGGACGGAGGCGACCGATGAGCGGATGGCGCAGGGCCCTGCCCGAGGCGTCCTCCCCGTCGTGGCTGCCACGGCCGTCCCCGGAACGGGCGGTAACCTGAGCCGGTGACGGAAGAGTTCTCGGGTGTCGCGGCCACCGCCGCGGCGCTGATGGAACAGGCGCACCACGGGGATGCCGCCGCCGACCGGCTCGCCGAGACCCTGCCGTCGCTCACGGCGGCCGCCGAGTCGGGGCACATGGACGCCCAGAACGTGCTCGGCGGGATTCTCCTCGAATGGATGGACGATCCCTCCGGCGCCGCCGTCTGGTTCAGGAAGACCGCCGAGCGGGGCAGCGCCACGGGCAAGCGGAGCCTGGGGCACCTCTACGCCAACGGACTGGGCGTCCCGAAGGACCTCGCCGAGGCCGAGCGGCTGTTCGAGGAAGCCGCCGCCGAGGGAGACGCCCACGCCCGGTTCAACCTGGCGCAGCTGTGGTGGGGAAAGGCCGATCCCCAGGCCGTCGCCGGGCTTCTGCGATCCGCCGCGGAAGGCGGGGTCGTCGATGCCCATGTCGTCCTCGGCGACCTCCTCGCGGCCATGGACCAGGACGCCGAGGCGCTGCGCAGTTACCTGACGGCCGCCGAGTCCGGCCATGACGGCGCGATGTACGTCGTCGCCCGCTGGTACCGGGACGGCACGGCAGGACGGGCCGACAGCGTCGAGGCGCTGAAGTGGTTCCTCCGCATGATCCGGGTCGGGAACGCGGACGGCCTCCACGAGGCGATCGACGTGGCCCGGCGCGTGAGCGACGAGGAGATCCGCCGCGCCGGGGAGCTGGCGGGCTGCCGCGCCGAGGCGGAGGCGATGGCGGGGACGGTACGGAAGTACCGGTGACCGGGACCGCGGGAGAGAACGGACGCCTCACAGCGGTGGCTGCCCCCTGAACCGGCCCGGGACGACCCCGGGACGGTGACGCGGTGAGCGAGGGGAGGCAGCCGGCGCCGCCCGCCCGCCGGGCGGCGCGGCGATGCCCGAAGTCCCGGCGATTCGTTGGTCGAATGGGTTGGCCGGAGCCTGCCCACTGCCTACCATCGATCACCGCAAGACTTTGTGCACCGTCGCACAATCTCCAACGGGAGGTTCCCTTGCACCGCCGCCGTCGCACCGCGCTCGTTCTCACCGCCGCGATCGCCGCGGCGGCGCCCCTCCTCACCGCCTGCGGAAACGATGCGCACCCCGGCGCGGCGGCCGTCGTCGGCGGGGAGCGGATCACCGTCGCGCAGCTTCAGGAGCGGGTCGGCGAGGTGCGCGCGGCCCAGCGGGCGGCCGTGACCGACGAGGCCCAGTACGCGCAGGCCGTCAACCGGACCGGCACGCTCGCCCGCGACACGCTGCACAGCATGGTCCTCGACCGGGTACTGCACCGGGCCGCCGAGGACGCGGGCGTCGCCGTCACCCGCAGGGAGGTCCAGCGGATGCGGGCCGGCCTGGAGCAGCAGGCCGGCGGCTTCAAGGCGCTGGAGGCCACCTGGCTCCAGCAGTACGGCATCCCCCCGCGCCGCCTCGACGAGAACCTGCGCCTGCAGCTGGAGGCGCAGAAGCTCGCCCGGAAGCTGGGCACCGACACCACCCGCCCGGCCTTCTGGAAGGCCCTGTCCGAGGCCTCGGAGAAGCTGGACGTCGACCTCAACCCGCGCTACGGCGCCTGGGACGTCCGCAGGAACGGCCGCGTCGACGCGCGGACGCCGTGGATCCGGGAGGTCACGGCACCGGACACGCGGCCGATGTGACGGCCCGCGGGCGACGGCTCCGCCGGCCGCCCGGCCCACCGGCCGCGCGACAAGGACGCCTCGCCCGGCGGGCAGCCGCACCCGGCGCAGGCACCGTGCGGCCGGCCGCGCCCGGCGGGGAACCCCGGGTCCCGTGGGCCGCGTGGGTTACGTTCGAAGCGTGAACGCACCGAGTCCCGAAGCCGCTCCCGGCCGCATCGTCCTGCTCACCACCAGCCACCGCGTCGCACCCGGCCTGCTGTCCTGGCCGGCCTGGCAGGCGCTGCGCACCGCCGACCGCGTGCTGTGCGCGGACGGCGCCCACCCGCAGCTGCCGTACCTGCGCGAGGCGGGGATAGCCGTCGACGCGGCGTCCCCGACGGCCGAGGAACTGGTCGACGCCTGCGCGGGCGGCCGCACGGTGGTGGTCGTGGCGACCGGCGAGGGCGAGCCCGCCCTCACGGACGGCCTCGCCCGCCTCGCGGGCTCCGGCCGGGTCCGGATGCCGGAGCTGGAGCTGCTGCCCGCCTCCTACGACCTGCCGGGCGCCCGCCTGCTCGACCTCGTCCAGGTCATGGACCGCATCCGCGCAGAGTGCCCGTGGTCCTCCCGGCAGACCCACGAGGGCCTGGCGAAGTACGGCATCGAGGAGGCCTACGAACTCGTCGAGGCGATCGAGGACGGCGACCGCGACGAACTGCGCGAGGAACTCGGCGACGTCCTGCTCCAGGTCGTCTTCCACGCGCGCATCGCCGAGGAGGACCCGGACGCCCCCTTCTCCATCGACGACGTGGCCGGCGGCATCGTCGCCAAGCTCGTCCACCGCCATCCGCACGTCTTCGGGGACGCGACGGCCACGACCCCCGAGGAGGTCAAGGAGCACTGGCTGCGCACGAAGGCCGTCGAGAAGCAGCGCACCTCGGTCACCGAGGGCGTCCCCCTCGGCCAGCCCGGCCTGGCCCTCGCGGCCAAACTGGCCTCCCGGGTGCGCACCGCGGGCCTGGAGGTCCCCCTGCCCCACGTCGAGGGCATCGGCTACGAGCTGCTGGCCCTGGCGGTCCGCGCCGAGGCGGCGGGCGTGGACCCGGAGGCGGCCCTGCGGGCGGCGGCGCGGGCGTACCGCGACGCGATCAGGGAGCGGGAGGGGCGGACGGACAAGGAGCACGGCGACCCCAGCTGAGCCGGCCGTCCGCGGGCTGGAGGAGCGGACCCGGCCGCTGCCGGACGTCCGCGAGGCGCTGCGCGCGGTCCGCCGCGGGTCCGGCCGGCGCGCGGGGGACGCCGGCGGGCCGGTTACCGTCGAGGAGTGACCGACCAGCCCGTCCCCGACAGCGCCGCCCCCGAACCCCCCGCCCTCTTCACCTGGGAGTTCGCCGCCGACCCCTACCCCGCCTACGCCTGGCTGCGCGAACACGCCCCCGTGCACCGCACCAGGCTCCCCAGCGGGGTCGAGGCCTGGCTGGTCACCCGCTACGCCGACGCCAGGCAGGCCCTCGCCGACCAGCGGCTCAGCAAGAACCCCGCGCACCACGACGAGCCCGCCCACGCCAAGGGCAAGACGGGCATCCCCGGTGAGCGGAAGGCCGAGCTGATGACCCACCTGCTCAACATCGACCCGCCGGACCACACCCGGCTGCGCCGCCTGGTCAGCAAGGCCTTCACGCCCCGCCGCGTCGCCGAGTTCGCCCCCCGCGTGCAGGAACTCGCCGACCGCCTCATCGACCGGTTCGCCGGGAACGGCGAGGCCGACCTCATCCACGAGTTCGCCTTCCCCCTGCCCATCTACGCCATCTGCGACATGCTCGGCGTCCCCCGCGAGGACCAGGACGACTTCCGTGACTGGGCGGGCATGATGATCCGCCACCAGGGCGGCCCCCGGGGCGGGGTCGCCCGGTCGGTGAAGAAGATGCGCGGCTACCTCGCCGACCTCATCCATCGCAAACGCGAAGCCCTGCCCCCCGAGCCGGGTCCCGGGGAGGACCTCATCTCCGGTCTCATCCGCGCCTCCGACCACGGCGAGCACCTCACCGAGAACGAGGCCGCGGCGATGGCGTTCATCCTGCTGTTCGCCGGCTTCGAGACCACCGTGAACCTGATCGGCAACGGCACCTACGCCCTGCTCACCCACCCCGACCAGCGGGAGCTGCTGCAGAAGTCCCTCGCCGCGGGCGAATCCGGCCTGCTCGCCACCGGCGTCGAGGAACTCCTGCGCTACGACGGGCCCGTCGAACTCGCCACCTGGCGGTTCGCCACGCGGCCGCTCACCCTCGGCGGACAGGACATCGCCCCCGGCGACCCCGTCCTCGTCGTCCTCGCCGCCGCCGACCGGGACCCGGAGCGGTTCGCCGACCCCGACGTGCTCGACCTCGGCCGCCGGGACAACCAGCACCTCGGATACGGCCACGGCATCCACTACTGCCTCGGCGCCCCGCTCGCCCGCCTGGAGGGCCGGACCGCGCTCGCCACGCTCCTCACCCGCCTGCCCGACCTGCGGCTCGCGGTGGACCCGGCCGAACTGCGCTGGCGCGGCGGGCTCATCATGCGGGGCCTGCGCACGCTGCCGGTCGCCTTCACCCCCGTACGGCACGCCGGGCCGGCCACGGAGCCGGACGCGCCCGGCGGGCCGTGACCGACACGGCGTGACGGCGCGACGACCGCTGCGTGCCGGCGCAAACGTGACACGCTCTCAAGACTGTGATCTTCACGTGATCTGCGCGGCATGAACTTGTGACAAGCGATCTCCTGCGGATACGTTCACCCATCAGCGCGGCGCCGAGTGCGCTCCGCCGCGCCGTCCGTGCTGTCTCGGGAAAGGTCCCCGTATGCTCTCCGGGAACGGTCGTCACCGCCGCCCCCGCCAGGCTCCGGCCCTCGTCGTCGCCGCCGGAGTGACCGGCTCCGCCATCGCGATCCCGCTCCTCGGGGCCTCCGGCGCCAGCGCGGCCGACGGCGCGGCCTGGGACCGGGTCGCCGAGTGCGCGACCGGCGGCGCCTGGAGCGAGAACTCCGGCAACGGCTACTACGGCGGCCTGCAGTTGTCCCAGGAGGACTGGGAGAAGTACGGCGGTCTGGCGTACGCGGCCAGCGCCGACCAGGCCAGCCGGTCCCAGCAGATATCCGTCGCCGAGAAGATGCTCGCCGACCAGGGCATCGCCGCGTGGCCGACGTGCGGCCTGCTCGCCGGGCTCGTGGACGACCCGGCGTCCGCCGGCGCCGGCGCGGCGGACGGGAAGCCGGCCGGCGGGGACTCCGGCGGTTCCGCGGACTACGGGAACACGGCAGGGCCGACGAGCCCGGCGGAATCGGGAAGTCCGGCCGGTTCGGAGGGCCCGGCCGGCTCGGAAGACGCCGAAGGGGCGAAGGACTCCTCGGAGCAGTCCGGTTCGGGTGACTCGTCCGACTCGCCTGAAACATCCCATGAGGCGTCCCCCGAAACGTCTCCCGACTCCTCCTCTTCCTCCTCCTCGCCTTCGGTCCCGGCGTCCCCGTCCGCCGCTCCCGACGATGCGTCAAACGCGAAGGACGGATCCGCCGAGTCCGGGACATCCGCGGATGTCCGGGAAGATGGTGGTTCGCCCAGCGTCGCCCCCGAGAGTGACGAAGCGGACAACTCGGGACAGAGTGTGGGCACTTCCTACCTGGTCGACACCGGATCCGCCGGCACCGGCCGCCACCGCGGCCCCAGCGCCGACGAGGAGGCGGTCGAGGAGCGCGGGAGCGCCTCCTCCGGCCGGCACGCCTCCCGCGGCGACGACGCCGCGCGCGAGGACGTCGACGGCTCGTACACCGTCCGTTCCGGCGACACCCTCTGGACCATCGCCGACTCCCTTGACCTGCAAGGCGGATGGCGCGCCCTGTACGACGGCAACAGGGACGTCGTCGGCGCCGACCCGAACGCCATCGTCCCCGGTCAGACGCTCGAGATCGGGGCCGAACCGGGCGGAGGGCGACGCTAGTTGGCGTCGGGTTTCCCGCTGAATGTCGCATATAAGCGCAGTGAGAGATAGATCTCAGAAGCCCTGATCGTCTTTGAAATTCCGCGGTGCGCCTGCCTACGGTCGTGACCGCTCGCCACCGCGGGCCCCGGCTGCCGCAACGCCGAATCCTGCCAGCGGCCGCCCGGGAACAGTCGTCGCGTCAAGCGCCGTGGGCAGGAGCGGGGGAACCAAGGTAGGCGCCGGGACCGGCAGTTGAGGTCGGAACCGGCTAGGGGTGAAGCCGTGTCCCGCGAGGGACGCGGCCGGGCAACTCGACCGGCCCGAACCCGACAGCTCACCTCGCAGGCGTCGGTGAGGGGATCCAACCATGCTGTTTTCCGGCAAGGGCAAGCACCGCCGTCCGAACAAGGCCACCCGCGCCATCGCCATCGCCGGTGTGACCGGCGCAGCCGTCGCCGCCCCGCTGATGGCGTCCGGCACGGCCTCCGCTGCCACCGCCTCCGAGTGGGACGCCGTCGCCCAGTGCGAGTCCGGCGGCAACTGGTCCATCAACACCGGCAACGGCTACTACGGCGGTCTGCAGTTCTCCGCCTCCACCTGGGCCGCGTACGGCGGCACGGCGTACGCCGCCACCGCCGACCAGGCCACCAAGGCGCAGCAGATCGA
The DNA here is from genome assembly GCF_044456065.1 of Streptomyces sp. NPDC051041. NCBI lineage: Bacteria > Bacillati > Actinomycetota > Actinomycetes > Kitasatosporales > Streptomycetaceae > Streptomyces > Streptomyces sp. NPDC051041. The sequence continues at coordinate 311,082 of NZ_JBITFM010000005.1, forward strand.
GATCGCCGAGAAGGTCCTCGCGGGCCAGGGCAAGGGCGCCTGGCCGGTCTGCGGCAAGAACCTGTCGGGCGCCGCGTACACCGGCGGCTCCGCGTCGAGCGGTTCGTCCAGCGGTTCCTCCTCGAGCGGTTCGTCCAGCGGTGCCTCCTCGAACGGCTCGTCCAGCGGGGCCTCCGACGGCGCCTCGGGCGGCTCCTCGCAGAGCAGCGGGACCACCACCCGCTCCACCGAGCAGCCGGCCTCCCGCTCCGCCGAGCGCCCGGCCGCCCAGAAGACCGTCACCACCCCGACCGGCGAGAAGGTCAAGAAGGGCGACGGCGAGTACAAGGTCGTCGAGGGCGACACCCTCAGCTCGATCGCCGCGGAGCACGACGTCCGGGGCGGCTGGGCGAAGCTGTTCGAGCTGAACAAGGACATCGTCGAGGACGCCGACCTCATCTACCCGGGCCAGCAGCTGCACCTGAAGTAAGAGGCGGCTCCCGGACCCGCCGCAGCGCCCTCACATCCGGGTCCTCCGTCATGGAAGCCCCGTGAGGGCCGTCCCCCCGTCCCCACGGGCTCCCCGCCCCGGTGCGTGTTCCCCCGTACGCACCGGGGCGGGGCTTTTGCGCGGGATGGGGGCGTACGGGCGCGGGACGGGGAGACGGCCGCCCGTTGACCTCTTTGTTCCGTTGGGAAACAATTCACTCCCGGTTCCCCCGTGAAAGGGGTGACCGGCTGGCCGATCGCCCCGAGCCGGTTAGGCTCGTCTCGCAGAGCCACCACGGTTCACTCGCGGAGCCGTCACGGTCCTGCCAACCCGCGTCACATTCCAAGAAGGAGATGCTCGTGCCGTCCATCGACGTCGTCGTAGCCCGGGAAATCCTGGACTCCCGAGGCAACCCCACGGTCGAGGTCGAGGTCGGCCTCGACGACGGCAGCACGGGTCGTGCCGCCGTCCCGTCCGGCGCCTCCACGGGCGCCTTCGAGGCCATCGAGCTCCGCGACGGCGAATCGAGCCGCTACCAGGGCAAGGGCGTCGAGAAGGCCGTCCTGGCCGTCATCGAGCAGATCGGCCCGGAGCTGGTCGGCTACGACGCCACCGAGCAGCGCCTGATCGACCAGGCCATGTTCGACCTGGACGCCACCGACAACAAGGGCTCCCTCGGCGCCAACGCCATCCTCGGCGTCTCCCTGGCCGTCGCCCACGCCGCCTCCGAGGCCAGCGACCTGCCGCTGTTCCGCTACCTGGGCGGCCCCAACGCGCACCTGCTGCCGGTGCCGATGATGAACATCCTGAACGGCGGCGCGCACGCCGACTCCAACGTGGACATCCAGGAGTTCATGATCGCCCCGATCGGCGCGGAGTCCTTCTCCGAGGCCCTGCGCTGGGGCGCCGAGGTCTACCACACCCTGAAGAAGGTCCTGAAGTCCAAGGGCCTGTCCACCGGCCTCGGCGACGAGGGCGGCTTCGCCCCGAACCTCGGCTCCAACCGCGAGGCCCTCGACCTCATCCTGGAGGCCATCAAGGAGGCCGGCTACCAGCCCGGCGAGCAGATCGCCCTGGCCCTGGACGTCGCCGCCACCGAGTTCCACAAGGACGGCCGCTACGTCTTCGAGGGCAAGGAGCGCACCGCCGAGGAGATGACCGCGTACTACGCGGAGCTGGTCGACGCCTACCCGCTGGTCTCCATCGAGGACCCGCTGAGCGAGGAGGACTGGGACGGCTGGAAGGACATCACCGCCAAGCTCGGTGACAAGGTCCAGCTCGTCGGCGACGACCTGTTCGTCACCAACCCCGAGCGCCTCCAGCGCGGCATCGACGAGGGCGCCGGCAACGCCCTGCTGGTCAAGGTCAACCAGATCGGCTCGCTGACCGAGACCCTGGACGCCGTCGAGCTGGCCCAGCGCAACGGCTACAAGTGCATGATGTCCCACCGCTCCGGCGAGACCGAGGACGTCACCATCGCCGACCTGGCCGTCGCCACCAACTGCGGCCAGATCAAGACCGGCGCCCCGGCCCGCTCCGAGCGCGTCGCCAAGTACAACCAGCTGCTGCGCATCGAGGAGATCCTCGACGACGCCGCGGTGTACGCCGGCCGCAGCGCCTTCCCGCGGTTCCGCCCCGCGAACCGGTGAGCCCGGCAAGGGCCGAGCGCCGCTCCTGAAGGAGACGCCGTACGTACGTCCCCGCACCCGGTCCCGTACCGTGTGCGGGGACGTACGCGCGTGGAAGGGGAGGCGAGAGCCGAGATGCCCGTGAAGAACCGGGACCGTTTCTCCACCGCGACCAGACTGCGGCTGCTCGGCGAGCAGACGGCGGCCCGGGTCTACCGCTCCCAGACCCGGCGCCAGGCCCGCCGCCCCCGGCTCACCGGCCGGGCCGCGCTGCTCGCCATGGTGGTCTGCTCCCTGATCGTGGCCCTCGCCTACCCGATGCGGCAGTACGTCTCCCAGCGCGCCGAGATCGCCGACCTGGAACGGGAGAAGCGGCAGGCCAGTGAGCGGGTCGAACGGCTGCGCGACCTCAAGGCGCGCTGGCAGGACGACGCGTACGCCGAGCAGCAGATCCGGCGGCGGCTGCACTACGTGATGCCGGGGGAGACGGGGTACGTCATGATCGACCCGGACACGGCCCGGCAGTCCCGAGCCGACCGGGGGACGGCCGACCGCCCCTGGTACGCGAACCTCTGGGACGGAGTCGACAGGTCCGACGCCTCCGCCCGGTGAACCCCTTACCGACAGCAGAGAGACATTCGTACGGCCATGGAAACCCCACCGCCGCCCACCGGGCGCACCGAGCCCACCGACGCGGACGTCGAGGCGTTCAAGCAGCAGCTCGGGCGCCCGCCGCGCGGGCTGCGCGCCATCGCGCACCGCTGTCCGTGCGGACAGCCGGACGTCGTGGAGACGGCGCCGCGGCTGCCCGACGGCACGCCCTTCCCCACGCTGTACTACCTGACGTGCCCGCGCGCCTCCTCGGCGATCGGCACGCTGGAGGCGGAGGGCGTGATGAAGGAGATGACGGCCCGGCTGGGCACCGACCCCGAGCTGGCCGCCGCCTACCGCGCCGCGCACGAGGACTACATCCGGCGCCGGGACGAGATCGAGGAGCTGACGGGCTTCCCCAGCGCCGGCGGCATGCCGGACCGGGTGAAGTGCCTGCACGTCCTGGTCGCCCACTCGCTGGCGGCCGGCCCGGGCGTGAACCCGCTGGGCGACGAGGCCCTCGCCATGCTGCCCGAGTGGTGGCGCAAGGGGCCGTGCGTGACGGTTCCCGACACCTGTGGGGAGGACGAGAAGTGACCCGCGTGGCCGCCGTGGACTGCGGTACGAACTCCATCCGGCTCCTGGTCGCCGACGCGCACCCGGACACCGGTGAGCTGACCGAGCTGGACCGCCGTATGACCATCGTCCGCCTCGGGCAGGGCGTCGACCGCACCGGGCGCCTCGCCCCCGAGGCGCTGGAGCGGACCTTCGCCGCCTGCCGCGAGTACGCGGCGGTCATCGAGGAGCACGGCGTCGAGCGCCTGCGCTTCGTGGCGACCTCGGCGTCCCGGGACGCCGAGAACCGGGAGGACTTCGTCCGCGGGGTGAGGGACATCCTCGGCGTCGAACCCGAGGTCGTCACCGGTGACCAGGAGGCCGAGTTCTCCTTCACCGGCGCCACGCGGGAACTGGCCGGGCGGCGGGATCTGCACCGCCCCTTCCTGGTGGTGGACATCGGCGGCGGCTCGACCGAGTTCGTGGTCGGCGACGACCACGTGCGCGCGGCGCGCTCGGTCGACGTCGGCTGTGTCCGGATGACCGAGCGGCACCTGGTGCGCGACGGGGTGGTGTCCGACCCGCCCGCCGAGGAGCAGATCGCGGCGATGCGGGCCGACATCGAGGCGGCCCTCGACCGCGCCGAGGAGACGGTCCCGCTGCGCGAGGCGCGCACGCTGGTGGGCCTCGCCGGGTCGGTCACGACGGTCTCGGCGATCGCGCAGGACCTGCCCGCGTACGACTCGGCGGCCATCCACCACTCCCGCGTCTCCCGCGACCGGGTCCGCGAGATCACCGACCGGCTGCTGCACTCCACCCACGCCGAGCGCGCGGCCGTCCCGTCGATGCACCCCGGCCGCGTCGACGTCATCGCCGCGGGCGCGCTCGTCCTGTTGTCGATCATGGAACGTGTCGGCGCGGAGGAGGTCGTGGTCAGCGAACACGACATCCTCGACGGCATCGCCTTCCACGCGGCGGCCGAGGCGCGTTAGGCGGCGGCGCCCGCCGGGATCGCGTTCCGCGCGGCGGGCGAGCCGCCCGCGCGGGCCGCGTCCCCGGCGGCGTCGCCCGGCCGGCGGCCCGGGCGCTCCCGGACGGCGGTCCGGGGCTCCCCCGCCACCGGTCGGCGGCCTCCGCTGAGCAGGTCGGACAACGTATGAGCGCGCTGGAGGGGTCCTTTCCGGACCCCTCGTCGGCATCCGCCGGAAAGCTTCGTGAAGTTCTTCACAAGGAATTGGCCCCGGTCGGGGCGCGGCGGGGGACCGGTTGACCCGTCCGGGGGGTCGATCGGCCCTTGAACATGTTCAGAAAGGTGGTTACCGGGCGCCTCGGACCGGACGCGCCGCAGGCCGGTCCGAGGCCCTCACCAGGGGGCCGGGGAGGCAGAGAGGCAGCTCACGAGGCATTGACAACGGAGCGCCTCCCGCCGTGGTTCCCGTTCGGCGCCATGATCTCCGTCACGTGAGCGCGGGAGTGTAACACAGGCTCTGTCGGACCTTGTGAAGGGGCGCACGAACCACCCCCCCGGGGCAGGTGGATACTCGATGGCATGAGCACCACGGAGCGTCCCAGGATCCTCGTAGTAGGCGGTGGGTACGTAGGCCTGTACGCAGCTCGGCGCATCCTGAAGAAGATGCGTTACGGAGAGGCGACCGTCACGGTCGTCGACCCCCGGTCGTACATGACCTACCAGCCCTTCCTCCCCGAAGCCGCCGCCGGCAGCATCTCCCCGCGGCACGTCGTCGTCCCGCTGCGACGCGTGCTCCCCAAGGCGGAGGTCCTCACCGGCCGGGTCACCACCATCGACCAGGACCGCAAGGTCGCCACGATCGCCCCGCTGACCGGCGAGGCGTACGAGCTGCCCTTCGACTACCTGGTCGTCGCGATGGGCGCGGTCTCCCGCACCTTCCCGATCCCCGGCCTCGCCGAGCAGGGCATCGGCATGAAGGGCATCGAGGAGGCCATCGGCCTGCGCAACCACGTGCTGGAGCAGCTCGACAAGGCCGACTCCACCACCGACGAGGAGATCCGCCGCAAGGCGCTCACCTTCGTCTTCATCGGCGGCGGCTTCGCCGGCGCCGAGACCATCGGCGAGGTCGAGGACATGGCCCGCGACGCGGCCAAGTACTACAAGAACGTGTCCCGCGAGGACATGCGCTTCATCCTCGTCGACGCCGCCGACAAGATCCTTCCCGAGGTCGGGCCCAAGCTCGGCGCGTACGGCAAGGAGCACCTGGAGGCCCGCGGCGTCGAGGTCTACCTGTCCACCTCCATGGATTCCTGCGTCGACGGCCACGTGGTGCTGAAGAACGGCCTCGAGGTCGACGCCAACACCATCGTCTGGACGGCGGGCGTCAAGCCGAACCCGGCGCTGGCCCGCTTCGGCCTCCCGCTCGGCCCCCGCGGCCACATCGACTGCGAGCCGACGCTCCAGGTCAAGGGCACGGACTACATCTGGGCCGCCGGCGACAACGCCCAGGTGCCCGACCTCGCCGCCCGCAGGGCCGGCGTCGAGAACGCCTGGTGCCCGCCGAACGCGCAGCACGCCCTGCGCCAGGCGAAGGTGCTCGGCGACAACGTGGTCTCCGGTATGCGGGGCTTCCCGCAGAAGGAGTACAGCCACGCCAACAAGGGCGCGGTGGCGGGCCTCGGCCTGCACAAGGGCGTGGCGATGATCGTCATGGGCAAGATGAAGATCAAGCTCAAGGGCCGTCTCGCCTGGTACATGCACCGCGGCTACCACGGCCTGGCGATGCCGACCTGGAACCGCAAGATCCGGGTCTTCGCCGACTGGACGCTCGGCATGTTCCTCAAGCGCGAGGTCGTCTCCCTGGGCGCGATCGAGTCCCCGCGCGAGGAGTTCTACGAGGCCGCCAAGCCGGCCCCGGCCGCGAAGACGGAGACCCCGGCCGGCGCCAGGACCGAGGAGCGGGCCAAGGCCTCCTGACCCCGGTCACCGCTCCACCTCGAAGGACCTCCTGCCATCCGTGGTGCGGGAGGTCCTTCGGCGTTCCCCGCCCCGGACCCCGGGGACCACCGGCCGGCGTGTAGGCCATCCGCCCCGCCGTGTCATCCGGACACATTCTTTGCCCGGACACGGCGCGTGCCGGGGACTGCGGCCCGGTCCCGCAGGTGTTTACGTGGTGTCGGACATTCCGGGACGCCCACGGAGGTGCACACCATGGCTGACGCCGCGCCACGGCTGAAGGGACTCGTCGAGCAGTTGCTGGGGACCCCGCTCCCGGTGCGCATCCGCGCCTGGGACGGCTCACAGGCGGGCCCGCCGGGCGCGCCGGTCCTGGTCGTACGCAACCGCCGCGCCCTGCGCCACCTGCTGTTCAAACCCGGCGAACTGGGCCTGGCCCGCGCCTGGGTGGCCGGCGACCTGGACATCGACGGCGACCTCTACACCGCCCTCGACCTGCTCGCCGGTTTCATCTGGGAGCGCGGCGAGGACGCCCGCACCCTCGCCCAGGCCCTGCGCGATCCGGAGGTCCGCTCCGCCGTGCGGGGCCTGTTCCGGCTCGCCGGCCCGGCGCTGCCGCCCGCCCCGCCCCGCGAGGAGGTCCGCAGGCCCCGCCGCCGTCTGCACACCAGGCGCAGCGACAGACGCGCCATCAGCCACCACTACGACGTCGGCAACGACTTCTACGAACTCGTCCTCGGCCCGTCCATGGTGTACTCCTGCGCCTACTGGCCCGCCCCGGACAGCACGCTGGAGACCGCCCAGCGCGACAAGCTCGAACTCGTCTGCCGCAAGCTCGGCCTGAAGCCCGGTCAGCGCCTGCTCGACGTCGGCTGCGGCTGGGGCTCCATGGCCGTCCACGCCGCCCGCGAGCACGGCGTGAGCGTCGTCGGCATCACCCTCTCCCAGGAGCAGGCCGCCTACGCCCGCAAGCGCGTCGCCGACGCGGGGCTCACCGACCGCGTGGAGATCCGCGTCCAGGACTACCGGGACGTCGCCGACGGGCCCTACGACGCCGTCTCCTCCATCGGGATGGCCGAACACGTCGGCGCCGAGCGGTACCTGGACTACGCCACCGACCTCCACCGCCTCCTGCGGCCCGGCGGGCGGCTGCTCAACCACCAGATCGCCCGCCGCCCGCAGCGGGACGAGTCGGCGTACAGCGTCGACGCGTTCATCGACGCCTACGTCTTCCCCGACGGCGAGCTCCAGCCCGTCGGCACCACCGTCACCCAGCTGGAGCGCGCCGGGTTCGAGGTGCGCGACGTCGAGTCGATCCGCGAGCACTACGCCCTCACCCTGCGCAGCTGGGTCGCCAACCTGGAGGCCGGCTGGGACCGCGCCGTGCGGCTCACCGGCCCCGGCCGGGCGCGCGTGTGGCGCCTGTACATGGCGGCCTCCGCGCTGGCCTTCGAGCACAACCGCATCGGCGTCAACCAGGTGCTGGCCGTCCGGACCCCCGAGTCGGGCGAGTCGGGCCTGCCGCTGCGGTCCCGCACCTGGAACTGAGCGCGCGAGGGCCCCGCCTCCCCGGAGGGAGGCGGGGCCCGGCCGCCGTGCCGGCGCTACTCCGCCTTGATCGCCTGCAGCATGTTCAGCCGTGCCGCGCGCCGGGCCGGCCACAGGGCCGCCAGGACGCCGACCGTCGCGGCCAGGAGCAGGAAGAGCGCCATCCGCCCCCAGGGCAGGACCAGTTCGTACGTCGGCATCCTCGTGCCCAGCAGCTCCCCGGCCGCCCAGCCGAAGAACACGCCCAGGCCGACGCCCAGCACCCCGCCGAACAGGGAGATCACCAGGGACTCCAGGCGGACCATCCGCTTGACGCCCCCGCGGTCCAGGCCGATCGCGCGCAGCATGCCGATCTCCTGGGAGCGTTCGAACACCGACATCGCCAGGGTGTTGACGACCCCGAGGACGGCCACGATCACCGCCATGGCCAGCAGGCCGTAGAGCATGTTCAGCACCAGCGTGAACATCTGCGCGATCTCCCGGGAGATGTCCTCCTTGTCCTGGACCCTGATCGCCGGGTTGGTGCCGAGGGCCCGTTCCAGCCGGTCCTTCGCCGCGTCCGACGCGCCGTCGGCGGTCTTGACCAGGACCTGCATGTCGGCCGGGTCCGGGTCGTGCGGGGCGAGCGCGGCGGTGTCCAGCATGATGCCGCGGATCATGTCGTTGCCCTCGTAGACCCCGGCGACGGTCAGCTGCTGCCGCGCGCCGTCCTCGTGGGCGACGGTGAACCGCGAACCGGCCCGCCAGCCGTGCGACTTCGCGGTGTCGCCGTCCACGACCACCCGGGTGCCGCCGACGGTGAAGGAGCCGTCCCGGACCGCCAGATCGGTCAGCCGGCCGATCGTGGCGCCGTCGACGCCGGTCAGGTACTCGGTCCCGCCCCCGACGCGGGCGGACGCGTTGCGCAGCGGGCTGGTGGCGGTGACGCCGTCGGTCCGCTTCAGCCTTCGCTCGACGTCCGGCGACAGCTCGTTGCCGTTCGCCATGGACACCACGTAGTCGGCCTCGATCGCCGCCGAGGCCATCTTGTCGATGGACCGCTGCAGGCTGCCCGCCGTCACCGTCATGCCGGTGATCAGGGTCAGGCCGATCATCAGCGCGGAGGCGGTGGCGGCCGTACGGCGCGGGTTGCGCAGCGCGTTCCGCCGGGCCAGTCCGCCCGAGACGCCGAAGAGCCTCAGGACCGGTGCGGCGGCCGCGATCAGCGGGCGGGACAGCAGCGGGGTCAGCACGAACACGCCGACGATCAGCAGGACCGCGCCCAGGCCCATGGGCGCCTGCCCGTCCGAGCCGTCCATCGTCGTCGCCGCGAGGACCACCGCGACACCGGCCGCCGAGAGCAGCGCCCCGAGCGTGTTGCGCAGCACCAGCGACCGGGTGGTGGCTTGGGCGTGCACACTGCTCATCGCCGCCACCGGCGGGATCTTCGCGGCCCGGCGGCCCGGCAGCCACGCCGCCACCACGGTGACCAGGACGCCGACCGCGAGGGCCGCGAGGACCGTGCCCGGCCCGACGACCAGCGGCCCGTCCGGAACCACCGCGCCCAGCGAGCCCAGCAGCGACCGCATCCCGGCCCCGATGCCGATGCCCGCGGCCAGACCGGTCACCGCGGCGACCGCGCCCACCATGAACGCCTCCGCCAGCACCGACCGCGTCACCTGCCGGCGGGATGCGCCGACCGCGCGCAGCAGCGCCAGCTCCTTGGTGCGCTGGGCCACCAGCATGGTGAAGGTGTTGGCGATGATGAACGTGCCGACGAACAGCGCGATGCCCGCGAAGACCAGCAGCCCCTGCCGCAGACCGCTCATCGACGCGGAGATCATCTCCGCCTGCTCGTCGGCGAGCTGCCGGCCGGTGACGGTCTCGACGGCGTCCTGCGGCAGCGCCCGGTCCAGCTCGGCCTTGAGCGCGGCCTGCGTGACGCCCGGCTTCGCCCCGACGGCGATCTCGTCGTAGGCGCCGGCCTTCCCGAACAGCCGCTGCGCGGTCGCCGTGTCGAACAGGGCGAGGCTGCCGCCGGCCGCGACGTTGCCGTCGTCGGTGGTGAAGACGCCGGTGATCCGCGGGGTCAGCACGGGCCCGTCGACCGACAGCCGCACGGTGTCGCCGACCTCGTACCCGGTGCGCCGGGCGGTCGCGGAGTCGATGAGGACCTCGCCCGCGCCCCGCGGGGCGCGCCCCTCGACCAGCGGGTACCGGGGGTCCTCGGCGCCCCAGTAGTTCCCGCCCTGCGTCCGGAAGCCGTCGCCGACCAGCTCGCCGTCCTTGCCGGCCAGGGCGGCGAAGCCGGTGACGACCCCGACGGCGCGGGCGGCGCCCGGCACCCGGGCGCTGTCGTCGAGCGTCTTTCGGGTCAGCTCGTGCAGCCGGCCGACCCGGTCGCCCTCGGCGTCCTGGTACCGGGGCCGTACGGCGACGTCGACCTGGTCGAAGCCCTTGGCGGAGCTCTTGCGGTAGGCGGCGGAGACGGTGTCGGTGAAGACCAGGGTCCCCGACACGAACGCGACGCCGAGCAGCACGGCGAGCACGGTCATGAGCAGCCTGGCCCGGTGCGCGAGTACGTTGCGCAAGGCGGTACGGAACATGGGTGTGTGATCTCTGTCCAGACGTGGCGGGAAGGGGTGGCGGCGGGTCAGCTCGTGCGGCCCCTGGCGTCGAACCGCTTCATGCGGTCCAGCACCGAGTCCGCCGTGGGCGCGTCCATCTCGTCGACGATCCGCCCGTCCGCGAGGAAGACCACCCGGTCCGCGTAGGCCGCCGCCACCGGGTCGTGGGTCACCATCACCACCGTCTGGCCCAGCTCCCGCACGGAGTTGCGCAGGAAGCCCAGCACCTCCGCGCCCGAGCGCGAGTCGAGGTTCCCGGTCGGCTCGTCGCCGAAGACGATCTCGGGCCTGGAGGCCAGCGCCCGGGCCACGGCCACGCGCTGCTGCTGGCCGCCGGACAGCTGGGAGGGGCGGTGGCCGAGCCGCCCGGAGAGCCCGACCATCCCGATCACGGTGTCCAGCCACTGCCGGTCCGGCTTGCGGCCCGCGATGTCCATCGGGAGGGTGATGTTCTCCAGGGCCGTCAGGGTCGGCAGCAGGTTGAACGCCTGGAAGATGAAGCCGATCTTGTCCCGGCGCAGTCTGGTCAGCTGCCTGTCCTTCAGGGAGCCCAGCTCGGTGTCGCCGATGCGCACGGAACCGGAGGAGAAGGTGTCCAGCCCGGCCACGCAGTGCATCAGCGTGGACTTGCCGGAGCCGGAGGGGCCCATGATCGCGGTGAACTCGGCCCGCCGGAAGTCGACGGAGACGCGGTCCAGGGCGACCACCCGGGTCTCGCCCTGCCCGTAGATCTTCGACAGGTCCGTGGCGCGCGCGGCCGCGGAGGTGGACCGGTTGGCGAGGGATGCGGTGGTCACGGGAACGGCACTCCTGGAGGGAAGACGGCGTTTCGAGGGACGCGTTCCATCGTTCCGGCCGCATCCGGCCGTGTAGTCAGCCGCTGTTCCGGTTCCGGGGGCCGACTCGGGTCGGACGGACGCGAGCCGTGTCATACCTGGGGATGACCGGTCCCCGGAGGCGGCGGACCGGGACCGGTGATGTCGAGAACAGGTGGAGCACCCTCGTTCAGGCGGTGAAATTCCGTCATTCCGTATGCGCGGCCGACCGCCGCACGCAAGGCTGTTGGCAAGTGCGGATGGCGCGTTCCGCGTGCTGATGGTCACTCAGACATCAATAAAATAAGACAACATCGGCCCGCCCGGCCGCTGTTCGGGGAGCGCGCCCCGATAGGCTCGGAACCTCGATGCGGAGCCCATGGCCTGCCCGGATGGTGGAATGCAGACACGGCGAGCTTAAACCTCGCTGCCCCTTCGCGGGCGTGCCGGTTCGAGTCCGGCTCCGGGCACCTTCACGTCGGCCGACTCCCCGCATCGTCCCTTGAGGACTTCCTCACTCACCCGTTGACAGCGGACGCGCGCGGTCGGAAACTCACGTCAGCAATCGGTGAACAAAATTTCACTACACGAACAGCGTGTGTGGTGGACACCGAGACCACGGCAACGACGCCCATCGAAGGGAACGACCGATGCGCACCACCGTCGGCATCATCGGAGCCGGCCCCGCCGGCCTCCTCCTCGCCCGGCTCCTCCACGGCGCCGGTATCGACTCGGTCGTCCTGGAGAGCCGCGACCGCGCCTACGTCGAGCGGCGGCAGCGCGCCGGGATCCTGGAACAGGGCACCGTGGACGTGCTCCGCGCGGCCGGCGCCGGGGAGCGCATGGACCGCGAGGGACTGCGCCACGACGGCATCGAACTCCGCTTCGACAGGAAACGCCACCGGGTGGACTTCCCCGCCCTCACCGGCGGCAGGTCCGTGATGGTCTACGCCCAGACCGAGGTCTGCAAGGACCTCATCGCCCTCCAGCTCGAGGAGGGCGGCCCGCTGCTGTTCGAGGCCGAGGCGCTGGCCGTCGAGGGCGCCGACACCGACCGCCCGCGCGTCCGCTTCCGGCACGAGGGCGCCGAGGACGTCCTGGAGTGCGACTACGTCGTCGGCTGCGACGGCTTCTGGGGGGTCGCGCGGAAGGCGATCCCCGCGGAAGCGACCCGGGTGTTCGAGCGGACGTACCCCTTCGGCTGGCTCGGCGTCCTCGCCGACGTGCCGCCCTCGCACGACGAGCTGGTCTACGCCCGCCACGACCGCGGCTTCGCCCTGCTGTCCATGCGCTCCCCGTCCGTCTCCCGCCTCTACCTCCAGGTGCCCGAGGGCACGGACGCCGAGGCGTGGGGCGACGAGGAGATCTGGGCCGAGCTGGAGCGCCGCTTCGAGACGGCCGACGGCTGGACGCTGGAGCGCGGCCCCATCACCCAGAAGTCGGTCACGCCGATGCGCTCCTTCGTCCACGAGCCCATGCGGTACGGCCGGCTCTTCCTCGCCGGGGACGCGGCGCACATCGTGCCGCCGACCGGCGCGAAGGGGCTCAACCTGGCCGTCGGCGACGTCGTCACCTTCGCGCGGGCCCTGGCGCACGAGCGGCGGACCGGCTCCGCCGACCTCCTCGACGCCTACTCCGCCACCTGCCTCGGCCGGGTCTGGCAGGCCGAGCGGTTCTCCTACGACATGACGACGCTGCTGCACCGCGCACCCGACGCCACCCCGTTCGAGGACCGCCTCCAGCTCGCCCGCCTGGAGCGGATCGCCGCCTCCCGCGCCGCCGAGACCGACCTGGCCGAGGCGTACACCGGCTTCCCGTTCGGGTGAGGCGGCGGCCGGGGCCGGGCGGGGCCGCGTCAGCGGGTGATCTCCGCCAGGTTCCGGGCAGGTCGCAGGTTGGTCATGAACGGGTTCCCGCGGTGGTGGGAATCACGGAGCCGCGTAGCGTGTTGCGCAGCACAACGAGGGAAAGATCCTCCCCAAGCATTAGGGTCAATCCTTTGCCTTTCCATTACTCTTGAGCCAAGGCTACGCAGTGTGGCCATGGAGGAGTGAAATGAGGAGCAGAAACCCGGTCTTCTCGCGACGGGGGTTCAGCCGCGACAACGGCTACGCGGGCTTCAACGCCGCGCCGCAGGCCGGGGGACCCGCCGTCGCCACGCAGGGCAACCCGTACGCGCAGGGCAACCCGTACGCCCAGCCGGCCGGCAACCCCTACGCGCAGAACCCGTACGCCCAGCAGGACCTGCAGTACGGAGCGCCGCCGCAGGCACCGGTCACCACCGGCCGGATGACGATCGACGACGTCGTCATGCGCACGGCCACCACTCTGGGCGTGCTCATCCTCACGGCCGCGCTCTCCTGGGCCCTCCTGCCGGTCGACCAGGCCAACATCGGCCGCAGCTACGGCATCGGCATCGGCGCCGCGCTGATCGGCATGGTCCTGGCGCTCGTGCAGTCCTTCAAGCGCAAGGCCTCGCCGGCGCTGATCCTGACGTACGCGGCGTTCGAGGGCGTCTTCCTCGGCGTCGTCTCCAGCATCGTCGACACCCACGTCGCCGACGGCGCGGCCATGCAGGCCGTGCTCGGCACGATGGCGGTCTTCGCCGGTGTGCTGGTGGCCTACAAGGCCGGCTGGATCCGCGTCAACCGCCGCTTCTACGGCTTCGTGATGGCGGCCGCCCTCGGCTTCATCCTGCTGATGGCCGTGAACCTGCTGTTCGCGGTGTTCGGCGGCGGTGACGGCCTCGGCTTCCGCAGCGGCGCGCTCGGTGTCGTCTTCGGCATCATCGGCATCATCCTCGGCGCCTGCTTCCTCGCCCTGGACTTCAAGCAGGTCGAGGACGGGGTCGCCTACGGCGCCCCGCGCGAGGAGGCCTGGCTCGCGGCCTTCGGCCTGACCCTGACGCTGGTGTGGATCTACCTCGAGTTCCTGCGGCTCATCTCGATCCTCAACAGCAACGACTAGCGCGAGCAGTCCGCGCGAAAGGGCCCCGGGGCATCCCGGGGCCCTTCGTCGTCCCCGGGCGGCGCGCTAGAGCAGTTTGCGCGCGGCCCTCCTCAGGTCGTACTCGTGGATGATCGCTTTCGCGTGGCCGTACGCGAGGTCGTGCTCGTGGCGGAGCCAGCTGACCTTCTCCTCGAAGCGGAGGGCGGGGCCTTCCTCGACGGTCCGCAGCCAGTCGGAGATCTCACGACCGGTGCAGTGGGGGATGCGGGCGAGCAGGTTGCGGTGGGTCTCCTCGGAGAAGACTTGGGACATCGGCGCCTCCGGACGTATGGGATGTAAGCCGGTCCTTCAGGTCACCGTGCCCGAGCGTTCGCCCGTTGGCAACAGTGCGGGCACGGCGCGTACGCTCGCGGCGTGGTTGATACGACGCCTCTGAACCGTGCGGTGGATCACTTCGCCGATCGTCTGCGGGCCGCGCCGCAGAGCCGGTTGCAGCGGGGAGCCGCCGCCGAGGCCCTCGAGGCGGCCAGGGAGCTGGCCCGGTGGGCGCAGGTCCTGGAGTCCCCCGGGACGGAGCCGCGCCGGATGCCGGATGCGGGGATGTTCGCGGCCGCGGACCAGATCACCGTCGCGGGGCGGGACCTGGCCCTTGTGCTGCGGAGCGAGGACGAGGTGGAGAAGGCCGTGCGGCTGGTGGTGGAGGCGCAGAGGCGAGCGGGGGTGTAGGCGGGGACGCGGGCGGACGCCGGCAGGGTCTTTCACCGGGAGGCGGGTCCTCGGCGGAGGCGGGCCGCCACCGGATGCCGGCTCTCACCGCAGGCGGGGCCCCCGCTGGAACGCGATGCCGCTCACAGGGACGCTATGACCCGGTCGGCCAGGATGTAGACCGTCTCCTCGCCGCAGGCGAAGGTCAGGGTGTACGCGCCCGAGAGGCCGGAGCCGCCGAGGAGGACCGGGGTCTCGCCGGCGCGCAGGGCGGCCGCCAGGCGTTCCGCCGTCTCCCGGTGGCCCGGGGTCAGGCACAGGGTCGTGCCGTCCGCGAAGACGTAGACGTCGAGGGTGCCGAGGGGGCCCGGGCGGACGTCGGTCAGCCCGACCCGGGAGGCGGCCAGCTCCTCCAGGGCGGCGACCGTGCGCTCGTGATCCTTCACCGCGGACGACGGGTTCGGCACGAAGTCGGGGTGCGAGGGGTGGCGGCGGCGGGCCGCGGCCAGTTCGGGGGAGTCCAGGGGGGCGCCTTCCTGGACGAAGTCCCTGGAAGGGAGCTCGTCGGCGTCCGCGCCCGGCTCGGAGACCGGCTCCAGGCCGGTGAAGTCGGCCTGCCGGGGCAGGAACAGGTCGGTCTCGGCCAGACCGAGCAGGGGCGGCGCGTCGGACGCCTCGCGGGCCTCCTGCGCGGCCCAGAAGGCCCGTGCCTCGGCGAGTTCCCGCTCCCGTTCCTCGGCGAGCGCCTCGGCCACGGCGGTGCGTATCTCGTCGGTGTCCGCGGCGGTGCGGGCGCAGGGCACGCGGCCGTGCGCGGCGGTGCGGCTCTCGGCCAGCTCGGCGCTCAGGGCCGCGATCTGTCGGCGCAGGACCACGAGGGTGCGCAGGACGGCGACGCCCACGGCGCCGGTGGCGGCCGTGATGACCAGCAGGGCGATCGGCAAGGCGTTCACTGACGTACTCTCCCGGTTCGAAGTCGACCCCCGACTTCCTACATCAGCTTGAAGGGCAAACTAACCTGCTGTCAGTGCGTAATGTCACGAAACGGACAGGAGTTGTGGCTCGGGGGATGCTGGTGTACGGCTGTGACCTGCGGTGATCCCGTCGCCGAGGGAGATAGGTCACATCCTGGGGGAGATTGGATCACAAAACGGCCCGGAATCCCGGTGTTTCCGGGGTTCCGGGCCCAGGGGTGACGCTGGGTTCAGCTCCCGTCACCGGGAGGGGGTCAGCTGAGGCGCTCGATGACCATGGCCATGCCCTGGCCGCCGCCGACGCACATGGTCTCCAGGCCGAACTGCTTGTCGTGCCACTGGAGGGAGTTGATCAGCGTGGTGGTGATGCGGGCGCCGGTCATGCCGAAGGGGTGGCCGACGGCGATGGCGCCGCCGTTGACGTTCAGCTTCTCCAGCGGGATGCCCAGGTCGCGGTAGGAGGGGATGACCTGCGCGGCGAACGCCTCGTTGATCTCGACCAGGTCGATGTCGTCGATGGTCAGCCCGGCCCGCCGCAGGGCCTGCCGGGAGGCCTCGACCGGACCCAGGCCCATGATCTCGGGGGACAGGCCGGAGACGCCGGTGGAGACGATCCGGGCGAGCGGGGTGATGCCCAGCTCGCGGGCCTTGGTGTCGCTCATGATGACGAGGGCCGCGGCACCGTCGTTGAGGGGGCAGCAGTTGCCCGCGGTGACCAGGCCGTCGGGGCGGAAGACCGGCTTCAGGCCGGCGACGCCCTCCAGGGTGACGCCGGGGCGGGGGCCGTCGTCCTTGGCGACGACCGTGCCGTCGGGCAGCGTGACGGGGGTGATCTCGCGCTCCCAGAAGCCGCTCTTGATCGCCTCCTCGGCCAGGTTCTGCGAGCGGACGCCGAACTCGTCCATCTCCCGGCGCGTGACGCCCTTGAGGCGGGCGAGGTTCTCGGCGGTCTGGCCCATCGCGATGTACGGGTCGGGCAGCAGGCCGTCCTCGCGCGGGTCGTGCCAGGTGGCGCCCTCCTGCTGGGCGACGGCGGCGGTGCGCGCCTCGGCCTCGGCGAAGAGCGGGTTGTGCGTGTCGGGCAGGCTGTCGGAGTTGCCCTTCACGTACCGGGAGACCATCTCGACGCCGGCCGAGACGAAGACGTCGCCCTCGCCGGCCTTGATGGCGTGCAGCGCCATGCGGGAGGTCTGCAGGGACGACGAGCAGTACCGGGTGACGGTGCAGCCCGGCAGGTGGTCCATGCCCATCTGCACGGCCACCACGCGGCCGAGGTTGTGGCCCTGCTCGCCGCCGGGCAGGCCGCAGCCGAGCATCAGGTCGTCGATGTCCCGCGGGTCCAGCTGCGGGACCTTGGCGAGGGCCGCCTGGATGATCGTGGCGGTGAGGTCGTCCGGGCGGAGGTCCTTCAGGGAGCCCTTGTTGGCGCGGCCGATGGGTGAGCGGGCGGCAGAGACGATCACGGCTTCGGGCATCACGGCTCCATGGCGGTACGAGGGGGCGGGCAGGGATGACTGGGAAGTTACCCGTACGTACGGCCCGGGTCACGGGCGGTGCGGTGTGACCCTGGCCGCAATTTTCTAAGCGCTTGCTTTTTTCCGTCCGCCTTCAAGGGTACGACCGCCCGCGGCTACGAGGGCTGGGCCGTGGGCTCCGGTTCCGTCTCCGGGACCCGGCGCCGCCGGCGCCGCTTGAGCAGCGCCCACGGCCCCCGCGGTCCGGCCGGCAGGGCCGCGGCGACCTCGGTGCCGGCCTCCGACGCCGCCGCGGCCGCGGCCCGCGCCACCGGCAGGAACCCCTCGCGGCGGGCGGCGTCCGGACGCTCCTCCTCCGCCGGCCACAGGCCGAGCGCCGCGCAGACCGTCGGCAGCACCGCCATCGCGGCCGTCGCGTAGCCCTCCGCCGAGGGGTGGTAGTTGTCGGGGCCGAACAGCTCGCGCGGGTTCGCCGCGAACTCCGGGCCCAGCAGGTCGCCCAGCGACACCGTACGGCCGCCCTGCTCGACGACGCCGATCGTCTGGGCCGCCGCCAGCTGCCGCGAGGCGCGGCGGGCCAGCCAGCGCAGCGGCTGCCACACCGGCTCGATGGTGCCCAGGTCCGGGCAGGTGCCGACCACGACCTCCGCGCCGGCCGTGCGCAGCCGCCGCACCGCCGCCGACAGGTGGCGGACCGAGCGGGTCGGGGGCATCCGGTGGGTGACGTCGTTCGCGCCGATCATGATCACGCAGATGTCGGGGACCCGGGACTGGTCCGCGAGCGCCAGCGCCACCTGCCGGTCCAGGTCGTCCGACCGGGCCCCGGGCAGCGCGACCGAGCGCAGCTCCACCGGGCGCTCCGCCAGCGCGGCCAGGCCCGAGGCGAGCAGCGCGCCCGGCGTCTGCCCGGCCCGGTGCACGCCCTGGCCCGCGGCCGTGGAGTCGCCCAGCATCATCAGCCGCAGGGGCTGCCCACCGGCCTGCGGCGTACCGCCGTACAGGCCCTGCGCGTCCGGCACGCGCCCGGACGGGCCGTTGCCCACCCGGCGCCGGGCCAGCCGCACCTCGGCCAGCAGCAGACCGACCGCGGCCGCGCCGGCCAGGCCGATCCCGCCGCCGCCGTACGCCGCGCCCGCAGCGATCCGCCGGGCCACCCGCGCCCTCGACATGCTCGTCATGCGCCGCCGTCACCTCCTCGAAGCCGTACACCCACTGCTTGCCCCGTACGGACCGTCGTCCAATCTCCACAGGGCGTGAACGGCCGTCACGGGCGGGCGGCAGGCCCTAGGCTGGCGGAACCATCACGACCACACCTTTTGCAGCATCCGGAGACAACGGTGCAATTCCACGACTCGATGATCAGCCTCGTCGGCAACACCCCGCTGGTGAGGCTCAACAGCGTGACCAAGGGCATCAGGGCGACCGTCCTGGCCAAGGTGGAGTACTTCAACCCCGGCGGCTCCGTGAAGGACCGCATCGCCCTGCGCATGATCGAGGCGGCCGAGCGGAGCGGCGAACTGAAGCCGGGCGGCACCATCGTGGAGCCGACCAGCGGCAACACCGGGGTCGGGCTCGCGATCGTGGCGCAGCAGAAGGGGTACAGGTGCATCTTCGTGTGCCCCGACAAGGTGTCGACGGACAAGATCAACGTGCTGCGGGCCTACGGGGCCGAGGTGGTCGTGTGCCCCACCGCCGTCGCTCCCGAGCACCCCGACTCGTACTACAACGTCTCCGACCGCCTGGTGCGCGAGACGCCGGGCGCCTGGAAGCCGGACCAGTACTCCAACCCCAACAACCCGCTCTCCCACTACCACTCGACCGGGCCCGAGCTGTGGGAGCAGACCGAGGGGCGGATCACCCACTTCGTGGCGGGCGTGGGCACCGGCGGGACCATCTCCGGCACCGGCCGCTACCTCAAGGAGGTCAGCGACGGGCGGGTCAAGGTCGTCGGCGCCGACCCCGAGGGCTCGGTGTACTCCGGCGGATCCGGGCGGCCGTACCTCGTCGAGGGCGTCGGCGAGGACTTCTGGCCGACGGCGTACGACCGCGGCATCGCCGACGAGATCGTCGCCGTGTCCGACAAGGACTCCTTCCAGATGACCCGCCGGCTCGCCCGGGAGGAGGGCCTGCTGGTGGGCGGCTCCTGCGGCATGGCCGTGGTCGCCGCGCTGCGGGTGGCCGAGCGGCTCGGGCCCGACGACGTGGTGGTCGTCCTGCTGCCCGACGGCGGGCGCGGCTACCTCAGCAAGATCTTCAACGACGAGTGGATGGCCGACTACGGCTTCCTGGCGGACGAGGGCCCGAGCGCCCGCGTCGGCGACGTGCTGAACGACAAGGAGGGCGGCGCCATCCCCTCCCTGGTCCACATGCACCCCGACGAGACGGTTGGCCAGGCCATCGAGGTGCTGCGCGAGTACGGCGTCTCGCAGATGCCGATCGTCAAGCCCGGCGCCGGCCACCCGGACGTGATGGCCGCCGAGGTCGTCGGCTCGGTCGTGGAGCGGGAACTGCTGGACGCCCTGTTCGCCAAGCGGGCCTCGCTGGACGACCCGCTGGAGAAGCACATGTCGGCGCCGCTGCCGCAGGTCGGCTCCGGCGAACCGGTCGCGGACCTGATGTCCGTGCTGGGGACGGCGGACGCGGCGATCGTCCTCGTCGAGGGCAAGCCGACCGGGGTGGTCAGCCGGCAGGACCTGCTGGCGTTCCTGGCCAGGGGCGGCAGGTAGCGCCCGCTCCCCGGCCGGTCCGCAGAGCCCGGCCGGTCCGCAGAGCCCGGCCGGGCCGGGGAGCAGGAGCCGTCCCCGCGCGGCGGGACGCCGGGCAGACATCCGGTGAACGCGCGGTGGCGGCGCCGAACTTGCGGTGATCAACGACCTTCGCGGACTTCGCGGAAGTGGTACGCGCGTGTCACGTCCGCGCAGCACCCGCTTAACACGGGTCCGGCACATTGGTGGGTGTCGGCAGGGCGGGAGCGGCTCCCCGCCCCGGCCGGCGCAGATCGGCGTCACAGGACCTCCGGAGCGGCTCCCGGACCTCCACGGACGCCACGGACGCGCAAGCCCGGCCCTGACCCGGCCCGCGTCCCTCGCGGGGACCGCCGTCGTCCCGCCCCCCGGCAACGGGGGTGCGGCGGTCCCCGCGCACATCTCCCCGCGCCCGAACCGGCGCCGCTCCGGCGGACCCGGCCGCTCGCCGCCGGGGTCGCTCACCCGACGGTCGCCGTCGCGGGCGTCTTCCAGCCGGCCAGCAGCCGCAGGCGTTCCGCCGTCTCCGAGCCCGGCTCCGGGAGGTAGACCACGAGGGTGTGCTCCGGTTCCGCCGGGACCGTCAGGGTCTCGAAGGGGAGGGTCAGCGGGCCCGCCACCGGGTGCGCGATGCGTTTCACGCCGTACCTGCAGACCTTGACCTCGTGGTCGGCCCACAGGCGGCAAAAGTCCTCGCTCCTGGTGGAGAGTTCGCCGACCAGGGCGCGCAGTTCCCCGTCCTCGGGGTGGTGGCCGGCGTTCAGGCGCAGCTGGGCGACGGTCTGGGCGGCCACGGCATGCCACTGCGGGTAGAGGGCGCGGGCCCGGGGGTCGAGGAAGACATGGCGCGGGACGCTGCGGTCGGCGGGGGCCAGGCGGCTGTAGCCGCTCACCGCGTCGGCGAGGGCGTTCCACGCGAGGACGTCCATGCGGGGGCCCAGGACGAACGCGGGGGTGCGGTCCATGCCGTCCAGCAGCCGCTGTATGCCGGGGCGGACCCGGGCGGCGGGCGGGCGGCGCCCGGGGCGCCTGCGGGGGCGGGCCACCGTACGCAGGTAGGCGTGCTCGGTCTCGTCCAGGCGCAGGACCCGCGCGATCGAGTCCAGGACGGCGTCCGACACGCTCGGGCCGCGGCCCTGCTCCAGCCGGATGTAGTAGTCGACGCTCACCCCCGCGAGCTGCGCCACCTCCTCGCGGCGCAGGCCCGGGACGCGGCGCCGCCCGTACGAGGTCAGGCCCACCTCCTCCGGGCGGATGCGCGCGCGGCGCGAGCGCAGGAAGTCCCCTATCCCGTCCTCGGTCCGGTCCCCGTGCATGGATCGATGGTAGGCGGGCGGCGGCCGCCGGAACCTGGTACCGGCAGACCCAGGAAAAGCGTCTCCCTGGGTGGCGCCCGCGCCGGCGCCCAGGGTGGTCGGTGCCGCCGGGCGGGCCGGCGGCACCGACCACCGAGGGAGTGCCCGATGTCGTACGAGAACCTGGCCGGCCGTACCGCCGTCGTCACCGGAGCCGCCAGCGGAATCGGCGAGGCCGTCGCCGTGCTGCTGGCCCGGCAGGGGGCGCGGGTGGCGCTGCTGGCCCGGCGCGGGGAGCGGCTGGAGAGGCTCGCCGGGAAGATCCGGGCCGACGGCGGGCAGGCGCTCGCCGCGGTCACGGACGTCACCGACGACGCGTCCGTGGCGGCGGCCGCCGCGCGGGTCCACGAGGCGTACGGACCCGCCGACCTGGTCGTCAACGCGGCGGGCGTCATGCTGCCGAACCCCGTCGAGCGCGGCCGGCTCGACGAGTGGCAGCGGATGCTCGACACCAACGTGACCGGGGCGCTGCGGGTCCTGCGGGCCTTCACCGCCGACCTGGTGGCGGCCGCCGGCGACGGGCGCGCCGCGGACCTGGTGAACATCTCGTCCGTCGGCGCGCACGTCACGTTCGCCAACTACGCGGTGTACGGGGCGACCAAGGCCGCGCTCACCCACCTCTCCCAGTGCCTGCGCAGCGAGTTCGGGCCGCGGGACGTGCGGGTCACCAACGTCGAGCCGGGGCTGACCGAGACCGAGCTGCGGTCGCACATCGACGACCCGGAGCTGTCCGGGCAGCTGGACGGGATGTTCCGGGAGGTGGGCCCGCTGGCGGCGGAGGAGGTCGCCGACCTGGTGGCCTACGCGGCGAGCCGGCCGCGGCGGGTGAACCTGCGGCAGGTGGTCGTGCTGCCCACCCGGCAGGTGTAGCGGGCCGTCACCGCCGTCGGTCCTCCCCGGCGTCGCCCCGGGAGGACCGACGGCGGCGCCCGAACAGGCCCGGATCGGCGCGGGCGGCCTGGACGACGTTGACGCCGACGATGCCCGCCCACGCGGTGAGGAGCCCCGGGAGGTGGGCGACGCCGCCGCCGATCGCGGACAGCGGGATCGCGAGCACCAGGGAGACGATGCCGAACCCGAAGCGCTCGCCCCAGGAGTCCGCGGGCCCCGGCGACCGGGAGTCCCGGGCCGCCGCCGTCCGCTGCTCGGCGAGCTGCCGGCGCACCCGGCGCTCGACGGCGTCGTCGATGCGCTGGTCGACCTTCTCCAGGAACGAGTCGACCAGCGCGGACTCGTACTCCTCGCCCAGTTCCCCGCGGACCCGCAGGGTGGCGTCGAGTTCCTTCTTCAGGTCGGTGTCCCGCGCGTCCATTCCGGTCATGCGGTCCACGGTAGGGAGCCGGTGCGCTCCCGGCACTGGGGACAGCCCCCCTGTCGGGCCTCGGGCGGGCCGGACGGCGTCCGGGGCGGGCCGGGCGGTGAACCGGGGCGGGCCGGCGGCCCGGATTCGCCGCGGGCAGGCCCCGGCTGTATAACGACATGCAGGATTCGGGGCATGTGAAGAGGCCGAGGGGGAGCACGTCATGGGCGTGACCGACAGCCCTGCCGCGCGGCTGCAGGCGCTCTTCGAGGGGCACCGGCTGACGCCGACCCAGCGCCGCATCGCGCACAGCATGGTGCGGCGGGCCGCCGACGTGCCGTTCCTGTCCAGCGTGGAGCTGGCCGAGCTGGCCGGGGTCAGCCAGCCGTCCGTGACCCGCTTCGCCGTCGCCCTCGGCTTCGACGGCTACCCCGCCCTGCGCCGCCATCTGCGCGAGGTCGTCCCGGCGGAACCGGCGGCGGACGCGGACGCGGGCGCGCACAACGCGTACCAGCAGGCCGTCGAGGCCGAGATCGAGAACCTCAGGCACCTCGCCGGGCTGCTCGCCGACCCCGCGCCCGTGCGGCGGGCCGGACGCCTGCTCGCCGCCTCGCGGCCCCTGCCCGTGCTCGGGCTGCGCGCGGCGGCCGCCCAGGCGTACGGCTTCGCGTACTTCGCCGCCAAGGTCCACCCGGACGTCCGGCTGCTGAACGAGGGCGGCACGATGGTCCACGACCGCGTCGACGGCGCCGTCCGGGCCGGGGCGACGGCCCTGCTCTGCTTCGCGCTGCCGCGCCACCCCCGCGAGGTCCTCGACGCCCTGGCCTACGCCAAGGAGGCGGGACTGACGGTGGTGACGGTCGCCGACTCCGCCTTCGCACCGGTCGCCAAGGTGTCCGACCTGCTGCTGCCCGCCGCCGTCGGCACCGGCCTCGTCTTCGACACCGCCTGCGCGCCGATGCTGCTCGGCCGGGTGCTGCTGGAGGCGATGTGCGACGACCTGCCCGACGCCCAGGCCCGCCTGGAGGAGTTCGACGCGAAGGCGGCCGCGCGGGGGCTGTTCGCGGAGTGAGGGCCGGCGGCGCGGCGCCCCCCGTTCCCCCTGCCCGCCCGGTTCTCAGACTCGTCTCACCTTGTCCCGTTAGCGTGCATGCCTTATCTCCTAAGAGACCCTTCAGACACCTCGCAGACCTTGAGACAGGAGGCTGGACGTGGCGCGCGGAGGACAGGGGCTGGCTCGGGTGGCCGTCGTCGTACGGGCGGGGGCGGCACCGCTGTGGTGGCTGGGCGTGTTCGCGGCGGGCATCGGTGTCCTGATGCCGGGGCTGACCGGGCGCCGGATCGGCGTCCTGGCCGGGGCCGCGCTGTTCGTCGTGGCGACGGCCGTGGTGGCGTGCGCGCGCCGCGGGCGGTACGCCGCCCTGACCCGCTCGGCGGCCCGGGCCGGCAAGCACGACGTGCTCCAGGACCGGGCGGTGACCACCCGCAACTGGCGCCGGGGCCACCGCTGGTGGCTGCTGCTCGCCTTCCTCGCCGCCCTCGGCAGCGCGTTCGCCGCGCCCGCCGCGGGCGGCCTGCTGCTGGCCGGCTGCGGCGCGGGCCTGTGGCTGAAGGCCGCCTGGATCGGCCGCCGCGAGCGGGCCGAGGAGGTCCTGCTGTGGGTCCGCGTCGACTGGCTCCGGTCGGGCGGCCGCCCGGCGGGCCGGACGGTCAAGGCGTACCGCAGCACGGGCATCGCGGCGGGCGACGCGGCGCCGGGCGGTTCGCGCCGGAGGACGCCGGCCCTGGTCTGACGGCGGCGGCCGCGGCGCCGCTCCGGGGGCGGGGCGCGACGGCGGGCGGTTCCGGCGCGTGGGCGCGACCGGCCGCCGCGTCCCGCCGGCCGTCGCCGCCGTCGTGGCCCCCGGCGGCCCCGCCCGCTCCCGCCACGCCGGTGTCCGCGCCCGCGCGTCCGGCCGGACGCGCGCGACGCGCCCGCGCCGGGACACGGCCGTATTGACTAGCTCTATTCACGAAGCAAGGATGTGAATAACCGCTGTGGCAGCGGCCTCGTCCGCCGGGAGCGACCGCCAGGAGGCAGACCATGTCAGGACCCCGCCCGCCCGCCTCCCCCCACCGCCCCGGAACGGAGCCCTACGGGCCGCCCCCCGGCCCCGTCCGGGCGCCGCGCGGCACCGAGCTGAGCGCCCTGGGATGGCAGCAGGAGGCCGCCCTGCGGATGCTGCGGAACAACCTCGACCCCGAGGTCGCCGAGCACCCCGAGAAGCTGGTCGTCTACGGCGGCACGGGCAAGGCGGCCCGCGACTGGCGGTCCTTCGACGCCATGGTGCGCACGCTGCGGACCCTGAAGCAGGACGAGACCATGCTCGTCCAGTCCGGCCGCCCGGTCGGCGTCATGCGGACCCACGAGTGGGCCCCGCGCGTGCTCATCGCCAACTCCCACCTCGTCGGCGACTGGGCCACCTGGGAGGAGTTCCGCCGCCTGGAGGCCCTCGGCCTGACCATGTACGGGCAGATGACCGCCGGCTCCTGGATCTACATCGGCACCCAGGGCATCCTCCAGGGCACCTACGAGACGTTCGCCGCCGTCGCCGCGAAGAGGTTCGGCGGCTCGCTCGCCGGGACGATCACCCTCACCGCCGGCCTGGGCGGCATGGGCGGCGCCCAGCCGCTCGCCGTGACGATGAACGACGGCGTGGCGATCTGCGTCGACTGCGACCCGCGCGCCATCGAGCGCCGCATCGAGCACCGCTACCTGGACGTCCGGGCCGACTCCCCCGACCACGCGCTGCGGCTGGCCGTGGAGGCCCGCGACGCCCGCCGGCCGCTGTCGATCGGCGTCCTCGGCAACGCCGCCGAACTGGTCCCGCGGCTGCTCGCCATGGGCGCCCCCGTCGACATCGTCACCGACCAGACCTCGGCCCACGACCCGCTGAGCTATCTCCCGCTCGGCATCGCCTTCGAGGACATGGCCGAGGCCGCCGCCGAGGACCCGGCCGGCTTCACCACCCGCGCCCGCGAGTCCATGGCCCGGCACGTCGAGGCCATGGTCGGCTTCCTGGACGCCGGCGCCGAGGTCTTCGACTACGGCAACTCCCTGCGCGGCGAGGCACGACTGGCCGGATACGACCGGGCGTTCGCCTTCCCCGGCTTCGTCCCCGCCTACATCCGGCCCCTGTTCTGCGAGGGCAAGGGCCCCTTCCGCTGGGCCGCCCTGTCCGGCGACCCCGCCGACATCGCGAAGACGGACCGGGCCGTCCTGGAGCTGTTCCCCGAGAACGAGTCCCTGGCCCGCTGGATCCGCCTGGCCGGGGAGCGGGTCCGCTTCCAGGGCCTGCCCGCCCGGATCTGCTGGCTCGGCTACGGCGAACGCGACCGGGCCGGCGAGCGGTTCAACGACATGGTGGCGAGCGGCGAGCTGGCCGCGCCCGTCGTCATCGGCCGCGACCACCTCGACTGCGGCTCCGTGGCCTCCCCGTACCGCGAGACCGAGGCCATGCTCGACGGCTCCGACGCGATCGCCGACTGGCCGCTGCTCAACGCCATGGTGAACGTGGCCTCCGGCGCCTCCTGGGTGTCGGTCCACCACGGCGGCGGCGTCGGCATGGGACGGTCGATCCACGCCGGGCAGGTCACGGTCGCCGACGGCACGCCGCTCGCCGGGGAGAAGATCCGCCGGGTGCTCACCAACGACCCGGGCATGGGCGTCATCCGGCACGTCGACGCCGGGTACGACCTCGCGGAGTCGGTGGCGGCCGAGCGGGGCGTGCGGGTGCCGATGCGCGAGGGTGACGACGCGTGACGTTCCACAGCATGTGGGCGGAGCTGCTGCCCGTCGGCCGCAGCGCCGCCTCCGGCGGGTACCGCCGGTTCGCCTGGACCGGCGCCGACGCCGAGTGCCGGGCCTGGTTCCGGGAGCAGGCCGAGGCGCGCGGGCTGGCCTACGAGACCGACCGCAACGGCAACCAGTGGGCCTGGCTCGGCGACCCCGCCGCCGGGGACGCCGTCGTCACCGGGTCGCACCTGGACTCCGTGCCGGACGGCGGCGCCTTCGACGGGCCGCTCGGCGTCGTGTCCGCCTTCGCCGCCCTGGACGAACTGCGCGCCCGGGGAGCGCGGTTCACCCGCCCGCTCGGCCTGGTCAACTTCGGCGACGAGGAGGGCGCCCGGTTCGGCCTCGCCTGCGTCGGCTCGCGGCTCACCGCCGGACGGCTCACCGCCGAGCAGGCGCACCGGCTGACCGACGCCGACGGGATCACCCTGCCGCGCGCCATGGAGGCCGCCGGACACGACCCCGGCGCCCTCGGCCCCGACCCGGAACGGCTGGCCCGCATCGGCGCCTTCGTCGAACTCCACGTCGAGCAGGGCCGGGCGCTGGACCTGTCCGGCGACCCGGTGGGCGTCGCGAGCGCCATCTGGCCGCACGGGCGGTGGCGGTTCGACTTCCGGGGCGAGGCCAACCACGCCGGCACCACCCGGCTCGCCGACCGGCGCGACCCCATGCTGCCGTACGCCCAGGCCGTGCTCGCCGCCCGCCGCCAGGCCGAACGCGCCGGTGCCGTCGCCACCTTCGGCAAGGTCGCCGTCGAACCGAACGGCGTCAACGCCGTCCCCGCCCTGGTGCGCGGCTGGCTCGACTCCCGCGCGCCGGGGCAGGACACCCTCGACACCGTGGTCGGCGGCATCGAGGAGGCGGCCCGCGAGCACGCCGCCGCGCACGGCGTCGGCCTGGACGTCGTCCGCGAGTCGTTCACCCCCCTCGTCGAGTTCGACCACGCCCTGCGCGACGAACTCGCCCGCATCCTGGGCAGGGCCGGTCGGCCCGGGCTGAGGGTCCCCGTCCTCGGCACGGGCGCCGGACACGACGCCGGGATCCTCGCCGGGAGCATCCCGACCGCCATGCTGTTCGTGCGCAACCCCACGGGGATCTCGCACTCCCCGGCCGAGTCCGCGGCCGAGGACGACTGCGTGGCCGGGGTCCTCGCACTCGCCGACGTACTGGAAGGGCTGGCCTGCCGGTGACACCGACGACCTACTGGCTGGAGCACGCCTGGCTCGGCGGGAACGTCGAACCGGGCGTGGCCGTCGACGTCCGGGACGGCCGCGTCGCCGCCGTGCGCACGGACGTCACCGCCCCGCCGCCCGGCGCCGAGGTGCTGCGCGGACTGACCCTGCCGGGCCTGGCCGACGCCCACAGCCACGCCTTCCACCGCGCCCTGCGCTCCACCGTCCAGACCGGCTCCGGCACCTTCTGGACCTGGCGCGAGGTGATGTACTCCGTCGCCCAGCGGCTCACCCCGGACACCTACCACGCGCTGGCCCGCGCGGTGTACGCCGAGATGGCCCTCGCCGGCATCACCGCCGTCGGCGAGTTCCACTACGTCCACCACGCCCCCGGCGGCACCCGCTACGCCGACCCCAACGCGATGGGCGAGGCCCTGATCGCGGCCGCCGCCGAAGCCGGCATCCGGATCACCCTCCTCGACACCTGCTACCTCTCCGCCGGCTTCGGCCGACCGCCCACCGCCCACCAGCTGCGCTTCTCCGACGGGACGGCCGAGGCCTGGGCGGAACGCTGCGCGGCCCTCGGGAACCGGGACCACGCGCGGATCGGGGCGGCGATCCACTCGGTACGGGCCGTGCCCGCCGGCCAGCTGGCGACCGTGGCGCGGTGGGCCGAGGAGCGGCAGGCCCCGCTGCACGTGCACCTGTCCGAGCAGCCCGCGGAGAACGACGCCTGCCTCGCCGCCCACGGCCGCACCCCCGCCCGGCTCCTCGCCGACCACGGCGTGCTCGGGCCGCGCACCACCGGCGTCCACCACACGCACCTCACCGACGACGACATCGCCCTGATCGGGGGCACCGGCACCGGCACCTGCATGTGCCCGACCACCGAACGCGACCTCGCCGACGGCATCGGCCCCGCCACGGCCCTCCAGCGCGCCGGCTCCCCGCTCTGCCTCGGCTCCGACAGCCACGCCGTCATCGACCTGCTGGAGGAGGCCCGCGCCCTGGAGCTGAACGAGCGCCTGCGCACCCGCAGGCGAGGCCACTGGACGGCCGCCGCCCTCCTGCGGGCGGCCTCGGCCGACGGCCACGCGGCCCTCGGCTGGGACGACGCCGGCGCCCTGGAGCCCGGCGCGCTCGCCGACTTCACCACGATCGCCCTCGACTCGGTCAGGACGGCAGGGCCGCCTCCGCGGCTCGGGGCCGAGACGGCCGTGTTCGCCGCGTCGGCAGCGGACGTGTCGCACACGGTCGTGGCGGGCCGGCCCGTCGTACGGGACGGGGTCCACCTCCTCGTACCGGACGTGCCGAAAGCCCTCGCGGACGCCGTCGCAGCCCTGCGCGGATGACCCCCGGCCGCCCGCCCGCGCGGCCCGCACCCGGACCCGACCCCACCGCCGACCAGGCCAGCAAGGACGCCATGAGCAACGCGACGACCGTCAGCCCCGCCAGCTCCGCGAGCACCGCCAGCACGCTCATCACCAACATCGCCGTCCTGGTCACCAACGACCCCTCCCCGGATGACGGAACCCCCCTCGGACTGGTCCGGGACGCGGCCGTCGTCATCGAGGGCGACCGCGTCGCGTGGACCGGTGACCGAAGCAAAGCACCCGCCACTGACAACCAGGTCGACGCGGGCGGCCGGGCGGTCCTGCCCGGCTTCGTCGACTCCCACTCCCACCTGCTCTTCGCGGGCGACCGCGCCGAGGAGTTCAACGCCCGCATGTCCGGCCGCCCCTACAGCGCGGGCGGCATCCGCACGACGGTCGCCGCCACCCGCGCCGCGACCGACGAGGAACTGGAGGCGGGTCTCACCCGCTACCTCGCCGAGGCGCTCCGCCAGGGCACCACCACCTTCGAGACCAAGTCGGGCTACGGCCTGACCGTCGCCGACGAGTCCCGCGCCCTGCGCATCGCCGCCCGCCACACCGACGAGGTCACCTACCTGGGCGCCCACGTCGTCCCCCCGGAGCACACCGGCGACCCGGACGCCTACGTCGCCCTCGTCACCGGCGAGATGCTCGACGCCTGCGCCCCCCACGCCCGCTGGATCGACGTCTTCTGCGAGCGCGGCGCCTTCGACGGCGACCAGGCCCGCGCGATCCTCACCGCCGGGAAGGCGAAGGGCCTGCATCCGCGTGTCCACGCCAACCAGCTCTCCCACGGCCCCGGCGTCCGGCTCGCCGTCGAACTCGACGCGGCCAGCGCCGACCACTGCACCCATCTCACCGACGCGGACATCGACGCCCTGGCCGGCAGCCGTACCGTCGCCACCCTGCTGCCCGGCGCCGAGTTCTCCACCCGCGCCGAGTGGCCCGACGCCCGCCGCCTCCTCGACGCGGGCGTCACCGTCGCCCTGTCCACGGACTGCAACCCGGGCTCGTCCTTCACCTCCTCCGTCCCCTTCTGCATCGCGCTCGCGGTGCGGGAGATGGGGATGACCCCGGACGAGGCGGTGTGGTCGGCCACGGCGGGCGGCGCGGCGGCCCTGCGCCGCACCGACATCGGCCGCCTCACCCCGGGCGCGTACGCCGACCTGCTCGTGCTCGACGCCCCGAGCCACGTGCACCTGGCCTACCGGCCGGGGGTGCCGCTGGTGAGCGGGGTGTGGCGGCGGGGCGTCCGGGTCTGCTGAGAACGGGCGCGGGCCCGGCCGGCGCGCCGCCGACCCGCTCGCGGCGTGCGGGCGGGCGCCGACGGACCGCGCCCGGTGCCCCGTCGGCGGCCGGGGAGCCGGTCACTCCTCGACCGTCAGGCCCTTGCGCAGCCGTACCAGCGTCCGCGACAGCAGCCGCGACACGTGCATCTGGGAGATGCCGAGCTCGTCGCCGATCTCCGACTGGGTCATGCCGGCGACGAAGCGGAGGGAGAGGATCTTCCGGTCCCGGGACGGGAGTTCGGCGATCAGCGGCTTCAACGACTCGATGTACTCGATGCCTTCGAGCCCGTGGTCCTCGTAGCCGATGCGGTCCGCGAGCGTGCCCTCGGTGTCGTCCTCCTCCGGCTGCGCGTCCAGCGACGAGGCCGTGTACGCGTTCGACGCCGCCATGCCCTCGACGACCTCGTCGGCGGAGATGCCGAGCCGCTCGGCCAGTTCGGCCACCGTGGGGGCCCGGTCGAGCTGCTGGGCCAGCTCGTCACCGGCCTTGGCCAGGTCCAGCCGGAGCTCCTGCAGCCGGCGCGGTACGCGCACGGACCACGAGGTGTCGCGGAAGAAGCGCTTGATCTCGCCGATGATGGTCGGCATCGCGAACGTGGGGAACTCCACGCCGCGGGAGAGCTCGAAGCGGTCGATCGCCTTGATCAGGCCGATGGTGCCGACCTGGACGATGTCCTCCATCGGCTCGCTGCGCGAGCGGAAGCGGGAGGCGGCGAACTTGACGAGGGCGAGGTTGAGTTCGACGAGCGTGTTGCGCACGTACGAGTACTCGCGGGTGCCTTCCTCCAGCGACTCCAGGCGCTCGAAGAGGGTCTTGGACAGGGCTCGCGCGTCGACCGGGCCCACCTCGTCGTACGGGGGGATCTCCGGAAGTCCGGTGAGGGCGCCGGGCTGTTCGACGAGGACGTCGTGTCCGTCCGCGTCGGGTAGGTCGTGCTGCTCGCGGGGGTCCAGGAGCTCCGGAGGGGGTGTCGACGTCGCTTCGCGGGTACGCGATGCGTCGAGCCGGGGTGACATGATGTCCTCCATCGTTCTCGGCATACGGCTGCCGAAGCCAGTACGTGCACTGCGGTGTGCGGCGCCTCCAAAGCCGGCCGTGTCGGGTACGTGTCTTTACTAGCCCTACCCGCTTCACCGAACCCACCGCAAGTGCGTTCTGTGTGCTTGTGTCCGTTTGTGTGCAGTTGTTCGGGTGTCGGAGGGCGTGAGGAAGGCGTAGTGTTCGAGGGCGTCAGTAAGCAGCCACGACGTCGGGAGAGAGAGACGGCATGGACCGCGGGACGGTCGGCAGCGCACAGTCGGGCCGGCTTCTGGTGGAGGTGCGGGAAGAGGGCCCTAGTGCCGTCGTGACTCCGGCGGGTGAGCTCGATCACCACACCGCCGATCTGTTGCGTGAGCCACTCGAGGACTGCCTCGCCAAGGGATTCAACCGGCTCGTCATCGACTGCGCGCGTCTGGAGTTCTGCGACTCCACGGGGCTGAACGTCCTGCTGGGCGCGCGGCTGAAGGCGGAGGCCGCCGGGGGAGGGGTGCACCTCGTGGGAATGCAGCCGGTCGTCGCGCGAGTGTTCGAGATCACCGGGGCGGACGCGGTGTTCGCCGTCCATGACACGCTCGAGGCCGCCCTGGCCGACGACTCCGGCTGAGCGGCGGATGCGCAGGCCCGCGGACCGTGCCCGTCCCGCTGCGGCCGGTGATTTCCTCCCGCCGCCGTTTCCGGCCCGATCAAAGGGTGTTCGGCCGGTCGGGTCGGGCAGGAGACATGCGAAACACGTCGGCCGCCGGGGCGGCGGAACGCCGAGAACCGACGCACCGCCGTACTGCGTGAGTGCAAGTGACCGTGTACGACTTCCACATCCTGAACTGGTGAATCGGTGAGGTGAAGCGCTGATGAGCACCACCCGGCCCTACCCGCCGGGCGACCGCGGTCCGGAGCCCAGCGGCGCTTCCGGTGCATCCGAGGGGGGCGTGGCGGCGGCCGGTGCTCCCGAGGGGGGCGTGGCGGCGGCCGGCGCCTCCGCAGGGGGCGAGGCCGGGCCGTCCGCGTCGTCGGCGGGCCGCCAGGTCCGCAGGCTGAGCTTCGACGGCGAGAGCGGCGTCGTCCCGCTCGCCCGCGACTTCACCCGCCAGGCCCTGTACGCGTGGGGCTGGCTGCCCGCCGCCACCGCCGACCAGCGGGCCGCCGCCGAGGACGTACTGCTCGTCGTGTCCGAACTGGTCACGAACGCCTGCCTGCACGCCGAGGGGCCGGACGAACTGTGGATCACCTGCGACAGGAAGGTGATCCGGATCGAGGTCTCCGACCGGGGGACGGGCCAGCCGGCCCCCCGCACCCCGCACCGCGCGGGGCGCCCCGGCGGCCACGGGATGTTCATCGTGCAGCGGCTGTGCCTGGACTGGGGGGTCGTACGGACCCCGGGCGTCGCGGGCAAGACCGTCTGGGCGGAACTCGGAGCGCCGGCCTAGACGGGCCGCCCGGCCGGGGAGCGCGCGGCGCGGATCCCCGCGCCCGCCGCCTCCCGCCGGGCCGGCGGCGGGCCGGCGTGTCCCGCCGGTCGCCGCCGGCTCCGCCGAACGCCCGGAGGGCCACCGCACCCGTCCGGTGCGGTGGCCCTCCGTCGTGGAAGCCCGGCGTCGTGGGAGCCCGTCGGCGGGCTCTCAGCGGACGTCCCCCATGAGCTCCTTCACCTTGTTGCGGTACATCCACACCGCCACGCCGGCGACCACGGCGAGCGTGGCCTCCAGGGCCACGATGCCCGTCTTGTTCAGGTCGACGCCGGCGATGGAGAGCAGGCCGGTGGTGGCGTCGCCGGCGGTGACGGCGAGGAACCAGACGCCCATCATCTGCGAGGCGTACTTCGCGGGCGCCATCTTCGTGGTGACCGACAGGCCGACCGGGGAGAGCAGCAGCTCACCGACGGTCTGCGTGAAGTAGATCGCCACCAGCCACAGCGCCGCCGCCTTGTGGCCGCCGTCCGCGATCGACAGCGGGGCGAGGAAGAGGAAGAAGGACGCGCCGACCAGCACCAGGCCGGAGGCGAACTTCACGATCGTGCTGGGCTCCTTGCCGCGCCGGTTCAGCGCCAGCCAGAACCAGGCGAAGACCGGGGCCAGCGCCATGATCAGGACCGGGTTGACCGACTGGTACCAGGAGACCGGGAACTCCCAGCCGAGGACGCTGTTCTCGGCGGAGGAGTCGGCGAAGATCGACAGGGTCGAGCCGCCCTGGTCGTAGATCATCCAGAACACGGCAGCGGCGACGAAGAACCAGATGTAGGCCGACATCTTGGACTGCTCGGCGCGGTCCAGCTCCTTGTCGCGCTTGATGCGGACCAGGACGAGGGCCGGGATGATCACACCGAGGAGGGTCAGCGGGACCAGGACCCAGTTCAGGGTGTAGTGGCCGGAGAAGCCCAGGACGGCGTACGCGACGACGGCGATGCCCGCCCAGAGCGCGGCCTTGCGCAGCGTGGCGGCCTTCTCCGCGGCGGACAGCGGCTTCGGGACGACGCTGGAGTGCGGGTCCAGGTGGCGGCTGCCCAGCAGGAACTGGGCGAGGCCCAGCGCCATGCCGAGCGCGGCGAGCGCGAAGCCCAGGTGCCAGTCGACGCTCTCGCCGATGGTGCCGATGATCAGCGGCGCGGCGAAGGCACCGAGGTTGATGCCCATGTAGAAGACGGTGAAGCCGCCGTCGCGGCGCGGGTCGTCCGGCCCCTTGTACAGGTGGCCGACCATCGTGGAGATGTTGGCCTTCAGCAGGCCCGAACCGATGGCGACCAGGCCCAGGCCCGCGTAGAACGTGCCGGAGGACGGCAGCGCCAGCGTGAGGTGACCGAGCATGATGACCGCGCCGGCCACGGCGACCGTCTTGCGCGGTCCCCAGACGCGGTCGCCGAACCAGCCGCCCGGCATGGCGAGCAGGTACACCAGCGACACGTACACCGAGTAGATCGCGGTCGCGGCGCCGGCGTCCAGGTGCAGTCCGCCCGGGGCGACGAGGTACAGCGGAAGCAGAGCCCGCATGCCGTAGTAGGAGAAGCGCTCCCACATCTCGGTCATGAAGAGGGTGGCCAGACCCCGGGGGTGGCCGAAGAAGGTCTTCCCGGAACCGGGGGTGGCCGGTTGGACCGAGTCCTTCGTCAGGCTGGACGCCATGGTCGTTCCTTGCTGGTCGGGACGCGTCACCCGAGGAGCGCGCCCGGTGGGGGGCGGCCGGCACCGGCGGGTCCCGCCCTCCGCCCGACGCCTACGGGCCGGCCGCTCCGGATCGCGGAGCGACGGACGGCGACCACCGGGATCCACGCCTCTACGCGCGTCACTGCGCGGCGAGGCCCGGCCACAGGTCGTTCCTTTCCAGGGCTGGCCGCGGGCCAGCCCGCGCACAAAAGAGACCTTCAGCGTCGAACAGCGCCAAAGGTCCCCGTGGTGCTACAGGCGTTCATTCACCATACGGCAGGGCACAGCCGGATATGGAAGGACTTGAGACATGGATCACAGGTTTGGAGGGAACCGAAGGCGGCTTTTCTAAGGTCCTCATCGGGTTATCACCTTACGGTCACCGGTTTGTACCGTTACTGCACAAAGGGAAGGCGGGGGAGGGACCGGGCTCCGCGATCATGCATCGGCCGCCGACCCGGGCGGACTACCATCACTTCATGACCCGAGTACTGCTCGCCGAGGACGATGCGTCCATCTCGGAGCCGCTGGCCCGCGCACTGCGCCGGGAAGGGTACGAGGTCGAGGTGCGCGAGGACGGTCCCGCCGCCCTCGACGCCGGGGTCCAGGGCGGCGTCGACCTGGTCGTGCTCGACCTGGGTCTGCCCGGCATGGACGGCCTGGAGGTGGCCCGCCGGCTGCGCGCCGAGGGGCACACCGTGCCGATCCTCATCCTGACCGCGCGCGCCGACGAGGTGGACACCGTCGTCGGTCTCGACGCGGGCGCCGACGACTACGTCACCAAACCCTTCCGGCTCGCCGAGCTGCTCGCCCGCGTCCGCGCCCTGCTGCGGCGCGGCGCCGCCGAGCCGCAGCAGCCGTCCGCCACGCACGGGGTGCGCATCGACGTCGAGTCGCACCGGGCGTGGATGGGCGACGAGGAGCTGCAGCTCACCGCGAAGGAGTTCGACCTGCTGCGGGTGCTGGTGCGGGACGCCGGCCGGGTCGTCACCCGCGACCAGCTGATGCGCGAGGTCTGGGACACCACCTGGTGGTCGTCGACGAAGACCCTCGACATGCACATCTCCTGGCTGCGCAAGAAACTCGGGGACGACGCGGCCAACCCCCGCTACATCGCCACCGTGCGCGGCGTGGGCTTCCGCTTCGAGAAGAACTGAACGCCCACCGGGCCCTCGCGGGTAAGAGAACATGCGCCGTCGCCTGATCCAGTCCACGCTCGCCGTGGTGCTCGTCGTGATCGCCGTCTTCGGCGTCTCCCTCGTCGTCGTCGAGAGCCGGACGATCAGCAGCAGCGCCCAGGAACGCGTGGAGCTGGAGGCCGCCCGGCTGGCCAGCATCGTGGACAGCCGCCTGCTGGGCGCCGGGACCGTCGACGCCGACGTCCTGCGCGGCCAGGTCGCCCGGGGCCGGTACGCCGTGATCCGGATCCCGGGGCAGCGGCCCATCGAGATCGGCGACAAGCCGCGGGGCGGGGTCATCCGCGGCGAGGCCACCGGCGAGGAGGGCGAGCAGGTCGTCGTCGAGGAGCCGAGGTCCGCGGTGACCCGGGAGGTCGGCCGGACCCTGGTGATCATCGCGCTGGTGGCGCTGCTGGCGGTGGTGGCCGCGGTGCTGCTGGCGGTCCGCCAGGCCAACCGGCTCGCCTCCCCGCTCACCGACCTCGCCGAGACCGCCGAACGCCTCGGCTCGGGCGACCCGCGCCCGAGGCACAAGCGGTACGGCGTCCCCGAGCTGGACCGGGTCGCGGACGTGCTGGACGCCTCCGCCGAGCGCATCGCCCGGATGCTGACCGCCGAGCGCCGCCTGGCCGCCGACGCCTCCCACCAGCTGCGCACACCGCTGACCGCGCTGTCCATGCGGCTGGAGGAGATCACCCTCACCGACGACCCGGACACGGTGAAGGAGGAGGCGACGATCGCGCTGTCGCAGGTGGAGCGGCTGACGGACGTGGTGCAGCGGCTGCTGACCAACTCCCGCGACCCGCGCAACGGCTCGGCCGTCACCTTCGACCTGGACGAGGTCATCCAGCAGCAGATCGCGGAGTGGCGCCCCGCCTACCGCAGCGCGGGCCGGGCGATCGTGTGCTCCGGCAAGCGGCACCTGAACGCCGTGGGCACGCCGGGCGCGGTGGCCCAGGTGCTGGCCGCGCTGATCGAGAACTCCCTGATGCACGGCGGCGGCACGGTCGCGCTGCGCACCCGGGTGACGGGGAACCAGGCGGTGGTCGAGGTGGCCGACGAGGGTCCGGGCGTCCCCGCCGACCTGGGCGCGCGGATCTTCGAGCGCACGATCAGCGGGCACAACTCCACGGGCATCGGCCTGGCCGTCGCCCGCGACCTGGCGGAGGCCGACGGGGGCCGGCTGGAACTGCTCCAGGCCAAGCCGGCGGTCTTCGGCCTGTTCCTGTCCCGCACCCCGCCGCCGGGCAAGACGTCGGCGGGCGAGCCCACCGTCCGGTAGGTCCGGCCGGCGCCGTCACGCGCGCTGGCGGGCCTTCGGCTTCCTCGCCGCCGTCTCCAGGAGGGACTCCGGGCCGGTCACCGGGGTCCGGCCCGGCAGCGCCCGGAACACCCACGTCCGGTACGACCAGAACCGGAACAGCGTGGCGATGCCGATGCCGAGGAACTTGAAGACGTTGCTCTGCAGCGGGCTGTCCCAGCCGAAGCCGTACGTCGCCGTGTACAGCACGCCGTTCTCGATCACCAGTCCGGCCGCGCTGAACAGCAGGAACAGCGACATCTCCTTGGTGCGGCGGCTCTTGTCGCGGTCCCGGTAGGTGAAGTAGCGGAAGCCGACGTAGTTGAAGACGATCGCGACGACGGTCGCGATGACGCTGGCCCGCACCACCTGCAGGTCGGTCAGGTGCCGGACCAGGTTGAACACGCCGAGGTTGACGAGCAGGCCCGCCCCGCCCACCGCGCCGAACTTGGCGGCCTCGCGAACGAGCCGTCGGAGTCCCGAGGAGCCGTGTCCCATGACCGTGCAGGCCCCCGTCCGTGAGGTTGCGCCAACCCCGTCATGCTAACCACCCACCCGTGCGATCTTCCTGTGGACGGGTTCCGGGGGCCGGTCGGAGGCCGGAAACAGGGCACCGTGGCGCGGCCGATACCCTAGGAGCGTGACGTTCCCGGTAGTCGGCATGGTCGGCGGGGGCCAGCTCGCTCGTATGACACACGAGGCAGGCATCCCGCTGGGCATCAGGTTCAAGCTCCTCAGTGACACGCCCCAGGATTCCGCGGCGCAGGTGGTGAACGACGTCGTCGTCGGCGACTATCGCGACCTGGACACGCTGCGTGACTTCGCGCGCGGCTGCGACGTGATCACCTTCGACCACGAGCACGTGCCCACCGAGCACCTGCGGGCCCTGGAGGCGGACGGCATCCCCGTGCGCCCGGGGCCCGACGCGCTGGTGCACGCCCAGGACAAGGGCGTGATGCGCGCGAAACTCACCGCGATCGGCGTGCCGTGCCCGCGGCACCGCATCGTCTCCGATCCGGACGACGTGGCCGCCTTCGCCGCGGAGGGGGAGGGATTCCCGGTCGTCCTGAAGACCGTCCGCGGCGGCTACGACGGCAAGGGCGTGTGGGTCGTGCACTCGGTCGAGGAGGCCGCCGAGCCGTTCCGCGCGGGCGTCGCGGTCCTCGCCGAGGAGAAGGTCGACTTCGTGCGCGAGCTGGCCGCCAACGTCGTGCGGTCCCCGCACGGCCAGGCCGTCGCCTACCCGGTGGTCGAGTCCCGGCAGGTGAACGGCGTCTGCGACACGGTCATCGCCCCCGCCCCCGGCCTGGACGAGGACCTCGCGCTCAGGGCCGAGGAGATGGCCCTGACCATCGCCAGGGAACTGGGCGTCGTCGGCCACCTCGCCGTGGAGCTGTTCCAGACCCGCGACGGCCGCGTCCTCGTCAACGAGCTCGCGATGCGCCCGCACAACTCCGGCCACTGGACGATGGACGGCGCGATCACCTCCCAGTTCGCCAACCACGTCCGGGCCGTCCTCGACCTGCCGCTCGGCGACCCGCGCCCGCGCGCGAAGTGGACGGTGATGGTCAACGTCCTCGGCGGCGACTACCCGGACATGTACTCCGCGTACCTGCACTGCATGGCCCGCGACCCCCAGCTCAAGATCCACATGTACGGCAAGGACGTGAAGCCCGGCCGCAAGGTCGGCCACGTCAACACCTACGGCGACGACCTGGACGACGTGCTGGAGCGCGCCCGTCACGCTGCCGGCTACCTGAGAGGCACGATCACCGAATGAGCCCGGCCCACCCGTCGCCCGACCACCGCTTCGCGACCAGCGCCGACGAGCGCCCCCTGCCCTCGGTCGGCATCGTCATGGGCTCGGACTCCGACTGGCCCGTCATGGAGGCCGCCGCCCAGGCCCTCGACGAGTTCGGGATCGCCTACGAGGTCGACGTCGTCTCCGCGCACCGCATGCCGCGCGAGATGATCGCCTACGGGGAGCAGGCCGCCGACCGCGGACTGAAGGCGATCATCGCCGGGGCCGGGGGCGCCGCCCACCTGCCCGGCATGCTCGCCTCCGTGACCCCGCTGCCGGTGATCGGCGTGCCCGTGCCGCTGAAGTACCTCGACGGCATGGACAGCCTGCTGTCGATCGTGCAGATGCCGGCCGGCGTCCCGGTCGCGACCGTCTCCGTCGCCGGCGCCCGCAACGCCGGCCTCCTCGCCGCCCGGATGCTCGCCGCGCACGACGAGGACCTGCTGCAGCGGATGCGCGAGTTCCAGCAGGACCTGAACGACCAGGCCACCGAGAAGGGCAGGCGCCTGCGCGCCAAGGTGGACGGCACGGGCGGCAGCTTCGGCTTCGGGAAGTGACGCCGGTGACCTCCCACGACGACGCCCGCGCCCTCCTCGCCGAGTTCCCCGTCGTCGACGGGCACAACGACCTGCCCTGGGCGCTGCGCGAGCAGGTCCGCTACGACCTCGACGCCCGCGACATCGCCGTCGACCAGGGCGCCCACCTGCACACCGACATCCCGCGGCTGCGCGCGGGCGGGGTCGGCGCGCAGTTCTGGTCGGTGTACGTGCGCACCGACGAGCCCGATCCGGTCGCGGCCACCCTCGAACAGATCGACTGCGTGCGGCAGCTGCTGGCCCGCCACCCGCGGGACCTGGCGCCCGCGCTGACGGCCGCCGACCTGGAGGCCGCGCGGGAACAGGGCCGCATCGCCTCCCTCATGGGCGCCGAGGGCGGCCACTCCATCGCCTGCTCCCTCGGCACGCTGCGCGGGCTGCACGCGCTCGGCGTGCGCTACCTGACCCTGACCCACAACGACAACGTGCCCTGGGCCGACTCCGCGACGGACGAACCGGGCGTCGGCGGGCTGTCGGCCTTCGGCCGCGAGGTCGTGCGGGAGATGAACCGGCTCGGCATGCTGGTCGACCTCTCCCACGTCGCCGCCACGACGATGCGGGACGCGCTGGACACCACCTCCGCGCCGGTGATCTTCTCCCACTCCTCCGCCCGGGCCGTCTGCGACCACCCGCGCAACATCCCGGACGACGTCCTCGAACGCCTGCCCGCCAACGGCGGCGTG
The DNA here is from genome assembly GCF_044456065.1 of Streptomyces sp. NPDC051041. Taxonomy (NCBI): domain Bacteria; kingdom Bacillati; phylum Actinomycetota; class Actinomycetes; order Kitasatosporales; family Streptomycetaceae; genus Streptomyces; species Streptomyces sp. NPDC051041. The sequence goes on from NZ_JBITFM010000005.1 coordinate 351,122, forward strand.
GCGATGGTGACGTTCGTGCCGAAGTTCGTGCTCCAGGCGGCCGTGGAGTGGACGGCCGAGGCCGACGCGAACATGCGCGCGCACGGCTTCCACCCCCTGGACACCACCCCCGAGGCGATGAAGGTGCACCGCGCCTTCGAGGAGCGGCGCCCGCGCCCGGTCGCCACGGCCGCCACGGTCGCCGACCACCTCGACCACATGCGGGAGGTCGCCGGCGTCGACCACATCGGCATCGGCGGCGACTACGACGGCACCGCCTTCACCCCGGACGGCCTGAACGACGTCTCCGGCTACCCCAACCTCATCGCCGAACTGCTCCGCCGCGGCTGGTCGAAGACCGACCTGGCCAAGCTGACCTGGCAGAACGCGGTACGGGTGCTGGGCGCGGCCGAGGACGTGGCCCGGGACCTTCAGACCACGCGGGCCCCGTCCCACGCCCGCATCGAGGACCTGGACGGCTGAGGCCCGGCCTCGTCGAGGGCGGGGTAGTCGGTGTAGCCGGCCGCCCCGCCCACGTACATCAGGTACCGGTCCCTGACCGGGTTGAGCGGCGCGCCCAGCCGCAGCCGCGCCACCAGGTCGGGGTTGGCGAGGAAGGGCCGGCCGAGGGCGATCAGGTCGGCCCCGGCGGCCAGCAGGCGCGCGGACCCTCGGAGCACCGCCTCGGTGGAGATCTCCGGCAGCACGGGGTTGGCGACGAGGGTCCCCGGCCAGTCCGCGCGGATCCGCCGGAAGAGGGGCACGTCCGGGTCGGCGTACGCCAGGTGGAGATAGGCCAGTCCCCGTCCCGCCAGCGCCTCGACGAGCGCGGGGTGGAGCACGTCCGTGTCCGTCTCCGCGATGCCGTTGACGGTGTTGCCCGGGGAGACGCGCACCCCCACCCGGCCGGCGCCGATCCCGGCGGCCACGGCCTCGACCACCTCCACCGCGAACCGGATCCGCCCGGCCACCGACCCGCCGTAGTCGTCCGTGCGGAGATTGGTGTTCCCGGCGAGGAACTGGTGCAGCAGGTGGCCGTTGGCCGCGTGCACCTCCACGCCGTCGAAGCCCGCCTCGATCGCGTTGCGGGCGGCGGCCGCGAAGTCGGCGACGGTGGCACGGATGTCGTCGAGGGTCATCTCCCGCGGGACGACGGCCCGCCGGCGCCCCTCGGGCGTGAAGATCGTCTCCGGCAGGGGAACCGGCGAGGGCGCCACCGGGGTCAGGCCGCTGGTGGCCGGATGCCCGACCCGGCCGCCGTGCTGGAGCTGCAGGAACATCGGCCCGCCGCCCGCCGCCCGCACGGCGTCCGTCACCCGGCGCCAGCCGGCCACGTGGCCCGGTGCGTGGATCGCGGTGATGTTCGGGTACGTCTGCCCGGTCGCGTTCGGCGTCGAGGCCTCGGCGATGATCAGGCCGGCGGTGGCGCGCTGGGCGTAGTAGGCGGCCATCAGCGGGGTGGGAGTGCCGTCGGCGGCCGCGCGGTTGCGGGTGAGCGGGGCCATCACCAGGCGGTTGGGGAGGGCCAGCGGGCCGAGGCCGAAAGGCTCGAAGAGCGCTGTCGTGTGCGTCATGCCGATACGCTAGAAGTTGACACCCATGTCAGATTCAAGTCCCTGGGGGGACCGTGCGGATCGGCGAACTGGCCCGGCGCACCGGCGTGAGCGAGCGGTCGCTGCGCTACTACGAGAAGCAGGGCCTGCTGGCGTCCGGGCGGACACCCGGCGGGCACCGGGAGTATCCCGAGGCCGCGGTCGACCGGGTCGTCCGGATCCAGGAGCTGTTCGCGGCGGGGCTGAGCAGCTCGAAGATCGCACAGCTGCTCCCGTGCATGCGGGACGCCGACGGCGGCCCCTCCGCCGTCGCCACCCCCCGGCTCGTCTCCGCCCTCGCCGAGGAACGCGCCCGCATCGACCGGATGATCGCCGACCTGCTGCGCTCCCGGGAGACGCTGGACGAGGTGATCGACGCGGCCCGGGGCCGCTGAACCGGCGTACCCCCGAACGCGCCACCCACCAGGAACGGCCCCGGACGCCGTGCGACGGTGACCGTACTGCACGACGACCGTACGGAGCCCGCCATGGCAGACCTCCAGGACGACCTGCATCCCGCCCCAGCGGCCGGCGAGCTCGACGACCCGTCCGAGCCGTTCCCCGGGCCCGGCGCCCCGCCCCTCCCGCCGGAGCCGTACCCGTCCGTCTGCGACCTCGACGAGGGACTGCTGCGCCGTGCCCGCGCCCTCCTCGCGGCCCACCCCGTGGCCGACGGCTACAACGGGCTGCCCTGGGCGCTCAGGCACCTGTCCTGGTACGACCTGGAACTCGGCGAGAGCGCCGTCGACACCGACGTGCCGAGGCTCCGCCAGGGGCACGTGGGCGCCCTGTTCTGCGCGCTGCACCTGCCCGAGGGCCTGTACGGCGACCGGGCCGTCGGCACCACCCTCGAACAGATGGACCTGGTCAAGACGGTCGCCCGGGGCCTCCCCGAGCACCTGCGCCCGGCCCACGGGGCCGGCCAGACCGCCGACGCCCGCAACTGCGGCCGGGTCGCCGTCCTGCTCGGCCCCGCCCCGGCCACCGCCCTCGGCGACTCCCTCGGCATCCTGCGCTCCCTGCACACCCTCGGGCTGCAGGTCCTCACGCTGACCGGCGTGTCCTGGGCGGGCGAGGCCGGACTGACCCGGTTCGGCGAGGAGACCGTGCGCGAGATGAACCGGCTCGGCGTGCTCGCCGACCTCTCCGGCGCCCGCCCGGAGACGATCCGCCGTACCCTCGCCGTCTCCAGGGCGCCGGTGCTGTGCACCCGCTCCGCCGCCCGCGCCCTGCGCCCCCACCCGGCCAACCTCCCCGACGACCTGCTCGCCGAACTGGGCGCCGCGGGCGGCCTGTGCATGGTGCCGCTGACCACCGAGCAGACCGGGCCGACGGTCCGCGACGTCGCCGACCACCTCGACCACGTGCGCGAGATCGCCGGCCCCGCCTGCGTGGGCCTGTCCGGCACCTACGACGCCCCCGGCGCCCACCCCCGGGAGCTCGGCGACGTCTCCGGCTACCCCCGCCTGATCGCCGAACTGCTCCGCCGCGGCTGGACGGAGACCGACCTGGCCCTGCTCACCTGGGGCAACGTCCAGCGCGTACTGCGCGGCGGCGACTTCACCGCCCGCGCGACACAGCAGCGCCGCCAGCCGTCCACCGCGACGATCACCGCGCTGGACGGCTGACGGCGCCAAGGGCGCGGGCGGTGCCCCTCAGCCGTGCTCGATCCGGCACAGGCAGAACGGGTGCCCGGCCGGATCGGCGTACACCTGGAAGTCCTTCTTCTCCCGGTCCTCCAGGTCCAGCGGACGCGCGCCGAGCGCCAGCACCTTCTCGTGGGCCGCGTCGACCTCCTCCCACGTGGACCCGGCGTCGAAGTCCAGGTGGAACTGCTGGGCGTCGCGGTCGGAGCGCGGCCACTGGGGCGGGGTCAGCCCGGACACCCGCTGGAAGGCCAGCCGCGGCCCGCCGGGGACCTGCAGCACCACCCAGTCGGGGCTCTCCTCCTCGGGCGTGCCGCCCGCGACCTGCGCGTAGAAGCGGGCCAGCTCCGCCGGCTCGGGACAGTCGACGACCACGGAACGCAGACGGGCCACGGATGCCATGGAACCTCCTGATGTCAGCAGGCACAGAGGCAGAACGGGTGCCCGGCCGGATCGGCGTAAACCCGGAAGCTGCGCGAGCGGTCCTCCGCGTCCAGCGGCTTCGCGCCCAGCTCCAGCACGGCCTTCTCCGCCGCGTCCAGGTCCGGCACGTCCAGGTCCAGGTGGAACTGCTGCGAGTGCTCCGGCGAGGGCCACCGCGGCGGTACGTGCCCCGGGGCGGCCTGGAAGGCGAGCGTCCGCCCGCCCGGCAGCTTCAGGTCGACCCAGTCCCCCTCGCCCTCCACGGTCCCGCCCAGCACCCGGGCGTAGAACCCGGCCAGCGCGCGCGGATCGGGGCAGTCCAGGACGACGGCGCCCAGCTCGGCGACAGCCATGACTTCCTCCTCGAAGTCGTCCGCGGGCCCGGAAGGACCCCTGTGGTTACTCATAGAACCGAGCAACCGGTAACGGTTACTGAATGATCCCGTACAAGCGGTAACGTCGCAAGCATGAGTGAGAGAGCGCCCGCGCCCGGGAGCCTGGCCCTGATCCAGTCCCTGGTGAACACGCTGGACGTGAGGACGGGCGCCGACTCGCTCGACACGGCGGAGGGCAGGGCCCGGTTCGGCCTCCCGGAGGACGGCCTGCCCGCCGCCCGCGAACTGCGCGAATCCCTGCGCGCCGCCCTGCTCGCCCACGCCGGCCACCCGCCGCACCGCGCGGTGACCCCGCTGGGCGAACTGCTGGCCGCCGCGCCCCTGGCGGTGACCGTCGACCCGGCCGACGGCTCGGCCGCCCTCGCCCCCGCCGACGCCCGCCCCCTGCTCTCCCGCGTCGCCGCGGCCGTCGCCGAGGCGCTGATCGCGGGCACCTGGACCCGGCTCAAGGCCTGCGAGGCCGCCGACTGCCACTGGGCGTACTACGACCGCAGCCCGGCCGGACGCGGCCGCTGGTGCTCGATGCAGGGGTGCGGGGCCCGCGCGAAGATGCGCCGGTACCGGGCGAACCGGACGGAGGGGACGTGACCCGGACACGGCCGCGCCACGGAGCGGAGGAAGACGGCGAGGCCCCGACCCGGCAGGCGCCGCCCCCGGGACGGAAGACGGCGAGGCCCCGACCCGGCAGGCGCCGCCCCCGGGACGGAAGACGGCGAGGCCCCGACCCGGCGGAATCCCGGCCCGGCCGGTGCCGTCCGCAGGGCGCCCGTCAGGCGTTCGGCCGGCCCATCGCCCGGTACGTCCACCCGGCCCTGCGCCACCGCTCCGGGTCCAGGGCGTTGCGCCCGTCCAGGACCACCCGGGCCGCCACGACCTCGCCGAGCGCCTCCGGGTCCAGCTCGCGGAACTCCCGCCACTCCGTCAGGTGCAGTACGACGTCCGCGCCCCGCACGGCCTCCAGCGCGGAGCCGGCGTAACCGAGGGTGGGGAAGATGCGGCGGGCGTTGTCCATGCCCTTGGGGTCGTACACCGTGACCTGCCCGCCCTGCAGGTGGATCTGTCCGGCCACGTTGAGCGCGGGCGAGTCCCGCACGTCGTCGGAGTCCGGCTTGAAGGTGGCGCCCAGCACGGCGACCCGCTTGCCGAGGAACGGCCCGCCGCCCAGCGCCTGCCGGGCCAGCTCCACCATCTGGCCGCGCTGGCGCATGTTGATGGAGTCGATCTCGCGCAGGAAGGTCAGCGCCTGGTCGGCGCCCAGCTCACCGGCGCGCGCCATGAACGCCCGGATGTCCTTGGGCAGGCACCCGCCGCCGAAGCCGATCCCGGCCCGCAGGAACTTCTTGCCGATCCGGTCGTCGTACCCGATGGCCTCCGCCAGCCTGGCCACGTCGCCGCCCGCCGCCTCGCACACCTCGGCCATCGCGTTGATGAAGGAGATCTTGGTGGCGAGGAAGGAGTTCGCGGCCGTCTTCACCAGCTCCGCGGTCGGGAAGTCCGTGACGACGAACGGGGAACCCTCCGCGACCGGCCCGGCGTACACCTCGCGCAGCAGCTTCTCGGCGCGCTCGCTGCGCACCCCGACCACGATCCGGTCGGGGTGGAGGGTGTCCTCGACGGCGAAGCCCTCGCGCAGGAACTCCGGGTTCCAGGCCAGCTCGGCGTCCCCGCCGGCCGGCGCGTTCGCGGCGAGGTAGGCGGCCAGCCGGTCGGCGGAGCCGACCGGCACGGTCGACTTGCCGACGACCAGGCAGGGACCCTTCAGATGGGGCGCCAGGGACGCGATCGCGGAGTCGACGTAGCTCATGTCGCAGGCGTACTCGCCGTGCCGCTGCGGGGTGTTGACGCAGATGAAGTGGACGTCGCCGAACTCCCCGGCCTCGGCCCAGTCCATGGTGAACCGCAGCCGCCCGCTGGACCCCTCGATCCCGGCGACGTGCCGGCGCAGCAGCTCCTCCAGCCCCGGCTCGTACATCGGGACCTCGCCCCGCCGGAGCTTGTCGATCTTCTCCGGGACGACGTCGAGCCCCAGGACCTCGAACCCGAGCTCGGCCATGGCCGCCGCGTGTGTCGCGCCGAGGTAACCGGTGCCGATCACGGTGATCCTGAGGGCCATGGGTGCTCCAGTGAGGGACGGCGATGCTGCGGTGCCCGAGCATAGCCGGGGCGCGGGAAAGGGCTTCACCGGGCACTTTCGCCGTTGTCGCGAAGCTCACGTATCACTCGGATGGGCGGGCCCCTAAAATTCGGGTTACTTAACGGTAATTAGCCTCAGGCACTGCGTCGTCCTTGGAGCGTGAGAGACCTTGGCCGGATCGGCTGACTTCGACCTGTACCGCCCGTCCGAGGAGCACGACATGCTCCGCGACGCCGTCCGCGCGCTGGCCGAGGCGAAGATCGCGCCGCACGCCGCCGCGGTGGACGAGGAGGCCCGCTTCCCGCAGGAGGCGCTCGACGCCCTCGTCGCGAACGACCTGCACGCCGTGCACGTCCCCGAGGAGTACGGCGGCGCGGGCGCGGACGCGCTGGCCACCGTCATCGTGATCGAGGAGGTCGCCCGGGCGTGCGCCTCCTCCTCCCTGATCCCCGCGGTGAACAAGCTAGGCTCGCTGCCGGTGATCCTCTCCGGCTCCGAGGAACTGAAGAAGAAGTACCTGGGCCCGCTCGCCAAGGGCGACGCGATGTTCTCGTACTGCCTCTCCGAGCCGGAGGCCGGCTCGGACGCGGCCGGCATGCGGACCCGGGCGGTCCGCGACGGCGACCACTGGGTGCTCAACGGCGTCAAGCGCTGGATCACCAACGCCGGCGTCTCCGAGTTCTACACGGTGATGGCGGTCACCGACCCCGACAAGCGCTCCAAGGGCATCTCGGCCTTCGTCGTGGAGAAGTCCGACCCGGGCGTCTCCTTCGGCGCCCCGGAGAAGAAGCTCGGCATCAAGGGCTCCCCGACCCGCGAGGTCTACCTCGACAACGTCCGCATCCCCGCCGACCGCATGATCGGCGCGGAGGGCACCGGATTCGCCACGGCGATGAAGACCCTGGACCACACCCGCATCACCATCGCCGCCCAGGCCCTCGGCATCGCCCAGGGCGCCCTGGACTACGCCAAGGGCTACGTGCGGGAGCGCAAGCAGTTCGGCAAGCCGATCGCCGACTTCCAGGGCGTCCAGTTCATGCTCGCCGACATGGCCATGAAGATCTCGGCCGCCCGCGCCCTGACCTACCAGGCCGCCGCCGCCTCCGAGCGCGGCGACGCCGACCTCACCTACCAGGGCGCCGCCGCCAAGTGCTTCGCCTCCGACGTGGCCATGGAGGTCACCACGGACGCGGTCCAGCTCCTCGGCGGCTACGGCTACACCCGCGACTACCCGGTGGAACGCATGATGCGCGACGCCAAGATCACGCAGATCTACGAGGGCACCAACCAGGTCCAGCGCATCGTGATGGCCCGCAACCTGCCCTGACGGCCGGTCGAGCGGGAAGGGCGGCCGGAGAACTCCGGCCGCCCTTCCCGTGTCCGCGGACTGCCCGCGGACCTCAGTCCTCGAACCCCTCCGCCGCCCGCTTCTCGCGCAGTTCCACGATCGCGCGGCGGCGGGCCAGGCGGTGGGTGCGGCGGATCTGGGCTTCCTGCCAGCGGCGTTCGTCCTGCTCGGTCTCGGGGAGCACCGGCGGCACCCGGCGCGGTCGGCCGTCCGCGTCGACGGCCGTGAAGACGAGGTAGGCCGAGCCGACGTGGGTGGGCGGCGCGGACTCGTTCCAGCGTTCGGCCAGTACCCGCACGCCGACCTCCATGGAGGTCCGGCCGGTCCAGTTGACCTGGGCCTTCACATGGACCAGGTCGCCGACGCGGACCGGTTCGAGGAAGGCCATCTCGTCCATGGACGCGGTGACGGCGGGTCCGCCGGAGTGCCGTCCGGCCACGGCGCCCGCCGCGTCGTCGACCAGCTTCATGATCACCCCGCCGTGCACCGTGCCCAGCAGATTGGTGTCGTTGTGGGTCATGATGTGGCTGAGAGTCGTCCGGGACGCCGAGGTCGGCTTGCCCGGTATGTCCGGAGTCTCCGGGGTTCCGGACTCCGTGGCTGAGGCCTGGTCTGTCATGGCCTCCACCTTATGCCGCGTCGGCATCCGGCCGATTTGTGTCGGCTTCGCAACAGCACGGCCCCTATTTTCCGCCGAAGCTTGTAAGGCGCACAGCGGTGCCCGGCACACTGGGCCCATGAATGATTGGCCCGAGGGATGGTCCGACGACAACCGCGGCGACCGCGGCGACCGGTACGGACGCGGCAGCGCGAGCGCACGGCCCGAGGGCGCGCGCGTGATGCGGCAGGTCCGCCGGGGTCCGGCGGCGCCCCCCGGCGCGGGCCCGCGCGGCGGCGGGGTGCCGCGGCAGCCGTCGTACGTCGACGGCCGCGGCCACGACGGCTACGGCGACCCCGCGCACGGCGGGTACGACAGCGGCTACAACACCGGCCAGGTCTACGGCACGCCCTCGGGCCGCGGCCCCGCGGGTCCGCGGGCGGGGCGTCCCGCCCCGGATTGGCGGCGCCGGATCAAGGTGACGGCGATCACCGCGGCGATCGTGCTGGCCGTCACGACCGTCGGCACCTACTTCTGGGCCGACTCCAAGCTCAACCGCGAGGTCGACCTGTCGAAGGTCATCGACCGGCCGGAGGCGGGCGAGGGCACGAACTACCTGATCGTCGGCTCCGACAGCCGTGAGGGCATGTCCGCCGAGGAGAAGAAGAAGCTGCACACCGGGTCCGCGGAGGGCAAGCGCACGGACTCGATGATGATCCTGCACACCGGCGGCAACGGCTCCACCCTGATCTCGCTGCCGCGCGACTCCAACGTCACGATCCCCTCTTTCCGGGGCTCCGACTCCGGCAAGCTCTACCAGGGCACCGGCCGTCAGGTGAAGCTGAACGCGGCGTACGCCGAGGACGGCCCCGAGCTGCTGGTCCGCACGGTCGAGTACAACACCGGCCTGCACATCGACCACTACGTGGAGATCGGCTTCGCCGGCTTCGCGAACATCGTGGACGCGGTCGGCGGCGTCGAGATGGACATCCCGCAGGACATCAAGGACGCCAAGTCCGGCGCCGACCTGGAGAAGGGCCGGCAGACCCTCGACGGCGAGCAGGCCCTGGCCTTCGTCCGCACCCGATACGCGCTGGCCGGCTCCGACCTGGACCGGACGAAGAACCAGCAGAAGTTCCTCTCGGCCCTCGCCAGCCAGGTGGCGACCCCGTCGACGGTCCTGAACCCGTTCAGGCTGTACCCGACGATGGGCGCCGGCCTGGACTCCCTGATCGTGGACAAGGACATGGGCCTGTTCGACCTGGCCGACATGTTCTGGGCGATGAAGGGCGTCAGCGGCGGCGACGGCACGTCGATGAACATGCCGATCGCGGGCAACGCCGCGAACGGCAACCTCCAGTGGGACACCGCCAAGATGAAGACGCTAGTGGAGCAGCTGAAGAACGACGAGAAGGTCACCGTCTCCGGCGACTGAGGACGTGGTGGGGGCGTCCCTCCGGACGGAGGGACGCCCCCGTCGCGGTCAGGCGGGGGTCACATCCGGGCACCCGCCATCGTGCGGCACAGCTCGGCGCAGCGGCGGCACGCCTCGGCGCAGCGCATCATCTGCGGGTCGTCCGGCAGGGACATACACGCCTCGGCGCACATGTCGCAGGCCTTCGCGCACAGGGCGCACATGTCGGCCGCCAGGGGGGAGCGGCGCATCATCATGTCCGCGCACATCCGGGTGGTCTCGCTGCAGTCCATCAGCGCGCGCATGATCTGCATCTGGGCCTGGCCGCCCATCTGCAGGCAGGAGCTCATGGTCTCCTCGCACATGGTGTGGCAGGCCATGCACGCCTCGACGCAGTCCTGCATCTCCTGGCTCATGGCGGTCATGGGAGCGGGCTGCTGCATGGTGTCCTCCTCGAAGGTGGCGGGGTCGCGGACCGACCCCGTCTCCTTCCGTCGTACGCCCGTCCGGCCGTCCCCGCCACGGGACGGAGGCGGGGAGTCCGCCAAGCGAGGAGCGGCCGGGCGGCGGTGGCTAGCGGCACACCACCTCGTCGCCCCGCACCACCGTGCCCCCGGCCTGGACCGGCTGCTCGGCCCGTACCGCGCGCACCTGCCGGAAGTCCGCGCCCGCGATCACCCGCAGGGTCGGTCCGAGGCCCGTCACCGCACGCAGCTCGCTGCCGGGCAGCGCCGCGGCCAGCGACTTCGCCGAGCGGTCCCAGCGCGGGTCGTACGCCACGACGGTGCGCCGCACATCGCGCTCGGCGGCGTTCACCGGCGTCCGGGTCGTGCGGAATCCGGCCGCGGCCAGCTGGGCGTCCACCCGCCGGCCCAGGCCCGCCGTCGGCGTGCCGTTCTCCACCTGGACGTGGATCCGCTGCGGGGCCACCTCGACGGCCCGCGCCGCGGGGCGGGGCTTGTCGTCGCGCACGGCCAGCGGCCGGTCCTCGCGCAGCGCCCGGAAGAGCCGTCCGGCTTTGGCGGGGTCCCACTTCAGCGTCGAGCCGACGCCCTCGACGACGTGCTCCATCCGCCCGATCGGCACCGTGGTGAACTCGGAGGAGGAGGGGGAGAAGTTCCGCATCGCCCGCCCCAGGGCCAGCAGTTCGTCGGTGCCGAAGTCCTCGTCGGCCCGTACCGAGCCCAGCACCGCCCGGGTCACGTCCCGGAACCTGATCGGGTTCAGCAGGACCCCGGAGGAGGCCGCCCGGTCGACGAGCGCCGCCAGGAACTGCTGCTGGCGCCGCATCCGGCCGAGGTCGGAGGCGGCGTCGAGGTGCCGGGCCCGGACGTACTGCAGGGCCTGCCCGCCCGTCAGCCGGTGTGTGCCGGGCGGCAGGTCGAGGCCGGTGTGGTCGTCCTTCAGGGGCCTGGCGGTGCAGATCCGCACGCCGCCGAGGACGTCCACCGTCTTCATGAAGCTGGCGAAGTCGATCTCCAGGTAGTGGTCGATCTTCACGCGGGTCATGTGCTCGACGGTGCGGATGGTCAGCTGCGGCCCGCCCTCCGCGTACGCCTCGTTCAGCTTGACGGGGTGCCCGCCGTGCCGCTCGCCCGTGGCGGGGTGGGTGTGGGCGGGCGTGACGGCGTAGGAGTCGCGGGGCAGGCTGACCACGCTCGCCCGCTCCCGGTCGGCCGAGATGTGCACGATCATGATCGTGTCGGTGCAGCGGCAGGGGGCGCCGCCGAGCCGGTACCGGCGCCGCTCCCGCTCGCCGATCCGGTCGCGGCCGTCGGTGCCGACCAGCAGGACGTTCATGCCGTGCCCGGCGCGCGGACGGTTCTTCATGTCCTTGAAGGCGTCGACCCGCGTGATGTCCGTGTCCAGGCTGGTGAGCACCGCGTGCCCGATCCCGGCGGAGGCGAGGACGACCACGGACAGCGCGGTCACCGCCCGCACGGCCCACCGCGGCTTCGGCCGTCCCGCGGGCGGCCGCGGCGGGCGGCGCGACGGCCGCGGGCGGCGCCGCGGCGTGGCGTCGGGGCGGGGCGGCGGCATGGGCAAGGCGGGCACCTCCACGAGAGCCGTACGCGGGATCCGGGAGCACCGTAGGCCCGTACGATCTGTGGCCCGGGGCACCGCCCCCGGCGGCGCGCACCGGTGTCCCCCGTTCGCGGTAACGTGAGCACCGATGAACGCCAATTCCGACGTGCGGCTCCCCGCCGTTTCCGTGATCATGCCCGTCCTCAACGAGGAGCGGCATCTGCGCGGGGCCGTCCAAGCGATCCTCGCGCAGGAGTACGCCGGCGAGATGGAGGTCGTGATCGCCCTCGGTCCCTCCACGGACCGCACGGACGAGATCGCCGCCGAGCTCGTACGGGAAGACCCGCGCGTGCGCACCGTGCCCAACCCGTCCGGCCGTACGCCCGCCGCGCTCAACGCCGCGATCAGGGCGTCCCGTCATCCGGTCGTCGTCCGCGTCGACGGCCACGGGATGCTCTCGCCGAACTACATCGCCACGGCGGTGCGGCTGCTGGAGGAGACCGGCGCGCAGAACGTCGGCGGCATCATGCACGCCGAGGGCGAGAACGACTGGGAGCGCGCGGTGGCCGCCGCGATGACGTCGCGGATCGGCGTCGGCAACGCCGCCTTCCACACCGGCGGCGAGGCGGGTCCGGCGGAGACGGTCTACCTCGGCGTCTTCCGGCGCGAGGCGCTGGAGCAGCAGGGCGGCTACAACGAGGAGTTCATCCGCGCCCAGGACTGGGAGCTGAACTTCCGCATCCGTGAGGCGGGCGGGCTGATCTGGTTCTCGCCGGAGCTGAAGGTGTCGTACCGGCCGCGGCCGTCGGTGCGGGCGCTGGCCAAGCAGTACAAGGACTACGGCCGTTGGCGGCACGTGGTGGCCCGCTACCACGCAGGCTCCATCAACCTGCGCTACCTCGCCCCGCCGGCGGCGGTGTGCGCGATCGCGGCCGGGACCGTGATCGGCGCGGTGCTCACCCCGTGGGGCTTCGTCGTCCCCGGCGGCTATCTCGCGGCGATCGTCGCCGGGTCGGTGCCGGCGGGCCGGGGGCTGCCGCTGAAGGCCCGGCTGCGGATCCCGGTGGCCCTCGCCACCATGCACATGTCGTGGGGCTGGGGCTTTCTGACCAGTCCGCGTTCGCTGGCCCGCAAGGTGATCGCGAGCCGGCGCCCCGCGGTCCGCGCGGACGCCGGCGCGCGCTGATCCTCAGGACCAGGTGAACGCCGGGTCCACGCGCATGCAGGCCTCCTCGTCCGCCCCGTTGAGCGCGTCGGCGGACGCGGGGGCCTTGTCGTCCTCGTCGTCCTCGGGGGCCCGGTACGCCGTGCCCTCGCGCCAGTCCGCGCCCACGACGAGGGTGACGCCGGAGACGTTCGTCGTCCGCTCCACCGAACTCGCCGGGATTCCCAGGGCCTTGGCGACCGCCTGCGCGTCGCCCTCCAGTTCGGCGCTCGGGTAGCGCACGACCGTCCGTTCCTCGCTCAGGGACGTGCCGTTGTCGGCGACGGCCCGGGTGAAGCCCTCCTCCACCAGCAGTTCGGCCACGGTGTTCGCGCGCCCGGCGACCGGGGGCCGGGTGCCGGTGCGGGTGCCGTTGCGTACCTGGACCGCGATCTCGTCGTCGGCGGCGGCCGGTTCGGCCGAGGCCGCCGCCGTGGGCCGCTTCCTGCCCTGGGCGTCCTTGCCGTCCAGCGCGATGTCCTCGCGCACCAGCCGGAACAGCTTCTCGGCGTCCTCGGTCGGCTCCACGCGCGCGCCCACGTACCGGTTGGGCATGGTGGTCATGGTGATGCGCTCCGGCTTCACCTTCCGCAGTTCGTTGCTGAGGTCGTAGAGCTTCGTCACGGTGTCGAGCCCCGGGTCGACGGTGAGCGCCTCGGTGGCCTTCTCGGCGAGTTTGCGCAGCTTGTTGGGGTTGCTCAGGGTGGCGTTCTCGCGCAGTTCCCGGACCATCGAGGTCATGTACATGTGCTGTGCCTTGGCGCGGGCGAGGTCGCTGCCGTCCTCGAAGCCGTAGCGGGTGCGCAGCCACTGCAGGGCCTGCTCGCCCTTCACCGCGTGCGTGCCCTTCGTCAGCTTCAGGCCGGAGCCGTGGCCCTGGCTGTCGCGTGAGTGGATGTTGGCGTCCACGCACACCGGGACACCGCCGACGGCGTCCGCCATGGACACCACGCCCGCGAAGTCGACCATCATGAAGTGGTCGATGTGGATGCCGGTGAGCTGCTCCCAGGTGGCCACCGTGCAGCCGGGGCCGCCGTGGCCGAGGCTCTGGTTCACCATCGTCCGCCCGTTGCTCGCCGGGTAGACCTTGCCGTCGTCCGGGTCGGTGCATTTCGGGATCTCGACGAGGGTGTCGCGCGGCATGCTGATGACCGACATGTTGCTGCGGTCGGCGGACAGGTGCACCAGCATCTGGACGTCCGCGAGCGGGGTGGAGCCGAACGTCTCGCGGGCGCCGCCGAGTTCCTGGTTCTCCTTGGTGTCCCGTGCGTCGGAGCCGATGAGCAGGATGTTCAGCGGGGTCTGGCCGGCGGCGTTGGGCGTCGGCTCGGCGACCTTGCTGTCGCCGAGGTTGAGCTCGTCCTTCTCGATGTTGCTGTTGAGGTGGCGGTAGTAGAGGTATCCGGCGCCGGCCGTGCCGAGGATCAGGACGGCCAGGGTCGCCGCCGACCACCGGAGCACCCGGTGTCTGCGCCGGGGCCGGCGTATGGCGGGGCCGGCGTCGGCCTCGTCGTCCCCGGCGGGGCCGTCCGCCGCCGGCGGGCCGTCGTCCCCGCCGGGCTCACGAGGGCGCCGTACGTCCTGCAGCGTCCCGTCCCTCCGCACATCGCTCCGCGTCGTCACTTCCCCATCCTCCCCGCCCTTGCCCATGGAACAGGCCTGCCGCACGCCTTGTTAGACGCACGACAGGCCCGTCAGTTGCCTTGCGGATTTCAACTGGCGCACTGGACCTTGTCGGCCGTGGACCTCTCCACGTCCGGCGCCTTCGTCGCTGTGGTCGGCGAGACGCCGGCGCTCTCGAAGTCCTTGCCCAGGGGCAGCGTCACCGTCGGCAGTCCCTGGGAGCCGGTCATGCTCTCGCCGGGTTTCATCGCCGATCCGGGCAAGCCCATGACGGCGGCGAGGCGGCGTGCCTGATCGGCCTGGTCCGAAGCGTATTCCAGCGAGGTTTCGGCGAGTGGGGCGGGGGCGTTGCCGGCGTTCTCCGACTTGGTCACGCCCCGCTCGTTCTGCAGCCGGTTCAGGGGCTCCTGGGCGCTGCCGGGCTTCGCGCCGCCGTTGAGGATGCGCACCCGCGCTTCGGAGGGGCCGGCCTCGGCGCCCTTGAGCCGGGCGGCGGCTTTCTCCTCCTCGGGCCCGGACGGGCCGCGGCGTGGGGCACTGGAATGCTCACACTATCCGGCCGGTCGCGCGCCGGGCGGTGCCGGTGACGCCTTCGCCCCCGGCAGCCGGCCGGTCCGTCCGGCTCCTCGGACACGTCGGGTCACTTGGCGCACTCGACCTTGTCCGCGGTGGACTTCGGCACCCCCTCCGGCGCCTTCTTCGGCGTGGTCATCGAGACGCCGGCTCCCTTGAAGTCCTTGCCCAGGGTCAGCGTCATCGTCGGCAGGCCCTGGGCGTTGGTCACGCTCTCGCCCGGCTTCATCGCCGATCCGGACAGGCCCATGATGGCGGCGAGGCGGCGTGCCTGGTCGGCCTGGTCGGGGGCGTACTCGAGTGTGGTCCTGGCCAGTTCCTCGGGCGCGTTGCCGCCGTTCTCCGACTTCGTCACGCCTTCCTCGTTCTGCAGCCAGTTCAGCGTCTCCTGCGCGCTGCCGGCCTCGGCGCCGCCGTTGAGGATGCGCACCCGCACCTCCGAGGCGTCGGCCTTCTCGCCCTTGAGGCGGGCGGCCACGGCGGCTTTCTCCTTCTGCTCCTGGGCCTTGACCTCGGTGAAGGAGACATCTTCCTTGATCATCTGGAAGACCTGCGGGGCCTTCGTCTTGTCGACGACGACGGTCGCCTTGACCGTCTCCGCCGGGTTGTCCTGCACCGGCACCGTCAGGAAGGTGATGTTCTTCGTCGGCACCTTCTTCAGCTCCAGGGCGATGTCCTTGAGCGTGCTGACCTGGCCGATGCCGCTGTCCACGGTCAGCGCCTTGGTGGCGGCCTCGGCCAGCTTCATCAGCTTGGTGGGGCTGGTCAGGGTGTCGCTGGAGGACATCTTGCGCATGAGCGAACTCAGGAACTGCTGCTGGACCTTGATGCGGTCGAGGTCGCCCTGATTGCCGAAGCTGTGCCGGGTGCGGACGAACGCCAGCGCCTGCTCGCCCTGGAGGGTGTGGGGGCCGGCGGACAGGTTCAGCTTCGAGTCCTTGTCGTTGACGGCATGGGCGAGACAGACCTCCACGCCGCCCACCGCCGTCGTCAGCGTCTTCACCGCGTTGAAGTCCGCCATCATGAAGTGGTCCACCGGGATGCCCATGGTCTCCTCGACGGTACGCATCGTGCAGCCCGGGTCCCGGCCGCCCTGGCCGAGGCTCGTGTTGAAGCGGACGTTCTCCGTGCCCGGGACGACCTTGGTGGTGCCGTCGGGCTGCTTCGTCGGGCAGTCCGGGACGTTCACGATCAGGTCGCGCGGGATGCTCAGCGCGGTCGCGTTCGTCCGGTCCTTGGAGACGTGCAGCAGGATGGTGGTGTCGGCGTGCCCGACGCTGCCCTTGTCGCCGTAGCCCTCGTTGCCCGCGCCGGTGCGCTTGTCGGTGCCGATGATCAGGATGTTGAAGGCCTCGTCCTTGCTGAAGCCGTTCTTGCCCGCGTTGCCGACGTCCGTCGTGGTGACGTTGCCCTCGAGGTGCCTGAGGTAGAGGTAGCCGGCCGAGCCGATGGCCACCAGGACCAGCGCCATGCCGCCGCCCGTCCACGTCAGGGCCTTCTTCGTCCGGGACTTTTTCGCAGGCCGGCGTCCCCGCCGCCCCGGCTGCGGCTCGGCGGGCGCGGTACGGCGCCTGCGCTGCGCGGGGACCTCGGGGTCCGGCGCGTCCCGCTCGGGAGCCGTCGCGCGCTCGCGCACCGCCGCGGCCGCTTTCGCGGAGCGCCGTCTGCGCGGATCGGGGGCGGCCGACTGCGGAGCGGAAGGAGTCAGTCGCAGTTCGTATTCGCCGGTGTTCGGGTTGAGCACCCACTGGTCTGCGGGGTCGATGTTCTCCGCCCGCCCACGGCTTTGCGCGTCCACGGTTGTCCGAATCCTCCGTCGGGGCCACGCGGCGCCTTCCCCCGCCAAGGCGCTCGGGTCTCGTCAAGCGGTGTGCGACCTCAGGGCGGAGCCGCGTGGTCGGACACACCGGATGGCTCACACTAACGGCCTAGTTCAGTGCCCGGCGACGTCGGTGACAAATTCCACGCCCCTACAACTGGGCAATTCACCCATTTCTCTGGATGAAAGTTCGTTTTCTTGGGGCCGCCTGAGAGTCCGCTTTACCCGCAGGTGTCCTCGGCGGCCGTGTTCCCGCGGAACGTCGGCGCCGGGGAGGCGGCGGCGGGCCCGTCGGGCGGCTCTCCCTCGGGGTTCTTCCCGGGCTCTCCGTCGCCGCGGAGGTACGCGCTGTAGCCGCCGGACTCCTGGCGGGAGGGCCGGTACGGCTCCCCGGGGGCGTTGCCGCGCGGCCCGGCGGCCGGGTCGCCGGCCCCGGCGCGGCTCTTCCCGGCGGAGTCCCTGGGGGGCCGGTGCTCGACCACCACCGGTTCGTCCCGCCGCAGCCGTTCGAACAGTTCTTCCGCCTGGGGCTTCACGAGCTGGTCGCGATGGGAGTCGTGGACGTACGGCTCCCGCGGAACGGTCAGGAATTGCACCCGTTCCGCGGGGATCTCCCGCAGCCCGCGCACGAGTTCGTACAGACCGCGCAGACTCGCCAGATCGGGGTCGGTGGTGAGGGCGGACGTGGCCGCGTCGAGCACGGGGTACAGCTTCACCGGGTTCAGCAGCACGCCGTCGTCGCGCACCTTGTCGACCAGCGCCCCGAGGAACCGCTGCTGCCGTTCCATCCGCGCGGTGTCGCTGCCGTCGCCGAGGGACTTGCGGGCGCGGACGTAGCCGAGGGCCCGTTCGCCGTCGAGCCTCACCCGGCCCGCGGGCAGCCTCAGCCCGGCGGCCTTGTCGTCGATCGGCTCCGTCAGGCACATCTCGACGCCGCCGACCGCGTCGACCAGCTCCTTGAAGCCGTGGAAGTCGACGACGACGTAGTGGTCGACGCGGATGCCCGTGAGCTTCTCGACCGTCCGGACGGTGCAGGCCGAACCGCCCGTGCGGAAGGCGTGGTTGAACATCGTGAACACCGGTTCGGCGCGGGTGCCGTCCCGGCGCCGGCAGCCGGGTACGTCCACCATCAGGTCGCGGGGGACGGAGACGGCGGTGGCGCTGCGCCGGCCCGCGGACAGGTGCAGCAGGACGGTGGCGTCGGAGCGCTCGGCGCCCGAGCCCCGCCCGCGGCGGGCGTTCCCGTCGCCGGAGCGCGCGTCCGAACCGATCAGCAGGATGTTCCGCGCGTCGCGGACCAGGGCGGTGGGGCGTTCCCTCTCGTACCGGGCGAGTTCCGCCGCGGCCGCCTCGTCCGGGGTGATGTTGCCGCTCAGCTTCGCGTACAGCGCCCATCCGGCCCCGGCGGTGCCGGCGACGACGACGGTGACCGCCAGCGCCGAGCCCCGCAGCCGGCGCCGCCGGCGCCGGCGCACCAGCCCGCCCCCGGCCGCGGACGCCCCCGGCCCCGGGGGCCCGGGGACGCCCGGTCCTCCGGAGGGCGCTCCCGCGGTCTCGGTCACCTCTGGGCCCCCTCGTGGTGTACGAGCGTGTCGTCCGTGCCCTTACGACGATGCCGTGGGCGGCGGGCGGGGGGCGGGTGGAGATGGGCCGGACGGGGGACGCGGCCGGGGCGCGGCTACCGTGCCGTCGCCGTGACCCGTTCCGCCTCGATGCGCTTGTCCAGGGCCGCCGCGTCCAGGCGGTCCAGGTTCCGGCACAGCACCACCGAGCCGCCGGTCGCGAGCGGCCCGTACAGCCCGGCGTTCAGCCCTTCCCACGTGTCGTACGGCAGCCCGGACAGGATCCGCGATCCCGGCCCCGTCAGGCCGAGCGCCGACGCCTGCGCGCGCGCCCGCTCGACGACCTCCGCGCCGGTGAACTCCCGCCCCGCCACGATCAGCGCGGGCTCCTCGGGGTCGACCGGCGCGTACGGCGCGAACCGGTCCCCCTGCCCCGGCACCTCCACGGCGTAGTCGGCGAAGCCCTCCGGCGGCTGCGGGAAACGCCCCCCGAGCGGCCGCAGCGCCAGCGCGATCCGCGCCCCGGAGCAGGCCCGCGCCGCGTCCAGCGTGTCCGGCCCGCTCACCACGACGTCGGCCGCCGCCGGATCGCCGGCCATGTCCGCGACCACGCCCACCGACGCGCACGCCAGCAGCCACACCGCCGTCTGCCAGTGCGCGGGCAGCAGCAGCGCGACCCGGTCCCCGGGCTCGGCGGAGAGTTCGTCCTGGAGCAGGTTCGAGGTCTTGGCCACCCAGTTGGCGAAGGTGGCCACGGACAATTCGACCCGTTCGCCCGTGGCGTCGTCGTAGAAGGTCACCAGGGGGCGCCCGGGGTCCGCGGCGAGCGCGGAAGCCAGCAGGTCGGCGGGGGTGCGGTCGGTGGCGTTCACCCGCGCAAGCGTACGCGGGCGCGGGCCCGCCCACCCACTGGCCGGCCCGCGGACCGTCACCGGTTCGCCACGGACCGGCCACCGGTTCGGGGGAATCGGCCCGACGGCTCGTCAATGTCCGGATAGACAGATTTACATGGGTATGTCCATGATCAGGGGCATGCCTGGATTCCTTGCCTCCTCGATCGGCGTCGCCTGTGCGGCCGCCCTGGCCGTCCCCCTCGCCCCGCCCGCGACCGCGGGAGCGGGGCCCGGTACGAAAGCGGCCGCGTCCGCGGGGCGGCCGGCCGCGTCGCGCGTTCCCGGCAGCACCCAGTCGCTGCCCCTGGAACCCCTCGCCCGCGACCGCGCCTCCGGCGCCGTCGTCCAGGGCCTGCCCCGCCGTGCCGTACGGCACTTCTCGCTCGTCGGCGTCGTCTGGAACGACCCCGCCGCCGAACTGCGCGCCCGCGTCCAGGTCCGCACCCGTGCCGCCGGCACCGGCACCTGGTCCGGCTGGCGGGACGTCGAGACGCACAACGCCGAGCACGCGGCCGACCCCGGCACGGCCGAGCACGCGTCGGGCCGGGTGCGCGGCGCCACGGCCCCGCTGTGGGTGGGCGATTCGGACGGCGTGGAGATCCGCGTCCGGCCCGGGAGCGGCCACCGCGCGGGCGGCCGGGACCGGGTCGGTCCGGACCCGGGGACCGCGCCCGCCGCGGACCCGCTCCCCGGCGGGCTGCGCCTCGAACTCGTCGACCCCGGCGACGCCCCGCCCCCGGACAGCACCCCGGCCGGTCCCGGCGCCGACGGCACGCCGGGCACCGGCGCGGCGGCCGGCGGCGACGGCGCATCCGGCACCGGCGGCGTTCCCGGCGCCGGGCAGGCCGCTTCCGGCGCCGGGGAGACCGAGGCCCTCGCCGCCTCCGCCGCCAACGCCGGCCTCGCGTCGCTCGGCACCATCGAGATCCCGGAACTCGGCCGCACCGAGACCGAGGCCGAACTGTTCCGGCTGCGTGCCGGCGAGCTGACGGAGCAGCAGGGGACCAAGCCGTACATCGGCCCGCGCCCGCGCATCGTCACGCGGCACGGCTGGGGCGCGGACGAGACGCTGCGCGAGAAGGGGTTCCTCTACACGAAGAAGGTCGGGGCGGCGTTCGTGCACCACACCGCCTCCGGCAACGACTACCGCTGCGAGCAGGCACCTTCGATCATTCGCAGTATCTACCGCTACCACGTCAGGAGCATGGGCTGGCGGGACATCGGCTACAACTTCCTCGTCGACAAGTGCGGAAAGATCTACGAAGGCCGGGCCGGGGGCGTCGCGAAGCCGGTCATGGGCGCGCACACCCTCGGCTTCAACGGCGACAGCACGGGCATCGCCGTGCTCGGCAGTTTCGGCTCCGCCGAGCCGCCCTCCGCCGCGGTGCAGGGCGTCGCCCGGCTGACCGCCTGGAAGCTCGGGCTCCACGGGATGAATCCGCGAGGCAAGACATACCTGAAGTCCGCCGGTGGCAATCTCTACCGAAAAGGCATGAACGTACGACTGAACGTGATCTCCGGTCATCGGGACGGCTTCGCCACGGAGTGCCCCGGCGCACGGCTCTACCGCGAACTCGGTACGGTCCGCTCCGCGGCGGCCCGCCACCAAGGGCGCTGAGGGCGGCCGGGCCGGCGTCCTCGGGGGAGGGGGCGCCGCACCCGGCAGGGGCGGGCCGGTACCGGCACCGAAGAGCACGTTCACCGCCGTCGGGGGGCAGGGGCGGGACACCGCACGGCCATCGAGGGCGCCACGGAACGGTCTGCATACACTGGCCGGTCGAAAGGCAGTTCGGCCGGTCCCGGCAGGAAGCAGAGACGACAGGTGACAGAAGCGATCCTCCTGGTCGGCGGCAAGGGCACACGGTTGCGTCCGCTCACGGTGCACACGCCCAAGCCCATGGTCAGGGCGGCGGGGGTGCCGTTCCTCACGCACCAGCTGGCGCGGGCGAGAGCGGCGGGCGTGGAGCACATCGTGCTCGCCACGTCCTATCTGGCCGAGGTCTTCGAACCGTACTTCGGCGACGGCTCGTCACTGGGACTCCACCTCGAGTACGTGACGGAGGAGGAGCCGCTGGGGACGGGCGGCGCGATCCGCAACGTGGCGGCGCGCCTGCACTCGGGTCCGGACGATCCGGTGCTGGTCTTCAACGGGGACATCCTGACGGGGCTGGACATCAGGGCCCTGGTGCGGACGCACGAGGAGACGGGCGCGGACGTGTCCCTGCACCTGACGAGGGTGACGGACCCGCGGGCGTACGGACTGGTGCCGACGGACGACACGGGCCGGGTGCTGGCGTTCCTGGAGAAGCCGCAGACACCGGAGGAGATCGTCACCGACCAGATCAACGCGGGGGCGTACGTCTTCCGCCGCTCGGTCATCGACACGATCCCGGCGGGGCGGCCGGTGTCGGTGGAGCGGGAGACGTTCCCCGACCTGCTGGCGGCCGGGGCACACCTGCAGGGCATGGTCGACTCGACGTACTGGCTGGACCTGGGCACGCCGGCGGCGTTCGTCCGGGGCTCGGCGGACCTGGTGCTGGGGCGGGCTCCGTCCCCGGCGGTGCCCGGCCGCTGCGGGGACCGGCTGATCCTGCCGACGGCGACCGTCGCGCCCGACGCCAAGCTGGCGGGCGGGACGGTGGTGGGCGAGGGAGCGTTCGTGGCGGAGGGGGCACGGGTGTTCGGCAGCACGATCCTGCCGGGGGCCGTCATCGAGCCCGGTGCCGTCATCACGGACTCCCTCATCGGCACGCGGGCCCGGGTCGGGGAGCGGGCCGTCCTGACCGGGACGGTGATAGGGGACGGCGCGGTGGTCGGCGCGGACAACGAACTGCGCGAGGGCGCCCGGGTGTGGTGCGACGCGCGGATCCCGGCGGGGGCGGTGCGGTTCTCCTCGGACCAGTAGGCGGGGGGGCGGGCGCGGGCGGACGCCTGCGACGGCCCGTGCGGTGCCGCGGGTGCCTCCGGCGGTTCGGCGGGGGGTGCCTGCGGCGGCCCGCGCGGGTTCGGTGGGGGAGTGCGTCGCGCCTGCGGTCCGTCGGGGCGGGGCCGCGCCGGGGGTGTCCGTCCTCGGTCCGGAGGGCTGTCGGTCCGGTGGTGACCGGTGCGGTGTGCCGGACGCCGCGGGCGGACACCCTCGGCACGTCCCCTTCCCGCCGCGGGCGGCCGCGGGTGCGCGAGGGCGATCCCCGCACCCGCGGTGCGGGCGGCCGCGGGTGCGCGGGGCGCGGTCTTCCGGTGGTGGACCGGGGGTGTGCGGGGAGTGGCTCGCGGCCCTGCGGCCGGTGGCCGCGGGGGCTGTCACAGCCGCCGGATGTCCCCCACCGGCATCCGCGGGGCCCGTCTCGGCGGTGTCCGGCCGCTCAGCAGGATCAGCCGGGCCGCCCGGTGCCGCTGTCCGGCGTACGGCTCCAGCAGTTCCAGCATCAGGGAGTCGTCGGCGTGCCGGTCGCCGGCCAGCGCCCATCCCACGATCCCCGGCAGGTGCAGGTCCCCGACCGTCACCGCGTCCGGTGCGCCGTGGCTGCGCTGGACCGTCTCCGCCGAGGTCCACGGGCCGATCCCCGGCACGGCCTCCAGGCGCGCCTGCGCCGCCGCCGGCTCCATCCGCGCGGTCTGCTCCAGCCGCGCGGCGACCCGTACCGCCCGCAGGATCGTGGACGCCCGCTTGTCGTCGACGCCCGCCCGGTGCCACTCCCAGGAGGGGATCAGCGCCCAGGTGCGCGGCGCCGGCATCACGTACATCCGTCCGGGCGCCGGACCCGGCGCCGGATCGCCGTACCGGCGGACGAGCAGCCGCCACGCCCGGTACGCCTCGGCCGTGGTGACCTTCTGCTCCAGGACCGACGGGATCAGCGACTCCAGCACCAGCCCGGTCCGCGTCAGCCGCAGTCCCGGCCGCCGGTGCCGGGTCAGCGCCAGCAGCCGGTGCCGGGGCGCGAACGCGGACGGGTCGTCGGCGGCGCCGAGCAGTTCGGGCAGGTGGTGCAGGAGCCATTCGGCGCCCGGCCCCCAGGCCTCGCCGCGGACCCCCGCACCGTGTGCGGACACCCGCAGCGTCCCCGGCCCGGCGGGCGTCCGGCTGGCCCGCCACACGGACCCGTCCGGCATCGCCCGGAACGTCGGGTCGGCCGGGCCGCGCCTGAGCGGCCCGAGCACCAGCCCAAGGTCCAGCGGCCCGTCCGGCACCCACGTCCGCGTCTTCGCCGGAGCCCCGGCCGGTACGGCGGCGTGCCCGTCGCGCACGGGCGCGTGCGGGGGGCGGGGGGCGAAACGTCCTGCCACGGTGGAGTCCTCGGGAGCCGGGGTGCCTTGGGGGGGGGTGGGCGCGTCACCGCACCTCGATGAACGCCTCCGCGTTCCGCTCCGGGCGCGGCCGGGGCTCCTCGGCGGGGTGGCCGACCGCGACGGCCCCCATGGGGTCCCAGTCGTCCGGCAGGCCCAGCACCCGCCGGACGACGTCCCGGCAGAACATCGTCGACGACACCCACGCCGATCCGAGCCGCTCGCCGGCCAGCGCCACCAGGAAGTTCTGCACCCCGGCCCCGGCGGCCACCACGAACATCTCCCGCTCCGCGCCGTCGCGCCGCGCGTCGCCGTAGGTGTGGGAGCCGTCCATGACCAGGCAGGGGACCACCAGGTAGGGCGCGTTGCGCAGGACGTCCCCGCGGCGGACGCGCCGGGCGATGGACTCCTCGGTCCGGCCGTCCTGGCGCAGGTCGGCGATCCAGGCGTCCCGCATCGCGTCCAGCAGGCGGGTGCGGGACTCCTCGGACTCCAGCAGGACGAAGCGCCACGGCGTGGTGTGGTGCGGGGCCGGCGCCGTCACGGCGGCGGCGACCGCCCGCCGTACGGCTTCCGGGTCGACGGGTTCGTCCGTGAACGACCGCACGGTGCGGCGCTGGGTCACCGCCTGGCGGATCGCCTCGGAGGTGCCCAGGCGGAACATGTCGTCGCGCGCTCCGCGCACCATGGCCCGTGCCCCCTCCCCGTCCTCCTCGGCCACCACGTGCCCCAGCCCGCGCACGACGGCGACGGGCCGCCCGGCGGCCTTGCCCTTGACCAGGTCGCCGGCGGCGGCGAGTTCGTCGGCCGTGGCGACGACGGTGGCGCTGAGCGGATTGCCGTGCGCGTCCGTGCCCCCGCGCAGGTCGTCGAGGACGCGCACCCCGGCGGCGCCGATCGCGACGTCCGTGAGCCCCGAGCGCCAGGGGCGCCCGAAGGTGTCGGTGACGACGACGCCGACGGTGACGCCGAGGGCGCTCCGCAGCCCCTCCCGGATGGCCCGCGCGGACGCGTCCGGGTCCTCGGGCAGCAACAGCACCGTCCCGGCGGGGGTGTTGGAGGCGTCGACGCCGGCCGCGGCCAGGACGAGGCCCTGGCGGTTCTCGACGATGCGCAGGGGGCCGCGGCGGGCCACGATCCGCACGGTCTCGGCGTCGATCGCGGCCTCCCGGTCGGCGGCCCGGACGATCCGCCCCTCCGCCTTGGAGACGATCTTCGAGGTGACGAGCAGCACGTCGCCGTCGGCCAGGGCGGGCTCGGCCGCCGCGATCAGCTTGGCCAGGTCGTCGCCGGGCCGGATCTCGGGCAGGCCGGGCACGGCCCAGACCCGGTAGCCGGGGGCCTCGTCGCCGCTCAAGACGCCCGCACCTCCTCGGCCAGCGCCAACGCCTCGCGGGCCATCCGCGCGGCCGCGTCGACGTCGGTCATCATCAGCGGCACCGCCTTGCAGCGGATCCCGGCC
Source organism: Streptomyces sp. NPDC051041 (assembly GCF_044456065.1). Taxonomy (NCBI): domain Bacteria; kingdom Bacillati; phylum Actinomycetota; class Actinomycetes; order Kitasatosporales; family Streptomycetaceae; genus Streptomyces; species Streptomyces sp. NPDC051041. The sequence goes on from NZ_JBITFM010000005.1 coordinate 376,096, forward strand.
GCCTCGACCCGCTCCACGGCGGCCGCGTCGACGGTGTCGACGAGCCAGCCGTCCAGCAGGCCCGAGCCGTAGTGCTCGGCGACCGCCGCCGCCGTGGCCTCCACGCCCACCGCCGCGAGCACCTTGTCGGCCATTCCGCGCACGGGCGCGTCCCCGACGATGGGGGAGAGGCCGACGACGGGCACGTCGGCGTCGGCGATCGCCTCGCGGATGCCGGGCACGGCGAGGATCGTGCCGATGGAGACGACCGGGTTGGAGGGCGGGAAGAGGACGACGTCCGCCTCGGCGATCGCCTCCAGGACGCCCGGCGCCGGCTTGGCCTGCTCCGCGCCGACCGGCACGACCGCCTCGGCGGGGACCGAGGCCCGCAGCCGCACCCAGTACTCCTGGAAGTGGATCGCCTTGCGCTCGCCGTCCAGTTCGACGGCGACATGGGTCTCGACGCGGTCGTCGGACATGGGGATGAGGCGGACCCCCGGCTTCCAGCGGTCGCACAGGGCCTCGGTGACGGCGCTCAGCGGATAGCCGGCGCCGATCATCTGCGTGCGGACGATGTGCGTGGCGAAGTCCCGGTCGCCGAGCCCGAACCACTGCGGCCCCACGCCGTACGCCGCGAGCTCCTCCTTGAGGTGGAAGGTCTCGTCGGCCCGGCCCCAGCCCTGCTCCTCGTCGATGCCGCCGCCGAGCGTGTACATCACCGTGTCGAGGTCCGGGCAGACCTTCAGCCCGAAGAGGTGGATGTCGTCCCCGGTGTTGCCGATGACCGTGATGTCCGCGTCCGGCACGGCCCGCTTCAGACCGCGCAGGAACCGGGCACCGCCGATGCCGCCTGCCAGAACCACAATGCGCATTGCACCAGTGTGTCAGCCGTCGGGCCGGCCCGTTGACGGGTGGTGGCCGGCCGCCGGGCGGGGGAGCCCGGCGGCCGGGTGCGGCGCCGCGTCAGGCGGTCACGGCGCCCGGCGCGGTCCGGGCCTCGCAGCGCGGGGAGGCGTGCATCGGCATCCGCGTCAGGCCCGGGTAGTAGATGTGCAGGCTGACGGCCGGCTCCAGCGCGTCGTTCACCACCTCGTGCACGTACCCCGGCGCGAAGACCCGCTGCGCTCCGGGCCCGAGCGTGCGCCTGCCGCGCTCCGTGCGCTCGGTCAGCGTGCCCTCCAGGACCGTCAGGACGCCGGAGGAGGGGCCGTGGTCGTGCAGTCCGCTGCCCTGTCCGGGCACCCAGGACAGCAGCCAGACCTCGTAGCCGGCCGGGGCCTCCCCGGCGCGGGCGGGGCCGGGCGTCCGGGGGACGGCGCGCAGCCGGTGGTACCAGCGCGTCACGGCGTCGTAGCGGACGAGGTGCTCCCACTGGGCGCGGTCGGCGGCGATGGAGCGGGCCAGGCCGGCGAACTCGGCGACGGTGGCCGGGTGCTCGCGCGGTGCCTGGAGGAGGTGCGGGACTTCGAGGATGTCGCCGGCGATCTGCAGGTCGCTGTCGCTGTTCATGGGTGCGGTGGGTTCCTCGGCGGAAGAGTGCGGAAGCGTGTGGGGGCGGCGGGGCCGCGTACCGTCCGCCCGGGTCGCGGGCGACGGGGGAGCCCTGGTGCGGGCGTGGGAGGAGCGGCCGAGTCGGGTGGACTCGGGGACAGCCGGAGCGCTGGGGTGCCGCCCGCTCCAACGGAGTCGGGGGGCGGGCTCAACAGCTGGAACAGCGACAGCTACAGCGAGCGCGGGCAGCACCGTGGGACCCGGCGGAGCGGGTCGGGGTGAGTGCCGAGTTCGCGAGCATGCCCACTAGGACAGCGGCTCACACCTCCACTGTCAACTCGACGCCCGTTATGCGGGATGTGTTTCCCCTCATCCGGTTGGTCTTTTAGGTGAAAGGTTTGCTCAGGCGGTTCTCGGGACACATGGCGTCCATCCGGGCGCGCAAGCTCCGTTGCGATCCCGTGATCCGACTGTGATCCGGTTCGCTTCGGCGCGTGTGTCGGAACGGGATCGAACCGCCGGGCGTCCTTCTCCGTACAGCCTCTGTGCGGAACCGGGGCTCGCGGCGGCCTTGTCTGCGTGTCAAGGTTTATGCCGATTTCAACACTTTCTGCATGGCCTTGGTTCCGCAGAGTGAATAAGGGGCCCAATAGCAGATCCCGGCTTGACTCGCACGGAGCAGCACACTTGTAATTTCACTCGTGTCGTTCAGCCGGGATCGGTAACGGCTACATCACGGGGACGCGAAAGACGGACGAGGGGCGCACATGACCGAGCTGGTGCAGCAACTGCTGGTCGACGACGCGGACGAGGAACTCGGCTGGCAGGAGCGCGCGCTGTGCGCCCAGACCGACCCCGAGTCCTTCTTTCCCGAGAAGGGCGGCTCCACCCGCGAGGCCAAGAAGGTCTGCCTCGCCTGCGAAGTCCGCTCCGAGTGCCTCGAGTACGCCCTCGCCCACGACGAGCGCTTCGGCATCTGGGGCGGCCTGTCCGAGCGGGAACGCCGCCGGCTGAAGAAGGCCGCCGTCTGAGAGGACCGCCGGCCGAGGAAGGCCGCCGTCCGGGTCGCGGCACGGATCCTCCGTGGACGCACCGGACGCGCGGACAGGCCGGACACGTCGCGAACGGCCCGTCGCGGGTGGGGTGTCCACAGGCGGCGGGCCGCGGCGTGCCCGCCCGTTCCCGGCCACCGCCCCCCGCCGAGGCGCTGCGCGCCACCCCGATCGGACTGCCGATAGTGTGGTCGCTCGTCCGAGACGCCCCGCTGCCCCGCAGGGCACAGGCGTCCACCGCAGTCCATCGAACCGGGGCCCGTACCTCGATGTCCGTGCACAGCCACCCGGCAGCCCATCACGACACCGCTGCCGCAGCCGGGTTCGACCCGGCCCGCCCGCCCGAGTTCCCGCGCCATGTGGTGACCGCGGTGCTCGTCTCCCACGACGGCGCCCGCTGGCTGCCCGACGCGCTCGCCGGGCTGCTCGGCCAGGAGCGCCCCGCCCAGTACGTCGTCGCGGCCGACACCGGCAGCGCGGACGACTCCGCCCAGCTGGTCGCCGACGCCCTCGGCGCCGACCGGGTGCTGCACCTGGCCCGGCGCACCGGGTTCGGCCAGGCCGTCGAGGAGTGCAACCGCACGGCGCCCGTCCTCACCCCGGAGGAACTGCCCTACCTGAAGCGGCCGAGCGGCTGGGACCCCGTCACGCGCACCTGGCGCGACGACGCCTACGACCTGCCCGAGCTGCCGTACGGGGAGCCGGTCCAGTGGCTGTGGCTGCTGCACGACGACTGCGCCCCCGAACCCGACGCCCTCGCCCAGCTGCTGAGGGTCGTGGACAACGAGTACGAACTCGGCCGCGACGACGTCGCCGTCGTCGGCCCCAAGCTGCGCGGCTGGTACGACCGCCGGCAACTGCTGGAGGTCGGCGTCTCCATCGCCAACTCCGGCCGCCGCTGGACCGGTCTGGACCGCCGCGAGCAGGACCAGGGCCAGCACGACCACGTCCGGCCCGTACTGGCGGTGTCCACCGCCGGCATGCTGGTCCGCCGCGACGTCTTCGACCGGCTCGGCGGGTTCGACCAGCGGCTGCCCCTGATGCGCGACGACGTCGACCTGTGCTGGCGCGCGCATGCCGCCGGGTACCGCGTCCTGGTCGCCCCCGAGGCGGTCGTACGCCACGCCGAGGCGGCCTCCCGCGAGCGCCGCACCGTCGACTGCGTGGGCCGCACCGCCGCCTCCCCGCACAAGGTCGACAAGGCGGGCGCGGCCTACACCCTGCTCGTCAACGCCCGTACGGCCGCGCTGCCCTGGGTGCTGCTGCGGCTGGTGCTCGGCACGCTGCTGCGCACCGTCGCCTACCTCGTCGGCAAGGTCCCCGGGCAGGCCGTCGACGAGATCCGCGGCCTGATGGGCGTCCTGCTGCGGCCCGAGCGGATCCTGGCCGGGCGACGCAGCCGGGGCCGCCCGCAGATCGACAAGGCCGAGCTGCGGGCGCTGTTCCCGCCGCCCGGCGCCACCGTCCGGGTCACCGTCGAACAGGTCGCCGGCAACCTCGTCGGCCGCTCCGACCCGGAGTCCGCCTCCGGAGCGGGACGGCACGGCGGCGCCGTCGAGTCGGGACCCGGCGGCGACGACGCGGACTTCCTGGAGGTCGAGCAGTTCGCCCGGCTCAAGCGCATCGCCCGCAAGCCCGGCCCGGTGCTCTTCCTGGCGCTGCTGCTCGTCTCCCTCGTCGCCTGCCGCCAACTCCTGGGCGGCGGCGCGCTCGCGGGCGGCGCCCTGCTGCCCGCCCCGGCCGACTCGGGCGAGCTGTGGGCGCGGTACCTGGACTCCTGGCACCCGGTGGGCACCGGCGGCACCTCGTCCGCGCCGCCCTACCTCGCGATCGTGGCCCTGCTGGCCTCCGTGCTGCTCGGCTCCACCGGACTCGCCGTCACCGTCCTGCTGGTCGGCTCGGTGCCGCTGGCCGGCCTCACCGCCTACTTCGCCTCCCGCCCCCTGGTCCCCTCGCGGCTGCTGCGCGCGTGGGCGGCCGTCGGCTACGCCTTCCTGCCCGCCGCCACCGGCGCGCTCGCCGGCGGCCGCATCGGCACCGCCGTGCTGGCCGTGCTGCTGCCGCTCCTGGGACGCGCGGGCGTCGCGGCGAGCGGACTCGCGGGCACCCCGGGCACGCGCGGCAGCTGGCGGGCCACCTGGGCGTACGCGCTGCTGCTGACGATCACCACCGCGTTCACGCCCGTCGTGTGGCCCGTCGCGCTCGTCCTGGGCCTCGGCCTGCTGGCCGTGCGCCGCGGCGACCTCGCCGCCCACGGCCTGCGCTTCCTGGCCCAGCTGGGCACGCCGCTGCTGCTGCTCGCCCCCTGGTCGCTGACGCTGCTGCCGTTCGGCTTCTTCCAGGAGGCCGGCCTGGAGTACGGCGCCTCGGCCGCCTCCGCCCTCGACCTGCTCGGCGCGAGCCCCGGCGGCCCCGGCACGGCCGGCGGGCTGATGCTCATCGGCGTCGTCCTGGCCGCGCTGGCCGCCCTGCTGCGCTCCGAGCGCCAGTCGGGCATCCGGACGGCCTGGGCGGTCGCCCTGGTGGGCCTGGTCTTCGCGGTCCTGTCCAACGGCTCCGCCTGGGCCGGACCCGCGAGCCTCGTCTACGGCATCGCCCTGCTGGCCGCCGCGGCCCTCGGCGCCGACGGGGCCCGCGCGCGGGTCGCCGAGCAGAGCTTCGGCTGGCGGCAGCCGGTGGCCGCGCTGATCGCCTTCGCGTCGGCCGCGGGCCCGCTGCTCATCGCCGCCGGCTGGATGATCCGGGGCGCCGACGGCCCGCTGGAGCGGCGCGACCCCGTACAGGTGCCCGCGTTCGTCGCCGAGGAGAGCGGCACCCGCGACCAGGCCCGCACCCTCGTCCTGCACAGCGACTCCGCCGCCCGCGTCGGCTACGTGCTGGTGCGCGGCTCCGGGGCGCGGATGGGCGACGCCGAACTCGCCGCGGCCGACGGCGGGAACAGCAGGCTGGACAAGGTCGTCGCCAACCTCGTCGCCGGTTCCGGCGCCGACCAGGCCGACCAGCTCGGCGGCTTCGCCGTGCGGTACGTCCTGGTCCACCGGGGCGCGCCGCGCCAGGTCACCCGGGTGCTGGACGCCACGCCCGGCCTGACCCGGCTCAGCCAGCAGGACGGCGGGGCGCTGTGGCGGGTCGACCAGGAGGTGGCGCGGGCGACGATCGTGTCCGGAGCCGGCTCGGGCGAGGCACGGCCCGTCGCCGCCGGGCCCGTCGAGGTCCACACCACCGTCCCGGCCGGTGCCGAGGGGCGCGTGCTGCGCCTCGCCGACGCCGCCGCCGAGGGCTGGACCGCCACCCTGGACGGCAAGCCGCTCACCCCCACCACCGTCGACGGCTGGGCCCAGGGCTTCGAACTCCCCGCCTCGGGCGGACAGCTCGACGTCACCTACGACGACCCGGCCGGCCACACCGCGTGGCTGTGGACGCAGGGCCTGCTCGCCGTCGTCCTCGTCGTGCTCGCCCTGCCCGGCCGCCGCCGCGACGTCGACGACGACCTGCCCGAGGAGCCGGCGGTCCCCGCCCCGGCCGCGGCCGGCGAGGGCCGCCGCGCCCGCCGCCTGCGCGCCCAGGCCGAGGCCGAGGAGGCGGACCGCGCCGAGGAGCCGCCGGCCCCCGGGCAGGCGGAGGCACCCGTGGCGGTCCCGCCGCAACGGGCCCACGACGAGTGGGCCCCGGCGGATCGCACCGGCGCCGAGTACGGCACCTACGGCGGCGAGAGCCACACCGGCGAGACCTACGGCGGCGGGCAGTACCCCGGCGGGCAGTACCCGGCGGACGCGTACGGGCAGCAGTACCAGGGCGACCCGTACCAGGGCGACCCGTACCAGGCGGACCCGTACCAGGGCGCCCCGTACGACCCGTACGCCTACGGCGGCCAGTCCCCGGCGGGCCCGTACGACCAGACCTACGGCCAGCCGTACGACCAGGGCTACCAGGCGCCGGGAGCGCCGCCCTACGACCCGGCGCAGCCGCACCACCCCCACGGCACGGGCAGTGAGCGTCCCGACGGGAGCCAGCAGTGAACCGCACCACCCTGTCCCTGATCGCCGGCGCGACCGCGCTCGCCGCCGTCACCGGATTCGCCGCGGTCTCCCCGCCGGACGCCCCCGGCGGGGACACCGCCCGGCCGGCCGCCCGGCTGCCCGTGGAACGCACCAGCCTGCTGTGCCCCGCGCCCAGCTCCTCCGACCTCGCCGAGACCTCGTACACGTCCTTCACGCCCGTCACGAAGGGCGCGGAGAGCGGGGGCGAGGCCCGGCTGGAGCCGGCGGACGGCGGCGGGGACGGGAAGGCCGGCGACGAGAGGGCCGGCACGCCCGTCCTGACGCCGAGGGAGCCCGGCACGCCCGCCACCGGGGAGACCTCCGGCGCCGACACGCCCGCGCTCATCGGCACCGCGCAGGGGCGGCTCGCCCCCGGCTGGACCGTGCAGCAGACCACCGAGGTCACCGCGGGGACCGGGCGCGGGCTGCAGGGCGTCGGCTGCACCGCGCCCGACACGGAGTTCTGGTTCCCGGGCGCCGCCACGGCGGCCGGCCGCACCGACTACGTGCACCTGACCAACCCCGACGACTCGGCCGCCGTGGTGGACATCGAGCTCTACGGCGAGGACGGCGCCCTGGAGTCGACGGTGGGGGAGGGCATCACGGTCCAGCCGCACGCCGGCGAGGCGATCCTGCTGTCCACCCTCACCGACGAGGAGCGGACCGACCTCACCGTGCACGTCAGCGTCCGCAGCGGGCGGATCGGGGCCGCCGTGCAGGCCCTGGACGACAAGACCGGCGGCGACTGGCTGGCCGCGTCCGCGGACCCGGCCGGCAGCCTCGTGCTGCCGGGCGTCCCCAAGGACGCCGCGGCCGTACGGCTGGTGGTGTTCACGCCCGGCGACGCCGACGCCGACCTGAAGGTGCGGCTCGCCTCGCCGTCCGGGCTGATCACCCCGGTCGGGCACGAGACGGTCCGGGTGAAGGCGGGCATGACGACCGCCGTGGACCTCGGGGACGTCACGCGGGGCGAGGCCGGGTCGCTGGTGCTGACGCCCACGGACCGGAGCGTGCCGGTGGTCGCCGCGGTACGGGTCGTGCGGGGCGAGGGCGCCGAGCAGGAGTCGGCGTTCATCCCGGCGACCGCGCCGGCCGGGACGCGGGCGACGGCGGCGGCCAACAGCGGCAAGGGCTCGACACTGTCCCTGGCGGCGCCCGAGCGCGCCGCGAAGGTCCGGGTCACCGCGTCGGCCGGGAGCGAGGGCGGTACGCCGGTCTCGAAGACGTACACGATCAGGGCCGGCACGACCCAGGACGTCGCGCCGCCGGTGCCGAGCGGCCTGAAGGGCACGTACGCGCTGACGGTCGAGCCCCTGTCGGGCGGCCCGGTGTACGCCTCCCGGACCCTGACGGCGACGTGGGACGGCGTACCGGCGTTCACGGTGCAGACCCTGCCGGACGACCGGGGGACGGTCTCGGTGCCGGTGGCGGACGAGGACCTGTCGGTGCTGCAGGAGTAGGCGCGGGCGCGCACCCCCTCCGGGGACGGCGTCCGCGTCCCCTCCGGGGCGCCCGGCCGCCGGGCGCGGCGGCTCAGTCCTCGTCGTACCGCGGGTCCACCGTCTCCGGCGTCAGGCCCAGGAGCTCGGCGACCTGCTCGACGACGACCTCGTGCACCAGGGCCGCCCGCTCGTCGCGCCCCTTGCTGCGGATCTCGACCGGCCGCCGGTAGACGACCACCCGCGCGGGACGGCCGTCCCGCGCGGGGACCGCGCCGCCCAGCGGGACCGCCTCGTCGTTCCAGGACCGGCCGGGTCCGTCCAGCCGCGGCACCTCCAGGACCAGGAAGTCGATGTCGGCGAGTTGCGGCCACCGCCGCTCCAGGCGTTCCACGGAGTCCTGCACCAGGTCCGCGAACGCCTCGGCGCGGCTCGCGGCGAGGGGTACCTGCGGCGGTGCGATCGGGCCGCGCATGCCCCGGCCGTGGCGGTCACGGCGGCGGGGCCCGGGGCCGGCGGCACGGGGCGTCACGGGGTTGTCCATCACTGTGCAGGGTAGTCCCCGCCGGGGCCGCTCGCCCGGCCGTACACGGCCCCGGCCGACCCGTACCGCGTGTCGCAGGATGACCATTCCAGCCAAGGTTGGGCTCGATTCCATATCTCTCCGAGACCGCGGCCCTCGGGGCAAATGGCGCTGTTTGCGGCGGAATGTGATCGAGTCCGAAGACGGCCGATCGCTCGGAAAGTGTTGTCCGGGCAGGTCAGCGAGGTATGTTCAGAAGGGTGTGTGGGGCTTCTCACAGCACGACACGGTGGAGTGACCTGGTGGAGAGTCGTCGCGGCCCGCTCAAGAGTGCGGTACCGTCCAACATCGTGAGCCCTGTACGTCGCTGTTCGCGCACCGCCTGCGGCCGTCCCGCCGTCGCGACGCTGACGTACGTCTACGCCGACTCGACCGCGGTCCTCGGCCCGCTCGCCACCTACGCCGAACCCCACTGCTACGACCTGTGCGCCGAGCACTCCGAGCGCCTCACCGCCCCGCGCGGCTGGGAGGTCGTCCGGCTGCTCGACGGCTCGGCTCCCGCCCGGCCCAGCGGGGACGACCTGGAAGCACTCGCCAACGCCGTGCGCGAGGCGGCCCGGCCCCAGGAGCGGGCCGCGGGGGCCGGCGGCGGGGCGCGCGGCGCCGATCCGATGGAGGTCGCGCGGCGCGGGCACCTGCGGGTGCTGCGGTCGCCCGACAACTGAGTGCGGCACTCCCCGCCCGGCGCGCCGGGCGGGACGATCCCGCCGCGGAACCCCGCGATCGCCTGCGCGCCCGCCGGCCCGGCGGGCCGCGAGGGGACCTGCCGCGCACGGTGCCGCCCCGGATCCCGGGCCTGCCGCCCGTGATGTGCCCGGCCGTCGTCGGCCGGAACTCGCCGGGGCCGGCCCGGACACCGCCCCGGCCCGGGAGATCCGGGAAGCCGTCCTGACCTCGAGGACCACGGCCGTGCGCCCACTCGGCACGGCCGCGGGTCCGGTCGGTGATCGCCCGGCGGACCGACGGCGCCTGCGGGTAGTTTGTGCTGACCGACAGGAATTCCAGGAGGGGTGGCCGTGGCTGCTGATCTGTCGCAGATCGTGAAGGCGTACGACGTACGCGGAGTGGTCCCGGACCAGTGGGACGAGGCGCTGGCCGAACTCTTCGGGGCGGCGTTCGTCCAGGTGACCGACGCGAGCGCCGTCGTCACCGGACACGACATGCGGCCCTCCTCCCCGGGCCTGTCCCGGGCCTTCGCGCGCGGGGCGGCGGCGCGCGGCGCCGACGTGACCGAGATCGGCCTGTGCTCCACCGACCAGCTCTACTACGCCTCGGGCGCGCTGGACCTGCCGGGCGCGATGTTCACGGCCTCGCACAACCCGGCGCAGTACAACGGCATCAAGATGTGCCGCGCGGGCGCCGCCCCGGTCGGCCAGGACACCGGCCTGTCGGAGATCCGCGACCTGGTCCGCCGGTGGGCGGAGTCGGGCGCCCCGCGGCCGGCGGCCCGGCCGGGGACGGTCACGCGGCGCGACACGCTGGAGGACTACGCGGCGCACCTGCGCTCCCTGGTCGACCTGACCTCCGTCCGCCCCCTGAAGGTCGTCGTCGACGCGGGCAACGGCATGGGCGGCCACACCGTCCCCGCGGTCTTCGCCGGCCTGCCCCTGACCGTCGTACCGATGTACTTCGAACTGGACGGCACCTTCCCCAACCACGAGGCCAACCCCCTCGACCCGGCCAACCTCGTCGACCTCCAGCAGCGGGTCCGGCAGGAGGGCGCCGACCTCGGCCTCGCCTTCGACGGCGACGCCGACCGCTGCTTCGTCGTCGACGAGAACGGCGACCCGGTCCCCCCGTCGGCGATCACGGCCCTGGTGGCCTCGCGCGAACTCGCCCGGCACGGCGGCAGGGGCACGATCATCCACAACCTGATCACCTCCCGGTCGGTGCCGGAGGTGGTGCGGGAGAACGGCGGCACGCCGGTCCGCACGCGCGTGGGCCACTCCTTCATCAAGGCCGAGATGGCGCGCACCGGCGCGATCTTCGGCGGCGAGCACTCCGCGCACTACTACTTCCGCGACTTCTGGAACGCCGACACGGGCATGCTGGCCGCCCTGCACGTCCTCGCGGCCCTCGGCGGACAGGACAAGCCCCTGTCCGCCCTCGTCGACCGGTACGACCGGTACGCCGGCTCGGGCGAGATCAACTCCACGGTCGACGACCAGGCCGCCCGCCTCGCCGCGATCCGCTCCGCGTACGAGGGCCGCGAGGACGTCACCCTGGACGATCTGGACGGCCTGACCGTCTCGTCCGCCGACTGGTGGTTCAACGTCCGCCCGTCCAACACGGAACCCCTCCTGCGCCTGAACGCGGAGGCCCGGGACGAGGCGACGATGACCAAGGTGAGGGACGAGGCACTGGCGATCATCCGGGGGTGAGGGGCCGCCGCCCGGCCGGGGAGCACGGCGGCGGAGGGCTCGGCGGGCCGCGCCGGACGGCGCCCGCCCTCGGCCGCGCACCCGCCCGACCCCGCCGTCCCGCCCCCACCGGCGGTACGCTGACCAGGCGCATCCGCACCAGCCACACACCCCGCCCGAAGGGAACCCCCATGCCGCTCGAAGCCGGCCTCCTGGAGATCCTCGCCTGCCCGGCCTGCCACGCTCCCCTCGAGGAGCGGGACACCGAGCTGATCTGCACCGGCCAGGACTGCGGCCTGGCGTACCCCGTCCGCGACGGCATCCCCGTCCTCCTCGTCGACGAGGCCCGCCGCCCGGCGTGAGCCCCGGGCGCACACCGGCACCCGCACACCGGACACCCGGTGTGAACCCGCCCGGACAGGCACACCCGGGACAGACGGACCCGGTGTGACGGACACGTCGCAGGACACCGCCGTAACGGACCCCGGCGATCGGAGACTGTTGCCCATGCTCGACGAATCGCTGCTCGACTCCCCGGAGGGCCTGGCCGAGGCCGACCACCGCGGCCTGCTCCGCGGCGCCGCCGAGGCCGGCGCCCGCGTCCGCACCGCCGCCCGGCTCTGCGCCGAGGCCGGCGTCAACGACCTCAAGCCCGACGGCCGCCCCCGCGCCGTCCTGATCGCCGGCCCCGGGGCCGCCGCCACCCACACCGCCGACCTGCTCGGCACCCTCGCCGGCGCCGGCAGCCCCGTCATCCGCCTCGCCCCCAGCGGCGTCGCCCCGGCCGCGGGCGCCCTGCGCTGGGAGCTCCCCGGCTGGGCCGGCTCGGTGGACCTGCTGCTGATCGCCACGCCCGACGGCACCGAGCCGGGCCTGTCCCTGCTCGCCGAGCAGGCCTACCGCCGCGGCTGCACCGTCGTCGCCGTCGCCCCCGCACACAGTCCGCTCGCCGAAGCGGTCGGCGGCGCCCACGGCCTGTTCGTCCCGATGGCCACCGCCTCGTACGAGCAGGACGAACAACCCCTCGCCGCGTCCGCCCCCGGCGTCCTGTGGGCCCTGTTCACGCCGTTCCTCGCCCTCCTCGACCGCACCGGCCTGCTCACCGCCCCGCCCGACGCCCTGGAGAAGGTCGCCGACCGTCTCGACCTCGTCGCCGAACGCTGCGGGCCCGCCATCGCGACGTACGGCAACCCGGCCAAGACCCTGGCCGCCGAGCTCGCCGACGCGCTTCCGCTGATCTGGACGGAGGGCACCTCGGCCGGCCCGGCGGGCCGCCGCTTCGCGTCCGCGCTCGCCGAACTGTCCGGCATCCCGGCCGTCGTCGCCGAACTGCCCGAGGCGCTCGCCGCGCACAGCGCCCTGCTCGCCGGCCCGCTCGCCGCCGGCGCCGACCCGGACGACTTCTTCCGGGACCGCGTGGAGGAGCCGCCCGCCCTGCACGCGCGCGTGGTGCTGCTCCGCGACCGCCCGATCGGCAGCCTCACCGCCGCCCCGGCCGCCCGTGACCTGGCCCTCGGCCACGACACGCCGATCAGCGAGCTGGAGCCGGAGGCCGGCGGCGAGGTGGAGAGCCTCGCGGAACTGATCGCCATCACGGATTTCGCCGCCGTTTACCTCGCGGTCGCTTCAAGGGCCTGATCTTGCCCAGGGCGTCCTGATCCCCGTACGCGCGCGAACCCGCGCCGTACGCGGGGAGCCCGGGACGCCACGACCCCGGGACGCCACGACCCCGGGACGGCACGACGCACCCGGCACCCCCGCCCAGCACCGCACGACCGGCAGAGAGAACCCCATGGACCGCCTCGACAACACCATCCGCCCCTACGCCTGGGGTTCCACCACCGCCATCCCCGAGCTGCTCGGCGTCGAACCGACCGGCGAGCCGCAGGCCGAGATGTGGATGGGCGCCCACCCGGGCGCACCCTCGCGCACCGGACGCGGCACGCTGCTGGAGGTCATCGAGGCCGATCCGGAGCGCGAACTGGGACCCGAGGCCGTGGCGAGGTTCGGCCCCCGCCTGCCCTTCCTGCTGAAGATCCTCGCCGCCGGCGCCCCGCTCTCCCTCCAGGTCCACCCCGACCTGGACCAGGCGAGGCAGGGCTACGCGGACGAGGAGCGCCGCGGCGTCCCCGTGGACGCCCCGCACCGCAACTACAAGGACGCCAACCACAAGCCCGAACTGATCTGCGCCCTCACCGAGTTCGACGGCCTGTGCGGCTTCCGCGACCCCCTCCAGGCGGCCGGCCTCCTCGACGGCCTCGGCGTCGACTCCCTCAAGCCGTACGTCGACCTGCTGCACGCCCGCCCCGAGGACGCCGCCCTGCGCGAGGTCCTCACCGCGGTCCTCACCGCCGACCGCGAGGAGATGTCCCGCACGGTCGCCGCCGCCGCGGCCGCCTGCACCCGTCTCGGCGGCGCCTACGCCCCCTACGCCGGCATCGCCCACCACTACCCGGGCGACCCGGGCGTCATCGCCGCGATGCTGCTCAACCACGTCCGGCTGCAGCCCGGCGAGGCGCTGTACCTCGGCGCCGGCGTCCCGCACGCCTACCTCGCCGGCCTCGGCGTCGAGATCATGGCCAACTCCGACAACGTCCTGCGCTGCGGCCTAACCCCCAAGCACGTCGACGTCCCCGAACTCCTGCGCGTCGTCCGCTTCGAGCCGAGCGACCCCGGCGTGCTGCGCCCGGAGGCGTCCCCCGACGGCGAGGAGGTCTACGAGACCCCGACCGACGAGTTCCGGCTGTCCCGGTACGTCCTGCCCGAGGGCGCCCCCGCCCACGACCTCACCCTCGCCACCCCGCAGATCCTGCTCTGCACCGCGGGTGCGGTACGGGCGGGCGACCACGAGCTGACCCCGGGCCGGTCCGTCTTCGTCCCGGCGGGCGAGAAAGTCCGGGCATCCGGGGTAGGTACGGTGTTCCGGGCCACGATCGTCGCCTGACGGCCCGGTGACGGCGATCTGAGGCGCCGTCACCGGTCCGGGCTGCGACAATGGCCCACCGGCATAGGACGGGCAAGAGCCTGGACAGCGTACGTACGAAGGCGAAGGGACAACGCGGACAATGAGCGCGTCAGGCGGTACCAAGGCGATCGTGGCGGCACTGGTCGCCAACCTCGCGATCGCGGCAGCGAAGTTCGTGGCGTTCCTCTTCAGCGGCTCGTCGTCGATGCTCGCCGAGTCCGTGCACTCGGTCGCCGACTCCGGCAACCAGGCCCTGCTGCTGGTCGGCGGCAAGCGCGCCCAGCGCCAGGCCACCCCGCAGCACCCCTTCGGCTACGGCCGCGAACGCTACATCTACGCCTTCCTCGTCTCCATCGTGCTCTTCTCGGTCGGCGGCATGTTCGCCCTCTACGAGGGCTACGAGAAGATCAAGCACCCGCACGAGCTGGAGCACTGGTACTGGCCGGTCGGCGTCCTCGTCTTCGCGATCATCGCCGAGGCGTTCTCCTTCCGCACGGCCATCAAGGAGTCCAACGCCCTGCGCGGCAACCGCTCCTGGAAGGAGTTCGTCCGCCACGCCAAGGCGCCCGAGCTGCCCGTCGTCCTCCTGGAGGACCTCGGCGCGCTCATCGGCCTGATCCTCGCCCTCGGCGGCGTCGGCCTCGCCCTGCTCACCGGCGACAGCGTCTGGGACGGCGTCGGCACCCTCTGCATCGGCGTCCTGCTGATCGTGATCGCGCTGGTCCTGGCGGTGGAGACCAAGTCGCTGCTGCTGGGCGAGGCCGCGGGCGCCGAGGAGGTCCGGAAGATCGAGACCGCCCTCGTCGACGGCGACACGGTCACCCGGATCATCCACATGCGCACGCTCCACCTCGGCCCCGAGGAACTCCTGGTCGCCGCCAAGATCGCCGTCCAGCACGACGACACGGCCACCGAGATCGCCTCCGCCATCGACGCCGCCGAGGCCCGCATCCGCGAGGCCGTCCCGATCGCCCGCGTCATCTACCTGGAGCCGGACATCTACAGCGAGACCGAGGCGTCCAAGGGTCCGGACCCGGAGGCGGCCCCCGGCGGACCGGCCCCGCATCCCGCCGGACACTGACCTCCGCCCGCACGGGGCCCGCCGAGCACTCCCGGCGGGCCCCGTCGGCTTTCCGCCGGCCCCGCACCGCGGAAACCGCACCACGGGAACCACCGCCCGCCGCCGCACGACCAGCACGCCCGCACCGGCACGCCCACGGCGTGCACCCGGCAGCACCGTCCGCGTCCACCCCGCCCCGCACCGGCACCGATGCCGCCGGCACCGGCGGCGATCTGCGATCCCCGCCACACCCACCCGACTCCGGCCCAGGTCACGCCCCGTGACCGGCCTGATGTGCGCGGAGGCGGACTGGGGACGACGGGGGCCGCCGGTGTAGCTTGGGACGGAGCCAGACGTCGCTGCTGATGGCGGTCGGGCGGCCCGGCACGGGCCGGCCGAGGGAGAGAGGGCCTCCGACGGACTGCGCTGCGCGTACGCGGGCATGCCTGTGCCCTCCTCGGGCACCCCTGTGTCCGCCGCCGCGCAGATCAGCCGTACCCACCTCGACCCAATCCGAGGAGCAGCTCGTAATGACGACTGTCGAGAACCGACAGGACTTCAAGGTCGCCGACCTCTCCCTGGCCGAGTTCGGCCGCAAGGAGATCACCCTCGCCGAGCACGAGATGCCGGGCCTGATGGCGATCCGCAAGGAGTACGCCGAGGCGCAGCCCCTCAAGGGCGCCCGCATCACCGGCTCCCTGCACATGACCGTGCAGACCGCCGTGCTCATCGAGACCCTGGTCGCCCTGGGCGCGCAGGTCCGCTGGGCCTCCTGCAACATCTTCTCCACCCAGGACCACGCCGCGGCCGCCATCGCCGTCGGCCCGAACGGCACCCCCGACAACCCGCAGGGCGTCCCGGTCTTCGCCTGGAAGGGCGAGACCCTCCAGGAGTACTGGTGGTGCACCGAGCAGGCTCTGACCTGGCCGGACAGCCCCACCGGCGGCCCGAACATGATCCTGGACGACGGCGGCGACGCCACCCTCCTCGTCCACAAGGGCGTCGAGTACGAGAAGGACGGCAAGGTCCCCTCGCCCGACACCGCCGAGTCCGAGGAGCACCGCGTCATCCTCGAACTGCTGACCCGCACGCTCAGCGAGAACCCGCAGAAGTGGACCCAGCTGGCGTCCGAGATCCGCGGCGTCACCGAGGAGACCACCACCGGCGTCCACCGCCTGTACGAGATGCAGCGCGAGGGCACCCTCCTGTTCCCGGCGATCAACGTCAACGACGCCGTCACCAAGTCGAAGTTCGACAACAAGTACGGCTGCCGCCACTCCCTGATCGACGGCATCAACCGCGCCACCGACACCCTGATCGGCGGCAAGACCGCGGTCGTCTGCGGCTACGGCGACGTCGGCAAGGGCTGCGCGGAGTCCCTGCGCGGACAGGGCGCCCGCGTGATCGTCACCGAGATCGACCCGATCTGCGCCCTGCAGGCCGCGATGGACGGCTACCAGGTCACCACCCTCGACGAGGTCGTCGAGACGGCCGACATCTTCATCACCACGACCGGAAACCGGGACATCATCATGGCCTCGGACATGGCCAAGATGAAGCACCAGGCGATCGTCGGCAACATCGGCCACTTCGACAACGAGATCGACATGGCCGGTCTCGCCAGGATCCCCGGCATCGTCAAGGAAGAGATCAAGCCGCAGGTCCACACCTGGACCTTCCCCGACGGCAAGAAGATCATCGTCCTGTCCGAGGGCCGCCTGCTGAACCTGGGCAACGCCACCGGTCACCCGTCGTTCGTGATGTCCAACTCCTTCGCGGACCAGACCCTGGCCCAGATCGAGCTGTTCACCAAGCCCGACGAGTACCCGACCGGCGTCTACGTGCTGCCCAAGCACCTCGACGAGAAGGTCGCCCGCCTCCACCTGGACGCGCTCGGCGTGAAGCTGACCACGCTCCGCCCCGAGCAGGCCGAGTACATCGGCGTGAAGGTCGAGGGCCCGTACAAGCCGGACCACTACCGCTACTGAGCTCGCCGCCCGACCGCGGCGCGCGCCCGCTGTGAGCGGCGCGCGCCCCGGCCCGCTGTGAGCGTGTCCGTGCACTGACGCGCTCCTCAGCGGCAGCTCCTCCGAGGCAGGCCCCCGCACCCCCGTGCCGGGGGCCTGCCCCGGCGGCCCGACCGGCGGCCGGACCAGCCCGTCACGACCCAGGACCCCCATGCCCCGCGGCCGTTATTCGCTCCACGATCCGCACGATCACACCCCCCTGGCGGACGAGCACTTCCAGTGCGCCGTCGGCCCCTCCGGCTGGCGCTACGTCTCCCGGCTGACCTCGCCCTCGGGCGACCACCGCGGCTCCGTCGACCTCGCTCTGGACGAACTCGGCCGCCCCATCCGCCTCGAACTCCACGCTGCCGACTGGCAGGTGCGCGGCGCCGCACTGGACGGCGTCACCTGGGTCCGCACCGACCCCACCGGGGCCCATGCCACGGAAGGCAATGTGCGCGCCCACGCCTTCACCGGCACCTCCCCGGCCTTTCTCGTCGCCACCACCCGCCTCCTGAACCTCACCCCTTCCGGCCCGGCGACCCGCGTACGCCTCGTGGCCTTCACGGACCCGGTCCTCGCCCCGCGCACCGTGGACCAGTCCTGGGCACTGGTGGGCAGAGAAGCACACGCCACCGACAACGGCCCCCTGACCGTGGACGAATACCAGGTCACGGCTCTGGACACGGGCGAACAGCACACCGTGCACATCGCCGGTGACGTCGTGCTCGCGGCACCCGGCATCGAGCTGGAGGACCTCGAGTCACCGCCGTCCGTGTTCCGCTGAGCGGGGGCGGCGGGAGCCGTCCCCGCCACGCGCTCCGACGGACACCGCCCGTCCTGCGGACCGCGGTGTGCCGCCGTACGGACCGGCGCTCGAACACGGCGCCGCGGTCCGCGGGTCACGCCGGCGGCACGAACCCCGTGGCGGGGCGACCCCCCGCCGACGCCTCCCGCGGCCCAGCGGCCCCGTCCCCGGCCGGGGCGGACGAACCGGCCGGTTCCGCCGGCGTCCCGGGCCCGCCGCCCGGCGCCACTCCCGTGACATGCGCGGCGGCCTGCGCGGACGGCACCGCATGGCGCACCGCGGCCGACCCGGACGCGGCCGCCGCACCGGGGGCCGCCGCGCCGGCATCCGCTACCAGGTCCCCGGCCGTGCCGCTTCCGAAGGCCCGCCGCGCCTCCCGCGCCTGCCGCTCCCGCAGCACCGCCGCCAGATACGCCGCCGGCGGAACGCCCTGCGGCGCCGGGGTCCCCGTACGCGCCGCGAGGTCGCCCGCGAGCCGCTCCGCCATGACCCGGCCCACCTCCGGGTCGAGCTGCTGCATCCGCGTCAGGTACTGGCGGACGGCCAGCCACAGCTCGTCCGGGACCGCCGACAGATCCAGTCCCGAGAACCGCCCGGCCAGCCACGGCGGAGGCGGGGGCACGAAGCCGGCCCGCGCGGCGGGCACCCGCTCCCGGACGACCAGCGTCCCCGCGAACACGTCACCGAGCCGCCGCCCACGCGCCGACACGAGGGAGGCGACGCAGGCCACCACCCCGAAGGTCATCAGGATCTCGATCACGCCGATCCCGCCCCGCACCAGCGCATGCCGGAACCGGATCGGCCCCCCGTCGTCCCGCACCACCCGCAGCCCGCACGCCATCTTCCCGAGCGACCGTCCATGGCTCAGCGTCTCGACCGCGACCGGCACGCCCACCAGCAGCAACACGAACGCGGCGATCGACAGCGCCGTCTGCGCCGCCTCGTCCAAAGAGGCGGTGGACGCGACCAGGACGATGGTCACCGCCACGTAGGCACCGACGGCCACCAGCAGATCGAGCAACACCGCCAGCGCCCTGCTGGGCAGCCTCGCGGGGCGCAGCTCCAGCGCCACCGCCTCGCCCGTCACCAGCTCACTCACGCCCGCCGCCCTTCCCCGACCTGCCCTCGACAACATCAGTCTGCCAAGCTGAGGGCACATCGCGCCGCAGTGCGACGAGCTGATCCGCGACGATCCCGACGAGCAGCCGAGGAGCAGGCACACCGATGGACCTCGACGTCTTCGTCTCCGCCCACCGCGCGGAGTGGGACCGCCTCGACACCCTGCTCCAGCGCCGGCGCCGCCTGACCGGTGCCGAAGCCGACGAACTCGTCGCCCTCTACCAGCGCACCGCCACCCACCTCTCCCTGATCCAGTCCAGTGCCCCGGACCCGCAGCTGACCGGACGGCTCAGTCAACTGGTGGCACGCGCGCGCAGCGCCGTGACAGGAACCCGCCGCGCCTCCTGGCGTGACGTCACGCGTTTCCTCAGCCACGGCTTTCCCGCCGCCGTCTACCGCTCACGCCACTGGTGGGTGCCCACCGCGCTCCTGTCCACGGCTGTCGCAGCCCTTCTGGGCTGGTGGATCGGCACGCACCCCGAGGTGCAGGCCACCATCGCGGCCCCCAGCGAACTGCGCGAGCTCACCCGCCCGGGCGGCCAGTACGAGACGTACTACTCGACCCACCCCGCGGCCTCCTTCGCGGCCCAGGTGTGGACGAACAACGCCTGGGCCGCGGCCCTGTGCCTGATCCTGGGCGTCTTCCTGGGCCTCCCGGTCATCTGGATCCTCTTCCAGAACATGCTCAACCTCGGAGTCGGCTTCGGCCTGATGTCGTCGGCCGGCCGACTCGACACCTTCCTGGGCCTGGTCCTCCCGCACGGCCTGCTCGAACTCACCGCCGTCTTCGTCGCCGCCGGCACCGGCCTGCGTCTCGGCTGGACTCTGATCGACCCGGGGCCGCGCACCCGGCGCTCGGCCCTCGCCGAGGAGGGCCGAGCCGCCGTGGGCATGGCGATCGGCCTCGCCCTGGTCCTCTTCGTCTCCGGCGCCATCGAAGGCTTCGTCACCCCCTCCGGCCTGCCCACCTGGGCCCGCATAACCATCGGAGTCAGCGCCGAGCTGATCTTCCTCGGTTACGTCTACGTCCTCGGCGGCCGTGCCGCGCGCGCCGGGGACACGGGTGACGTCGAGGCGGCCGAACGCAGCGCCACGGTGCCGACGGCCGCCTGATGTGCGAGCACACCCCCAGGACTGCTAGTCTCCTCTTCGCCCCGCAAGAGCAGTTGACACAGCTGGAGCGGGGAGGTAGATTCAAACAGTTGCCTGGAGATGGGTTCCAGCCCAGAAGGTGACAGTGAGCATCTATCCGCTCCTCGGAACGATGATTTCGAGTGAGCCCCGACTATTCGGAAACGAATGACCGATCGGATCGGTTCAGAACTTCTGATAAAGTCGGAACCGCCGGAAAGGGAAACGCGGAAGCGGGAACCGGGAAGGCGCCGAGGAAATCGGATCGGAAAAGGATCTGATAGAGTCGGAGACACCGAAGGGAAGCGCCCGGAGGAAAGCCCGAGAGGGTGAGTACGAAGGAAGCGTCCGTT
>NZ_JBITFM010000006.1:0-385899 GCF_044456065.1 Streptomyces sp. NPDC051041
GAGACGACACAACAACCCGTCCCTCCCGCCGAAACACCACCCCTACACCTGACCAGCGGAAACACACCCGCACTCTCGGAAAGACAACAGCTTCTCAGCGCAACTGTGGGCGTGTTCGGAGAGTCGTACCCGCCGTGACCGAAGCATGCACACAGCACAGCGTGAGGTTGTCGCCGGCCGTCTCCATGGCAACCGGCACCGGGAGCCTGGCACTCGCCGCCGTGGCAAGTTGGAATAACCTCCTGCTGGTCGTGCAGGGGCGGGTGATCCCCGGCTGGGGCGTGAGTGCAGTTCTCCTTGTCGTATCGCTCGTTCTCCGATGGACCCTCACCCGGGTGGGCCGCCTGACGGATGCCTCAAAGCTCCTGAGGAAGCGAGCCAAGTGGGCACGGCTGGGGAGCAGTCTGCTGATCGTGACGGCATCGCTCGGCACTACATGGGGAGCGGTAGACGACCTGATCTCGAACGTGGAATACCGCGTGCTGCGCCCTGTGGGGCCGAAGGGCTGCACGGCCGTGGTGCGGGAGACATCCTTCCTCGTGATCGGCAATGGCGAGGTGTACGCGGTGGGGCGCACCGGCCTGGCCCTGGGCGAGTCGGGTTCCTGGACGGTCGACGATGGTTACCGTCCCATCGATGCAGGCACGTACGAACTGTCCTGGGGACAGGAGGGCGGCCATTTGCGGATCAGTGGTACGAGCACCGATCCGGTCCTCCATGGGGCATCGACCGACATCGACTGCGGGTAACCGATCGCTTCAGAAGGCTTCTGACATCCGCAGCTGACATCAACGAAGCCGGACAGGGGCATACGCCAGCACACCTGTCCGGCAGTCGCTCCAGTCGACAGCAGCAGTCGAAACGGGCCCGGATCGAACTCCTGAAGCGGGTGTCGAGGGCGAGGTCATTCCTCGCGGTGCTGAGCGAACACCTGCTGCTGCTCGTCCCGCCAGCTCCAGTTGGCCGGCCGGGAGAAGGGCAGGCTCCGAGCAAGGCCGGAGAACTGCTCGGACGGCTCCCGGCTCGCCTTGTTCACCACGATCGCCGAAAGCATCGGTGCTCGTCCGTCCTCGTTACGGTGAAGGCAGACGTCCTTGAGCAGGTAGGTCATGATTCCGCGGTGAGGCGGAATGGAGTCAAAGCCCCGTGCCGCCAACTCTGCGCTCAGCTCCCCATACGTGATGGTCTGTCCCTGCCGGGCCCGCTTCCGCAGGATTTCCACGGCCGCTTCGACCGCTGCCGAGTACTCCGGATCCTTGATCCTCATTGCCCCTCCCCCATCGCGTGGACACTGCCCAGCCTGCGCATCGTACCGGCCTGACACCGGCCCGGTACTACTACAAGCAGTACAGCAGCGAAGTACAGCAACCACCACGACCGCAGCCGATCACCAACAGCCGTCAGCGGCCCACCGACCAGCTCAGCAGCCCTCGACGACCTCCCAGCCGAAAGTTCGGGACGAAGAGGTCGCGCCAGAACCGTGCCAGATCGTGCGGGGAACCACGGGGAAAGGCAGGGACCAGGTCGTCGGCCAGTCAGGGCTCCGTAGCCGGTCTACCGCAGGTCAGCCCAGCAACCATCTGTAGAGAGCCCAAGCTTCCCAAGCTCATGGTCTTGCAGTGGCCAGGCCGCTCTTGGCAGCGCCACGATTGGGTCTGCCGTACTCCCTGCGTCACGCGGGAGTCTCACTCTGGCTTGAGTCCGGATCTTCCCGGCTGAGTTCGCGCGGCGGGCTGGCCACAGTATCGCTGTCCTCTTCCGCTTCTACGCCAAGGCGATTCACCGCAGCCAGCGCTCGAACGAACAGATCGAGCGGGCCTTGGAAGCCGCCGAAGAGGAATGGACGGGCTGGGCTGGACAACGCCGCCACGCCAGGGTCATAGAGCGTCGCCCCCACGGAAAACGAGTGGGGGCGATACCCATTCCGGTGCTACTCCTTGGCCGTATGGTCACGACACAACCGGCTTCATGGCACAGGCTGGCAGTGCTCGCGGCCCTGATGCTGGCCGCCTTCACCTTCAACACCGCGGAAAATCTGCCGGTCGGCCTCCTGGAACTCATCTCCGAGGGCCTACAGGTGTCAGTGTCAGCGGTCGGCTATCTGGTCACCGGCTACGGCGTGACAGTCGCCGTGGCGTCCTTGCCGCTGGCCCACGTCACTCGGGTCATGCCGCGACGCTATGTGCTTACCGGACTGCTGGCCGCTCTCATCGTGTCCAGCCTGGTCGCGGCGCTGGCCACGTCCTACTCGGTGCTGCTCGCAGCTCGACTGGTGACCGCGCTCGCCCAGGCGCTGTTCTGGGCCGTAATGGGGCCGGTCGCGGTGGGCCTGTTCCCGCCCGAGATCCGGGGGCGAGTAATCGGGGCGCTGTCCGTCGCCGGTTCGCTCGCCCTCGTACTTGGCGTCCCCCTGGGTACCTGGCTCGGCCAGCAGAGCGGCTGGCCAGTGCCACTCGCTGTGCTGGCGGGTCCTGGGCTCATCTCCCTCGTCACGATCGCCGCCCTGTTGCCGACCTCCCGTCCGGACGAAGGGCGTGCCGCTTACGGTTCCAACCCTGACACGAACTGGTTCGGGACCGTACTGGCGGCCGGCACCCTGTCCGCCACCGGGGCGTTCGCGGGGTTCACCTACATCGTGAAGTTCCTTGGCGACGTGAGCGGGTTCTCTCCCAGTACAGTCAGCGCTCTGTTCGCCGCTCTTGGCGTTGCCTGTTTGGTCGGGGTGAGCATCACCGGGACACTGCTGAACCGCTTCCCGCACTCCACGCTGACCACTGCCGTAGCCACTCAGACAGTCGGCATGCTCGGCTTGTACGGAACCGGTACCCATCCGTTGGCAGCAGTGCTGTTCCTGGTGTTGATGGGCGGTGCACTCGGGCCGGTGTTCATGGCCACACAGAACGAGATGCTGCGCTGTGCACCTAGCCGCACTGATATCGCGCTCGCGGCCAACTCCGGTGCCTACAACGCCGGTATCGCGGCAGGATCCGCGCTCGGGGGACTGGTACTGCCGCTCGCCGACGTGCGTGGCATCTTCCTTGTAGGCGGGCTGCTGTCCATGGGGTCCTGCGCGCTGCTGCTCGGCGGGCGACTGCTGCTGCCGCAGCGAAAGTCCTCAACGTCCGGGTCGTGAACAAAAGCCCTGGTCACAACACATCTCACGGGCCGAATCTGGTCCACGACTGGTCCACACGCACTGATCAACAACGTGACAGAGCCGGATCAAGGTGAGACAGCCCTAGTGCAGAAGGGGCGCCCCCCATCGAGGGGCACCCCTTCTGACCTGCAACATCTACGACCTGTGCGGAGGCGGTGGGATTTGAACCCACGGTGACATCGCTGCCACGACGGTTTTCAAGACCGTTCCCTTCGGCCGCTCGGGCACACCTCCCCGCGTCGGCCGTGCCGGCGACGCGGGGACAAGGGTAGCGGGTCGGCACGCGCGCGTGCGGGTCAGCCGTGGGGAACCGGGGTGGCACGCGCGCGGTGGCGGGCTCAGCTGTCGCCCACGCGGGAGCCGAGGGTGAGCTCGGCCGTGTGTTCCTTGCCGTCGCGCTCGTAGGTGATGGTCACCTTGTCGCCGGGCTGGTGGGTCCAGATCTCGCCGATCAGGGTCGGGCCGCTGTCGATCACCGTGTCGTCGAGCTTGGTGATCACGTCCCCGGGCTGCAGGCCGGCCTTGTCGGCCGGGCCGCCCGGCTCGACCGGCTCGGTGCCGCCGGTGCCCTGGTCGGTGATCTGCGCGCCGTCCGTGGTGTCCTCCAGGGAGACGGAGGCTCCGATCTTCGCGTACACCGGCTTGCCGGTCTTGATCAGCTGCTGGGCGACGTACTTGGCCTGGTTGATCGGGATGGCGAAGCCCAGGCCGATCGAGCCGGCCTGTCCGCTGCCGAAGCCGCCGTTGCTGCTGGACTGGATGGCGGAGTTGATGCCGATGACGTTGCCCTGCGCGTCCAGCAGCGGGCCGCCGGAGTTGCCGGGGTTGATCGAGGCGTCGGTCTGCAGGGCGCTCATGTAGGACGCCTTGCTGTCGGCGCTGCCGTCGCTGGAGGCCACCGGGCGGTCCTTGGCGCTGATGATGCCCGTGGTCACCGTGTCGGACAGGCCGAAGGGGGCGCCGATGGCGATGGTCGAGTCGCCCACGGCCACCTTGTCGGAGTCGCCCAGGGGGAGCGGCTTCAGATTCGCGGGGGCGTTCTTGAGCTTGATGACGGCCACGTCGTAGCCCTGGGCGTTGCCGACCACCTCGGCGTCGTACTTCCTGCCGTCGGGGAAGGTCGCCGTGAGCCTGCCGCCGTCGACCGCGCCCGCCACCACGTGGTTGTTGGTGACGATGTGGCCCTGGGTGTCGAAGACGAAGCCGGTTCCGGTGCCGCCCTCGCCGCTGGTGCTCTCGGCCTCGATCGTGACCGTGCTGGGCAGTGCCTTGGCGGCCACGGCGGCGACCGTGCCCGGGTCGCGCTTGAGGGAGCCGCCGGTGTCGGAGGCGGAGACCGTCGTGGAGGCGGTCTCGTCGTTGTTCTTGGCCAGGGTGTACCCGAGACCGCCGCCCAGTCCGCCCGCGGCCAGCGCGGCGATCAGGATCGCGGCGAGCAGTCCGCCGCGTCCCCGGCCGGCCTTCGGCGCCGGCTGCTGGTAGGGGGCGCCCCAGCCGCCGGAACCGCCGTCCCCGCCGCCGTACGACGGGGTGGTGGGCGGGGGCGGGGGCCAGGCGGCGTCCGGGGCCGGGCCGTGGAAAGCGTGCCCCTGCGCGCCGCCCGCTGCCGCGCCCGCCGGTCCGTAGGCCGGCGCCTGGGCGGCGTACGCCCCCTCCCGGTCCGTGCCGGGGGGAGCGCTCGCGGGGGGCGCCGGGGTCGCCGGCGCGTCGCTGCCGGGCGCCGCGGCCTGCGGGGAGGCTGCGGGGGATTCCACCGGCACGGGGGGTGCGGACGGGGCCGGGGGTACCGCGGTGCCCTCGTTCTCGGTGTTCACAGCGTCTCTCCTCGATCCACGGCTGCTGTCTGTTCGCACTCGGTCACGCTGGTGGGCGCTGGTCGGTGCCGGCGGTCCGGCGCGATTCAACTGTGCGTGTCCTGCATGTCTATTTGTATGCCGACAGCTTTTCCCACGAGCCGTCAGAGCACCATAAGCGGTTGCTGTGGGGCCGCGACCATTCCTTATATAGGGCATGTGACACTTACCGGACGCAAGAGCGTCGCCGCCGTTCGCACGCCTACCCGCGCGCGGTGGCACCATGACGCGGTGACCCACGCACGGCAGCAGCGGATCCAAGTCGTCGCCCATCGCGGAGCCTCCGAGGAGGCGCCCGAGCACACCCTGGCCGCGTACCGCAAGGCGATCGAGGACGGTGCGGACGCCCTGGAGTGCGATGTGCGCCTGACCGCCGACGGACACCTCGTGTGCGTCCACGACCGCCGCGTCAACCGTACGTCCAACGGCCGGGGCGCGGTCTCCGCCCTGGAGCTGGCCGAGCTGGCCGCCCTGGACTTCGGCTCCTGGAAGACGCGCGCATCCTGCCGGGACGCCCCCCGGCGGGACGGCCTGCGGCTGGACGGCCTGCGGCTGGACGGTTTCCGGCGGGGCGATTCCCGGCGGCACGACTTCGGCGCGAGCGACTCCTGGCAGGACAGGGACGAGGAGCCCGACTGGGAGCACCGGCCCGAGGACCGGGAGGAGACCTCCGTCCTCACCCTGGAACGGCTGCTCGAACTCGTCGCCGACGCCGACCGCCGGGTGGAGCTGGCCATCGAGACCAAGCACCCCACGCGCTGGGCGGGGCAGGTGGAGGAGCGGCTGCTGACGCTGCTGAAGCGGTTCGGACTCGACGCGCCGGCCTCCCCCGACCGGTCCCAGGTGCGCGTGATGAGCTTCTCCGCCCGCTCGCTGCACCGGGTGCGGGCCGCCTCGCCGACGCTGCCGACGGTGTACCTGATGCAGTTCGTCCCGCCCCGGCTGCGCGACGGGCGGCTGCCCGCGGGCGTGGGGATCGCCGGTCCCTCGATCCGGATCGTGCGCAATCACCCCGCCTACGTCGAGCGCCTGAAGCGGGCCGGCCACCAGGTGCACGTGTGGACCGTGAACGAGCCGGAGGACGTGGATCTCTGCGTCGGCCTGGGCGTCGACGCCATCATCACCAACCGTCCGGGCGCGGTGCTGCGCCGGCTCGGCCGCTGATCCCGCGCGGGCCCCGCGTCCGCCGGGATCGTCCGCTCCTGCCGGAACCTGCTGGTCACGCGGGGGCGTCCGCTCCCGCCGCCGTCCTTAGGTCCCGCCGGAATCCCTTGTTCCCGTCACGGCCCTTGACCCGGCGGCCGGACTGTTCCATCCTCCCCTTTCGGCCACACCGACGGAATCCAGCCATATGGTTACGAGGAGTGCTCCGGCGCGTCCGGCGCGCGTTCGGTGCGTGTTCGATCGTTTCGGATGCGTCACCGGACGTGGATCGGCCGGTTTCCGGTACAGGCCATTGGGGCATCCACACCGTGGCGTGGGGCGAAGGAGGTCTCGGGGGTGGCGTTGGTGGTGGCACAGGAGGTGCCCACGTCGTCGAGCATGGCCGTTCCCCACGGTCCGGCAGGCGTGGGGGAAGCGAGACGCCGCATGCGCGATCAACTGCGCAGGGACGGCGTGGCGGAATCGGTCGTCGACGACGCCGTACTGATTCTTTCCGAACTCTTGAGCAACGCGTGCAAACACGGCCGGCCGCTGGGCGACGCCCTGGCCGGCGACGGCGACGTCCGGGCCGCGTGGCGGGTGGAACCGGACGGCCGGCTCGTCGTCGAGGTCACGGACGGCGGCGGCCCGACCCGCCCGGCGCCGGCCACCCCGTCGGTCACCGCGCACGGCGGCCGCGGGCTGAACATCATCACCGCGCTGGCCGACGACTGGGGCGTACGGGACGACGCCCGGGGCGAGGTCACGGTCTGGGTCGTCGTCCACGACGACGTGCACGACCCGGACGCCGGGCGCCGCCGGGACGGCTTCGCCCCGCGGGCCGCGGCCCCGGCCGTGTCCCGGATCCCCGGCCCGGGCCTCAGGAGCGCGTTCGACGAACGGGGCTGAGCGGCGGCTTCGGTGACCGGCCCGCTCCCGCTTCACCGGCACGGGTGGCCCGGCCGCCCACGGGTCGCGCCGTCGTCCACGGGATCCCGACCGACGCGGCGGGAACGGCTAGGCTCGCGCCCGTACGAGACGAGCCGTAACCGGGAGACACCCACGATGGCCAAGAAGCGACCTCAGACGAAGGCCAAGCGCCCGCAGCTCGGCGATGCCGAGATCCCGGTGGTCGGCGCCCGCGAACCGTGCCCCTGCGGCAGTGGCCGCCGCTACAAGGCCTGCCACGGCCGGGCCGCCGCCCAGGCCGTGACCGAGCTGGTGCAGCGCCCGTTCGAGGGACTGCCGGGCGAGTGCGACTGGGTCGCGCTGCGCGAGCTGGTGCCCGCCGCCACGGTCGAGCTGACCCTCAAGGACGGCCTTCCCGAGGGCGTGCCGTCGGTCACGCTGGCCACGGTCCTGCCGATGGCCTGGCCCGCCCTGCGCCGCGACGACGGCTCGGTGCTGCTCGGCCTGCAGAACGACACCCCGTCGGGCGACCTCAGCCGCGACCTCGCCGACACCCTCCGGCGCGCCCTGACCGCCGAGCCGGGCACGCCCGTGCAGGGCCGCCGCGCACCGGCCGACGGCCCGCGGCTGCAGGACCTGCTCGACCCGGCAGGCGCGTTCGAGCCAGTTGTGCACAGCGGCTTCGAGTTCTGGGTCCCGGACCCGGAGAACGCCACGGCGGAGGTGACCGCCTCTCTGGAGCGGGCCAACGCCGCGGCCATCCCGACCGTGCGGCTCCAGGGCGTGGACGCCGCGTACTGGTGCGAGACGCCGGAGAAGAACCACCTGCGCTGGGTGATGCCGCACGCCGAGGAGCGTCTTCTGGACGCGCTCGCGCGGCTGCAGGCGGCGGGCCGCACCAGCCTCGGCGAGGGCACCCGGCTCGTCGGCTCCTTCCGTGCCCACGGGCTGACCGTGCCGGTCTGGGACCTGCCGAGCGGGGTCGGCGCGCAGGACGTGGAGAAGCCGGCCGCCGTGTTCGCCGAGCACCTCGCCGAGGCCCTGGCCTCGGACGCACCGCTCACCGCGGACGAGCGGCGGGCCCGCGGCGGCCTGACCAACCGCCAGGTCACCCTCAGCTGACGCCGCCCCCGGGAAGCCGGTTCGGCCGGTCGTCCGCACCTCTCCCGCGGTGCGGACGACCCGGGCCGCAACTCCCGGTACGGGCAGGCCGATCGGTGACCGGAAAAGCAGAGATCGAATTTGCGAACTGCCGATCTCTTGTTACCGTTCCAGTAGCCCGGTTGCTGGTGCATCCCCCGTCGCCAGCAACCGGGTCTTTCCATGTCCGCGGTCCTGCACGGTGCGCAGTCGCCCGTCAACTCCCCGTTTGCATGGGCGAGTTGCTCGCGGACCGCAGCAGCAGCGGCCCGCTCCCGGTCCGGCGCGCGAACTCCGTGACGGCCGTGTAGGCGGCCGGCGCCGCCCGCAGGCGCTCCCGGGGCGTCTCGCACAGCCCCGGCTCGTCCCCGGCGCCCACCGCGCAGTGCAGCCGCACGGCCCGGGAGCCGGGCCCCAGGAGGCTCAGCACGGCGTGCAGCGCGTCGCCGGTGAGGTTGCGGTAGTAGGTCCGCGCCCAGGTCTCCTCGCCCTGCGTCAGGACGCACGTCTGCGCCTCGACGCCGCCGGGGGCGGCGAGTTCGGGACCGCAGCGCACGGCGGTGGCCTGGCCGGGATCCAGGCGCAGCCGGGAGGGGGCGGGGTGGGCGGCGCGCGCCTTGCCGTCGCCGGGGAGCGCGGCATCGCCGCCGGGAGGCGCCGCGGTGTCACCGCTCCGCGCGGGGAACCGTACGGCCGGGCGGCCCTCCTCCCCCGCCGATCCCACGACCGCCCCGAATCCCACGGACCCCGCGGACGCCACGGCGAGCGGCAGGACGACCGCGCACGCCACGATGCCGATGAGCACCAGCAGACGGACACGCCGGGGATCCGGCCCGTCGTGGACGGCGTGCGGCGACCTCGCGGCACGGTGTCTCCCGGCCCCGGCACGATGCCGTCCGGCCGTGCGGCGTCCCGGTCCCGGCCGGCGCGTCACACGCCCGGCGCGGGGCACCCGGCGGCGCTCCCCGCGAGGCGGCGGGTCCGGCGCGGGGCGCACCGGCCTGTCGTCGTCCCCCGGCCGTCCCTCGGCGCGACGCACCGGCCCGCCGGCGTCACGCCCCCGGCCCTCGGTTCCGTGCGCCCCGTCTCCGGCGCCGTGCTTCCCAGAACGAAGCGGCATGGAGCGGACGATAACGACCACGGGCGGGAGTCGGGTTCCGCCCGCGCCGACACCCCTACAACTCGGGCGCGCTCACACCCGTACGAGTGAGGGCCTCGACCGCGGCGTCCACCACGGCCTCCACGTCCGGCACCCACGGCGCGGCCGAGCCCGGCAGCGGCGCGCGCTCCCAGCGGACGGCGCCGTGGCCCGTCTCGGACGGGGGCAGCGCGAGATAGCCGCCCTGGCCGTGGAAGCGGAGGGAGCCGGGCACGAAGTCCTTGGCGTACAGCAGCTCGCCCAGCTGCTCCATGGAGTACGGCCGCACGAGGATCGACCAGCGCGTGGGGGAGGCGACGACGGGGCCGAGGCGCAGGCCGGCGCGGTCCAGCGCCTCCAGGGCGTGGGCGGCCGGCAGCGCGGGCAGGGAGACCGCGCACGGCGCCCTGCCGCCGGTGGCCAGGATGATCGGCGCGGTGGGCCGGTTGGTCCACCACCAGCGCACCATGCGCGCGTCGGTGGTGGCCGCGAGGAGGCCGGGGTCGAAGGGGTGCGCGCCCGGCACCGTGCACTCCGGGTCGGGGCAGCCGCAGCGGGACCGCCCCTGCGGGTTCGCCGTCACGCCGGGGAGTACGGGCCACTGCCATTGCGTCGCGAAGGTCAGGGCCGCGCCGACCGGCTCAGGCTTTCCGTCCTTCCGCTGGGACAGGAGCCTGCGTCGCCTTCCGAGGATCTCGCGCATGAGCGCTCGTTCCTTTCCGTTGCACCGCTGGCAACACCGTGGTCCACATCACAACATGTGTCGATCGCTTCACTGTGCGTACCTGTTGGCGCATCACACCCCCGCCGGAGGCGAGGGGAACCCCTACGGGCCGAGCGTGGGCTGCGTCCCCGTCCATGCCGCGTCTGTCGAAAGCATGGCCGTGGCGTGGGGTGGCGAAGTCTGGCGTTTTGCCGCCCGCGTATGTCTCTCCGCCTCCGTCACGGGAGGATGGGGCACGGTCGTCGGTGGTTAAGACGCCCGGGTCGTTCACCAGGTTCCCGGGTGACCCCGGGCCACCCCTGGTCTTTCACCGAGTACGTACCCATCACAACCGCTGTGACGCTCCGTGGAGCAAGCCCAGTCGACCGCAACAAGCCGTTGACTGGAGCAGTTTCAAGCCAACTTTGCCCTGCGGCAAAGGGATCACACAAGCCCCTGGGACACCAGCGATCCCCGCAGGACAATGCTGGACATCCCCTCACGAGTCCGTGTACATGTGGAGACACTGCTGGCGGCGCAGAACGACATGGGGGTTTGCGATGCTTTTGGGCAGTACGCACCGGCCGGAAAGCCGGAAGCCATGAACGCTTCGCACCCTCCGAAAGTGGCCGGAATCGATTCAGCGGTTCCCTCCCCCGCACAGACTGTTGCGCCCGCCGCGCAGGGTTCCTCCCCCGCCGCCCCGCTCCCTCCCGCGCCCCCTCCCGGCGCCCTGCTCCAGGACCGCCTGGCCGGCTGGGTGTCGGACCTGACGACCCTCCACGAACTCACCGGGCGACTGGCCCGCACCGGCGCGCTCCCCGAAGCGCTCCAGGAGGTGCTGCGCGCCGGAGCCGCCCTGGTGGGCGCCCGGCGCGGCCTCCTCGTGCTGGAGCCGCACGACGGACTCGGCCCCGCCACCACCGCCGGCCTGGGCCTGGGCCGGGCCGACCTCGGCCACCTGGAGACCGTGCCGCGCGGCGCGACCCCGTACGGACGGATCCTCGACGGCCCGCCCGGCTGCGCGGACGGCGTCGCCCAGCCCGACCTGTTCGCCGAGGAGGGCCTGGACCCGCGCCACCGCGAGGTCGCCGCGCGCCTCGGCTACGCCGCCAGTTACGCCCTCCCCCTGTCGCCCGAGTCCGCGGGTCGGCTGGGCGTCGCCGTGTGGCTCTACGACGAGCCCGCCGAGCCCGCCGAGCGGCAGCGCCACCTCGTCGGCCTGTACGCCCGCTACGCCGCCGAGCACCTCGCCCGGCTCGTCGAGGTCGAGCGCGCACGCGCGCGCATGGCGACGATGTCCGAGGAACTGCTGCCCACGCGCCTGCCGCGGGTGCCCGGCGTCCGGCTCGCCGCGCGGCACCGCACCGGACCGCGCGGCGGCGGCGACTGGTTCGACGCGCTGCCGCTGCCGGACGCCGCCCTCGGCCTCGCCGTCGGGTCCGTCACCGGCTCCGGGCCCGGCGCGGTCGCCGCGATGGGCCGGCTGCGGGCGTCCCTGCGGGCGTACGCCGTGATGGAGGGCGAGGACCCGGTCGCCGTCCTGTCCGACCTGGAGCTGCTGCTGCGGCTGACCGAGCCCGCCCGCTCGGCCACCGCCCTGTTCGGCTACTGCGAGCCGGCCCTGCGGCGGATCACGCTGGCCGGGGCCGGGCACAGCCCGCCGCTGCTGATCGGCCGGCGGCGCACGGAGTTCGTGGAGACCTCCGTCTCCGCGCCGCTGGGCATGCTCGCCTGCTGGGAGGCGCCGAGCGTGGAGATCCACGCGGAGCCGGGGGAGACGGTCCTGCTCTACACCGACGGGCTGCTCCAGCGCACCGGCGACCCCGCCGACCGCGCCTTCGCC
Source organism: Streptomyces sp. NPDC051041 (assembly GCF_044456065.1). NCBI lineage: Bacteria > Bacillati > Actinomycetota > Actinomycetes > Kitasatosporales > Streptomycetaceae > Streptomyces > Streptomyces sp. NPDC051041. The sequence continues at coordinate 11,890 of NZ_JBITFM010000006.1, forward strand.
CGGCTGCACGCGGCGGCGGCCGGCGTGCCCAGGGCGGTGCGGCGCGACCCCGGCGCCGTCGCGGACCACGTCCTGCGGACCGTGCTGCCGGACGCCGCGGACGCGGCCGGCGGCGGGGAGGACGTCGTGCTCCTCGCGGCGCACTTCGAGTAGCGGGCCCTTGCTCCTCCGGCCCGGTCCCCTCCCCCGCACGACCGTACGATGATGAGGGTGTCTCCCGTCCGGGCGGAGCCGACAGCTCGGGGGAGCGCCCCCCGTTCGAGCGGAGCCGGCAGCTCGGTGGGGGTGCCCCCCGCTCGAGCGGAGGCGACAGCTCGGGGGAGGGTCCAGTGCCGTATCGAGGAGGATGACCGTGGCCGAGGAACTCACCCCGGCGGTGTCCGGTGCCGCTGCCGCCGCAGCGGACCCGGAAGCGCCCGAGGAGCCCATCAAGCAGCGCAAGAACGGCCTGTACCCGGGCGTGTCCGACGAGCTCGCCGAGAACATGCGGAGCGGCTGGGCCGACACCGAGCTGCGCGACCTGGAGCCGATCCCGCAGGCCGCCCGGACCGCCGCGCGCCGCGCGGCGCTGTCCGCGCGCTTCCCCGGCGAGCGCCTGGTCGTCCCCGCGGGCAACCTCAAGACCCGGTCGAACGACACCGAGTACCCCTTCCGGGCCTCCGTCGAGTACGCCTACCTCACCGGCAACCAGACCGAGGACGGCGTCCTGGTCATGGAGCCCACGGCCGACGGCCACCGGGCCACGATCTACCTCCTGCCGCGCTCGGACCGGGAGAACGGCGAGTTCTGGCTGGACGGCCAGGGCGAGCTGTGGGTCGGCCGCCGCCACTCCCTCGCCGAGGCCGAGCAGCTGTACGGCATCCCCGCCTCCGACGTGCGCGAGCTGGCCGGCAGGCTGCGCGAGGCGACCGGGCCGGTGCGGGTCGTGCGCGGCCACGACGCCGGCATCGAGGCCGCGCTGACCGACAAGGTCACCGCCGAGCGGGACGAGGAGCTGCGGGTCTTCCTCTCCGAGATGCGGCTGGTCAAGGACGACTTCGAGATCGGCGAGCTGCAGAAGGCCGTCGACTCCACCGTGCGCGGCTTCGAGGACGTGGTGAAGGTCCTGGACAAGGCGCAGGCGACGAGCGAGCGCTACATCGAGGGCACGTTCTTCCTCCGCGCGCGGGTGGAGGGCAACGACGTCGGCTACGGCACCATCGCCGCCGCCGGCCCGCACGCCTGCACGCTGCACTGGGTGCGCAACGACGGCCCGGTCCGCTCCGGCGACCTGCTCCTGCTGGACGCGGGCGTGGAGACGCACACGTACTACACCGCCGACGTCACGCGCACCCTGCCCGTCAGCGGCCGCTACAGCGAGATCCAGCGGAAGATCTACGACGCCGTGTACGAGGCCCAGGAGGCCGGCATCGCGGCCGTCCGGCCGGGCGCCAAGTACCGCGACTTCCACGACGCCGCCCAGCGCGTGCTGGCCGGGAAGCTCGTCGCGTGGGGGCTCGTCGAGGGCCCGGTGGAGCGGGTGCTGGAGCTGGGGCTGCAGCGCCGCTGGACGCTGCACGGCACCGGGCACATGCTCGGCATGGACGTCCACGACTGCGCGGCGGCGCGGACGGAGACGTACGTGGACGGCGTCCTGGAGCCGGGCATGGTGCTCACCGTCGAGCCGGGGCTGTACTTCCAGGCCGACGACCTGACCGTGCCCGAGGAGTACCGGGGCATCGGCGTGCGGATCGAGGACGACATCCTGGTCACCGAGGACGGCAACCGGAACCTGTCGGCGGCGCTGCCGCGCCGGTCCGACGAGGTGGAGGCGTGGATGGCGGCCCTGAAGGGCTGAGCGGCGGCCCTGCGGCGCCGGTCACGGGCCGGTACGACGCGATGGCCGGGCGCCCCGCGGGGTGTCCGGCCATCGGTGCGTCCGGGGACGGCCGACACGGCGGGCCGGACGTCACACCGCTGCCAGGGGCGCGCCCTTGCGCCACTTCACGGTCTTGTCGAAGCTCACCACCGCGCCGCTCCGGCCCGGCGCGCTGCCGATGTGGACGTGGTCGGCGAGTTCCCGGATGAGGCACAGGCCCCGGCCGTGCTCGGCGTCCGCGGGCGCGGGACGGACCGCCGGCGCGCCCGGGGCGGGGAAGCCGGGGCCCGCGTCGGTGACCTCGATGCGGCACATCTCGCCGTCGAGGTAGGCGGTGACCCGGTACGCCTCGGAGCAGCCGCCGCGCCCCCTGCCCCCGCCGTGCTCCACCGCGTTGGCGCAGGCCTCGCTGAGGGCGACGGACAGGTCGTAGGAGATCTCGGGGTCGACGCCCGCGGTCTCCATCGTGCCGAGCAGCATGCGCCTGGCCAGCGGCACGCTCGCGGCCTCCCGCCGCAGATGGAGTGACCACCAGATGCTCATGCTCCAGCCTCCCGGCCGCGGCTCGACATACCGTTACGTATTGCCCCCCGTGCTCGAACGTAAGCGCAGAGTCCGCGTGATACCGCCCATACGGCGGATGCGCCGCCGCCGTGGCGGGTGTATGCGGGACGGGTGCTACCAGACGGTTCAGACGGTGACCTTCCGGCCGTAGCGCATTTTGCGGACCTGCCGCACGGCGGGGCGGCGGCCAGTGGGATGATGAGCCCGCCATGACTGCCCCCCACCAGCGCACGGCGCGCTCCGGAGACGGCCTCCGGATGCTGCGGGCCGCGGTGTTCGCCGCGGTCTGCGTCGTGCTGGCCGCCGCGGGGCACTCCCTGGCCTCCTACGCCGCCGTTCCGCTGTGGACGCTGGGCGCGGGATTCCTCGGGGCGGTCGTGGTCGCGGCGCCGCTCGCCGGACGCGCGCGCTCGCTGCCCGGGACCGCGGCGCTGCTGGCGGCCGGCCAGACCGCGCTGCACACGCTGTTCGGGCTGGGCCGGCACGGCACGGCGACGGTCGCGGACCCCCCTGCCGACGCCACGCTGGTCGAACAGGCCGCCCGGCTGATGTGCGGGACCACCGCGGCGGCGATCAGCCCGGCCCAGGCGCAGCGCATCCTCGCCGACGCCCGGATCCGTCCCGACACCGGCCTCCACGCCGGCACCGCGCACCACCCGGCCGACGCCCTGTCGGCCGCCGCCGGTTCCCCGGCGGCGCTGCTGCCGTCCCTGCCGATGCTGCTCGGCCACGTCCTCGCGGCGATCGCCGCCGGCTGGCTGCTGCGCCACGGGGACCTGGCCGTGGCGCGGCTCGTCGACCTGTCGGCGCACACCGTCACCGAGGGCGCGCTCGTACGGTCCCTGCGCGGGGCGCTCGCGCTGGTGCGCGCCCTGCACGCCGGGCTCCCGGCCGCGCCCGGGGCCGGTCCGCGCCCGCCCCGTACCGCCCTGCTCGCGCCGCCGTGCCCGCACACCGCCGCACTCCAGCACACGGTGATCCGACGCGGCCCGCCGGCCGCCGCCCTCGCCCTGGCCGCCTGACGCGCCGCGACACCGCTCCGCCCTCCGCACCCCGGAAGCGGGGAGGGCCGTGGCCGTCCTGCGGCACGCGCGCGGGCGGCCGCCTTCCGGCGGCCCGCCCCGGCCCGGCGCCCCGCGGCCCGTTTCGCCGCGGCCTGCGGCGGCCCGCCCCGGCCCGGCGTCCGTTCGCCGTCTCCGGCGTCCGGCCGCCTTCCCGGTGCCCCTGGCGGGCTCCCGTGCCGGAAGCCGTCCCGCGCGCATCCCTCCTCGTCGTCCACCTCACTCGAAGCGGAGTGCTTCTGTCATGAAGGCCACGAAGGCCGTGAAGGCTTCCCGTATCGCCGCCGCCGGCGCCGCCGGCGCCGCCGTCCTCGTCCTGTCCTCCCCCGCCTTCGCGCACGTCACCGTGCAGCCGGAGGGCCCGGCCGCCAAGGGCGGCTACGCGGTCGTCGACTTCAAGGTCCCCAACGAGCGCGACAACGCCTCCACCACCAAGCTGGAGGTCTCCTTCCCCACCGACCACCCGCTGGCCTCGGTGATGCCGGAGCCGGTCGCCGGCTGGACCGTCAAGGTCACCAAGTCCCGGCTGGACAAGCCCCTGGAACTGCACGGCGAGAAGATCGACGAGGCCGTCACCAAGGTCACCTGGACCGCCGACGGCAAGGGCATCCAGCCCGGCTTCTTCCAGAAGTTCCCCGTCTCCGTCGGCGCGCTGCCCGAGGACGCCGACCAGCTCGTCTTCAAGGCGATCCAGACGTACTCCAACGACGAGGTCGTGCGCTGGATCGAGGTGCCCCAGGAGGGCCAGGAGGAGCCCGACAACCCGGCCCCGGTGCTGAAGCTGTCCGCCGCCTCCGAGGACGGGCACGCGCACGACTCGTCCGACGAGGAGGCCTCCGACGAGGCCCGGCCGGCCGCCACGGACACCGCCGCCGAGGAGGAGGACTCCTCCGACGGCACCGACACCACCGCCCGCGTCCTCGGCATCGTCGGCATCGTCGTCGGCGCGGTGGGCGTGGCGTACGGCGTGCTCGCCCAGCGCCGGCGCGCCGGCGCCTGACCCCCCTTCACGGTGTGCGCCGGGCGTCGGACGACCCCGGCGCACACCGGATCACTCACATCTGGGACATTTTTCCATGCGCAAGAAGACGTTCGCCGCGGCCGCGCTGCTCGCCGCCGCCTCCCTGACCCTGACCGCGTGCGGCGGCGGCGAGGACACCGCCGCCCAGCCCGTCTCCGTGGTCTCCGAGGAGGCGGGCGCCCAGCGGGCCGCCACCGTCCTCGACAAGCCGTTCGAGAAGCCGGACCTGGTCCTCACCGACACCCGGGGCGAGAAGTACGACCTCCGCGAGGAGACGGCGGGCAAGCCGACGCTGGTCTACTTCGGCTACACCCACTGCCCCGACGTCTGCCCGCTGACGATGAACAACATCGCGGTGGCCAAGAAGCAGCTGTCCGAGGCGGAACAGGACGAGCTGCGCGTCGTGTTCGTCACCACCGACCCCGAGCGCGACACCCCGTCCGAACTCGGCAAGTGGCTCAAGGGCATCGATCCGCAGATCGTCGGCCTGACCGGTGACTTCGCCACCGTCCAGGCCGGCGCCCGCACCCTCGGCATCTCCATCGAGGCGCCGCACAAGGACGAGAACGGCGAGATCGTCTCCGCCCACGGCACCCAGGTCGTCGCGTTCTCGCCGAAGACCGACGACGGGTACGTCCTCTACGGCGAGGACGCCACGGTCGAGGACTACACCCGGGACCTCCCCAGGATCGTCAAGGGGGAGAAGCCGTGAGAGGCCTCGCGGTGCCCGCCGCGGTGCTCGCCGGCGCCCTGCTCCTCGCGGGCTGCGGCGGGGACGGCGCGGGCGCCGCCGACCTCTCGGTCAGCGCCGCCTACATGCCGCAGCCGGTCTCCGGCTCCATGGCGGCCGGTTTCCTCACCATCACCAACGAGGGCGGCGCCGAGGACCGGCTGACCTCGGTCACGAGCGACGCCGCGGACGAGGTCACGGTGCACGAGACCGCCGACGGGACCATGCGGGAGGTGCGCGCCCTCACCGTCCCGGCGCACGGCCGGCTCGTCCTGGAAAGCGGCGGCGGCCATCTGATGTTCGAAAAACTGAGGCGCCGGCCGAAGGAGGGTGAGACGGTCTCCGTCGAGCTGCGCTTCGCCCACTCCGACCCCGTCCGGGTCGACATGCCGGTGAAGCCGGCCACCTACACCCCGCCGACCGGACACTGAGGGAGGGACCACCTTGACGCAGACCATCGCCCCCCGCGTCCGGACCCTGGTGCTGCTGCTCCTGGCCGTCACCGGCGCGCTGCTCGCCGGCGCCGGCCCCGCCTCCGCGCACGCCGCGCTGACCGGCAGCGACCCCCGGCAGGGGGCGGTGGTCGACCGGGCCCCGGCCCAGGTCTCGCTGACCTTCTCCGAGCGGGTCGCGGTGGACGGCGACGCGCTGCGCGTGCTCGACCCCCGGGGCAAGCGCGTCGACGACGGCGAGCCGGCCGGTGCCGGCGGCACCACGTACACGGTGCGGCTGCACTCCGGCCTGCCCGACGGCACGTACACGGTGACCTACCGGGTGGTGTCGGCGGACAGCCATCCGGTGGCCGGCGCCTTCACCTTCTCCATCGGCGCCCCGTCCAAGACCTCCGTCCCGGCGGCCGGCCAGGAGGCGGGCGGCGGGATCGTCGGCCTGCTGTACGGCGCCGGGCGGTACGTGTCGTACGCCGGCTTCGTCGTGCTGGCCGGCGGGGCCGCCTTCGTCCTGGCCTGCTGGCAGCGCGGCTCGGGGGTGCGGGCGGTGCAGCGGCTGGTCGTCTCCGGATGGCTCGCGCTCACCGCGGCCACCCTCCTGCTGCTCCTGCTGCGCGGCTCCTACACCGGCTCCGGCAAGCTCGGCGACGTCTTCGACCTGACCCTGCTGGGGCAGGTGCTGCAGACCAAGGCGGGCGCCTCGCTGGTGTCCCGGCTGCTGCTGCTCGCGGCGGCGGCGCTGTTCATCGCCGTGCTCTTCGGGACGTACGCCAAGCACGTGGCGGACGCGGACGGCACGGACGGGGCCGGCGACGAGGAGGCGGCCAAGGAGAAGCGGGACCTGACCTTCGGGCTCGCCGCCGGCGGGGCCGTGGTCGCGGCCGGGCTCGCGGCGAGCTGGGCGATGGCCGAGCACGCCTCCACCGGGCTCCAGCCCGGCGTCGCCATGCCGGTCGACATCGTGCACCTGCTCGCCGTCGCCGCCTGGCTCGGCGGGCTCGCCGCCCTGCTCGTGGCGCTGTACCGGACGTCCGGGGAGGCGCCCGTCGAGGCCGTCGCCGTGCGCCGGTTCTCGCGGGTCGCGTTCGGCAGCGTGCTCGCGCTGGCCGCGACCGGGATCTACCAGTCCTGGCGCCAGCTCGGCTCGTGGACGGCGTTCACCGACACCCGGTACGGGCAGCTGCTGCTCGTCAAGCTCGGGCTCGTGGTGGTGCTGGTCGGCGTCGCGTCCTTCTCGCGGCGGTGGACGGCGCGGCTGGCGGAGGCGGGACCCGCCGCGGTGCGCGGGCGGACCGCGGGACCGGCCGAGGACCGCGCCGAGGAGCCGGGCGAGGAGTCCCGCACGGAGCCCGTGAAGGAGCGCGTCGCGGTCCGGGCCGCCGCCGGCGACCCCGAGCGGGCCGCCCAGCTCGCCCGGCAGCGGGCCGCGGTGGAGGCCGCGCGCCGCAAGCGGCTGCGGGACGCCGACCCGGACCGGTCCGGGCTGCGCCGCTCGGTGCTCGCCGAGACCTGCGTCGCCGTCGTCCTGCTCGCCGTCACCACCGCGCTGACCCAGACCGAGCCGGGACGCACCGAGGAGGGGGCCCGGGCGGCCGCCTCGTCCGCCGCGTCGTCGTCCGGGGCGCTGACCCTCGACCTGCCCTTCGACACCGGCGGCGAGGACGGCGAGGGCGTCGTGCGCATCGACCTCGACCCCGCGCGCGTGGGCGGCAACACCCTGCACGTCTACGTCGAGCGGCCCGACGGCCGCGCCTTCGACGTCCCCGAGCTGAAGATCGCCCTCACCCTCCCGTCCCGGGACATCGGGCCGCTGCCCGTCGTCCCCGACCACATCACCACCGGACACTGGTCGGCGAGCGGAGTGCAGATCCCCATGGGCGGCGACTGGAAGATCGCCGCGACCGTGCGGACCTCCGACATCGACCAGGTGACCGTCTCCAAGAACGCGCAGATCGGCTGAACCGCACCATGGCTGACCAGTCCATTCCGGGGGCCCGTACCCCTGAGGCGGCCCCCGGCGGGGCCCGGGAGGGCGCCCTGAAGGGGTCGTCGAGCGGGTCCTCGAAGGGATCCCTGCGGGGGTCCGCGAAGAGCCCCGTGAAGGAACCCGCCGAGGAGTCCTCACGGGTGTCCCCGAAGAAGTCCGCGAAGGAGTCCTCACGGGTGTCCCCGGAGGAGTCCGCGGCGGGGCCCCGCTCCGGGACGGCCCCCGGGGAGGGGATCTCGCGCCGCCGGCTCCTCGGCACCGCCGGCGCCACCGGGCTCGTGCTCGGTGCGGCGGGCGGGGCGGCGGGGTACGCGGCCCGGCCCGCCGAGGCCGTGCCGCTCACCTCGCTCGGCGCCGGCCGGGTGGCGTTCCACGGGAAGCACCAGCCCGGCATCACCACGCCGATGCAGGCGCGCGGGCACCTCGTCGCCTTCGACCTGGCGGCGGGCGCCGGCCGCAAGGAGGCCGCCGCGCTGCTGCGCCGCTGGTCGGAGACGGCCCGGCGGCTGATGGCGGGCGAGCCGGCCGCCCAGGACGACACGGACGTGGCCCGCGACGCCGGGCCGTCGTCCCTGACCCTCACCTTCGGCTTCGGCCACAGCTTCTTCGGCAGGACCGGGCTGGCGAAGCAGCGCCCGGCCGCCCTGGACCCGCTGCCCGCCTTCTCCTCCGACCACCTCGACAAGGCCCGCAGCGACGGCGACCTGTGGGTGCAGATCGGCGCCGACGACGCCCTGGTCGCCTTCCACGCCCTGCGCGCGATCCAGAAGGACGCCGGCTCCGCCGCCCGGGTCCGCTGGCAGATGAACGGCTTCAACCGCTCGCCGGGCGCCACCTCGCGGCCCATGACGACCCGCAACCTGATGGGCCAGATCGACGGCACCCGCAACCCCGCGCCGACGGACTCCGACTTCGACCGGCGGATCTTCGTCCCCGAGTCCGGGGAGCCGGCCTGGATGGCGAACGGCTCCTACGTCGTCGTCCGCCGGATCCGCATGCTCCTCGACGACTGGGAGCGGCTCCCGGTCGAGGAGCAGGAGGCCGTCATCGGACGCCGCAAGTCCGACGGGGCGCCGCTCACCGGGGGCACCGAGACGACCGAGATGGACCTGGAGAAGACCGACGCCCGGGGCAACCCGGTCGTCCCCGTCAACGCGCACGCCCGGATCACCCGGCCCGACCAGAACGGCGGCGCGGCCATGCTCCGCCGCCCCTTCTCGTACCACGACGGCTTCGGCGCCGACGGGACCCCGGACGCCGGACTGCTGTTCATCTGCTGGCAGGCCGACCCGCTGCGCGGCTTCGTGCCGGTGCAGCGCAAGCTGGACCGGGGAGACGCCCTGTCGCCGTTCATCCGGCACGAGGCGAGCGGCTTGTTCGCGGTGCCGGGGGGAGCGGCCGAGGGGGAGTACGTGGGGCAGCGGCTGCTGGAGGGATGAGAGTCGCCTCACGGGAGCACGAGGGAGGGCGGGGGTCGCCCCGGGGAGTGGCCGGGACGGCAAGCGTGCCCGGCGTCCGGCCGCGGCCCATTAGGGTGAGCTCATGGCAGCGAGCTACGCGTATCTCGGCCCCGAGGGCACCTTCACCGAAGTCGCCCTGCGCACCCTGCCCGAGGCGGCCACGAGGGAACTCGTCCCGTACGTGTCCGTGCAGTCCGCGCTGGACGCGGTGCGGAACGGGGAGGCCGAGGCCGCGTTCGTGCCGATCGAGAACTCCGTCGAGGGCGGCATCACCACCACCCTGGACGAGCTGGTCGCGGGCGAGCCGCTGATGATCTACCGCGAGGTGCTGTTGTCGATCACCTTCGCGCTGCTGGTCCGCCCCGGCACCGAGCTGTCCGACATCAAGACGGTCACCGCCCACCCGGCCGCGCAGCCGCAGGTGCGCAACTGGCTGAGGACGAACCTCCCGGACGCCGTCTGGGAGTCGGCCGCCTCCAACGCGGACGGCGCCCGCCTGGTCCAGGAGGGGCGGTACGACGCCGCCTTCGCCGGCGAGTTCGCCGCCGCCCGGTACGGGCTGGAGGCGCTGGAGACCGGGATCCACGACGCGGAGAACGCCCAGACGCGGTTCGTGCTGGTGGGCCGGCCCGCCCGGCCCGCGGCGCCGACCGGCGCGGACAAGACGTCCGTCGTGCTGTGGCAGCGCGACGACCACCCCGGCGGCCTGCGCGACCTGCTGGGCGAGTTCGCCACGCGGGGCATCAACCTGATGCTGCTGCAGTCCCGCCCCACCGGCGCCGGCATCGGCAACTACTGCTTCTGCATCGACGCCGAGGGCCACATCTCCGACCGCAGGGTCGCCGAGGCCCTGATGGGCCTGAAGCGGATCTGCCTCCAGGTACGCTTCCTGGGTTCGTATCCCCGCGCGGACGTGGCCGTGGCGGACGTACGCCGCCCGCTGCCGGGCACCTCCGACGAGGAGTTCGTGGCGGCGGCGGACTGGGTGGCGCGGTGCCAGGACGGCCGGTTCTAGGCACCGGGACCGCCGGTACCGAGCAGGCCTGACCGGTCCTACCTGCATACCTTCGGTTGTCCACAGACGTTATCCACAGGCGGGTCCCCGCGCCTGGGGACAAGCCCGTCGCCGGGGGAGACAGAGTCGACAAATCACCCTGTGGACCTGCGCGGCGTCCACCGGCCCGCGGATCGGCCTTCGTTCGGCGTTTTCCCTTCGGCAACTCTTCCGGGTGACCTTTTTCCACTCGAACGTGAGGATGGAGTGGGTTTGCGCCGTGAATTTCGAGGCGCGATCACGGTTTCCGGAAGGATCAATTCCGAAGTCCACAGACCTTCCCCACAGCCTGTGGATAACTCTTCGGGAAGTGTGGATGCCTGTGGACAACCGGACTCAAGTCCCGCTCCTCACAAGGAAGACGAGTCAACCGGCCGCCTTCCGGCCTACCTTTTCCGTGGGTCTCGGCACCTTTTATTGACAGCCGTCGGAACCCGGGGCATTTCGCTCGTAACGGAATCCGGGGCCCGGTCGGAGCGGCACCCGGAACAGCGAGTCGTGGGCTGTCACCCCGCACCGGTAGCCTTGACCGCGTGATTGACCTTCGCCTGCTCCGTGAGGACCCCGACCGTGTGCGCGCCTCCCAGCGCGCCCGTGGAGAGGACGTCGCGCTCGTCGACGCCCTGCTGTCTGCCGACGAGCGGCGCAGGTCGTCCGGCGTCCGCTTCGACGAACTGCGTGCCGAGCAGAAGGCGCTCGGCAAACTCATCCCCAAGGCGGCCGGGGACGAGAAGGCCGAGCTGCTGAAGAAGGCGAGCCAGCTCGCCGCCGACGTCAAGGCGGCCGACGCCGAGCGCGACGCGGCCGACGCCGAGACCCAGCAGCTGCTGCTCCAGCTCGGCAACCTCGTCCACCCGGACGTGCCCGTGGGCGGCGAGGAGGACTTCGTCACGCTGGAGACGCACGGCACGATCCGCGACTTCGCCGCCGAGGGCTTCGAACCCAGGGACCACCTGGAACTCGGCCAGCTCCTCGGCGCCATCGACGTCGAGCGCGGCGCGAAGGTCTCCGGCTCCCGCTTCTACTTCCTCACCGGCGTCGGCGCCCTGCTGGAGCTGGCCCTGGTGAACGCGGCGATGGCGCAGGCCACGGCGGCCGGCTTCACGCCGATGCTGACCCCGGCGCTGGTCCGCCCCCAGTCGATGGCGGGCACCGGCTTCCTCGGCCAGGCGGCCCAGGACGTCTACCACCTCGACAAGGACGACCTGTACCTGGTCGGCACGTCCGAGGTGCCGCTCGCCGCGTACCACATGGACGAGATCATCGACGCCGACCGCCTGCCGCTGCGCTACGCGGGCTTCTCGCCCTGCTTCCGCCGCGAGGCCGGCTCGCACGGCAAGGACACCCGGGGCATCTTCCGCGTCCACCAGTTCGACAAGGTCGAGATGTTCTCCTACGTCGCTCCGGAGGAGTCGCAGGCCGAGCACCAGCGCCTGCTGGAGTGGGAGAAGCAGTGGCTGACCTCGCTGGAGCTGCCGTTCCGCGTGATCGACGTCGCCTCGGCCGACCTGGGCGCCTCGGCCGCCCGCAAGTTCGACTGCGAGGCGTGGATCCCGACCCAGGGCAAGTACCGCGAGCTCACCTCGACCTCGGACTGCACCGAGTTCCAGTCCCGCCGCCTGTCGATCCGCGTGCGCGAGGGCAAGCAGGTCCGCCCGCTGGCCACGCTCAACGGCACGCTGTGCGCCGTACCGCGCACGATCGTGGCGATCCTGGAGAACCACCAGCAGGCCGACGGCTCCGTGCGCGTGCCCGAGGTGCTGCGCCCCTACCTGGGCGGCCGGGAGATCCTGGAACCGGTCGCCGAGTGAGTACGACCGCTGCTCCGGGCTTTCCCCACCGGCTGATCGCCACCGACCTCGACGGCACGCTGCTGCGCTCCGACGAATCGATCTCCCGGCGTACCCGTGACGCGCTCGCCGCGGCTGCCGCGGCGGGCGCCGCGCACATCGTCGTCACCGGCCGCGCGGTGCCCTGGACCCGGCACATCCTGGACGACCTCGGCTACGACGGTCTCGCCGTCTGCGGCCAGGGCGCGCAGGTGTACCACGCCGGGGAGCACCGTCTGCTCACCTCGGTGACCCTGGACCGGCAGCTGGCGGGCGTGGCCCTGGCGAAGATCGAGGCGGAGGTCGGCCCGCTGTTCCTGGCCGCCAGCCGCGACGGGCTGGACGGCGAGGTGCTGGTCGGCCCCGGGTACGAGGTCCACGGCACGCTGCCCGCGATCCCGTTCACGGACGCGTCGGACCTGTGGACCGCGCCGCTGAACAAGATCTACATCCAGCATCCGACCCTCTCGGACGACGAACTGGCCAAGGTGGCCGACCAGGCCGCGGGCGGCTTCGTCACGGTCACCATGGCCGGTGAGGGCATAGTCGAACTGCTCCCCCTCGGCCTGTCCAAGGCGACGGGCCTGTCGCTGGCCGCCCGCCGCCTGAAGCTCAGGGCGGCGGACACGATCGCCTTCGGCGACATGCCGAACGACATCCCGATGTTCGCCTGGGCGTCGCGGGGAGTGGCGATGGCCAACGCCCACGCGGAGCTGAAGGCCGTCGCGGACGAGGTGACGTCCTCCAACGAGGAGGACGGGATCGCGGTGGTGCTGGAACGGCTGCTGGCGTAGCCGCCCGCCCGGGCGGACAATGGCACGGCGGTCCCCCGCGGACCGCGCGGACTCCCCCGCCCGGCGCGTCCGGACAGGGGCGGAACCCCTGTCCGGACCGGGGCCGCTACTCCTCCCCGGCGAGCGTCAGCGACCGCAGTCTCCGCCCCGCGTACCAGGTCGCGAGAACGGTGACCGCCGCGAGCAGCACCGTCGCGGTGGGCAGCCCGACGTCCGAGATCACCAGACCGCCGTCGGAGATCTCCTGGGCCACCGCCAGCGACCACTGCTGGACGCTCAGGGTGCGCGCCCCGGGGACCAGGCTGCCGAACAGGGCCTCCCAGACCAGCGCGTAGACCAGGCCGAACACCACCGCGTGCCGGGACACCGTGCCCAGCAGCAGGAAGAGCGCGGCGTAGGCGATGGAGGCGACGAGCGCGGCCACCGTGTAGGCGACGGCGACCTGCTGGCCGTTGCCGTTCAGGATCAGGCCGGCGATCAGGGTCGGCACCGCGGAGAAGGCCATCGTCACGGCGATCGCGACGATCAGCTTGGTGGAGATGATGACCGGCCGTCTGATCGGCTTGGACAGCAGGTACACCACCGAGCCGTCGTCGATCTCCGGTCCGATCGCGCCGGTTCCCGCGATGACGCCGATGATCGGGACCATGGTGGCGAGCGCGAACCCGCCCAGCACGTCCGCCGCCGTCTGGTCGTCGGCCCCGGCCAGGGCCCGCACCGCCACGGCGATCACCAGCAGGAGCAGCGGCAGCGCGCCCAGGATGAGGGCCCGGCGACGGCCGAGCAGGGCCCGGTAGGTGAGCCGGGCGACTGTGGGGTCGTACATCGTGGGCCTCCTACGCCGCGACCAGGTACGAGAAGACGGACTCGAGGGACTCGTCGGACGGCGAGACCGTGAGCAGGCGGATGCCGTGGTCGCGCGCCACCCGCGGCAGCAGGGCCGTGAAGCGGCCGAAGTCGACGGCCTGGACGCGCAGCGCGCCCTCGGTCACGTCCACCTCGATGCCGGACGTGGACGGGTCGGCGATCAGCGCTGCCGCCAGGGCGCGGTCGTCGCTGGAGCGCACCAGGTAGCGGTGCGGCCGGTCGGTCATCAGGCGGCGGATCCTGCGGAAGTCGCCGCTGGCCGCGTGCCGGCCCGCGACGACGACCTCGATGTGCCGGGCGAGCTGCTCGACCTCTTCGAGGATGTGGGACGAGAACAGCACCGTGCGGCCCTCGTCGCCCATGCGCCGCAGCAGCTCCATCAGCTGCATGCGCTGACGCGGGTCCATGCCGTTGAACGGCTCGTCGAGCAGCAGCAGCGACGGGTCGTGGACCAGCGCGGAGGCCATCTTCACGCGCTGCCGCATGCCCTTGGAGTAGGTGGCGATCTTCCGGTCCTGCGCGTACTCCATCTCGACGGTGGCGAGCGCCTTCCGGGCGGCCTGGGCGCCCAGACCGTGCAGCTCGGCGTTGGCCAGCACGAATTCACGGCCGGTGAGGAAGTCGTACATCGCCTCGCGCTCGGGGACGACGCCGATGTGCCGGTAGATCCGCTCGTTGCGCCACACGGGCTGTCCGTCGAGGGTGACCGTGCCGGTGGAGGGGGCGAGGAAGCCGCCCATCATGTTGATGAGGGTGGACTTCCCGGCGCCGTTCGGGCCGAGGAGGCCGGTGACGCCGGGGCCGATCGTCATCGTGATGTCGTTGACGGCGACCACGTTGCCGAACCAGCGGGAGACGTGGTCCAGGGAGAGAGTCGTCACAGTCCCACCTTCTTGTAGCGGCGCGTCAGCAGGCCGTAGGCGGCGGCGATCAGGCCGAGGCAGACGAGGACGTAGACGACGCCCTCGGCGGTGCCCGGGCCCACCCCTCCGGGGAAGATGGAACGCGCGCCCAGGAACGCGGACTGCACGCCGTCGATGAGCGTGATCGGCGAGAACAGGCCGATCCAGGCGATGGCTCCGGTGCTGCCCTGCGCGTCCGCGATGGCCTGCAGGGTGGAGACCGCGCCGTAGGAGATGGTCAGCGCGGCGATCACGGCCGCGATGCCGAAGCCGCGGCGCGGGGTGACCGAGGCGATGACCAGGCCGATGCCGGAGAAGAGCAGGGAAAGCAGGGCCACCGAGACGAGTCCCTGCGCGAACCCCTCGGTCTGGTCGGTGAAGTCGAGCTTGGCCAGCAGCGCGCCCGCGTACAGCACCAGCAGCGGGGCGGCGGTGAGGACGAACAGGGCCGACGCCAGTGCCGCGTACTTGGCGCGCACGTAGTCGGCGGTCTCGATGGGCCGCGAGAAGTACAGCGGCACGGTCCTGAAGCGCAGGTCGCGCGAGACGGACTGGGGGGCCTGCGAGGCGACGTACAGGCTGATCACGGCCTGCATGACGATCGCGTAGCGCGTGTAGTCGAGCGGCAGCTCCTTCCCCTTGGCGGCCACGGTGACGGCGACCATGATGGCCGCGGGCACGCACATCACCACGAACAGCAGCACCGGCAGCACCTTGGACTTCGCCGAGCGGCCGAGGCCGTAGGCGCCGCGCAGGGACTGCGCGTACAGGGAGCGGCGGGCGTAGGCCCGGCCCAGGCGGGGACCGTCGTAGGCGCGGTAGCCGATGTCGTGGATGCGGGTCTGGTCGCCCGACGGGGCGACCGGCGTTCCCAGGGGCTGCTCAACCGCCATGGCCGGCCTCCTCCTTCCGCTGCTCGTGCTCGTCACTGCTCCGGAAGACCTCCGCGATGCGGTGCCGGCGCTGCTCCATGCGCACCAGGCCCAGGCCGAGGTCGGCGATCACGTCCCGGACCAGGTCGTACGTCTCCTCGCCCCGCGCGGTGAGCAGCAGCACCCGGCCCGCGCCGGGCAGACCGCCGCCGTCCTCGACGGTCACCCCGCGCGTGTGCAGCGCGTCGCGCACCGCGCGGGTGCCGTCCGGGTGCTCGTCGCTGTCGGTGACCTCGATCGCCAGGGTCGTCGTGGTCTGCGTGAAGTCCGTGGTGGAGCTGGCGCGGAGCAGCTTGCCGCCGTCGATGACGACGACGTGGTCGCAGGTGCGCTCCAGTTCGCCCAGCAGGTGCGAGGTGACCAGGACCGAGATGCCGAAATCGGTGTGGACGCGGCGGATCAGGGCGAGCATCTCGTCGCGGCCGACCGGGTCCAGGCCGTTGGTCGGCTCGTCCAGGAAGACCAGCTGCGGGTCGTGGACGAGGGCCTGGGCCAGCTTCACGCGCTGCTTCATGCCGGTCGAGTAGCCGCCGATGGGGCGGTAGCGCTCCTCGTACAGGCCGACGTGGCGCAGGGTGTCCGCGGTGCGCTCGCGCGCGGCGGCGGGCGGCAGCCCGGACATGCGCGCCATGTGGACGACGAACTCGGTGGCCGAGACGTCCGGCGGCAGGCAGTCGTGCTCCGGCATGTAGCCGACGCGCTCGCGGATGGCGGCGCCCTCGGTGGCGACGTCGAGTCCGAGTACCTCGGCGCGGCCCTCGGTGGCGGGGGAGAGACCCAGCAGGATCTTGATCAGTGTGGACTTGCCGGCCCCGTTGGCTCCGACGAGTCCGGTCACACCGGGCCCGACGTCCACGGAGAGCCGGTCGAGCGCGGTCACCCGGGGGAACCGCTTGCTCAGGCTTTCGGTCGCGATCACAGTCACGCCTTCGACGGTAGTGACGCGGGCCACCGGGGTCGTCAGCCCGCAGAGCCGTCTCGGTCTCCCCCTGGAGTCGTACGGATCCCGGAGGGTCACCCCGAGGTCTCATCGCGTCACGGCTCCCGTCCCGGTTCGTCCTCGCCCGCCCCCGGGCTGCTCCGCGTCGGTGCCGCCGTCCACCGTCCGGCGGCTCCCTGCCCGCGCGGTCCGTGGTCACCGCCGGGCCCCGGTGCCGCGGTGCGCGTGGCGCGGCGGGCGGGGACCGGTGGGCGGCCGGACCCGCCGCGGCGGGCGGGGTACCGGGGCGGGGCCCGGGAACCCGGAGGGCGGGAGGCCCGGGGATCGAGGGCGTTCGAGGAGTCCGGGAGGCCCGGAGCGGGGCCGGCGGAGGAGGAGTGACGTGGAGGGTGCGCGCGAGCGCCGGGTGCGAACCGGCGGGGTCGAACTGTGCGTGGCCGAGCTGGGTGACCCGGACCGGCCGACGGTGGTCCTGGTGCACGGCTACCCGGACAGCAAGGAGGTGTGGTCCGAGGTCGCGACGCGGCTGGCCGGGCGCTTCCACGTGGTGCTGTACGACGTCCGCGGCCACGGCCGCTCGACGGCGCCGCGGCCGCTGCGCGGCGGGTTCACGCTGGAGAAGCTGACGGACGACTTCCTGGCGGTCGCGGACGCGGTCAGCCCCGGCCGGCCCGTCCACCTGGTGGGGCACGACTGGGGCTCGGTGCAGTCCTGGGAGTTCGTCACCGTCCGGCGCACCGAGGGGCGGATCGCCTCCTTCACCTCGATGTCCGGGCCGTCCCTGGACCACCTCGGGCACTGGTTCGGCAAGCGCCTGAGGCGCCCCACCCCGCGCCGGATCGCCCAGCTGCTCGGCCAGGGCGCCAGGTCCTGGTACGTCTGCCTGCTGCACACGCCCGTGCTGCCCGAACTGGCCTGGCGCGGCCCGCTCGGCGCCCGCTGGCCGGGGATCCTCGAGCGCGCCGGGAAGGTGCGCGCCGACGACTACCCGGCCCCCTCGCTGCGGTCCGACGCGGCACACGGGGCGTGGCTGTACCGCGACAACGTGCGGTCCCGGCTGCGCGCCCCGCGCACGGACGCGTACGCACACGCGCCCGTGCAGCTCATCACGCCGCTGGGCGACCCGTTCCTGTCGGAGCGGCTCCACGACGAGCTGGAACTGTGGGCGCCGCGGCTGACCCGGCGCACCCTTGCGGCGGGGCACTGGGCTCCGCGCACCCGGCCCGACCGGCTGGCCGCCTGGATCACCGAGTTCGTGACGTCCGTGGAGGGCGACGGGCCGCAGGCGACGGCGTAGGGCCGGCACGCCGACCGGGTGGAGCCGCCCGTCGGAGAAGGCCGCCGGCGCGGACGTCGGCCGGCTCGCCTCCGGCCGGCTCGCACGAGGGCGGTCGTGCCCAAGTCCTGTGCGTCGAGGGACCGTTGTCCACAGAATCTTCAATCCGCCTGTGGATAACCATATTTCGCTGTGGATCAAACATCGGAAGCGAAATCTTTCGCGTGATGTGCGTCTCTCCCGGCATGCTGGAGGGATGAACGGCAGCCGGATGGACGACGGACGCACCGTGAAGATCTCGAAGTACCTCTCCAAGCACCTGCGGCACCAGCCGGAGCGCATCGGGCTCGCCCTCGACGAGGGCGGCTGGGCGGAGATCGACGACCTGATCGCCGCGTGCGCCGCGCACGGCTTCCGGTTCACGCGGGAAGAGCTGGACCACGTGGTCGCCACCAACGACAAGAGGCGCTTCGCGGTGGAGGGCACCCGGATCCGGGCCAGTCAGGGCCACAGCGTCGACGTCGACCTCGGACTGCCGCCGTCGCCTCCGCCGCCGTACCTCTACCACGGCACCGTCGCCCGCCACCTGGACGCGATCCGCGCCGAGGGGCTCAGGCCGATGAGCCGGCACGACGTCCACCTCTCGCCCGACCGCGAGACCGCCACCCGCGTCGGCGCCCGGCGGGGCCGGCCCGTCGTGCTCTCGGTGGACGCGGCCGCCATGCACCGCGACGGTCATGTCTTCCGCGTCAGCGCGAACGGCGTGTGGCTCACCCGGGCCGTACCGCCGCAATATCTGCGGTTTTCCGCAGGGCACTGACACCACGCGATCGGACGGGAGAGGCCGCCCGGTGACCACGCGGACCGTTTCACGTGAAACGCCGGCGGCCGCATAGGGTCGGTGCCATGAGTCTGCGTCTGAGCACCGTGATCCTCCCCTACCGCCGCTGGCACGAGGGCGGACGTTCGGCATGGGTCCGTGCCCAACGACTCGGCTTCCACACCGCGTACACCTACGACCACCTGTCCTGGCGCAGTTTCCGTGACGGCCCCTGGTTCGGCGCCGTGCCGACCCTGACCGCCGCCGCGGCCGTCACCGACCGGATACGTCTGGGCACCCTGGTGACCTCGCCCAACTTCCGGCACCCGGTGACTCTCGCCAAGGAGCTGATCTCCCTCGACGACATCTCCGGCGGTCGGATCACGCTCGGCATCGGAGCGGGCGGCACCGGGTTCGACGCCACGGCCCTCGGTCAGGAACCGTGGACACCCCGCGAGAGGGCCGACCGGTTCGCCGAGTTCGTCGCGCTGCTCGACCGGTTGCTGACGCAGGACGCCGTGTCGTACGAGGGCGATTTCTACTCGGCGCACGAGGCACGCACCGTACCGGGTTGTGTGCAGCGGCCCCGGCTGCCGTTCGCGGTGGCCGCCACCGGGCCGCGCGGGCTGAGGCTCGCCGCGGAGCACGGTCAGGCGTGGGTGACCACGGGCGACCCCAAGCTGTATGAGGACGGCACCCCCGAGCAGTCGGTGCGAGCGCTGCGGGGGCAGGTCGAGAGGCTGGCCGAGGCCTGCGCGGCGATCGGCCGTGACGTGAGCACCCTCGACAAGATCCTGCTCACCGGCTTCACCCCGGACCGCAACCGGCCGCTGCGGTCCCTGGACGCGTTCGTGGACTTCGCGGGCCGGCACCGGGAACTGGGCTTCACCGAGATCGTGATCCACTGGCCGATCCCCGACTCGGACTTCGCGGCGGACGAGAAGGTCTTCGAGCGGATCGCCGTGGAGGCACCGGCCCAGCTGGACTGAACCGGCGAGGAGACCGGCCGAGCCGGTCCTCCCGGAGCGCCGGGCGAGAGCCGTACCTCACAGATGTGCGGGCTCCCGCACGGGCGTGCGGACCGGTACGGGACAATGGCCGGGTGACCTCAGCGACTCGCCAGCCCGAAACCCCGGCCGCCACCGTCCGCCCCCGCCTGATCGCCACCGACCTGGACGGCACACTGCTGCGTGACGACAAGTCGGTCTCCCCGCGCACGGTCGCCGCGCTGGCCGCCGCCGAGGAGGCGGGCATCGAGGTCTTCTTCGTCACCGGCCGACCGGCCCGCTGGATGGACGTCGTCAGCGACCACGTCCACGGCCACGGCCTGGCCATCTGCGGCAACGGCGCCGCCGTCGTCGACCTGCACGGCGGCCCCGGCGCCCACCGGTTCGTGAAGGTGCGGGAGCTGGCCCGGGAGAACGCGCTGGACGCCGTACGACTGCTGCGCGAGGCGGCGCCGGACACGGCGTACGCGGTGGAGCAGACGTACGGTTTCCACCAGGAGCCGGCGTATCCGAAGATGCACCTGGAGGTCCCCGACGCCTTCGCGTCCGCCGAGGAACTGCTCGCTCCGGACGGTCCCGCGGCCGCCGAGCCGGTCCTGAAGATCCTGGCCTTCCACCCCGAGCTCGATCCGGACGCGTTCCTCACCCTGGCCCGGCTCGCCATCGGCGACCGCGCCAACGTCACCCGTTCCAGCCCCAGCGCCCTGCTGGAGATCAGCGGCCCGGGCGTCTCCAAGGCCAGCACGCTCGCCCTGTGCTGCGCCGAGCGCGGCATCTCGCACGAGGAGGTCGTCGCGTTCGGGGACATGCCGAACGACGTGGAGATGCTGACCTGGGCGGGCCAGTCGTACGCGATGGGCAACGCGCACCCGGACGCGATCGCCGCCGCGTCGGGGCGGACGGTCGCCAACAACGAGGACGGAGTGGCGGTCGTGATCGAGCGGATGCTGGCGGAACACGCCTAGTCCGCGTCACAGCGGCACCCCTCGCCGTGCCAGCCACGACACCGGGTCCACCGCCGAGCCCAGCTGCGGAGTGACCCGTACCTCGAAGTGCAGGTGCGGACCGGTGGAGTTGCCGGTGTTGCCCGACTGGCCGATCCACTGCCCCGGCGAGACGCGCTCCCCCTGGTCGACGGCGACGGCGGCGAGATGGGCGTACTGCGTGTAGTAGCCGTTCGCGTGCCGGACCACGATCTCGATGCCGAAGGCACCGCCGCAGGAGACCCGCACCACCCGGCCCGCGCCGACCGCCCGCACCGGCGTGCCGACCGGCACCGCGAAGTCCTGCCCGGTGTGCCGGTTCACCCACCGTGCGCCGCCACTGCCGAAACCCGCGGACAGCACGTACGTCTCCACCGGCGCCACCCAGGAATCCGTGAAACCGGTCTCCGGCTGGTCCAGCCGCGTGGCGCCGCGGCAGCTGCCGGCCGTGACCGAGGCCTCCGCCTGCCCCTGCAACCGCACCCGCGCCGCCTCGAGCCTCCGCTCGATGTCCTTCTTCAGAGCGGCGAGTTCGGCGTTCCGCCGCTCCAGTTCCTGCCAGGCCGCCCGGGCCCTGGCCTCGTCGGCGGCGAGCCGGTCCTGTGCCCGCCGGCTCCTGCCGACCGCGTTGTCCACGGCCAGCTCCGCCTGCCGCACGGCCCGCCGGCCCCGCATCAGCTCCTCCGGATCGTCGGCGAGGACCAGGTGCGCGGCGAGCGGCAGCCCGCCGCCGCTGCGGTACTGGGCGCGCGCCATCCGGCCCAGGTCCTCGTGCAGCACGGCGATCTCCCGCCGCTCGCGGTCGAGCAGCCCTTCGAGCCGCTTCGCCCGCGCCCGCTGCGCCTCGGCCTCACGCCGCCCGTCCTCGTACCGCCGCGTCGCCCGGGCCGCGTCCTCGTACAGCTGCGCCACCTGCGCGCTGATGCCGGACCCGGTGCCGCCGTCCTCCTCCGCCGCGTCGGTGGGGCGGGCAGCGAGCACGGCGAGCGCGCACAGCAGCGCCGGAACGAGCCAGGGACGGCGGCGGGATGAACGCATGTCAGCGATCGTGACCCGCGCGACGGCCCCAGGTCCTGTTCGTGTCGTACAGCCGGGGGACGCATTGCTGCACATGGCCCAGTACGGGCGGGAGCGGCACCGCCGGCGGGCCGGTCCGCTCCGTCACCGGCCGCCGTCAGCGCGCCCCCACCGGCTGCTCCGCCTCCGCCTCCCGCTCGATCATCGTCCGCAGCGGCCCCGCCACGGCGGCCAGCTCCGGATACGGTCCCCGCTGCACCACGCTCCCCCCGTCCAGCACGACGACCTCGTCCACGGCCTCGAGTCCCGCCAGCCGATGGGTGATCAGCAGGGTCGTCCGGCCCTCGGTGGCGGCCAGCAGATCGGCGGTGAGCGCGTCGGCGGTCGGCAGATCGAGATGCTCGGCGGGCTCGTCGAGCACCAGGACGGGGAAGTCGGCGAGCAGCGCCCGGGCGAGCGCCAGCCGCTGTCGCTGGCCGCCGGACAGGCGCGCCCCGTGCTCCCCGACCAGCGTGTCGAGCCCGTCGGGCAGCCCGTCGGCCCAGTCGAGCAGCCGGGCCCGGGCGAGCGCGTCGCGCAGCTCGGCCTCGGTGGCGTCCCGCTTGGCCAGCAGCAGGTTCTCGCGCACGGAGCTGTCGAAGAGGTGCGCGTCCTGGGCGCACAGTCCGACGAGCCGCCGTACGTCGTCGCTGCCGAGGGCGTACGCGTCCACGCCGGCCAGCGTGTACGAGCCGGCGTCCGCGTCCAGGAACCGCAGCAGCACCTGCGCCAGCGTCGTCTTGCCGGACCCGGACGGCCCGACCACCGCCACCCGGCGGCCCTCCTCCAAGGTCAGGTCCAGCCCGGCGAGCGCGTCCCGGTCCTGCCCGGCGTGCCGGGCGGCCAGCCCCCTGACGACCAGCGGGAACGGCGTTCCGGGCGCCTTGCGGGGCCGCTCCGGCTCCCGTACGGGCTCCGGCGCGTCCAGCACCTCGTAGACGCGTTCCGCGCTCCTGCGCGCCCGCTGCCGGTACTGCACGGCGAGCGGCAGCCCGAGGACGGCCTCGAAGGCGGCCAGCGGCGTGAGGACGACGACGGCCATCGCCACGCCGGCCAGCCGCCCGTCGGCCACCGCCTGAGCCCCGACGAGGGCGGCGCCCGCGACGGTGAGCCCCGAGATCAGGGCGGTGAGCCCGTCGCCGAGCGCGGTGGCGGTGGCGGCGCGGGAGGCGATCCGGGTGAGCGTGCCGTCGGCCCGCCGCGCCGCGGCGGCACGGGCGGGCAGAGCACCGGCGACGGTCAGCTCGGCGGTGCCGGTGAGCAGGTCGGTCACGCGCGTGGCGAGTTCTCCCCGGGCGGGGGCCAGCCTGCGCTCGGCCCGCCGCGCCACAGCTGCGGTGAGCAGCGGAACACCCGCCCCGGCCGCCAGCAGACCGGCCGCGAGCACGGCTCCGGCCTCGGGCAGCAGCCAGGCGGTGAAGGCGACGGACCCCGCGGACACCACCACCGCGGCACCGGCGGGCAGCAGCCAGCGCAGCCAGTAGTCCTGCAGCGCGTCCACGTCGGCGACGAGCCGGGACAGCAGGTCGCCCCGGCGGGCGCGGCGCAGTCCGGCGGGCGCCAGCCGCTCCAGCCTGCGGTACACGGCGACCCGCGTGTCGGCCAGCATCCGCAGCACGGCGTCGTGCGACACCAGCCGCTCGGCGTACCGGAACACGGCCCGGCCGATGCCGAAGGCCCGCGTCGCGGTGACGGCCACCATCAGATACAGCACCGGCGGCTGCTGCGAGGCCCGGGAGATGAGCCAGCCGGACGTGGCCATGAGGCCGACGGCGCTGCCGAGGGCGAGGCTGCCGAGCAGCAGCGCGAGGCCCAGCCGGCCTCGACGGGCCCGGGACAGGGCGCGCACCCGCGCCAGCACACCGCCCCCGGACGTCACGCGCTCGGGCGCACCGGCCGCGCGGGCGTCCGCCGGCCCCTCCTCGACACGGCGGACCCCGGGCGCCGTACGCCCGGTCCCCGCGCGCACGGGAGCCGTCTCTCCGGCCAGCCGTACCACCCGGTCCGCCACCGCCAGCAGTGCCGGCCGGTGCACCACCAGCAGTACCGTCCGGCCCGCCGCCAGCCGCCGCACCGCCTGCACGACCTCGGCCTCGGTGGCCCCGTCCAGCGCGGCCGTCGGCTCGTCGAGCAGCAGCACCGGACGGTCCGCGAGGAACACCCGGGCCAGCGCCAGCCGCTGCCGCTGTCCGGCCGACAGGCCGGCCCCGTCCTCACCGAGCACGGTTTCGAGTCCCTCGGGCAGCGCTTCCACGAACTCCAGCGCCCCGGCGTCCCGCAGCGCCCGCCGGACCGCGTCGTCGTCCGCTCCGGGCCGGGCCAGCCGGACGTTGTCGGCGATGGTCCCGGCGTACAGGTGCGGTCGCTGCGGCACCCACGCGATGCGCGAGCGCCACTGCTCCGGATCCAGGCCGGCGAGGTCGGCTCCCCCGATCCGGACCTTCCCCCGGGTCGGCCGCACGAACCCGAGGAGCACGTCGAGCAGCGTCGACTTGCCCGCGCCGCTCGGCCCGACGAGCGCGACCGTCTCCCCGGGCTCGACCGAGAAGCTCACGTCCGACACGGCGTCCGCGGACCGCCCGGGGTAGCGGACGGTCACGCCCTCGAAGGAGAGGGCGCCCGCCGGCACGGCGCCGGTCCCCGGCGCCGGTACGGGCGTCTCCAGGACCGCGAAGATCTCCTCGGCCGCCGAGAGCCCCTCGGCCGCCGCGTGGTACTGGGCCCCGACCTGGCGCAGGGGCAGGTACGCCTCGGGCGCGAGGATGAGGATGACCAGGCCGGTGTAGAGGTCCATCTCGCCGTGGACGAGCCGCATGCCGATCGTCACGGCGACCAGGGCGACCGAGATCGTGGCGAGCAGTTCCAGTGCGAACGACGACAGGAAGGCGATGCGCAGCGTCCGCATGGTCGCCCTCCGGTACTCGCCGGTGATCCGCCGGATCGACTCGGCCTGCGCCTTGGCCCGCCCGAACACCTTCAGCGTGGGCAGCCCCGCGACCACGTCCAGGAAGTGCCCGGACAGCCGGGACAGCAGCCGCCACTGCCGGTCCATCCGGGACTGGGTGGCCCAGCCGATCAGCATCATGAAGACCGGAATGAGCGGCAGGGTGCCGACGATGACGGCCGCCGACACCCAGTCCTCCGTGACGATCCGCGCCAGCACCGCCACGGGGACCACGACCGCGAGCCCCAGTTGCGGCAGGTAGCGCGAGAAGTAGTCGTCGAGCGCGTCGACCCCGCGGGTGGCCAGGGCGACCAGCGATCCGGTCCGCTGCCCGCCGAGCCGGCCCGGCCCCAGCCGCGTGGCACGATCCAGCAGCCGCCCGCGCAGTTCCGACTTCACCGCCGCGCTCGCCCGGTGGGCGGCGAGTTCGGTCAGCCAGGAGACCACCGCCCGGCCGCAGGCGACGGCCACCAGCGAGAGCAGGGAAGCGCGCAGTCCGGCGGCGGACATGCCGTGCTGGAACGCGCCGACGACGACCTGAGCGATGAGCATCGCCTGCGCGATGACCAACCCGGCGTTGACGGCGCCCAGGCCGACGACCGCCACCAGGAAGAGCCGGGTGGCGCGGGCGTATCGGAGCAGCCGCGGGTCGATCGGTTTCACGTGAAACACACCTCAGTGCGCGATGTCGGGGGCGATGTGCTGAGTGCCGATCCGCTTGCGGAACACCCAGTAGGTCCACGACTGGTAGAGCAGGACCAGCGGCGTGGCGATGCCCGCGCACCAGGTCATGATCTTCAGGGTGTACGGGCTGGACGAGGCGTTGGCGACCGTCAGGCTCCAGTCGTCGTCGAGCGAGGACGGCATGACGTTCGGGAAGAGCGACAGGAAGAGCATCGCCACGGCGGCCACGATCGTGACGCCGGACAGGGTGAACGCCCATCCCTCGCGCCCGGCCCTGACCGCCGCCAGCGCCACGACCAGTGCGCCGACGGCCACCGCCAGGGCGATCAGGCTGCTGGCGTTGCCGCTGTCCGCCTGCGTCCAGAGCAGGAAGAGCAGGACGACGCCGGCGGTGACGGCACCGACCCGGAGCGCCAGCGTCCGAGCCCGTTCCCTGATCTCCCCGACCGTCTTCAGCCCGACGAACACCGTCCCGTGGAAGGTGAACAGCGTCAGCGTCACCAGACCGCCGAGCAGGGCGTAGGGGTTGAGCAGATCCCCGAGGCCGCCGACGTACTCGAAGTCCGCGTCGATCTTCACTCCGCGCACGATGTTGCCGAAGGCCACACCCCACAGGAACGCGGGGATCAGCGAGGTCCAGAAGATCGCCGTCTCCCACCTGCGCTGCCAGCTCTCCTCGGGCCGCTTGACCCGGTACTCGAAGGCCACGCCGCGGACGATCAGGCAGATCAGGATGGCCAGCAGGGGCAGGTAGAAGCCGGAGAAGAGGGTGGCGTACCACTCGGGGAAGGCGGCGAAGGTCGCGCCGCCGGCCGACAGCAGCCACACCTCGTTGCCGTCCCAGACGGGGCCGATGGTGTTGATCAGCACCCGCTTCTCGGGCCGGTTGCGGGCAAGCAGCCTGGTCAGGACGCCGACCCCGAAGTCGAAGCCCTCCAGGAAGAAGTAACCGGTCCACAGGACGGCGATCAGGACGAACCAGACGTCGTGCAGTTCCATGACTGTGCAGCTCCCTCGGCCTAGTAGGAGAAGGCCATCGGCCTGTCGGCGTCACGGGTGTCGCCGCCGATCTTCGTGGGCGGATTGAGGTCGGCCTCGGTCAGCTCGGGCGGGCCCGCCTTGACGTACTTCGCGAGCAGCTTGACCTCGACGACGGCGAGGACGGCGTACAGCGCGGTGAAGGCGATCATCGAGGTGAGGATCTCGGCCTGGGAGACACCGGGGGAGACCGCGTCCCGGGTCTGCATCACGCCGTAGACGACCCACGGCTGACGGCCCATCTCGGTGAAGATCCAGCCCCAGGAGTTGGCGATCAGCGGGAACCCCATCGTCCAGAGCGCCAGCAGCCAGTACAGCCGGGAGAACCTCGGCCCGAGCGGCTTCTTCAGCAGCACCAGATGCGGTACCTCGTCCTCCCCCGTGCGCAGGGCGGCCGGCAGGAGGAACTTCTTCCGGGTGAGCCACAGTCCCAGCAGGCCGAGGGAGAAGGACGCCATGCCGAAGCCGATCATCCAGCGGAAGCCCCAGTAGGCGACGGGGACGATGGGCTTGTAGTCACCGGGGCCGAACTTCTCCCGCAGGGTCTCATTGGTGTCGTTGATGCCGGGCACGTACGACTCGAAGTCGCTGTGGGCGAGGAAGGACAGCAGTCCGGGGATCTCCAGGGCGACCGTGTTGTGCCCCTCGTCGACGTCCCCGTATGCGAAGACGGAGAAGGGCGCCGGGCTCTCGCCGTCCCACAGGGCCTCCGCGGCGGCCATCTTCATCGGCTGCTGCTCGTACATCACCTTGCCGAGGGTGTCGCCGCTGACCGCGGTGAGCAGGCCGCCGACCGCCAGGGTGACCAGGCCGAGCCGCAGCGAGGTCCGCATCACGGGGATGTGCTTCTTGCGCATCAGGTGGAAGGCGGCGATGCCCACCATGAAGGCGCCGCCCGTCAGGAAGGCCGCGGAGAAGCTGTGGAAGACCTGGTTGAGCGTGGTGTTCTGGGTGAGGACCAGCCAGAAGTCGGTCAGCTCGGCACGGCCCTTCTCCTCGTTGATCCGGTAGCCGACCGGGTGCTGCATCCACGAGTTGGCCGCGAGGATGAAGTACGCCGACAGCAGCGTGCCGATGGAGACCATCCAGATGCAGGCCAGGTGGATCTTCTTCGGCAGCTTGTCCCAGCCGAAGATCCACAGGCCGATGAAGGTCGACTCGAAGAAGAAGGCGATCAGTGCCTCGAAGGCGAGCGGCGCGCCGAAGACGTCACCGACGAAGCGGGAGTAGTCGGACCAGTTCATGCCGAACTGGAACTCCTGCACGATGCCGGTGACCACGCCCATCGCGATGTTGATCAGGAAGAGCTTGCCCCAGAACTTCGTCGCCCTGAGGTACTTCTCCTTCCCCGTGCGCACCCAGGCGGTCTCCAGTCCGGCCGTGAGGGCGGCCAGGGAGATCGTCAGGGGGACGAACAGGAAGTGGTAGACGGTCGTGATGCCGAACTGCCAGCGCGCCAGGGTCTCCGGCGCCAAAGCCATGTCCACGTCGTCGTTCTCCTTACATCGCCGTGGTCCGCGGCAGTTTGTGCGTGTATGACACACCCATCTCAGGAGTAACCAGACACGCTTGTGAAAGCGTTCACATTCACAAGCAATTATGACCTACTGGTTTTCGCATCCGGAAGGGGGGTCCCCTGTGATGTCAACCCCTCTGCGAGGACTTCACCAGCCCGCCGGGTCTCCGGCTCGGCACACCGGCTCGTCACCGGCCGGATCCGGGTCCCACGCCCGTGCGCGCGCTCGCGCTCGCGGAGACCCCGCCGGCCCCTTCGACACTGCGGCCCCGCAGGTCCCGGCCGAGGCGCCGCCCCCCCTCTGCCGCTCGCCGGAGGCGAGGAGGACGCTTCGGCACAGGCGTGTCCGTTTCACGTGAAACGGACACCCCGGGAGATCGCCGAGCCGGGCACGGCCGCCTCCCGGACCGACGGCATCCCCCGATGTCCCCCGCCGGCCCCAGCCCCCCCCCCTCGCGGAGACGCGTACCGCCTCGCAGCCCCGTGCGGTCCCCCGGGTTCGGGCCGCCCCGGCAGCGGCCGCCGCCTGCCGGTGACGTTCGCGGCGGCGACCCGGTACACAAGGAATCGGCCGGCGATCAAGTCGCCGGCCGACGCGCAAGGTCCCCGCGGAACCGCTGGAGCTCTTCCCGAGTCGCTAGAGCTCCTTGCGGAACCCTTCCGCCACCTTCAGGAAGATGTCGTTCCCCTCGGTCTCCGCGATCGTCACCCGCACTCCCTCACCCGGGAACGGACGGACGACCACGCCGGCCTGCTCGCACGCCTCCGCGAACGCGGTCGTGCGCTCTCCCAGCCGCAGCCACACGAAGTTGGCCTGGGTCTCCGGCACCGTCCAGCCCTGGGCGCGCAGCGCGTCGACCACGCGCGTGCGCTCGCACACCAGCGAACCGACCCGGCCGAGCAGCTCGTCCTCGGCACGCAGGGAGGCGATCGCCGCCTCCTGCGCGAGCTGGCTGACTCCGAACGGCACCGCCGTCTTGCGCAGTGCCTCCGCCACCGGCTCATGGGCGACCGCGAAGCCGACCCGCAGCCCGGCGAGGCCGTACGCCTTGGAGAAGGTGCGCAGCACGCAGACGTTCGGCCGGTCGCGGTACAGCTCGATACCGTCCGGCACCTCGGGGTCGCGGATGAACTCGCGGTAGGCCTCGTCGATCACCACGAGCACGTCGCCGGGCACCCGGTCGAGGAACCGCTCCAGCTCGGCCCGCCGCACCACCGTGCCCGTCGGGTTGTTGGGGTTGCAGACGAAGATCAGCCGGGTCCGGTCGGTGACGGCGTCCGCCATCGCGTCCAGGTCGTGCACATCGCCCGGGGTCAGCGGCACCTGCACCGGGGTCGCACCGCCGATCTGCGTGATGATCGGATACGCCTCGAAGGACCGCCAGGCGTAGACGACCTCGTCACCCGGGCCGGAGGTCGCCTGGACCAGCTGCTGGGCCACGCCGACCGAGCCGGTTCCGGTGGCCAGGTGGGAGACGGGGACGCCGAACCGGTCGGACAGCTCGTCGACCAGGGAGGCGCAGAACAGGTCCGGGTACCGGTTGAAGGACGAGGCCGCGGCCGTCACGGTCTCCATCACGCCCGGCAGCGGCGGGTAGGGGTTCTCGTTGGAGGACAGCTTGTAGGCCGCGGGACCGCCGGTCGCGGCGGACCGGCCCGGTTTGTAGGTGGGAATCCCCTCCAGCTCGGCGCGCAGCCTGGGCCTCGTCTCGCTCACCGCAGTCCTCCTCGTCACCGCCACCGGCATCGAATACTCCTCACCCTATGAGGATTCCGCGGCCCTGCGTAGTGCGAGAAACGACCTCGTCCGTCCCAAGGGCATCAGGGGCATCGTCACAGGAAGATGTACGAATCGGGGGGCGCGTCACACATATATCTATGCGCCGGTAGTTCACACCGTGGCGCGCATCCCCCGTCAAGGTGAGTTGAGACCTCTTCGCAACATCGGCCACTCGGCAGGCCCATACGCGCCGACACGCCACGTCCTAGCATGAAGCGCCCCAACTACCTTTGTTTCGTAGGCACTTGGCAAGGAATGATCATGCAGAAACGTGCCTGTCAACGAGTGCATATGCGTCCGCCCTACCCCGCCGCATGAGCCCTACTATCGGCACGCCATGACAGCAGCAGGGAAGCACCAGGTGAGCCGCGCGGAAACCTCACGTCGAGGCAACCGGCCGGGCCGGGCGGGCATCAGGGACGTGGCCGCCGCCGCCGGAGTCTCCATCACGACCGTCTCCGACGCCCTCAACGGCAAGGGCCGGCTCCCGGATGCCACCCGACGCCATGTCCGCGAGGTCGCCGACCGGCTGGGTTACCGCCCGTCGGCCGCCGCCCGCACGCTCCGCACCGGCAAGTCGGGCCTCATCGGCCTGACCGTGACGACGTACGGGGATGAACCTTTCACCTTCACCGAGTTCGCGTACTTCGCCGAAATGGCCCGGGCCGCGACCTCCGCCGCGCTCGCCCGCGGCTACGCCCTCGTCATCCTGCCGGCGACCTCCCGCCACGACGTGTGGTCGAACGTCGCCCTGGACGGCACCGTCGTCATCGACCCCTCCGACCAGGACCCGGTCGTCAGCGAACTGGTCCGGCAGGGGTTACCGGTCGTCTCCGACGGCCGCCCGGCCGGCTCCCTCCCGGTCACCGCCTGGGTCGACAACGACCACGAGGCCGCCGTGCTCGGCATCCTCGACCACCTGGCCGACGCCGGCGCCCGCCGCATCGGCCTGCTCACCGGCACGACCACGGACACGTACACCCATCTGTCGACGACCGCCTACCTGCGCTGGTGCGAGCGCGCCGGCCAGGACCCGGTGTACGAGGCCTACCCGGCGCACGATCCGTGCGCGGGCGCCGTCGCCGCCGACCGGCTGCTCGCCCGCCCCGACCGGCCCGACGCCGTCTACGGCCTGTTCGACCCCAACGGCACCGATCTGCTCGCCGCCGCCCGTCGCTACGGCCTGCGTGTACCGGACGACCTGCTTCTGGTCTGCTGCAGCGAATCCACCGTGTACGCCAACACCGAGCCGCCCGTCACCACGCTCTCCCTGAAGCCGCGCCGCATCGGCACGGCGGTGGTACAGCTCCTGATCGACGCCATCGAGGGCGTCGAGTCGGAACAGCCGGTCGAGCGGGTGATACCGACCGAGCTGATCGTGCGCACCTCCTCCCAGCGCCGTCCGTCGCGTACGACCGTCAGCCCGCCGCGGTCGTCCGACGAGCGGTAGGCCTGCGCGGTCACCGTAGGAGTCGGTAGGCCGCGAAACGGGGCGGAGGAGAGCCGGGAAAGGCGGGCGAGCACGGTCGCCGGCTGGTCGAAGCCTGGTCCAATCGGGGCGAAAGCCGCGGTGAACCGGACTCCTGCTCCGATTCACCACCCCTGGGTCATCACATGGCGCGATCCGCATTCCTATGATGGGCCCACGACACCGCGGGCCGCTGCGACCAGGCAGTCCGATGCGGTGCAGATGCGGCGCGATGGTGGAGGGGTCGATGACTCAGGGGGCCGGTCAGGGACCCGAGGTGGAGCGGACGGCGACGTTGCGCGACTTCCGGGTGCCCGCGTACGTCCACGAGACCGGTCCGTACGTCCACAGCACGCACCCGGGCGAGGTCGCCCCGCCGCCCGTCGTCCCCCCGCCGCCGCCCGAGGAGGCCTACCCGGAGGGGTACACGCCCACCCAGCGCGACCTGCCCGTCATCAACCGGGGTGACACGCTTCAGGTGGCCGTCGATCCGGTGACGGCGCCGGTCCCGCAGCCGGCCACCGGCCCGGGCCCGCTGTACGTCGTCGGCGACGTGCACGGCTACCTCGACCAGCTGGTCGTCGCCCTTCAGGAGAAGGGCCTGATCGACGCGGCGGGGCACTGGTGCGCGGGCACCGCCCGGCTGTGGTTCCTCGGCGACTTCACCGACCGCGGCCCGGACGGCATCGGCGTCATCGACCTGGTGATGCGGCTGTCCGCCGAGGCCGCCGCGGCCGGCGGCTACTGCAAGGCGCTGATGGGCAACCACGAACTGCTGCTGCTCGGCGCCAAGCGGTTCGGCGACACCCCCGTCAACTCCGGCGCGGGCACCGCCACCTTCCAGGCGGCCTGGCTGCTCAACGGCGGCCAGAAGACCGACATGGACCGTCTCCAGGACCACCACCTGCAGTGGATGGCCCGGCTCGACGCCCTGGAGGAGGTCGACGGCCACCTGCTGGTCCACTCCGACACCACCGCCTACCTGGACTACGGCCGCTCGATCGAGGAGGTCAACGACACCGTCCGCGAGACGCTCACCCGCAACGACGCGGACGAGGTCTGGGACCTGTTCCGCAAGTTCACCAAGCGGTTCTCCTTCCGTGACGAGGGCGGCGCCGACGCCGTGCGCTCCCTGCTGGACACGTACGGCGGCACCCGCATCGTCCACGGCCACAGCCCCATCCCGTACCTGCTGGGCGAGGTCGGCTCGGAAGACGGCGAGGACGGCGCCGGTCCCGTCGTCCAGGGACCGCACGTCTACGCCGACGGGCTCGCCATCGCCATGGACGGCGGAGTGACGATGGCCGGAAAGCTGCTGGTCCAGCAACTGCCGCTGGACATCTGAGCGTTCACCGGACGCAATTCCTCCCCCGGCGGACTGCCGAGCGACCGCGCCGGTCGGAGGGCATTCTCGGTCGACCCCCCGTCACCGCGAGCCGCCATCGCTCCACCATCGGCGTATCCGTAGCAGGCTCCCCTCCGTTTCTGTCCGACGGCTCGTCGGCATGCGCGCCCCAAGCCCTACGGAGCATCGGGGGATGCGGATGAACAGCGTTCCGCAGCACCTGCTGAGCGAGGACCGCCAGGAATACGAGCGGATCCTCGACGAGGCGCTGCGCGCTGCGCTTTGCGCCACACCGACCGGAACTGGCCGCTGCCGGACAGCGCCTCGACCTCGAACGACTGCGCGTCATGGCGCTCGGCGCCACCGCGCTCATCACGGCGGCCGTGGCGACCGAGTACCGGCACTACGTGAAGGTCCGCGAGGAACTGCGCCGGCCGGCGTCGTCCGTGCGCGAATCCGGCTCCGCGGAGCCGGGGACGAGCGCGGTGGGACCGGCCGCCACCATGGGCGAGGTCGCCGAGACCGCCGGCGCGGGCGTCGCCGCCGTCGTCGCGGTTCTGGTGCCCGTCCTCGCCGGCACCGCCGCGGTGATCCTCCTGTTCGTGGGGTGCCTCCTGCGGGTGCTCGCCCCCGAGGAGGCGTTCGCCCGGACGATGCTCGCCACCGGATGGGTGTTCGGCGCCCTGACCGCGGTCGCGATCCTCGTCGCCGCCGTGGGGCTGCTGCTCACCGCGCTGCGCAACCGTCCGACGGCCGAGGCCGGACCCTCCGGCGGACCCGGCGAGGAGGTGGCCCGCGCCCGGAATGCCCGGCGCGATGCCCTGCTGGAACGCGGCATGCTGCCGTTCCTCCGGGAGGCGCTCGCCGCCCCGGGCACGGCGGTCGCGCCGCACTCCGCGGCACCGCCCGCGCCGGCCGGCCGCATCCCGCACCTCGGCTACGGCCGGCCGGGATTCAGCAGCCCCGACGACGGTGTCCCGAGCCCGCGTCCGAGCTTCACGAGCCCGGACCACGGGGGACCGGACCACGGGGGACCGGAACACAAGCCGGAGTAGCGGGCGGGCCCGCGCTCCCCGGCTCGCGACGGGCATGCCGGCCGCGGCGACGACCGCGACGCCGACCGCGAAGCCGCGCCGCGGAAAGGCCGGGGTCCGCAGGGACGGTCCGGGGCCGGGTGACGGGGGCACGGGCGGCGTCGTCGCTCCACGTCCGTCACCGCGGCCGGCCCCGTCGGTCTCCGGCCGCGCCCCGCCCGTCCGGCCCGTGCCTGGTGGGCACGGGCCGGACGGCGCCGGATCATTCCAGCGCCGGATCGCGGAACAGGATCCGGGAGCGGATCACCCGCCCGGCCGGGTCAGTCCGCGATCGGCAGGTAGACCCGGTTGCCCCCGGCCGCGAACTCCTTCGACTTCTGGGCCATGCCCTCCTCGATCTCGGCCCGCGTGCCGCCGTGTTCGCGGCGGATGTCCTGCGAGATCTTCATGCTGCAGAACTTCGGTCCGCACATCGAGCAGAAGTGGGCCGTCTTGGCGGGCTCGGCCGGCAGGGTCTCGTCGTGGAACTCCCGCGCGGTGTCCGGGTCCAGGGCGAGGTTGAACTGGTCCTCCCACCGGAACTCGAAACGGGCGTCGGACAGCGCGTCGTCCCACTCCTGCGCACCGGGGTGCCCCTTGGCGAGGTCGGCCGCGTGAGCGGCGATCTTGTAGGTGATGACGCCGGTCTTGACGTCGTCGCGGTTGGGCAGGCCCAGATGCTCCTTGGGCGTGACGTAGCAGAGCATCGCCGTGCCCCACCAGGCGATCATCGCGGCACCGATGCCGGAGGTGATGTGGTCGTACGCCGGTGCGACGTCCGTCGTCAGCGGGCCGAGCGTATAGAACGGGGCTTCGTCGCAGATCTCCTGCTGAAGGTCGATGTTCTCCTTGATCTTGTGCATCGGGACGTGGCCCGGGCCCTCGATCATGGTCTGTACGTGGAAGCGCCTGGCGATCCGGTTCAGTTCCCCGAGCGTCCTCAACTCCGCGAACTGGGCCTCGTCGTTGGCGTCCGCGATCGAGCCGGGGCGCAGGCCGTCGCCGAGGGAGTACGTGACGTCGTAGGCGGCGAGGATCTCGCAGAGCTCCTCGAAGTGCTCGTACAGGAACGACTCCTTGTGGTGCGCCAGGCACCACGCGGCCATGATCGATCCGCCGCGCGAGACGATGCCGGTCTTGCGGTTCGCCGTCAACGGCACGTACGCCAGGCGCACGCCCGCGTGCACCGTCATGTAGTCCACGCCCTGCTCGGCCTGCTCGATGACGGTGTCCTTGTAGATCTCCCAGGTCAGCTCCTCGGCCTTGCCGTCGACCTTCTCCAGGGCCTGGTAGAGCGGCACCGTGCCGATGGGGACGGGGGAGTTGCGCAGCACCCACTCGCGGGTGGTGTGGATGTTGCGGCCGGTGGACAGGTCCATGACCGTGTCGGCCCCCCAGCGGGTCGCCCAGGTCATCTTCTCGACCTCCTCCTCGATGGAGGAGGTCACCGCCGAGTTGCCGATATTGGCGTTGACCTTCACCAGGAACCGCTTGCCGATGATCATCGGCTCGATCTCCGGGTGGTTGACGTTCGCCGGCAACACCGCCCGGCCCGCCGCGATCTCCTCGCGGACCACCTCGGGGGAGACGTTCTCCCTGAGGGCCACGAACTCCATCTCCGGTGTGATCTCACCCCGGCGCGCGTACGCGAGCTGCGTGACCGCCCGGCCGTCACGGCTGCGGCGCGGCTGCCGCGGCCGTCCGGGGAAGACCGCGTCCAGGTTGCGCAGGCCGCCGCGCGGCGAGGTGTGCTTGATCCCGTCGTCCTCGGGACGGACGGGACGGCCCGCGTACTCCTCGGTGTCGCCGCGGGCGATGATCCATTTCTCCCGCAGCGGCGGCAGGCCCCTGCGGACATCGGTGTCGACGAGTGGATCGGTGTACGGGCCCGACGTGTCGTACAGCGTGACCGACTGCCCGTTGGTGAGGTGCACCTGTCGGACCGGCACCCGCAGATCGGGGCGTGAGCCCTCGATGTACGCCTTGTGCCAGCCGATGGACTTCCCGGCCTCCCCGTTGCTCGGTCCGTCGGCCGGTCCCCCGGCCTGGGTCCGCATGGAGGCAGGCGTGCGTGCGTCCTTGTTGGTCATGAGACCTACTCCCTACGCCGGCATTACCCGGTAACAGGTTCGGCGGTCGACGCAGCGGTTTCCGTCCGGCGATGTCCCGTGTGAAACATCACTCGACTCCGGTGACGTTTCATGTGAAACATCGCTGGGACGGAGGTCAGCGCCCTCTCAGCCCGGTGCTCCGAGCTCCCGCGTGTACAAAGGTGCCTCCACGCTAGCGTCACTTCGGGCGCGGTGAACAGAGGGCCCCCCTCGTTCTTGCGATGATCGGTCGGTGACCACGACGCAGCATCCCCCCTACCCGCCGCCCGAACCCCCCCGCGGCAACGGCGCCGGAAACGGTACCGGCCGTGGAGACAGCCCTGCTTCCGGCGGGACCGGACACGGCGGCCGAAACCGCGGCCCGGGTCCCGGTGGCGGACACGGGTACGACCCGGGGTTCGGTACTGGGCCCGCGCACGGTCCGGCCCCCGGGCCCGCCGGCGGCGGGCCCGGCCATGACGGCGGCCACGGACACGGTCCCGGGGACGGTGGCGGGCACGGCCCCGGTGGTGACGGATACGGCCACTCGCACGGGCACGGTCACAGCCACGGCCCGGCGGCGCCCGTGTCCAAGCATCTGCGCAAGGTCATCGCTGCGGTTCTCATCCCGTTCGCCGCGGCGGTGCTGGTCGGGCTCGCGGTGCTGTGGCCGGGCGGCGCGCCACCGCACGAGCGCACCGGGGTCGGGTTCGACCGGCAGACGCAGCAGGCCACGGTCACGACCGTCGAGGAGGTGAGCTGCGCGTCCGTCAACGCCTCCGGCCCCACTCCGACCGGCGACACGTCCACCGCCGAGGGCTCCTCCGCCCAGCAGCAGGCGACCGGTACCTGCAAGAGGGCGACGATCCGGGTCGACACCGGCAGGGACAAGGGTCGTACGTTCACCGAGATCGTGCAGCCCGACCAGTCGCGGCAGCTGCACGAGGGCCAGGAGGTCGTGGTCGCCTACGAGCCCTCCGCGCCGAAGGACCTGCAGTACTCGGTGGCGGACGTGAACCGCCGGATGCCGATGACGCTGCTCGCCGGCGTCTTCGCGCTCGCCGTCGTGGTCGTCGGGCGGCTGCGGGGCGTCATGGCGCTGGTCGCGCTGGCCATCAGCTTCCTGGTGCTGAACCTGTTCATGCTGCCGGCGATCCTGCAGGGTTCGAACCCGCTGGTCGTGGCGGTGATCGGGTCGAGCGCCATCATGCTGATCGCCCTCTACCTGTGCCACGGCCTGTCGGCCCGGACCTCCGTGGCGGTGCTCGGCACGCTGATCTCACTGCTGCTGATCGGCGTCCTGGGCTCGCTCTTCATCGGCTGGGCCGCGCTGACCGGCAACACGGACGACAACACCGGTCTGATCCACGGCCTCTATCCGACGATCGACATGAGCGGTCTGCTGCTGGCCGGTGTCATCATCGGTTCGCTCGGCGTCCTGGACGACGTGACGGTCACGCAGACGTCGGCGGTGTGGGAACTGCACGCGGCCAACCCGTCGATGGGCTGGCGCGGGCTGTACCGGGCGGGCATCCGCATCGGCCGCGACCACATCGCGTCCGTGGTCAACACGCTCGTCCTCGCGTACGCCGGTGCCGCGCTGCCGCTGCTGCTGCTGTTCTCGATCGCGCAGAGCAGCGTGGGCACGGTCGCCAACAGTGAGCTGGTCGCGGAGGAGATCGTCCGGACGCTGGTCGGCTCGATCGGGCTGGTGGCGTCGGTGCCGGTCACCACCGCCCTCGCCGCCCTGGTGGTCTCGGCCGACCGGCCCGGGCCGGAGACGGCGGGGACCGTACCGGCTCCGGCCCGTAGCGGAGGCAGGGGGCGGCGCCGCAAGCGGTGACGCATGCGGCGGGGGGGACCGGCGCTTTCCACCGGGGTCCGGTGAGCCTCGCAGGGTCCGGGAAACCTCGCAGGGTCCGGGGAATCGATCCTGCCCGCCCTCGTCCGGCGGCTCCCGCCCCGGCCGCCGGCTGGCGAAGCGTTACGCCAACGTCGTAGCGCCTGATGCGACGCTTCAGCCCGCGCTCTGCTCCTCCGCCAGGATGCGGTCCAGCGCCTCGTCGAGGTGGGCGTCGAAGTCGGCGAGGGAACCTTCCTGTCCCAGTGGCACCAGCTTGTCGGTACGGTCGAGGAAGGCGACCAGAGGCGCCGCGGAGGAGCGGAACAGCGCCTGGTCGCTGCCGACCTGAAGCCGGATCAGGACCTCGCTCAGCGGCTCGGGTTCGACGGGCGAAATGCGCACATCGCCGTCCCCGCACGGCCGGCCCACTCCGTCGATCAGCAGTTCTCGCCCGAAAGCCCAGGTCACCGGGGCGTCGCCGGGCAGGTGAAAGGTCAGCCGCACGGCGTAGGGATCACAGGTCTCGTACCGCAACTCCACCGGGATGCGGAAAGAGAGCTCCTCGGAGACGAGAAAGCTCATCATGACCTCTGCCTGCACGGACTCTTGCATTGCCTACCCCGTCATTCGCCGTCGACTGGCCGGGAATCAACCTCTGATACTTGTGCATCTTGCTGAACGTGCACACCAGATCACAAGGAGTGAGTTTTCAGATACTGATAGAGAGGGTGAGCGACCCCAGCAGCCGCCCCATCTCCTGCTGCAACTGCCGCACCGCTGGCATCAGGCGTTCCGCCTGGTGAACGGGGAGGGAGAGGGCGAGGGTGGCGGCCGTGGCGCCGACCGTGACCGGGACCGCGGCGCACACCGTTCCCAAGGCGTACTCCTGTCGTTCGATCACTGGTTCCATACGCCTCAGCTGCTCCAGGCGCTTCAGCAGAGTGCTTTCATCACGCACCGTGTACGGCGTGAGGGGACGCACCGGATGGCGGTCGAGGTGGTCGCGGCGCGTCTCCTCGTCCAGCTGCGCCAGCAGGCACTGTCCGACGGCGTGCGCGTGCCCGGTCTCACGGAAGTCCGCCCACTCCTCGACGGCCGGATTGCCCGGAGTGTCGGAGACGCACACGACCTCGATCTCGCCGTCCCGGTACATCGCGTAGTACAGGGGCACGCCGATCACATCCCGCCACTCGGCGAGCGTGTCCGCGACCGTGCTGCGACGTTTCTGCCGAGCCGCGCTGCCGCCCAGCCGTACGGCCGCCTCGCCGAGGAAGAACAGCCCCTTCTCACGGTGCAGATAGCCCTCGTGCACGAGGGTGCGCAGCAAGTGGTAGGCGGTGGGCAGCGCCAGCCCGGTCTCGCGGGCCAGCTGCTTGGCGGGGGCCCCGTGCGGGTGCTCGGCGACGCGCTCCAGGAGACGCATCGCGCGCTGGACGGATCCGATGAGGGTTCCCGGGGGCGGCGCGGGGGACGCGGGCCGCTCGGAGTGCCGGGCCCGGTCTCCCCGGGAGGAGGCCGGGGTCCGGGGGGACGTGTGGGGGGTGTGGGGTTCTGCGGGTGCGAGGTGAGCGGTGGCCAAGGGGCACTCCCGAGCGCGAGGAGCCGGCCCGTGCGGAGAACACGGGTAGGGGTGTACGCCGCCCGCGAGGGGTGGGGGACCCCCGCGTGGATTTCCGGACTCTAACCGTCCGTCACCATTCGCATACGGCTCGCTCCGGAAACTTCCCCCGGCCGAGGGAACCGGCGACGCCCGTCACCGGCTCCCCCACGGCTCACCAGTCGCCGCGCGACGAGGAACTCGACGTGAACTTGCGTACGACGTAGATCAGACCGCCGACCAGGGCCACGAAGAGCAGCAGCTTGAACAGCAGTTTGACCACGAAGCCGACCACGCTGACGATCAGCCCGCCGAACACGAGCAGGGCGATGAGCGGCACCGCGATCCACTTCACCCACCACGGCAGTCCCGCGAAGATCTCTCGCATCGCCCTCGTCCTTACCTCTCCGCCCGTGCTGTGCCGGGTTGTGTCGGTGTTTCCGAAGCTCGGCGGTTCCGCTGCTTCCTGCACCCGATGCTAGGGCCGGCAGGGCGCCGGCCGGGGACCTCGCATCCCTTGTCCTCCCCTGACCGGTCCCCTAGGGAATCCGAGGGGCGGCTCAGCCCTCGGGCGGGGAGAACACGACGAGCACCCGCAGGTCCTCGCTGATGTGGTGGAACTTGTGGGCGACCCCGGCCGGCACGTACACCACGCTGCCACGCGCCACCTGGGTGGTCTCCAGGCCGACGGTGAGCGAGGCCCGGCCGCTCACGACGAAGTACACCTCGTCCTGCTCGTGCGGCTTCTGCGGATCGTGCTCGCCCGCGTCGAGGGCGTACAGGCCGACCGACATGTTCCGCTCCCGCAGGAACTGGAGATACGCCCCGTCGTTGGCGGCGCGCTCCGCCTCCAGTTCGTCCAGCCGGAATGCCTTCATCGCCTCGTCCGCCCTCGCCTCACTGCTCGTACCGATCCTGGTCTGCCACGATCAGACACATGATGAATTTCGTAGTCAAGACGATCGCCAACGCCGGTGCGCTGGCGGTCGCCGTCTGGCTGCTCGACAAGATCACCCTGACCGGGGACGGCACGGGCAGGAAGGCCGGTACGCTGATCCTCGTCGCGCTGCTCTTCGGTCTGGTGAACTTCCTGGTCAAGCCGGTCGTGCGGCTGCTGAGCCTGCCGCTGCTCGTCCTGACGCTGGGCCTGTTCACCCTGGTGGTGAACGCGCTGATGCTGCTGCTGACCTCGTGGCTGGCCGACAAGCTCGACCTGAGCTTCCACGTCGAGGGGTTCTGGACCGCCGTCGTGGGCGGCCTGATCATCTCGATCGTCTCCTGGGCCCTCCACGTCGTCCTGCCCGACAAGGACTGATACCGATGACCTACCGCGTCTGCTTCGTCTGCACCGGCAACATCTGCCGTTCCCCGATGGCCGAGGCCGTCTTCCGCGCGCGGGTGGCGGAGGCCGGGCTCGACGCCCTGGTCGAGGTCGACAGCGCCGGTACGGGCGGCTGGCACGAGGGTGAGGGCGCCGATCCGCGTACCGTGGCCGTCCTGGAGGAGAACGGCTACGCCATCGACCACACGGCCCGGCAGTTCCAGCCGTCCTGGTTCTCCCGCCTCGACCTCGTCGTCGCCCTCGACTCCGGCCACCTCAGGGCCCTGCGCCGCCTCGCGCCCACGGAGCAGGACGCGGAGAAGGTGCGGCTGCTGCGGTCCTACGCCCGCCCGTCGCCCGGCCACGACCTCGACGTGCCGGATCCTTACTACGGGGGCCGTGAAGGCTTCGACGAGTGTCTTGAGATGGTGGAGGAGGCGAGCAGCGGACTGCTCGCCGCGATACGCGAGCAAGTGGAAGGACGGGCGGCATGAGCGATTCCGCTACGGACGACGGAGACAGCGGGTTCCTGGGCGCCGGTGACGGCACACGCGCGGTACGGGCGGGGCTGCCCGAGCCGGTGAAGCACGAGCCGACCCTGCCCGGCCCCGTGTTCGCCGCCCACTTCCACCTGCCGGGCGACCCCACCGGCCCGTACACCTACGGCCGCGACGAGAATCCGACCTGGACCCTGCTGGAGCGTGCCATCGGCGAGCTGGAGGCGCCCGGGCAGGACGGCGTCGAGACGCTCGTGTTCGCCTCCGGCATGGCGGCGATCTCCTCGGTGCTCTTCTCGCAGCTGCGCGCCGGGGACACGGTCGTGCTGCCCGCCGACGGCTACCAGGTGCTGCCGCTGGTGCGCGCCCAGCTGGAGGCGTACGGCGTCGAGGTGCGCACGGCGCCGACCGGCGGTGACGCCCAGCTCGACGTCCTCGACGGCGCGAAGCTGCTGTGGATCGAGACGCCCTCGAACCCCGGACTGGACGTGTGCGACGTACGGCGGCTCGCCGAGGCGGCGCACGCGCGGGGCGCCCTGGTCGCCGTCGACAACACTCTCGCCACGCCGCTCGGGCAGCGTCCCCTGGAGCTCGGCGCGGACTTCTCCGTGGCCAGCGGCACCAAGCAGCTCACCGGCCACGGCGACATCCTGCTGGGCTACGTCACCGGCCGCGACGCCGAGGCCATGGCGGCCGTACGACGCTGGCGCAAGATCGTCGGGGCGATTCCGGGACCCATGGAGGCCTGGCTCGCGCACCGCTCGATCGCCACCCTCCAGCTGCGCGCCGAACGGCAGAACGCCAACGCCCTGGTCGTCGCCCGGGCCCTGCGCGCACGGCCCGAGGTGACCGGGCTGCGCTATCCGGGGCTGCCCGAGGACCCCTCGCACAAGGTGGCCTCGCAGCAGATGCGGCGCTACGGGTGCGTGGTGTCCTTCACCCTGCCCACGCGCGCGCGTGCCGACCGCTTCCTCGACGCGCTGCGCCTCGTGGACGACGCGACCAGCTTCGGCGGGGTGCGGTCCACGGCCGAACGGCGCGGACGCTGGGGCGGCGACGCGGTGCCGGAGGGCTTCATCCGGCTCTCGGTGGGTGCCGAGGACCCCGAGGACCTGGTGGCGGACCTGCTGCGCGCACTGGACGAGTCGGCGGACTGACCGCCGGATCGCTCCCGTCCTCATGGCGGACGGTCCGAGCCTCCCCCCTCGTGGCTCGGACCGTCCCCGGTTCTGCGCGCGAAGAACCGCTTCACCAAGGCTAGTTGACTCTGTGTCAGTGTCCAATCACCGTAGGGACAGAGGCCTATCGACATATTTATAGTTGGGCGCGGGCCGGAGAGCTGAGGCAGAAGCACCGAAGGGGGAGGTCGTTTTCGTGGATCTGGCCTTGCTGCGCACCTTCGTGACCGTGCACCGGGCCGGTTCCTTCACTCGCGCCGCCGCCCTGCTCGGCCTCTCCCAGCCGGCCGTCACCTCACAGATCCGCACGCTGGAACGGCAACTGGGCCGACCCCTGTTCCTGCGGCAGGCCCGCGGTGTGACGCCGACGACCATCGGCGACGAACTCGCCCACAAGGCCGCCCCCCATCTCGACGCCCTGGCGGAGATCGCCCAGAGCGGGCTCGACGACGACTCCTCCTTACGGACGCTGCATCTCGCCGGGCCTCCCGAGTTCACCGCCGAACGCGCGCTGCCCGCGCTCACCGAGCTCACCGGTCAGGACGGACAGGGCTTCGCCCTGCGCGTCTCCTTCGGCAACGCCGAGGAGACCCTGGAGGGGCT
This sequence comes from Streptomyces sp. NPDC051041, assembly GCF_044456065.1. Classification (NCBI taxonomy): domain Bacteria; kingdom Bacillati; phylum Actinomycetota; class Actinomycetes; order Kitasatosporales; family Streptomycetaceae; genus Streptomyces; species Streptomyces sp. NPDC051041. The sequence goes on from NZ_JBITFM010000006.1 coordinate 54,457, forward strand.
GGCCGCCGGGCATCACGACCTGGTCATCAGTACGGCCCGGCCACGTGGCGCGCTGCTTTCGGCGACTCCGCTCTGTGACGAGGAGCATGTGCTGGTCGCCGCCCCGCGCTGGACCAAGCAGAACGGCCCCGGGAAGCCGCGCAGCGACGAAGCGCCCGCTCTGGAACACATTCCGGTGATCGAGGTGCACGAGTCCCTGCCCCTCGTCTCCCGCTACTGGGCGTCCGTCTTCGACTCCCGCCCCGCCGCTCCGGGCACCGTCATCGTCCCCGACCTGCGCGCGGTGCTCGCCTGCGCGATCGTCGGCGCCGGGCTCGCGGTGCTGCCCCGCTATCTGTGTGCGGCCGCTCTGGAGCGCGGGGACGTCGTCGCCCTGCACGAGCCGGCGGTACCGCCGCTGCGAACGTACTTCCTGGTGGTGCGCACCGGCACGCTGGCGATGCCGCACATCGCGCGAGCCCATGAGTGGCTGCGGCGCGCGGCCGCCGACTGGTGCTGAGCCAGACGGGGGCGGCCTCACCGCGAGGGCCCGGTCGGTGACGTTTCGCGATGTTTCACGTGGAACCAGCCGGGCCACATTTCACCCATGACCGTCCGACCCGTGGTCAAGCGCACCGCCCGCGCCGTTCTTCTGGACGGCGACGACCTGATCCTGATCAAGCGCACCAAGCCTGGCCTGGATCCCTACTGGGTCACCCCCGGGGGCGGGGTCGAGCCGGGGGATCCGACCGTCGTTCACGCCCTGCACCGCGAGGTGTACGAGGAACTCGGCGCCAAGATCACCGACGTGGTCCCCTGCTTCGTGGACACCGTGGAGCACATCGGCGAGGACGGCGGCGCGACCGGAGTCAAGGTGCAGCACTTCTTCGTCTGCCGCCTGGAGTCCATGGACCCCTCCCTGCGGCACGGCCCCGAGGTCGACCAGCCCGTCGGCGAGTACGAGATCGTACGGGTGCCCTTCACCCGGGTCGGCATCGCCTCCGTCCACCTCGTGCCGCTGTCGCTGCGGCACTACCTGGACGGCAACATCGAGGGTGTGCGGGCCATGCACGCCCCTGATCTGGGCTGACCACCGACCGGGAGGCAGCGCTCGGCTTCGCGGCCGGTTTCCCGCGCGGCGTGGACCCGCCGCCCGCGAGCAGGGGAGACGGGTGCGGCACGGCCGCAGCGCCTTCGCCGGAAACCCCGTTCCACGGGGGACGCCCCACCGCGCGACCGGGAGTGTGAACCCTCACTCCCTCCGCCCCTGAAGCTGCACGGTTCCTGCTCCTGGCCCGTACGGGCTGTGCGCATCCCACCCCGGCCCCCTACCGGGATCGGCCGTACCGTCCGTTGCCTCACGCACAAACCCCTGCCCGGGCCACCTGTACCGGCGCGACACGAATCATCAGGTCCGTCGGCTGCCGGGCGCTCCCCACTCCGTCAGGGACATACGGCTGTCCTCCTGGCACCCCGAGGCTGCCTCCGGTCCGAGCCGCAGGAAGGAGACCGCCGGACACCGGTCGTTCCTCGACGTTTCACGTGAAACACCCGGCATCTGTCCGCACGCTGTACGTCCGGCCACGGCATGGCCAAAAGGCCGTATGTCTCGTGTGAAACAGGTGGACGCCAAGGGCTCTCTTCGGACAGCCTGACCTGCGTGCCGACTCCTTCCCTCACCTCTCTGCCCATTCGCCGTCTGACGCTTCGCGATCTCGCCGCCTGCGCCGACTTGTCCGAGAACCGGGGGTGGCCGCGTGAGGAGCACAAATGCAGCTTCCTCCTCACGGCCGGGAAGGGCTACGGCATCGACGACCCCGACGGGGGCCTCGTCGGCGCCTGTGTGGTCACCGAGTACGGGCCGCAGGAGCACCCCGCCCTCGCGGCCGTCGGGATGGTACTGGTCGCCGAACGGCATGCCCGTCAGGGTGTGGGACGCCGGCTGATACGCCAGGTCGTCGCGGCCATGGGCGCCACACCGCTGACCCTGCACTCGACACCGTACGGGCGGCCGCTCTACGAGGAGCTCGGCTTCAAGGTCACCGGCCGGGCGGAAATGCTGCGCGGGCACTTCACACCCGAGGAGCCGACGCCCCGGACCGCCACACGGGCGGCCACCGCGGAGGATCTTCCCGCGATCCTCCGGCTCGACGAGGAAGTGTTCGGTGTCGATCGCACGCACATCATCACGCGACTGCCCGCCTTCGCCGATCAGTTGCGCGTCGCCGAGGACCGAGGCCGGATCACCGGATACGCGGCCGCCTGGCCCAACATGGACACACATGTCGTGGGGCCGCTGATCGCCCGCGACACGGAGACGGCGAAGGCGCTGCTCGCCTCGCTCGCCGCCCATACCGACCGTCCGTTGCGCACCGACATCGACGTACGGCACGAGGAACTGCTGAGCTGGGCGAAGGAACGCGGCCTGGGGTCCGTCGCCTTCAACACGGTCATGACCTACGGCATCACGGAGCTGCCCGGGGACTGGACCCGGCGGTTCGCTCCCCTGACGGTGGCCGCGGGCTGACACCCCGGAGCCTGCCGTTCGCCGCGTACGACGACGCCGGTTCCCGAGGGCGGTCGGGAACCGGCGTGCGCGGGAACGCGAGTGGCGTCAGGCCAGGGCCTCCACGGCGGCCCCGGCGAAGGCGTGGTCCTGCTCCGGAGCGCCACCGCCGACACCGATCGCGCCGATCAGCCGGCCGTCACGGTGGACCGGCACGCCACCCGCGATGAAGAGCAGCGGCCGGTCGAGCGCGGTGGGCAGGGTGTGGAAGAGGCCGCCCGGCTGCACCGCGTCGACGAGATCGGCGGTGGGCGCGTCCAGCTGGAGTGCCGTGTAGGCCTTGCGGGTGCTGGTCTCCCCGGAGATCAGCACCGCCCGGTCGTCCCGCCGGAAGGCGAGCAGGTGGCCCCCGGCGTCCAGGACGGTGACACTGACCGGGACTCCGGCGGCCTCGGCGGCACGGCGGGCCGCGGTGACGAGGATCTCGGCGTCCTGGATCGTCAGCGGGGCGACGGCGGTAGTGGTGCTCATGGGAGGTTCTCTCCTTGATCGATACGTGATGGTGCTGTGCCTCGCCGGATGTCGAGGCGGTGCCCGGCTGCCGGACGCGGGGACGGCCCTGGCCTCGCGCCCGTCAGCCCGGTGTCCAGTGGGACCGGTGCCGCGGCCCGGTACCGGAGCCGGTTCCGCGGCCCGGTACCGGATGCGGTCCTGCTCCAGCGGTGGCTGGGGTCCGGGTGGAAGACGGCCCCGGGCTCAGTGGTGGACCACGGTCCGCTGGTCGGCGGGCACGGAACCCGCGACGACCGCGCCGGGTGCGTTGTCGCGCCGTTCGAGAGCGGCCGAGAGGACGGCCAGGACCAGCGCGGCCGCGGCGAGGACGGCACCGACCCAGTTCGGGGCGGTGTAGCCGAGACCGGCGGCGATGACGAGGCCGCCGAGCCAGGCGGACAGCGCGTTGCCGAGGTTGAAGGCGCCGATGTTCACGGCCGAGGCCAGCGTCGGGGCACCGTGCGCCTGGTCGAGGACGCGCTTCTGCAGCGGCGGGACGGTGGCGAAGCCGAGGGCGCCGATCAGCGCGATGGACACGGCTGACGCGATCTTGTCGTGTGCGGTGACGGTGAAGAGCGCGAGCACGAGGGCGAGGGCGCCGAGGGAGACGTACAGCATGGGCATCAGGGCACGGTCGGCGAACCGGCCGCCGACGAGGTTGCCGCCGACCATGCCGAGCCCGAAGAGGACCAGCAGCCAGGTGACCGAGCCGTCGGCGAAGCCGGCGACGTGGGTCATCATCGGCGCGATGTAGGTGATGGCCGCGAAGACACCACCGAAGCCGAGCACGGTCATCGCCATGGCCAGCAGGACCTGGACGTTCTTGAAGGCGGCCAGTTCGTGCCGCAGTCGCACGCCCTCCGGCTTGGGCATGTCGGGGACCAGCTTGGCGATGCCCGCCAGGCCGATGACGCCGAGGGCCGCGACGATGCCGAAGGTGACGCGCCAGCCGACGGACTGTCCGACGAGCGTGCCCAGCGGCACACCGACGACATTGGCGACGGTCAGGCCGGTGAACATCATGGCGATCGCGCCGGCCTTCTTGTCCGGGGCGACCAGCTCGGCCGCGACGACCGAGCCGATGCCGAAGAAGGCGCCGTGGGCGAGGGAGGCGACCACGCGGCCGATCAGCATGACGGCGAAGGCCGGGGCGAGGGCGGACAGCAGATTGCCCGCGATGAACAGACCCATCAGCAGCATCAGCATCCGCTTGCGGGAGATCTTGGTGCCGAGCACGGTCATCAGCGGGGCACCGAACATGACGCCGAGCGCATAACCGGTCACCAGGAAGCCGGCAGTGGGAATGGAGACCCCGAAGTCACCCGCGACCTCGGGCAGCAAGCCCATGATCACGAACTCGGTCGTTCCGATCCCGAAGGCCCCGATCGCGAGGGCCAGAAGCGCGAGAGGCATAGGGGGTACACCTTCCCAAACGATTGCAGTAGCTCTTTTGCTGCGCCAACAATAGTTGCAGACGCGGGATACATGCAACCACAGACTATTGCGCCCCTGCTCTATCCTGGTATCAGCTGCCCCGGGACGGAGGAAACGCCAATGACAGCGACGGACCCCGCGCTCACCGCCCTCGCCCAGGGCTGGTGCGCCCTCTCCCTGCTGCACGGGAGGATCGAGGCCCACATCGAGCGCGCCCTGCAGGCGAAGCACGACCTGAGCGTGCGCGAGTACTCCCTGCTGGACGTGCTCAGCCGCCAGCACGACGGTGACGGGGGCCATCTGCAGATGAAGCAGGTCGCCGACGCGGTCGTTCTCAGCCAGAGCGCCACGACACGCCTGGTCACCCGGCTCGAGGACCGGGGCCTGCTGGAGCGCTACCTGTGCCCCACCGATCGCCGCGGCATCTACACCAACGTCACCGAGACGGGCCTGAAGCTCCTGGCGGAGGCACGGCCCACTAACGACACCGCCCTGCGGGAAGCCCTCGACGAGGCCGCCAAGAACCCCGACCTGGCCCCGCTGGTCCGAGCCGTGGAGACGTTGAAGGCGCCGATGCCCGCGTAGGGTGCGGACATGGACGATCTTGAGATACGCGCAGCCGTCGCCGACGATCTTCCCGCGATCGTCGGCATGCTCGCTGACGACCCCTTGGGCGCACAGCGCGAGTCACCGGACGACCTCACCCCGTACCTGGCCGCACTGGAGCGGATCGACGCCGACCCGAACCAGCATCTGGTCGTCGCGGTCCGTGCCGGCCGCGTCGTCGGCACCCTCCAGCTCACGATCGTCCCCGGGCTGTCCCGGCGCGGCGCCACCAGATCGATCATCGAAGGGGTGCGGATTCACGCCGATGAGCGTGGCAGCGGCCTGGGAACACGGCTGATCAGGTGGGCGATCGACGAATCCCGGCGTCACGAGTGCCAACTGGTCCAGCTGACCTCGGACAACACGCGCACCGACGCCCACCGCTTCTACGAACGACTCGGTTTCACACCGTCGCACGTCGGCTTCAAACTCCCGCTGTGAGTATGCGTACGGGTCTCCGTTTCACGTGAAACGGAGACCCGTACGCATACCGCTGTCTAACCGATACCGCGCCACCCCTCGGGATCGACCCCACCCGGTACAGGCGCTCCCTCGTCGTACGGCTGACGTGTGAGCACGAACGACCCGAGGTCGAGATGGCTCACGGTCCCGTCCGGGTGCCGTACGGCCTGCAGCAGCTCTCCGGCGTAGTAGCCCTCCAGACCGGTCCAGGTGCCGTCGCCGTTCGCCCGGAAGCGCGAACGCCGGCCGTTCCCGGACAGGGGCTCCAGCGACAGACCTCCGTCGGCCGTCAGCCGCAGTCCGAACGCGTACGTCCCCCAGTACCACTGCCCGGCCAGCTCCAGAACGGATGGATCGACTGCGGGCAGCGGTCGCCATGGCTCCGGAATCCGCGGCTCGGCCTCGGCGACGATGCGGACCAGATCGGCGCTCACCGCCGACACCGGAGGCCCCGAGGTGCAGTTGACCAGCACCACCGCAGCCACATCGTCCGCCACGCTGATGGTGAGGCCGGCCAGAAAGCCCGGCAGCGACCCGGAGTGCCCCACGAGCAGCCGCCCGTCCCGGTGCTGGATCTGCAGCCCGAGGCCGTAGGACACCCCGTCCGCGACATCCGCCGCCTCGGCCGGCGCCGCGGGCGCCCTCATCTCCCGTACCGTCTCCACGCCGAGCACCCGGTCGTCGCCGTGCGTCAGGAAGACGGCGAACCGCGCCAGGTCGCCGGTCGTGGACCAGAGCTGGCCGGCGGAAGCCATCCGTCCCAGGTCCTCCGCCGGCTCGGGCAGCAGCACATCGGCCCACGGATGCACCGCCCAGCCATCGGCGTGCGGTGCCTGCGGCCGCGGACTCGTACGGTTCAGGCCCAGGGGGTCCAGTACTTCCCGGCGCAGGACATCCTCCCAGGGCGCGCCGCGCAGCCGCTCGACCAACGCCCCCAGCAGCGCATAACCGGGATTCGAGTAATGGAAGCGGCGGCCCACCGGGTGCAGCCGAGGCTGCTTGCCCAGTACGTCGGCGAGTTCCGGGCGCAGTGCCCCCGGGGTCCGCTCCCACCACGGCGCGGGCGACTCGGCCGCCAGCCCTCCGGTGTGTGCGAGCAGTTCCGCGATGGTCGCCTCGCCCACACCGGTGCCCGGCAGATGCTTCTCCAACGGGTCACCGAGGTCGAGCACCCCCTCGTCCCGGAGCCTCAGCACGAGAACGGCCGTGAAGGTCTTGGTGATCGAGCCGATCCGGTACTGCACGTTCTCGTCCGGTCCGTGTCCGTCCACCGAGGTACGGGCTCCCTGCCACACGGTCCGTCCGTCCCGTACGACCGCGGCGGCCAGCGACGGCGCGCGCCCTTCGGCCTGGGCGACGGCGATCCGGTGCAGCAGCGCGCGGCGGGTGCTCGGCAGCAGCTCTTCCTGAGGTGTCGTCATGATCCCAGTCCACCCGGCCGTGCGTCCCTCGTCGAGCCGTTTTCCCGCAGGCGGCGGTCGAGTCGCTCAGGTCTGCGCCATGTCCACGAACCGCGAGTAGTGTCCCTGGAAGGCGACCGTGATCGTCGCCGTCGGGCCGTTCCGGTGCTTGGCGACGATCAGGTCGGCCTCACCCGCGCGCGGCGACTCCTTCTCGTAGGCATCCTCGCGGTGCAACAGGATGACCATGTCGGCGTCCTGTTCGATGGAGCCGGACTCACGCAGATCGGAGACCATCGGCTTCTTGTCGGTGCGCTGCTCGGGGCCGCGGTTCAGCTGTGAGAGCGCGATGACCGGGATCTCCAGCTCCTTGGCGAGCAGCTTGAGGTTACGGGACATGTCCGAGACCTCCTGCTGGCGGCTCTCGGCGCGCTTGGAGCCGCCGGACTGCATCAGCTGGAGGTAGTCGATGACCACCAGTTTCAGGTCGTTGCGCTGCTTGAGCCGGCGGCACTTGGCGCGGATCTCCATCATCGACAGGTTCGGGGAGTCGTCGATGTAGAGCGGCGCGGCCGAGACGTCCGGCATCCGGCGGGCCAGGCGCGTCCAGTCCTCGTCGGTCATCGTGCCGGACCGCATGTGGTGCAGGGCGACCCGCGCCTCGGCGGACAGCAGACGCATCGCGATCTCGTTGCGCCCCATTTCGAGCGAGAAGATGACGCTCGGCAGATTGTGCTTGATCGCCGCTGCTCGCGCGAAGTCCAGCGCGAGCGTCGACTTGCCCATGGCGGGACGCGCGGCGATGACGATCATCTGGCCCGGGTGCAGGCCGTTGGTGAGCGAGTCGAAGTCCGTGAAACCGGTGGGCACACCGGTCATCTCGCCGCTGCGCGAGCCGATCGCCTCGATCTCGTCGAGAGCGCCCTCCATGATGTCGCCGAGCGGCAGGTAGTCCTCGCTGGTGCGCTGCTCGGTGACCGCGTAGATCTCGGCCTGGGCGCGGTTGACGATCTCGTCGACGTCGTCGTCCGCCGCGTATCCCATCTGCGTGATGCGCGTGCCCGCCTCGACCAGGCGGCGCAGGATGGCACGCTCATGGACGATCTCGGCGTAGTACGCCGCGTTCGCCGCCGTCGGAACGGTCTGGACGAGCGTGTGCAGATACGCCGCGCCGCCGACCTTGTTGATCTCGCCGCGCTTGGTCAGCTCGGCGGCGATGGTGATGGGGTCGGCCGGCTCGCCCCTGGCGTACACGTCGAGGATCGCCTGGTAGATCGTCTCGTGGGCCGGCTTGTAGAAGTCGTGGCCCTTGAGGATCTCCACGACGTCGGCGATCGCGTCCTTGGACAGGAGCATGCCACCGAGGACGGACTGTTCGGCCTCGATGTCCTGCGGCGGTACCCGCTCGAACGACGGGCCGGCGCCGTCCCACGCGCCGCTGTCCGGACCCCGGTCGTGCTGTTCGTCACGGCTTCGGGTCCCGTTGCCGCGCCACCGGGAGGCGGGCAGACGATCACTGGGCCCACTGTCGGCCCACGGCTCGTCCAAGGGCTCGGAAATGCTCACCGAGCCACCTCCTCCCGTCCGCCGAGCGGACCTCGCCGTGCCCTCTTTTCTACGGCACGGCACTGACAACCAAGAGGCCCAACTCCGCTTGCGGCACGTCGGTTTTGCGGTGGCTTCAGAGCCTGTGCAGGGAGCGGGCGCCGGACCACGGTAGGCCCGTCGGCACCGTCAGCCAATCTGGTTATCCACAGGCCGTGTGGACAACGGCCCAGATGCTGTGGAGAACCCCGCGAAACCTGTGCACAAGCCAGTGGACAGCCCTGTGAACAAGACCTCGATCTCTCCTGGACAACCACTCTGAGCTGCTGGTTTACCATCCACTGTCTGTGCAGAAGAAAAACTTTCCCAGTCGGCTCAAGATCGCTGTGGACAACACGCGGAAGCATCCGCAGCAAGACAGGAAGTAAGAGTCAAAAAGGCTTTGCACTTCTTACCTGTGGACGACTAGATTGGTGGTCATGACACAGGCTCCCGCGCGCTCCCGGTCCGTACGTCGGCGGCACGACCGAGAGATCGTCGCGCTGGCCGTCCCGGCCTTCGGCGCACTCGTCGCCGAGCCCCTCTTCGTCCTGGCCGACAGCGCGATCGTCGGCCATCTCGGCACCGCGCAGCTCGCCGGACTCGGCGTCGCCTCGGCCCTGCTGACAACAGCCGTCAGCATCTTCGTCTTCCTCGCCTACGCCACCACCGCGGCCGTCGCCCGGCGCGTCGGCGCGGGCGAGCTGCAGGCCGCCATCCGTCAAGGAATGGACGGCATCTGGCTCGCCCTCCTGCTCGGCGCCGCCGTCATCGCCGTCGTCCTCCCCACGGCGCCGGCCCTGGTGAGCCTCTTCGGCACCTCGGACACCGCGACCCCCTACGCCACGACCTATCTGCGGATCTCCGCGCTCGGCATTCCGGCCATGCTCGTCGTGCTCGCTGCCACAGGCGTCCTGCGCGGGCTTCAGAACACGAGGACACCGCTCTACGTCGCGGTGGCGGGCTTCATCACCAACGCCGCCCTCAACGCCGGGCTCGTCTACGGCGCCGGTCTCGGCATCGCCGGTTCCGCCTGGGGCACGGTCATCGCCCAGTGCGGCATGGCTGCCGTCTATCTCGTGGTGGTGGTCCGCGGAGCACGCCGGCACGGTGCCTCTCTGCGGCCCGACACCGCCGGGATCAAGGCCTCCGCCCAGGCCGGTGTGCCGCTGCTGGTCCGTACCCTCTCGCTCCGGGCGATCCTGATGATCGCAACGGCTGTCGCGGCCCGCCTCGGCGACGCCGACGTCGCCGCACACCAGATCATTCTGTCGCTGTGGAGTCTGCTCGCCTTCGCCCTCGATGCCATCGCCATCGCGGGACAGGCCATCATCGGCCGCTGTCTGGGAGCGGGCGACGCGCAGGGCGCGCGGGACGCCTGTCGCCGCATGGTGGAATGGGGCACAGCGGTCGGAGTCGTACTCGGCGCCCTGGTCGTGGTGGCCCGTCCGGTCTTCCTGCCGCTCTTCACGAGCGACTCCCTGGTGAAGGACGCAGCCCTCCCCGCACTGATCGTGGTGGCGCTCTCCCAGCCGATCTCCGGCGTCGTCTTTGTTCTGGACGGCGTTCTGATGGGTGCGGGCGACGGACCGTACCTCGCCTGGGCGATGCTGCTCACCCTGGCCGTCTTCACCCCCGTGGCACTGATTGTCCCGACGCTCGGCGGCGGACTCACCGCGCTCTGGGCGGCCATGGCGCTGATGATGGCGGTGCGCCTGCTGACCCTGTGGTTGCGCGCACGCTCGGGCCGCTGGATCGTCACGGGTGCGACGCGCTGACCGTTCCACGTGAAACAGGCGTCCCGCCCGGAGTAGGAGGGGCGGCATCCGCACGGAACAGAAGGCCCTTCACGGGCCGTGCGGACCGGTACCCGGCACACCCGCCTCCCCACGGGCGTCGCCCGTCCGGCGAGCACGCGAAAAGGGGCCGCACACCAGTGGGTGCGGCCCCTTCTCACAGCAGTTCCAGCCGAGTTCCCCCGGCCGTTCCAGCCGAGCGCTGCGTCAGGCGGCGACGACCTCGATGTTGACCTTGGCGGCAACCTCGGGGTGCAGACGCACGGACGTCTCGTGGGCGCCCAGGGTCTTGATCGGCGTGGCGACCTCGATGCGGCGCTTGTCGACCTCGGGGCCACCGGCGTCCTTGATCGCCGAGGCGATGTCGGCCGGGGTGACGGAACCGAAGAGACGACCGGCGTCGCCGGCGCGGACGGCCAGGCGGACCTTGACGCCCTCGAGCTGGGCCTTGATCTGGTTGGCCTGCTCGATGGTCTGGATCTCGTGGATCTTGCGAGCACGACGGATCTGCTCGACGTCCTTCTCGCCGCCCTTGGTCCAGCGGATCGCGAACTTCCGCGGGATCAGGTAGTTGCGAGCGTAGCCGTCCTTGACCTCGACGACGTCGCCCGCAGCGCCGAGGCCGGAGACCTCGTGGGTGAGGATGATCTTCATGAGTCGGTCACCCTTCCCTTAGCGCGCGGTGGAGGTGTAGGGCAGCAGCGCCATCTCACGGCTGTTCTTCACGGCCGTGGCGACGTCACGCTGGTGCTGGGTGCAGTTGCCGGTCACGCGGCGGGCACGGATCTTGCCGCGGTCGGAAATGAACTTCCGCAGCATGTTCGTGTCCTTATAGTCCACGTACGTGACCTTGTCCTTGCAGAACGCGCAGACCTTCTTCTTCGGCTTGCGCACAGGCGGCTTCGCCATGGTGTTTCTCCTGTGTGATCAAGAAGTTGGGGTGCGCCCCGCTCCCGACCCGGCCGGACCCGAGGGCCCGGCTCGAGGGCCTAGAAGGGGGGCTCGTCCGAGTAGCCGCCACCGCCGCCGGAGCCGCCGCCCCAGCCGCCGCCCTGGTTGCCGCCGGCAGGAGCGCCGGTCGCCCACGGGTCGTCGGCGGGGGCACCGCCCTGCTGGCCACCGCCGGAGCCGCCGCCCCAGCCGCCGCCCTGGTTGCCGCCGCCGCCGTAACCGCCCTGGCCACCGCGACCGGTGGTCTTGGTGACCTTGGCCGTGGCGTTGCGCAGGCTGGGGCCGACTTCCTCAACGTCCAGCTCGTAGACCGTGCGCTTGACGCCCTCACGGTCCTCGTAGGACCGCTGCTTCAGCCGGCCCTGCACGATGACGCGCATGCCTCGCTGGAGCGACTCGGCGACGTTCTCCGCCGCCTGGCGCCAGACCGAGCAGGTCAGGAAGAGGCTCTCGCCGTCCTTCCACTCATTGGTCTGGCGGTCGAAGGTGCGGGGGGTGGACGCGACACGGAACTTCGCGACGGCCGCACCGGACGGGGTGAAGCGCAGCTCGGGGTCGTCGACAAGATTGCCGATGACCGTGATGACGGTCTCGCCTGCCATGGGGGAACCTCTCGGCGGGTTTGCTGCTGGCTGCTGGTGGTGCTACTCGAGTCCCGGGATCAGCTGAGCGGAAGGGCTCAGTGGGTCTCGGGACGGAGGACCTTGGTCCGGAGAACCGACTCGTTCAGGTTCATCTGGCGGTCGAGCTCCTTGACGACCGCAGGCTCGGCCTGCAGGTCGATGACCGAGTAGATGCCCTCGGGCTTCTTCTTGATCTCGTACGCGAGACGACGACGGCCCCAGGTGTCGACCTTCTCGACCTTTCCGCCACCGTCACGGACGACGGAAAGGAAGTTCTCGATCAGCGGGGAGACAGCGCGCTCCTCGAGATCGGGGTCGAGGATGACCATCACCTCGTAGTGACGCATGTGGAACCCACCTCCTTTGGACTCAGCGGCCACGGTCGTTCCGTGGCAGGAGGGTTGTGATGCGTACGCAACGGTATCGGCCGCCACTGACAATCGGGGTCGGTCGGCGGTTTCCCCAGGTGGCCCGGAAGGGTTCCGGCCCTCTCCCGACCACGCCCGGGCAGACACCGGTGCAGACGGTACAGAGTACCCGCACGGCGGCTTCCGGTTGAAATCCGGTCGCGAAGGCCGTCAATCTGTACGCATCGGGTGTGTACGGCGCTACGATGCGCCGCCTCTCGCAGGAGGTGCCCTATGGCACAGGCAATGCGACCCAATGCCGCCGGCGGCCTTTTCGCCACGGACGGCAAACCCCACCCCCTCCAGGACACCCTGCTCGCGGTGACCCTGGTCCTGGGCATCACGGCGTTCGTCACGGCACTGGTCGACGACGGCCTGCACCTGCTGAGCTCCTGGACCGGCCTGGTGGGCATCGTCACCGGCGCGTACGGCCAGTGGATCTCGGAGACGACCCGCGAACGCTTCGGCCTGATCCTGGGTCTGGGCGCCGCGGGGGTCGGCTTCTTCCTGGGCATGGCGCACGGCGGCCTCTTCGGTGGGCTCGTCGACTGACGCCACGGACACCGTCCTTCCCGCACCGTCCACAGCACCGCGCAACGCCCCGGCCACCGGCGGGCCGGGGCGTAAGGTGCCGTACGCCCAGTCGGGGCGCCCGCGAGGCGCAGTAGGCTTCGGCGCGAGAGCCGGAGCCCCTGTATCCATGGGGACACACCAGCCCGAGGAGCGCCCCGAATGAGCCTGACCCTGAGGACCATCAGTCGCGAGCAGCATCTGGCCTACATCCAGAGCCTGCCGTCGGCGAGCCACATGCAGGTCCCGGCCTGGGCGGACGTCAAGGCGGAATGGCGCTCGGAGAACCTCGGCTGGTTCGACGACCGGACCGGCGAGCTGGTCGGTGTGGGTCTGGTCCTCTACCGCCAGCTGCCCAAGATCAAGCGCTATCTCGCGTACCTGCCCGAGGGCCCGGTCATCAACTGGTTCGCGCCGAACCTCCAGGAGTGGATCGAGCCGATGCTGGCGCACCTCAAGCAGCAGGGCGCCTTCTCGGTCAAGATGGGCCCGCCGGTGATCATCCGGCGCTGGGAGGCCAACACCATCAAGAAGGGCATCCAGGACCCGGACGTGAAGCGTCTGCGCGACCTGGAGGCCGACTTCATCGAGCCCCGCGCCTTCGAGGTGGCCGACAAGCTGCGCCGTATGGGCTGGCAGCAGGGCGAGGACGGCGGTGCCGGCTTCGGCGACGTCCAGCCCCGCTACGTCTACCAGGTGCCGCTGGCCAACCGCTCCCTGGAAGAGGTCCACAAGAACTTCAACCAGCTGTGGCGCCGCAACATCAAGAAGGCCGAGAAGGCCGGCGTCGAGGTCGTCCAGGGCGGCTACCAGGACCTGGCGGAATGGCAGCGGCTGTACGAGATCACGGCGGTGCGCGACCAGTTCCGGCCCCGCCCGCTGTCGTACTTCCAGCGCATGTGGACGGCCCTCAACAGCGAGGACCCCAACCGCATGCGGCTGTACTTCGCCCGCCACAACGGCGTGAACCTGTCGGCGGCGACGATGCTGATCGTCGGCGGGCACGTCTGGTACTCCTACGGCGCCTCCGACAACATCGGCCGGGAGGTCCGCCCCTCGAACGCGATGCAGTGGCGGATGCTGCGCGACGCCTACGCGCTCGGCGCCACCGTCTACGACCTGCGCGGCATCTCCGACTCGCTGGACGAGACCGATCACCTCTTCGGCCTGATCCAGTTCAAGGTGGGCACGGGCGGACAGGCCGCCGAGTACCTCGGCGAGTGGGACTTCCCGCTGAACAAGCTGCTCCACAAGGCGCTCGACATCTACATGTCGCGCCGCTGACGACGCCGTTCGTTCTCCCGCAGCGTCGTCCATCACCCCGACAGCTCCCATCCCTCTGACACACCGCAGCCACGAGAAAGGTTCCAGGTCCGGCCATGGCGCTCACGCTCTACGTCGACACCGCGCGCTGGCGGGCGCACCACAAGCACGTGCAGGAGCAGTTCCCGGGGCTCGTCCCGGTCTGCAAGGGCAACGGCTACGGCTTCGGGCACGAGCGGCTGGCGGAGGAGGCCACACGGCTGGGCGCGGACATCCTCGCCGTGGGCACCACGTACGAGGCCGCACGCATCAAGGACTTCTTCAGCGGTGACCTGCTGGTGCTGACGCCGTACCGGCGCGGCGAGGAGCCCGTGCCGCTGCCCGACCGGGTCGTCCGCTCGGTGTCGTCGGTCGACGGCGTGTACGGCCTCGTGGGCGCCCGCGTGGTCATCGAGGTGATGTCCTCGATGAAGCGGCACGGGATCAGCGAGCAGGACCTGCCGCAGTTGCACGCCGCCATAGAGAACGTCCGGCTGGAGGGCTTCGCCATCCATCTGCCGCTGGACCGCACCGACGGCTCCGACGCCGTCGAGGAGGTCATCGGCTGGATGGACCGGCTGCGCGCCGCCCGGCTGCCGCTGCACACGATGTTCGTCAGCCACCTCAAGGCCGAGGACCTGGCCCGGCTGCAGCAGCAGTTCCCGCAGACCCGCTTCCGCGCCCGCATCGGCACCCGGTTGTGGCTGGGCGACCACGAGGCCACCGAGTACCGCGGCTCGGTCCTGGACGTCACGCGCGTGGCCAAGGGCGAGCGCTTCGGCTACCGGCAGCAGAAGGCGGCCTCCGACGGCTTCCTGGTGGTCGTCGCGGGCGGCACGTCGCACGGGGTGGGCCTGGAGGCCCCCAAGGCCCTGCACGGCGTCATGCCGCGCGCCAAGGGCGTCGCCCGCGCGGGCCTCGCCACGGTCAACCGGAACCTCTCCCCGTTCGTCTGGGGCGGCAAGCAGCGCTGGTTCGCGGAGCCGCCGCACATGCAGGTGTCGATCCTGTTCGTGCCCGCGGACGCGCCGGAGCCGAAGGTCGGCGAGGAGCTGGTGGCCCACCTGCGGCACACCACCACGCAGTACGACCGGCTCGTCGACCGCTGACCGGGGCGACACGACAAGGCCCGTACACGGTCTCCCGTGTACGGGCCTCCCTCATGCTCCCCGGCCGACGCCGTGCGCGGGATCCGGCCGGCGGGACGCCCAGGACCTGGCCGACGCGACACGCGCGATCCGGTCGTCGCCGCTCCCGTGACCCGGTCGCCGCCACGGCCTCGGTCCGTCGGCCCCTCGTTCGCTCAGAGCGAACCGTCGCTCGCCCTCCGCGCACCCCACTCGACCCTGGGCCCGTCGAAGTGGACCGCGTCCCGCTCGGAACGGGCCGCGGCCGCGCCCAGCACGAAGACGTCCTCCGCGCCGTCGAGCACGCCCCCCGAGGGATCGTCGTCGCCGGACCGGCGTACCACGTCGTGCTCCGGCATGAGGATGTCGCGGACCACCACGACGCACAGGTACAGCGTCCCCAGCAGGTGCACGCCGATCGCCCAGTGGTAGCCGTCGGTGGGCAGGCCCTTGTGGGCGTCGCCGCTGGTCGTGTACGCCAGGTACATCCAGATGCCCAGGAAGTACGCCACCTCGCACGCCTGCCAGATCAGGAAGTCCCGCCACTTCGGGCGGGCCAGCGCGGCCAGCGGCACGAGCCACAGCACGTACTGCGGCGAGTACACCTTGTTGGTGAGGATGAACGCCGCGACGATCAGGAAGGCCAGCTGCGCGAAGCGCGGACGCCGGGGGGCGGTCAGCGCGAGTGCCGCGACGCCCGCGCAGCACAGCAGCATCAGCAGGGTGGCGAGCGTGTTGACGGTGTCGGTGCTGAGCGGATCGGTGGAGTTCTGGGCCAGGATCAGCCAGAAGGAACCGAAGTCGACGCCCCGTTCCTGGCTGAAGGTGTAGAACTTCGACCAGCCCTCGAAGGCGAAGAGCATGACCGGCGCGTTCACCACGAGCCAGGCGACGACCGCGCCTCCGAGAGCCGTCCCGTACTCCCGCCACCTCCCGGCCCGCCAGCACAGCACCAGCAGAGGGCCGAGCAGCAGGAAGGGATAGAGCTTGGCGGCCGTGGCGAGCCCCAGCAGCACGCCGAAGGCGAGGGAGCGCCCCCGCGACCACATCAGCATCGCCGCGGCCGTCAGAGCGACCGCCAGCAGGTCCCAGTTGATCGTCGCGGTCAGGGCGAAGGCGGGCGCCAGGGCGACCAGCAGACCGTCCCAGGGACGCCGGGCGTGCGTGCGGGTCACGCAGACGGCGATGACGGCCGTGCACACCATGAGCATCCCGGCGTTGACCATCCAGTACCACTGCTCCTGGTCCTGGATGCTTCCGCTGCCGGGCGTCAGCCAGGCGGCCACCTCCATGAACACGCCGGTCAGCACCGGGTACTCGAGGTACTGCATGTCGCCGGGAAGCCGGTCGAAGTAGGGCACCAGCCCGTCGGCGAAACCGCGTCCCTGGTAGAGGTGGGGGATGTCCGAGTAGCAGGCGTGCGTGTATTGCGAGCTGGCGCCGAAGAACCAGGCGCCGTTGTAGCAGGGCGCCTTCTGGACCAGGCCGAGGGCGAACACGCCGATCGCCACGAGCGCGACCACCCGCACGGGCGTCCACCAGGACGTCCCGAGCAGGGCGTGCCGGCCGAGTGGGCCGCCGATCAGCTCACTGCCGCGTGCGGCGACCTCGTCCTCCTGGGTCGGCCGCACCGGCTCCGGCTCACATGCGCTCGCTTGCGTCGATTCTGCGCTGGGCATGCCGCCATCCTGCCGTACGAGCCTGGCAATACGCCGAGGGCCGCCGCACCTGCGTGGGTGCGGCGGCCCTCGTTTCACGTGAAACATACGCATGTTTCACGTGAAACGCCCGTACCGGGCAATGCGGCGGTTACTCGGCCGGCCCTCCGAAGAGGCCGCCTCCGTTCTCGTTTCCTCTGCTGTTGCCTTCCTCTTCCGTCGACGTGGCCGTCGGTGTCGAGGTCTCCTCCTCGCCCGTGCCGCCGTTCTCCTGCCCACCGTCCTCGTCCTCGCACCGGAAGCCGAGGCAGGGGGACTCGCTCACCGACGGCGACGGGGTGGACTCCTCCGTCTCACTGGCCGTCGGGCTCGGCGTCGGAGTGGGCTCCTCCTCGGTCTCGGTCGGCGTGGGCGTGGGCGTCGGGCTCGGGACGTCGTTGACGATCTCGCCGATGGGCTCAGGGGTCGGGAACTTCTTCGCCGGCTCGCCCTTCAGCGCCTGCTCCATGTAGTCGTGCCAGATCTCGGCCGGGAACGAGGCGCCGTGGATCGACTCCTGGCCGCCCGTTCCGTACATCTCCAGGAACGTGCGGTTCTTCATGGTCTCGTCGTCGGGGTACCGGAACATGCTGATCGCCGTCGACAGCTGCGGCGTGTACCCGACGAACCATGCGGACTTGTTGCCGTCGGTGGTACCGGTCTTGCCGGCCACCTCACGACCGGGCAGCTGGGCGTTGGTACCCGTGCCGTCCTCGACCACGGTCTTCAGGACGTCGGTGACGTTGTCGGCGACCTTCGCCTCGAACGCCTGCTCGGTCTGCGTCTTGTGCGTGTAGACCGTCCCGTCCTGGCTGGTGACCTTCTGGACGGAGTACGGATCGCGCTGCTTGCCGCTGGCCGCGAAGGTGGCGTAGGAGCCGGCCATCCGGATCGCGCTGGGGTCGGAGATGCCGATCGAGAAGGACGGGTAGTTGGTGCCGGTCAGGCTGCTCTCCAGCAGACCCGCGTCGACCGCGGCCTCCTTCACCTTGTCCAGTCCGACGTCCATGCCCAGCTGCACGAAGGCGGAGTTCACCGAGAACTGCATGGCCTCACGGAGGTCGATCTTGTAGTCCGGCGGGGTGCCGCGCGATTCGTCACCGTCGTTGGTCTGCAGCCACTCCTTGCCCTCCTCGTTGTGCCAGACCGTCCCGTCGTACTCCTTGATCTTGAGCTTGTTCTTGCCGCTGTACAGGCTCTCCGGGGAGACGACGGTGCGCTGTTCCAGCGTCTGGGTCGGTCCCAGGTCCGGGTTGCGCACGCCCCACTTCATGGCCGCCGCGAGCACGAACGGCTTGAAGGTCGAACCCACCTGGGCGCCGGTGACGTCGGCGTTGTTGGTGAAGTGCTTCGTCGCGTCCTCGCCGCCGTAGATGGCCTTGATGGCGCCGGTCGCCGGATCCACCGAGGCGCCGCCGAACTGGACATGGGTGTCCTTATCCGGGCGTTCCTCGGGTTTGATGTTCGCCTTCTGGACCTTCTGGACCGCCTTTTCCAGCTCCGCGACCTTCTTCTTGTCGAAGGTCGTGTAGA
The DNA here is from genome assembly GCF_044456065.1 of Streptomyces sp. NPDC051041. Classification (NCBI taxonomy): domain Bacteria; kingdom Bacillati; phylum Actinomycetota; class Actinomycetes; order Kitasatosporales; family Streptomycetaceae; genus Streptomyces; species Streptomyces sp. NPDC051041. Next base: position 72,986 of record NZ_JBITFM010000006.1, read on the forward strand.
TCGAGTAGCCGCCCTGCTGCAGCTTCTCCTGGGTGATCCCGGTCTTCTCGCTGTTGTTGACCAGGTAGGCGTTGGCGAGGTCGACGAGGTAACCGATCTGACCGCTCAGCTGGGTGTTCGACCGCGGGTTCTGCCACTTGGGCAGCGTGGTGTACTTGGCCCGCTCCGCGGCGCTCAGGTGGCCGTACTCGACCATCTTGTCGAGTGTGTCCTGCATCTGCCTCAGGGCCCGCTTCGCGTTGTCCTCCGGACTGGCCGCCGGGTCGATGGACTGCGCGCCCGCCGGGTCGTAGTACGTGGCGCCCTTGAGCATCGCCGACAGGAAGGCGCACTCACCGGGGTTCAGGTCGATCGCGTCCTTGTTGAAGTACGCGCGTGCGGCCGCCTGGATGCCGTAGGCCCCGCGGCCGTAGTACGCGGAATTCAGATAGCCGGAGAGGATGTCCTTCTTGTCGACGGTGGTGCCCACCTTGATCGCGACGAAGATCTCCTTGAACTTCCGCGAGATCGTCTGCGACTGGTCCTCCAGCATCGCGTTCTTCACGTACTGCTGGGTGATCGTGGAACCGCCCTGCGTCTGACCGCCCCTGGCCATGTTGAACAGGGCGCGGGCGATGCCCCTCGGGTCGATGCCGTTGTCGCTGTAGAAGCTCTTGTTCTCCTGCGAGATGACCGCCCACTGCATCGCTTCGGGGATCTGCGAGAGGTTGATGTTCTGCCGGTTCCGCTCGCCGCCCGTGGCGACCATCTGAGTGTTGTCGGACCAGTAATAGACGTTGTTCTGCGCCGTCGCCGTCTTGGCGACGTCCGGAACGCCCACCATGGCGTACCCGATGCCCGCCACGGCCACCAGGCTTCCGAAGAACCCGATGCACAGTCCGGAGACCAGCTTCCAGGACGGCACCCAGCGCTGCCACCCGTACTTGCCGGCTCGCGGGTAGTCGATGAACCGCTTCCGGTCGGAAACGGCGGCGCGCCCCCTGCCGCGCCCGGGCCCGGTCGGACCGCCCGGAGCGGCGCGCCGGCCCCCGCGGCCCGCATCGGCCGCTCTGCGACGCCCGCCCCCGCTTCTCTGGGCCGCACGCCGGGCTTCGGCACGCCCGCCGTACGGGCGCTCCTCACCTCCCGGCCCGTAGGAACCGGATGCAGACTCGGTGGCGCCTCGCGGTGCCGCACGGCGGCCGGAGGACGAGCCGGTCTGGCCGCGTCGGGCCGCGGCACGTCCGCCTCCCTGCGGCTGCGGCGGTTTGCGACGGTGCTCGCTCATCGAACGACTACTCCTCGGGCAGGCGCACCCTTGCGCGCCTGGAAACGGCGGCTGGTTTCCGGTCCCCCCGAAGTACGGATGTGGCCGTTTTCGCATTCACCCGTACTGCACCAGGGACGGAGACGTCCCCGGGCGTCACTCGGTTCCCGGTGGTGTGCATGGCGCACAGACTACGCACCGTCAAAACCTGTTGAGTCCCGGAGTTCACCCCATTTCAGGCAACTTGCCTCCCATGAATCGCTGATGTGATCCCGTTCACGTTCCCCCCTCTTGTCGCACCCGGAGCACCGTTCTATCGTCGTGATGTATCGAGTCGATACATCAGCGCGGCATAAAGACCCCACCAGAGCCCGTCACGGCACGTCCGCGGCAGAGAGGAGGCGACGATGAGCCGGCGTTCCGGGATCCTCGAGTTCGCCGTACTCGGTCTGCTCCGCGAATCTCCGATGCACGGCTATGAGCTGCGCAAACGACTCAACACGTCACTGGGTGTGTTCCGCGCCTTCAGCTACGGGACGCTGTATCCCTGCCTGAAGACGCTGGTCGCCAACGGCTGGTTGATCGAGGAGCCGGGGAACACCGCCGAGGCCACCGCCCCCCTCACCGGACGTCGCGCCAAGATCGTCTACCGGCTGACGGCGGAAGGTAAGGAGCACTTCGAGCAGCTGCTGTCGCAGACGGGGCCCGACGCGTACGAGGACGAGCACTTCGCCGCCCGGTTCGCCTTCTTCGGGCAGACGTCGCGCGACGTCCGCATGCGCGTGCTCGAAGGCCGCCGCAGCCGGCTGGAGGAGCGCCTGGAGAAGATGCGCGCCTCCCTGGCCCGCACCCGGGAGCGCCTCGACGACTACACGCTTGAGCTCCAGCGCCACGGGATGGAGTCCGTGGAGCGCGAAGTGCGCTGGCTGAACGAGCTCATCGAGAGCGAGCGGGCCGGGCGGGACCTTCGGGGCTCCGCCACCGAGGGGTCCGCTCAGCAGGACACCACTTCTGGAGCGCCGGGCGGCCTGCCCCGGCCCGGGGACGAGCCCCGGCCGGATACGCCCGACGACACCGCCACGTGAGGGCCGCCGAAGGACCTCACTCGTACACACAGGGAGCAACCGCCAATGGGTTCGGTTCGCGTAGCCATCGTCGGTGTGGGCAACTGCGCCGCATCGCTGGTGCAGGGCGTCGAGTACTACAAGGACGCCGACCCGGCGTCCAAGGTCCCGGGCCTGATGCACGTCCAGTTCGGCGACTATCACATCCGTGACATCGAGTTCGTCGCCGCCTTCGACGTGGACGCCAAGAAGGTCGGCCTCGACCTCGCGGACGCCATCGGCGCCTCGGAGAACAACACCATCAAGATCTGCGACGTCCCCCGCACCGGTGTGACGGTGCAGCGCGGCCACACCCTCGACGGTCTCGGCAAGTACTACCGCGAGACCATCGAGGAGTCCGCCGAGGAGCCGGTCGACGTCGTCCAGGTCCTCAAGGACAAGCAGGTCGACGTCCTCGTCTGCTACCTGCCGGTCGGCTCCGAGGACGCGGCGAAGTTCTACGCCCAGTGCGCCATCGACGCGCGTGTCGCCTTCGTCAACGCCCTCCCGGTCTTCATCGCCGGCACCAAGGAGTGGGCGGACAAGTTCACCGAGGCGGGCGTCCCGATCGTCGGCGACGACATCAAGTCCCAGGTCGGCGCGACCATCACGCACCGTGTCATGGCGAAGCTGTTCGAGGACCGCGGCGTCATCCTGGACCGCACGATGCAGCTGAACGTCGGCGGCAACATGGACTTCAAGAACATGCTCGAGCGGGACCGCCTCGAGTCGAAGAAGATCTCCAAGACGCAGGCCGTCACCTCCCAGATCCCCGACCGGGACCTCGGCGAGAAGAACGTCCACATCGGCCCGTCCGACTACGTCGCCTGGCTCGACGACCGCAAGTGGGCGTACGTCCGTCTGGAGGGCCGCGCGTTCGGCGACGTGCCGCTGAACCTGGAGTACAAGCTGGAGGTCTGGGACTCCCCGAACTCCGCCGGCGTCATCATCGACGCCCTGCGCGCCGCGAAGATCGCCAAGGACCGCGGCATCGGCGGCCCGGTCCTGTCCGCTTCCTCGTACTTCATGAAGTCCCCGCCGGTCCAGTACTTCGACGACGAGGCCCGCGAGAACGTCGAGAAGTTCATCCGCGGCGAGGTCGAGCGCTAGCAGGACAAGGCGCCACACGCTAACCGCGCGCCTTCTGCGGGCAGTTGAGGGTCTCCGGGTCGCACGGCCCGGAGACCCTCCTCGTATGTGAGGCTGTGCCCCATGGCCGTCGTCCGTGACCTGCGCGTCCTGCTGCGTCTGAAGGGCTTCCGCCGCCTGCTCGCCGTGCGCCTGCTCTCCCAGGGCGCCGACGGCGTGTACCAGGTCGCGCTCGCCGCCTACGTCGTCTTCTCGCCGGAGAAACAGACCTCGGCCGCCGCGATCGCCTCCGCGATGGCGGTGCTGCTGCTCCCGTACTCCCTGGTGGGTCCTTTCGCCGGTGTCCTGCTGGACCGCTGGCGCCGTCGCCAGGTGTTCCTCTACGGCAATCTGCTGCGCGCCCTGATGGCGTCGGCGACAGCCGTCCTGATCGTCGCCCAGGTCCCGGACTGGCTCTTCTACGTCTCCGCCCTGTGTGTCACCGCCGTCAACCGCTTCGTGCTCGCGGGTCTGTCCGCAGCGCTGCCGCGCGTGGTCGACGCCGAGCGCCTCGTGATCGCCAACTCCCTCTCCCCGACCGCCGGAACGCTCGCCGCGACCGCGGGCGGAGGCCTCGCCTTCGTCGTACGCCTCGTGGTCGTGGACTCGGACGCCGCCGTGGTGCTGCTGGGGGCGTGCCTGTACCTGTGCGGGGCGCTGGCCTCCCTGAGCATGGCGGTGGACCTGCTCGGGCCCGACCGGGCGCTGGTGCGGCCACGGCTGACGACGGCGCTCACCGGCACCGCCCGCGATCTGGTGGCCGGTGTCCGGCACCTCGCCGCACCGCCGCGCCGGGAGGCGGCCTGGGCGCTGGCCGCGATGTCGCTGATGCGATTCTGCTACGGCGCCCTGCTCGTCATGCTGCTGATGCTGTGCCGGTACGCCCTGACCTCCTCCACCGACGAGGGTCTCGCCTTGCTGGGGCTGGCCCTGGGAGTGTCCGGCGCCGGCTTCTTCGTGGCGGCGGTGGCGACGCCCTGGGCGGCGGGGTGGCTGGGGCCCGGCCGCTGGATCGTCGTGTGCGCAGCGGCCGCCGCCGCACTGGAGCCGGCGCTCGGGCTGTCGTTCGCCACCGTGCCGCTGCTGGCCGCGGCGTTCGTCCTGGGACTGACGACCCAGGGCGCGAAGATCGCCACGGACACGGTCGTGCAGTCCTCGGTGGACGACGCCTTCCGCGGCCGGATCTTCTCCGTCTACGACGTGCTGTTCAACGTCGCCTTCGTCGGTGCCGCCGCGGTCGCCGCCCTGATAATGCCGCCGGACGGCCGTTCGGTGTCTTTGGTGGTCACGACCGCCGTCATCTACGGGGCGGTGGCTGCCGCCATGTTCCGTTTCGAACGCCGGTGAGTGTCACACCGATGCCGTGGAAGTCGCCCTTCGACTGCACACCTGTCAGTGGGACCCGACAGCTCACAGTCGCCTCACTCGCGCCGTGATCGCGCGTCGGGGCCGTGTCACGTGCCCGCTGTTTCCCGCCTCCGCCGGGGACGGCTCCGTCCCAGGACCGACAGCCTCACACCGGACCTCGTACCCGCGCCAGGAAGGCTTCCCCGGCGGCCCGGCGTTCCCCGCAGGGCGCCGTTCGCTTCGCCCCCTCCACCGCGAAACGGCCGCAAGCTCAGCTTCAAGGGATCGAGAACACCGCCACCCAAGGACTTCCCGCACCCCTCTGCCGGTAGGGGTGACGGCAAAGACGTCCCGCCCTCTCCGAAAGACAAGGAGGACAGAAGCCTCAAGGGGCGATGTTTCACGTGAAACACCGCCCCTCGGCACACCCAGCCGGGTGGTGTTTCACGTGAAACACCGCCCCCGCTCCACAGCCTCAGTCCTGCTGCTCGGTCCACCACTCCTTGAGGGCTGCCACCGCCGCGTCGTGCTCCATGGGCCCGTTCTCCAGGCGGAGTTCCAGCATGTGCTTGTACGCGCGTCCCACGATCGGACCGGGACGGACACCGAGAATCTCCATGATCTGATTGCCGTCGAGGTCGGGACGGATCGCGTCCAGCTCCTCCTGCTCCTGCAACTGCGCGATCCGCTCCTCCAGACCGTCGTACGCGCGGGAGAGCGCGGCCGCCTTGCGCTTGTTGCGGGTCGTGCAGTCGGAGCGGGTCAGCTTGTGCAGGCGGTCGAGCAGCGGTCCCGCGTCCCGCACATAGCGACGGACGGCCGAGTCCGTCCACTCACCGGTGCCGTACCCGTGGAAACGCAGGTGGAGCTCGACCAGACGCGAAACGTCCTTCACCAGCTCGTTGGAGTACTTGAGCGCCGTCATGCGCTTCTTGGTCATCTTCGCCCCGACCACCTCGTGGTGGTGGAACGAGACCCGGCCGTCCTTCTCGAAGCGCCGCGTGCGCGGCTTGCCGATGTCGTGCAGCAGCGCGGCAAGGCGAAGGGTCAGATCGGGACCGTCCTCCTCCAGCGCCATCGCCTGCTCCAGGACGATCAGCGTGTGCTCGTAGACGTCCTTGTGCCGGTGGTGCTCGTCGCTCTCCAGGCGCAGCGCCGGCAGCTCGGGCAGCACATGGTCGGCGAGGCCGGTGTCGACCAGCAGTGTCAGCCCCTTGCGCGGGTGGGCGGAGAGGATCAGCTTGTTCAGCTCGTCCCGCACCCGCTCGGCCGAGACGATCTCTATCCGTCCGGCCATCTCCTTCATCGCCGTGACGACCTCGGAAGCCACCTCGAAGTCGAGCTGCGCCGCGAACCGCGCGGCCCGCATCATGCGCAGCGGATCGTCCGAGAAGGACTCCTCGGGGGTGCCCGGGGTGCGCAGCACACGTGCCGCTAGGTCGTCGAGTCCGCCGTGCGGATCGATGAACTCCTTCTCCGGAAGTGCGACGGCCATCGCGTTCACGGTGAAGTCACGCCGAACGAGATCCTCCTCGATGGAGTCGCCGTACGATACCTCGGGCTTGCGCGAAGTGCGGTCGTAGGCCTCCGACCGGTAGGTGGTGATCTCGATCTGATAACCGTGCTTCTGCGCCCCGACCGTGCCGAAGGCGATCCCGACCTCCCAGACGGCGTCCGCCCACGGTCGCACGATCTTGAGAACGTCCTGCGGACGGGCATCGGTCGTGAAGTCCAGGTCATTGCCGAGCCGGCCCAGCAGCGCGTCCCGGACCGAGCCGCCGACCAGGGCGAGTGAGAACCCGGCCTCCTGGAAACGGCGGGCGAGGTCGTCGGCGACCGGGGCGACCCGTAGCAGTTCGTTCACCGCGCGGTGCTGCGCCTGGCTCAGGGCACTGTGGTTGTCTTCGTTGGCGTTCGGCACAACAGAAGAGGGTACGTGGCCCGGGCAGTGACAGACGTCTCCGTCGAGCGGGCACCGGCGTCTCCGCCGATACGTGCACAAGGGATGCCTTCGAGGCGTACGAAGACGCTCCTCTTCATAGAGGAACATAGAGGACAAGCCGGTGGGTCCGCCCGATCCCGTGGAGCGGTCCGCGGCACTTCCCCTCAGCGCACATCGTTACCATGCCTGGACGCACATTCCGACGACCACTGACGACCACTGACGACGAGGGACGGGCGAGCGCGTGGCCGAGGCGGCAGACTTCCAGGGGACCAGTCCCTCACCTGCCCGTCGGTGGCTACGGCGCACCGCGGCGCTGCTCGCCGGCGTACCGCTGCTGACCGGTTTGGTCCAGCTGCCCGCGGCCGGCTCCGCGCACGCCGACGTCCCGGACTCCGCCAAGGCCGCCTCCGGCTCGGGCACGGTGTCCGTGGCCCTCGACTCGCTCAGCCCCAGCGCGCCCACCGACGGGGACACGCTGACCGTGTCGGGCACGGTGACGAACAACGGCAAGCAGAAGATCACCGACGCCCAGGTGGACCTGCGCGTGGGGCCCCGGCTCTCCACCCGCTCGGCCATCGACACCGTCGCCAGGGACGGCGACGAGGTCCGGAGCTCCCTCGGCTCCGAGGTCGGTGGCAAGTACGTCGAGAAGTTCCCCGAGCTCAGTCCGGGTGTCGCCGAGCACTTCGACATCTCCGTACCGGTCGACGAGCTGGACCTCGGGCAGAACGGGGTCTACCAGCTCGCCGTCGCCCTCTCCGGGCAGACGTCCGCGCAGCCGTGGGAACAGGTCCTCGGCGTCCAGCGGACGTTCCTGCCCTGGCAGCCCGACGAGGCCGGCACCCGGACGAAGACGACGTACCTGTGGCCGCTCGTCTCCACCGTCCACATGACGGCCGAGACGGAGTCGAACGAACAGCAGACGCCGGTCTTCCTCGACGACGACCTGGCCGAGGAGATCTCCCCGGGCGGCCGCCTCGACCAGATGGTGCAGCTGGGCAAGGACCTCGACGTCACCTGGGTGATCGACCCGGGCCTGCTCGCCTCGGTCGACGAGATGACGCGCGGCTACCGGATCCAGGGCGAGGGCGACACCACCACCGCCGGCACGCACCAGGCGGTCGCCAAGCAGTGGCTCGCCGACCTGCAGGAGGCGGTCGCGGGCAAGGAAGTGGTCGCGCTGCCCTTCGCCGACCCGGACCTGGCCTCGCTCGCTCACAACGGCACGGGCGTCACCGGCTCGCTCAGCCAGCTCAAGACCGCCACCGACGTCGTCGCCAACACCGTGGAGCCGATTCTCCATGTGAAGCCGACCACCGACTTCGCCTGGCCCGTGGACGGCGCGATCGATCCGTCGATCGTGAAGGTCGCCACCTCCGCGGGTGCCGACAAGATCATCACCCGTAGCGACAGCCTGCGGGAGACCGGCGACCTGCCCTACACGCCGTCCGCGGCGCGTCCCATCGGCGGTGGCACGACGGCGGTCGTCGCGGACGCCCGGTTGTCGACGGCGTTCCAGGGCGACCTGACGAAGGCCTCCGCGTCCACGCTCGCCGTGCAGCACTTCCTCGCCCAGAGCCTGATGCTCGGCCGCCAGACCGACAAGCAGCGCAGCGTCGTCGTCGCCCCGCAGCGCATGCCGTCCGCGAGCCAGGCCCTGACGATGGCCGAGGCCGTGGCGGCCCTCGAGGACGGGACTTGGTCCGAGTCCCAGAATCTGACGGAGGCCGCCGCGGCCGAGCCCGACCCGGGTGCCACCACGAAGGTGCCGCCGTCCTCCTCGTACCCCTCCGCGCTGCGCAAGCAGGAACTGCTGCGGGAGGCGTTCGATCAGATCGCCAGGACGCAGGCCAAACTCGACAAGTTCAAGGTGATCCTGAGCGACGAGTCCCGGGTGGTGACTCCGTTCGGACGGGCCATGAACCGCGAGATGTCCACGTCGTGGCGCGGCCGGACCACCGCGGCGGCGAGCTTCCGCAACGACGTGGAGTGGTACCTCAACGACCTGATCGGGCAGGTCAGGCTGATCGACAAGTCGGAGACGAAGCTCTCCGGCCGCAGCGCCACGATCCCCGTGACCGTGCAGAACAACCTGGTGCAGGGCGTCGACCGTCTGGTGCTGCGGCTCTCCTCGAGGAACCCGACCCGTCTCACGATCGGCGGCGAGGACTACCAGGAGCAGCCCGTCACGGTCTCCGGCGGCCACAGCCAGTCGGTGAAGTTCACCACGTCGGCCAACGCCAACGGCCGGGCGACCGTGGTCGCCCAGCTGTACACGCAGGACGGCCAGAGGTACGGCGAGCCCGTCGTCTTCGACGTGAAGGTCACCGAGATCACGGCCACGGTCATGCTGGTCATCGGCGGCGGTGTGCTGCTGCTCGTCCTCGCCGGCTTCCGGATGTACACCCAGCGCAAGCGGGCGGCTGCCCGTGAGACCGCGGAGGACGGCTCCGGACGGGCCGGCGACGGAGCGGAGAACCCGGAGGGCACCGCGGCCCGCCCTGCCGGGGAGTCCGGCGCCGGCTCCCGGGGAGGCGACCGGGACGACCGGGAGCAGCCGAGTGACCCGGCACCGGACACCGCAGCGGAAAGCGCCGACCCGTCCGGCGCGGGTGAGAGAGTGGACCGTTGAGGATGTCGTGGCCGGTGGGCCCGGGACGATGAGGTGGGGTAACCATGAACGCGCCGTACGACGGTGACCGCGGCCAGGGCGCGGGCGACTCGGGCTACCCCGAGGTCCCGCCCGAGCACGGCCAGGTACCGCCGCAGCCCCCGGCGGACATGTACCTCCAGGACGCCTACACCCAGGACCCGTACCGGGAGCAGGACCTGTCCGCGCAGGACCCGGTCGCCGAGGCGCTCTACGACCGCGCCGCGCACCCCCCGCCGCCTCCGGGCTCGTACCAGCCGCAGCAGCCGCTGTACGCCCAGCCGCAGCAGTCGCCGTACGCTCCCGACCCGCGCGTGTGGGCGCGGCCCCCGGCGCCCGAGCCGGAGGGCCCGACGCGATACCTGCCGTACGGTGACGACCCCCGGACGACGCAGTACGTGGGTGTGGACGACCTCGTGACGCAGGCGGGCGAGGAACGCCACGAGCCGGACGCCTTCGCGCACCTTTTCAAGGACCAGCAGCAGAGCGGCGGGCATCCCTCGTACGAGTCCGCGCCTTCGGTCCCCGGCCCCGCACCGGCGCCGAACCCGTACGCGGCGACGCCGCCCGCGGACGTGCCTCCCGCCCCGGCGCCCGCCCCCGCCGCGAAGAAGGGCGGCAAGGCGGCCGGGCTGCTGAAGTCGAGCGCCGTGATGGCGGCGGGCACGATGGTCTCCCGCCTCACCGGCTTCATCCGGTCCGCGATGATCGTGTCGGCGCTGGGTCTCGGCCTGCTGGGCGAGTCGTTCCAGGTGGCGTACCAGCTGCCGACGATGATCTACATTCTGACGGTCGGCGGTGGCCTCAACTCGGTGTTCGTCCCCCAGCTCGTCCGCTCCATGAAGGAGGACGAGGACGGCGGCGAGGCGTACGCCAACCGCCTGCTGACCCTCGTGATGGTGGCCCTGGCCGCCCTGACCGCGCTCGGGATGTACGCCGCGCCGTTCCTGGTCCGTGCATTGTCGAACTCGGTGGCCAACGACCCGGCGGCCAACGAGACCGCGGTCACCTTCACCCGGTACTTCCTGCCCTCCATCTTCTTCATGGGCATCCATGTGGTGATGGGGCAGATCCTCAACGCCCGCGGCCGGTTCGGCGCGATGATGTGGACGCCGGTCCTGAACAACATCGTCATCATCGTCACGCTCGGCATGTTCCTGTGGGTCTACGGCACCGCGGCCGAGTCCGGGATGACCGTCGAGACCATTCCGCCGGAGGGCGAGCGGCTGCTCGGCGTCGGCATCCTCCTCGGCCTCGTCGTCCAGGCCCTGGCGATGATCCCGTACCTGCGCGAGACCGGGTTCCGGCTGCGGCTGCGGTTCGACTGGAAGGGCCACGGCCTGGGCAAGGCCGCGATGCTCGCCAAGTGGACGATCCTCTTCGTCCTCGCCAACCAGGCGGGCGCACTCGTGGTGACCCAGCTGGCCACCGCGTCGGTCGCGGACACCGACATCTCCGGCACCGGTTACAGCGCCTACGCCAACGCCCAGCTGATCTGGGGCCTGCCGCAGGCCATCATCACCGTCTCCCTGATGGCCGCCCTGCTGCCCCGCATCTCGCGCTCGGCCGCCGAGGGCGACGGCGGTGCCGTCCGTGACGACATCTCCCAGGGGCTGCGCACGACGGCCGTCGCGATCGTGCCGATCGCCTTCGGCTTCGTCTCGCTCGGCATCCCGATGTGCACGCTGATCTTCGGCTCCTCGGGCATCGGGGCCGCCACCAACATGGGCTACATGCTGATGGCGTTCGGCCTCGGCCTGATCCCGTACTCCGTGCAGTACGTCGTCCTGCGTGCCTTCTACGCCTACGAGGACACGCGCACCCCCTTCTACAACACGGTCATCGTGGCCGCGGTCAACGCGGGCGCCTCCGCCCTCTGCTACTTCCTGATCCCGGCCCGCTGGGCCGTCGTCGGCATGGCCGCCTCCTACGGCCTGGCCTACGCGATCGGCGTCGGCGTCGCCTGGCGCCGGCTGCGCAGGCGGCTGGGCGGTGACCTGGACGGTGCACGTGTCATGCGGACGTACACCCGTCTGGCCATCGCGTCCGTCCCGGCGGCGCTGCTCAGCGGCGCGGCCTGCTACGGCATCGGCCACACGCTCGGCCAGGGCGTCGTGGGCTCGTTCGCGTCGCTGCTGGGCGGTGGGGCCGTACTGCTCGGCATCTTCTACGTCGCCGCCCGCCGCATGCGCATCGAGGAACTCAACTCGCTGGTCGGCATGGTCCGCGGGCGCCTGGGACGCTGAGACGGGGAGGTACGCGCACAACCATCGTCCGCCGCCGCGTGTCGTGCATAGCGGCGGACTGTGGGCACAATTGGTGTCGGCGTCGGACGGCGCGCAACCGGTGTCGGACAGCGCGCAACGGATGGGGAGGCAGGAACGACGGTGGCGGAACGGAGCACAGCTGCCGTCGACGTGGCAGACAGCAGCGGCGAGCAGTCGCTGACCGCGCAGGCGGACCAGTCCACGGCCGACGGGGTGGCCAAGAACCGGGAGCGGGACACGGAACACGACGACGCACAGGAGAGCGCCGAAGCGGACGATCCCGGGAAGGCCTCGCCTCCCGAACTGCACAGCGGCCACAAGCTCGCCAGGCGCTACCGCCTGGAGGAGTGCGTCACCCGTCTGGACGGGTTCAGCAGTTGGCGAGCCGTCGACGAGAAGCTCCGTCGCGCCGTCGGCATCCATGTCCTGCCCGCGGACCACACCCGCGCCCGCTCCGTGCTGGCCGCGGCCCGCTCCTCCGCGCTGCTCGGTGACCCCCGTTTCGTCCAGGTCCTGGACGCGGTCGAGGAGAACGACCTCGTCTACGTCGTCCACGAATGGCTCCCCGACGCCACCGAACTGACCGCCCTCCTCGCCTCCGGGCCGCTGGAGGCGTACGACGCCTACCAGATGGTCAGCCAGGTCTCGTCCGCCATGGCCGCCGCCCACCGCGAGGGACTCGCCCATCTGCGACTGAACCCCAACGCCGTCCTGCGCACCTCGACGGGCCAGTGGCGCATCCGCGGCCTCGCCGTCAACGCAGCCCTGCGCGGCATCAAGTCCGACACTCCTCAGCGCACCGACACCGAGGCCATCGGCGCCCTGCTGTACGCGGCGCTCACCCAGCGCTGGCCGTACGAGACCGACGCCTACGGCCTGTCCGGCCTGCCCAAGGACATCGGGCTGATCCCGCCCGACCAGGTGCGCGCCGGCGTCCACCGCGGCCTGTCGGAACTCGCCATGCGGGCCCTCGCCAACGACGGCGCCACCGCCTCCCGCCACGAGTCCCCCTGCACCACGCCGGAGGAACTGGTGAAGGCGATCGGCGAGATGCCCCGCATCCGCCCGCCGGAGCCGGCGTTCACCGCCCCGCCCGAGTACCAGCGCACGACCTACCAGCAGGGCAGCTACGGCCGCCCGGCCCCGCACCCGGGCGTCACCCAGCCGGTGGCGCCCCCGCCGCCTCCGCTGCAGAGCCGCACGGGCAAGGCGCTCAAGTGGGCCGTCTCGGCGCTGCTGATCGCCGCGCTCGGTCTGGGCAGCTGGCAGCTGGCGGACGCGCTGATGGAACAGGGCGGCAAGGCCGACGACCAGAACCAGACGCAGACCACGGACGGCAACGACAAGAACAAGAGGCCGCAGGCCCCGAAGCCGATCGCCATCCAGGGTGCGCAGGAGTACGTGGCCGAGGGCGATGCCCAGCATCCCGCCGATGTCGGCAAGACCTACGACGGCGACACATCCACCGGCTGGCGCACCAACAGCTACCTGGACGGCCCGAAGATCGTGATAAAGCCGGGCGTGGGCATCGTCTACGACCTCGGCTCCGCCAAGGAGGTGTCGGCGGCGCAGCTGTCGCTGCGGTACGGCGGCGACCACACGACGATCGAGCTGTACGCGACCGACTCACTCAGCTCCACCACGCCGCTGAGTTCGATGAAGAACCTCGGCACGGCGACGACGAGCAGCACCTCCGCCAAGGTGACCGTCGACAAGCCCGTGAGGAGCCGGTACGTCCTGGTCTGGCTGACAGCGCTGCCGTATTCCGGTGACGACCCCGCCAACTACAGCAACCCGGGCTACAAGCAGGCCATCACCGAAGTGAAATTCACGGGCTGAGAGCCGGCCGAGGGGAGGGGCCCGATGGCGGACCGCGCTGAACACAGCAGTGCAAGCGATCAGGAACTTCTCACCCGCCATGTCGACGGCGACCCCGACGCCTTCGGCGAGCTCGTACGCCGCCACCGCGACCGCCTCTGGGCCGTGGCCCTGCGGACGCTCGGCGACCGCGAGGAGGCCGCTGACGCCGTTCAGGACGCCTTGGTCTCCGCCTACCGGGCCGCCCACACCTTCCGCGGTCAGTCGGCCGTCACGACATGGCTGCACCGCATCACGGTGAACGCCTGCCTGGACCGTGCTCGCAAGGCCGCTTCCCGGAAGACCGCTCCCGTCGACGACACCGAACGCCTGGAGCAGCTGCTGGAGCCGCACGAGTCGGCGTCGGCTCCCGCGGAGCGCAACGATCTGCACCGCCAGCTGCTGGCGGCCCTGAGCACTCTGCCGCCCGACCAGCGGGCGGCGCTCGTCCTGGTCGACATGCAGGGCTATCCGGTCGCCGAGGCAGCCCGCATCCTCGACGTGCCGACCGGCACGGTGAAAAGCCGGTGCGCCCGGGGCAGGGCCAGACTCCTGCCGCTGCTGACCCATCTGCGGCCGGGCAGCGGCGATGACGGCAAGAAGCCGGGCGAGGAACGGAACCGGACGCAGGAGGCATCCGTCCCACCCGCAGCGGGACCGCCGCGGGCGGAACCGCCGCGTGCAGGGCCGAGCGATTCAGCTGCAGTGAAGGGCGGAGGTGGGCGAGCGTGACGTCACAGACAGACATGGCCGGACACCCGGACGTGGCGGAGATCTCCGACCTCACCGAGGGCCTTCTCCCCCCGGCGCGGACCGCGGAGGTACGGCGGCACCTGGACGAGTGCGCGCTGTGCGCGGACGTCCACGCCTCGCTGGAGGAGATCCGGGGACTGCTCGGCACCCTCCCGGGCCCGCCGCGCATGCCCGCTGATGTCGCCGGCCGTATCGACGCGGCTCTCGCCGCCGAGGCCCTGCTCGACGCCGCGGCGCCCGGGCCCACGGACGCCGCGTCGGCCGGCGTGTCCCGTGCCGCTCCGGACGGGGACGACGGTGGGCATGTTTCACGTGAAACATCGGTCACGGCAGGTCGCCCGGCCGGACGGGCACGCGTTTCCACCACCGGCCCGGGGCGCAAGGGCCGCAAGCGGGACGGACGCCGCCGGATCGCCGCCTTGGGCGCTGTGTTCGCGGCTGCTGCTCTGGGACTCGGCTCCGTGCTCGTGTCGTCCCCCCAGGACGGCGAGCCGTCCGACGGCACGGCGCACGGGCGGCAGTCCGCCTCCGCGGACACCTTCTCCGAGGGAGAGCTGGAGCAACAGGTCGCCGATCTCCTCGCCGCGAAGCGGGGCGAAGGAAACCGCTCCGGCACACCGCACGGCCTCGGTATCGAGTCCGGTCCGGACCGGCCCAGCCTCCTCGCGGAGACAGTCCCGGACTGTGTCCGGGCGGGCATCGGCCGCAGCGACGCGGCACTCGCCACCGAGAAGGGAACCTACAAGGGGACCGAGGCGCTGCTCGTGGTACTTCCCGACGCCTCCGACGTCAACCGGGTCACCGCCTACATCGTCGAGGCGACCTGCGCGGATCAGCCGTCGTCCCCCAAGGCCAAGGTGCTGCTGCAGCACTCCTACCCGCTCCCCGGACGCTGAGGCTTCTTCTTCCCTCTGCGTGGTATCCCGTAGGTGTCCGCTCTCCGTGTGCCCGGGCACAGCGGGAATGCGCGCCCCTTAGGATCCGTTGGGTGGGGTGAGAGTTCTGAGAAAGGCTCCACCGATCCTGACGACGCAGTCCAGAGACGAGGAATCAAGCCGTGAGCGACGTCCGTAACGTGATCATCATCGGCTCCGGGCCCGCCGGCTACACGGCGGCGCTCTACACCGCGCGCGCGTCGCTGAAGCCACTGGTGTTCGAGGGCGCCGTCACCGCCGGCGGCGCGCTGATGAACACCACCGAGGTGGAGAACTTCCCCGGCTTCCAGGACGGCATCATGGGCCCCGAGCTCATGGACAACATGCGCGCCCAGGCGGAGCGCTTCGGTGCCGAGCTCGTTCCGGACGATGTCGTCGCGGTCGACCTGACCGGAGAGATCAAGACCGTCACGGACACCGCGGGCACGGTCCACAAGGCGAAGGCCGTGATCGTCGCCACCGGCTCGCAGCACCGCAAGCTCGGCCTGCCGAACGAGGACGCCCTCTCCGGGCGTGGTGTCTCCTGGTGCGCCACCTGTGACGGCTTCTTCTTCAAGGACCAGGACATCGCCGTGATCGGTGGCGGTGACACCGCGATGGAGGAAGCCACCTTCCTCTCGCGGTTCGCCAAGTCCGTGACGATCGTCCACCGCCGCGACACCCTGCGCGCCTCCAAGGCGATGCAGGAGCGTGCCTTCGCCGACCCGAAGATCACCTTCGTCTGGGACAGCGAGGTCGCCGAGATCCAGGGTGATCAGAAGCTGTCGGGTCTGAAGCTGCGCAACGTCAAGACGGGTGAGCTTTCGGATCTGCCGGTGACCGGCCTGTTCATCGCGATCGGCCACGACCCGCGCACCGAGCTCTTCAAGGGCCAGCTCGAGCTGGACGAGGAGGGTTACCTGAAGGTCGACGCGCCCTCGACCCGCACGAACCTGCGCGGTGTCTTCGGCGCCGGAGACGTGGTCGACCACACCTACCGTCAGGCGATCACCGCGGCCGGCACCGGCTGCTCCGCCGCGCTGGACGCCGAGCGTTACCTTGCCGCGCTGGCCGACCTGGAGCAGGCCGAGCCCGAGAAGACCTCCGTCTGATTCCCATTCGCCCCACGCACCAACCAGTTAAGGAGCCCGTAGTGGCCGGCACCCTGAAGAATGTGACCGACGACTCCTTCGAGCAGGACGTCCTCAAGAGCGACAAG
The DNA here is from genome assembly GCF_044456065.1 of Streptomyces sp. NPDC051041. Taxonomy (NCBI): domain Bacteria; kingdom Bacillati; phylum Actinomycetota; class Actinomycetes; order Kitasatosporales; family Streptomycetaceae; genus Streptomyces; species Streptomyces sp. NPDC051041. Next base: position 89,415 of record NZ_JBITFM010000006.1, read on the forward strand.
CCCGTCCTGGTGGACTTCTGGGCCGCTTGGTGCGGTCCGTGCCGCCAGATCGCTCCCTCCCTTGAGGCGATCGCCGCCGAGTACGGTGACAAGATCGAGGTCGTCAAGCTGAACATCGACGAGAACCCGGGTACGGCCGCCAAGTACGGCGTCATGTCCATCCCGACCCTGAACGTCTACCAGGGTGGCGAGGTCGCCAAGACCATCGTCGGTGCGAAGCCGAAGGCCGCGATCGTGCGCGACCTGGAGGAGTTCATCGCCGAGTGAATCGGCTGAGCCGTCCCGACGACGGCTTATGTTTCACGTGAAACACGAATGGGCCAGCCCGCCAGGGCTGGCCCATTCGTTTGGCCCAGGAGTCCGCTGTTGTCAGAGGGGCCGCAACGCGGGCTCCTTCTGCACGGCCCCGAGCAGCCGGTCGAGTGCCATTTCCACGTCTTCCTTCCAGGAAAGCGTCGACCGCAGCTCCAGCCTCAGCCGCGGGTACATGGGGTGGGGCCGTACCGTCTTGAACCCCACGGCCAGCAGATGATCAGCGGGCAGGACACAGCCCGGTTCCTTCCAGTGGGCGTCACCGAATGCCTCGATCGCCTTGAAGCCCCGCCGCAGCAAATCCTTGGCGACCGTCTGGACCATCACGCGGCCAAGCCCCTGCCCCTGGTAGCCGGGCACGATGAAGCCGGTCATCAGCTGCACGGCATCCGGTGAGACGGGACTGGTGGAGAAGGCCGTGGAGCGGGGCACATAGGCGGGAGGGGCATAGAGCACGAAGCCCACCGGTACGTCGTCGACATAGACGACTCGCCCACAGGATCCCCAGTCCAGCAGGACAGCGGAGATCCAGGCTTCCTTCTCCAGCGCGGACGTGCCGGCCTTTACCGCGGCCTCACCACTGACCGGGTCGAGCTCCCAGAAGACGCACGAGCGACAGCGCTGGGGAAGGTCCTGAAGGTTGTCCAGCGTGAGCGGTACGAGCCGACGCCCCATGAAGGCTGTTCCTCGCTTCCTTCGCCCGCCGCATCGCGAGCGGCTGTCAGAGCGCTCCGTTCCCTGAGCAGGCTGCCGATGAACCCACCGACCGCGCCCAGTCCCAGACCTGCGGTCAGCAGTCCGGCGCGGCTCATCGTTCGCATGGCACCGGCCTCCCGAGGGGTGCTTTCAGGTGGATCGCCATACTCGAACGCATCGTATCCATGATGCGTTTCCATCGATACCGGCTCAAAGCAAAGAGCGGGCCGTGTTCCGGTACACACCGGACACGTCCCGCTCCTTTCGCAGACGAAGCGGTCCGAGCGCCCCGCTGCCCGAGACTCAGGACTCCGTCTCCTCGGGATCCCCCTCCAGAAGACTCTTCTGCAGGACGGGTCCCTCACCGGGAGCGAGGGTGCTGAGGATTCGCTCCAGATCTTCCATGGAAGCGAACTCGACGGTGATCTTGCCCTTCTTCTGTCCCAGGTCAACCTTCACCCGTGTCTCGAAGCGGTCCGACAGCCGGGTGGCGAGATCCGACAACGCCGGGGAGACACGAGTGCCGGCACGTGGTCCCTTGGGACGCTGAGCCTTCTGAGGCCGTGACCCCATGAGCGTCACGATCTCCTCGACGGCCCGCACGGAGAGTCCCTCGGCCACGATCCGATGCGCCAGCCGGTCCTGCTCCTCGGAGTCCTCCACGGAGAGCAGAGCCCGCGCATGCCCGGCGGAGAGCACTCCTGCGGCCACCCGACGCTGGACCGCCGGTGAGAGCTTCAGCAGACGCAGGGTGTTGGAGACCTGCGGACGGGAGCGGCCGATCCGGTCCGCCAGCTGGTCGTGTGTGCAGTTGAAGTCCTTCAGCAGCTGGTCGTAGGCCGCCGCCTCCTCCAGCGGGTTCAGCTGTGCCCGGTGCAGGTTCTCCAGGAGTGCATCCAGGAGGAGCTTCTCGTCCTCCGTGGCCCGTACGATCGCCGGAATCGTCTCCAGGCCCGCCTCTCGGCAGGCACGCCAGCGTCGCTCGCCCATGATGAGCTCATAGCGCGCGGGACCCACCTGGCGTACGACGACCGGCTGGAGGAGGCCGACCTCTTTGATGGAGGTGACAAGCTCGGCCAGCGCATCTTCGTCGAAGACCTCACGCGGCTGGCGCGGGTTCGGCGTGATGGAGTCCAGGGGGATCTCGGCGAAGTGGGCGCCCATAGGAGGCGGGGGCGTTTCCACGGCACCGCTGGCCGATGGCTCCTTTGTTTCACGTGAAACAGGTGGCAGCCCGGCGACCCTCGCCGCAGCCACACCGCGATCGGTCGCCAGGGCCGGGATCACGGGTGGCGACGCGGGAGCGGTTCCCCCCACCACGGCCGGAGCCACCGTCTTCTCCGTCGGAGCTGCAGGGATCAGTGCGCCGAGACCGCGTCCCAACCCTCTCCGTCGCTCGCTCACTGAGTCCCCTCCACCATGCTCGGATCGTTTGGTGCGCTGATGTGGGCGTGCGCGGCGTCGTAGCTGACGCCTACGCCCTTCAGCGCGATTTCTCGTGCTGCCTCAAGATAAGAGAGAGCACCACTTGATCCTGGATCGTAGGTCAATACCGTCTGCCCGTAGCTCGGCGCCTCGGAGATACGGACCGAGCGGGGAATGCTCGTCCGCAGCACCTCGTCACCGAAGTGGCTGCGCACCTCTTCCGCGACCTGGGACGCGAGCCGTGTCCGGCCGTCGTACATGGTGAGCAGGATGGTCGACACATGCAGGGTGGGGTTGAGGTGCCCCCGCACCAGGTCGACGTTACGCAGCAGCTGTCCCAGGCCCTCCAGCGCGTAGTACTCGCATTGGATCGGGATCAGGACCTCCTGCCCGGCCACCAGCGCGTTGACCGTCAGCAGGCCGAGCGAGGGTGGGCAGTCGATGAGAATGTAGTCCAGCGGCTGCTCATATGCCTGGATGGCCCGCTGCAGCCGGCTTTCCCGCGCCACCAGCGACACCAGCTCGATCTCCGCACCAGCGAGATCGATGGTGGCGGGTGCGCAGAAGAGGCCTTCAACGTCAGGAACCGGCTGGACGACCTCCGAGAGCGGCTTGCTGTCGATCAGTACGTCATAGATGGACGGAACCTCGGCGTGATGGTCGATACCCAAGGCGGTGGACGCATTGCCCTGAGGGTCGAGGTCGATCACCAGGACGCGGGCCCCGTGCAGAGCCAGCGATGCGGCAAGGTTGACGGTTGTCGTCGTCTTGCCCACGCCGCCTTTCTGGTTGGCGACCACGATGATTCGTGTCCGCTCGGGCCGGGGCAGGCCCTCGCCGGCGCGGCCGAAAGCCTCCACCGCCAGTTGGGCCGCGCGACCGATCGGAGTGTCGTCCATCGGAGGCGGTGTTTCACGTGAAACATCCGCTCCCGTCGACTCGGCACGGGGACCGGGGACCGGATCGGTCATCGGTCCCGCGATGTTGGCGTCGGACCGCAAGGATTCACTCTCCTCGACATCAGGCTCGCGATGAACAGAGCCTCCCATGTCTTCGGGGTCGCGAACCAGTGAGGTCCGGTGTTCTGTGGAGAAATCCACCTCTGTGGACAACTCCGTGCCTCCCTGGAGGGATGGGAACAGGGCTCCGTCAGGAACGGGCCGCTCTCCGAGCGACCCGAGAGGCTTGGGGTCGCGGGGTTCGACCGCGGCGCGACCGCGACTGATGATGCCGTGCAGCAGTGAGCGACGTTTCACGTGAAACACGATGCACAGCGGCCCTGCCCGGACTGTCGCGACACTCCGGCCCGCATGGGTTCGGCAGCTTGTGTGGAGTACGTCTCGCCGTCAGGACGGATCAGCGCCGCCGATGCGGGTCCCGAAGGTGGACCGCGTCGACGACGCCATGATCGTCCCTCCCGTCACCGGCGCCGACGGGTCCGTCCCGTCCTGGCCGCCTTCGCCCGCTTGGCCGCGAAGCGCACGCCTCCGGGGCTTTCCCCGACTTCGACCCGGACGACCGTGGACATGGGGTCCACGATGCCCTCACCGACGTGCAGGATGGAGGTCTCCACGGCGCCCAGCTTGCTCAGCGCGGTGGCCGCGCTCTTGAGCTCTTCCTCGGCCGTGTCTCCCTTGAGCGCGAGCATCTCCCCGTACGGGCGCAGCAGCGGGATGCCCCAGGCGGCCAGGCGGTCCAGCGGGGCCACGGCACGGGCCGTCACCACATGGACCGGCGGCATCTTGCCCATGACCTCCTCGGCGCGTCCGCGGACGACCGTGACGTGGTCCAGGCCGAGCAGTTCCACGACCTCGGTGAGGAAGTTCGTGCGCCGCAGCAGTGGCTCCAGCAAGGTGATCCTCAGGTCGTCCCGCACGAGCGCCAGTGGGATGCCGGGCAGGCCCGCACCGGAGCCGACGTCGCACACCGTCACCCCCTCGGGCACGACCTCCGAGAGCACCGCGCAGTTCAGCAGGTGCCGCTCCCACAGGCGGGGCACTTCACGCGGGCCGATCAGGCCACGCTGCACGCCCGCCTCAGCGAGCAGCTCCGCGTATCGGACCGCATCAGCGAAGCGATCTCCGAACACCTTGTGCGCCTGCTCGGGAGCAGGAGGAAGCTCAGCTGCCTCCGTCACGGGGGACCGTCCTTCCCTACCACGTCAGCGCACCGGGCGCCGACGCCAGAACCACCAGAACTATCAGGCTGACAAAGTTCGGCCCCGCCTGCGCAACAGACGGGGCCGGAGGAACGTGTGGACCGATCAGGCGGGGAGTACGACGACGAAGCGCTGCGGCTCCTCGCCCTCGGACTCGCTGCGCAGGCCCGCGGCCTTGACCGCGTCGTGCACGACCTTGCGCTCGAAGGGGGTCATCGGCTTCAGCCGTACGGGCGCACCGCTGCTCTTGGCCTCGGCGACGGCCTTCGCGCCCAGCTCGGAGAGCTCGGCGCGCTTCCTGGCGCGGTAGCCCGCGATGTCGAGCATCAGCCGGCTGCGGTCGCCGGTCTCCCGGTGCACCGCCAGACGTGTGAGTTCCTGCAGCGCCTCCAGCACCTCACCGTCCCGGCCGACCAGCTTCTGCAGGTCACGACTGCCCGTGTCGCTGATGATCGAGACGGAGGCACGGTCGGCCTCGACGTCCATGTCGATGTCGCCGTCGAGGTCGGCGATGTCGAGCAGACCCTCCAGGTAGTCCGCCGCGATCTCGCCCTCCTGCTCCAGGCGGGTCAGGGTGTCTGCACCCTCGGCAGCGGCGGAGGTGGTGCCTTCCGTCACGGGATGGACTCCTTCTTACTTCTTCGACGGGGACTTGGGCCGCTGCGGACCCTTGCGCTGGCCGGACTGGGCCTTGCTGCGGGTGCCGTTGCCGGGCTTCGGGGCGGCCTTCTTGGCAGCGGCGGCGGGCTTGGCGTCCTCGGGCTCGTCGGACTTGCTCAGCGAGGGCGAACCCCCGGCCGGCTTGGCCGCCTGACGCTGGGCCTTGGTCTGCCGCCTGGGCTGCTGACGCCTGGGGGTGGCGGCGGTCGTGGCCGACGTGCCGTCCTCGGTCTGGGCGGCGACGGCGGTCTCGCTCTTGACCACGGTGCCGTCGGACTGGGCGGCCAGTCCCGCCTTGTTCAGCCCGTTGATGAACTTGCGCTCGTACTCGTTGCGGTCGCGGCCCTTGGCGACGATGGCCTTGATGATGACCTTGTCCCGGCGCCGGGAGACCTTGCCGCGGTGCGTGACGTGCTTGTACAGGCGCTCCAGGTAGGCGGCCTGGGCCTTGGAACCCGGGGTCGGGTTGTTGTGAATGAAGTACATCTGCTGGCCCATGGTCCACACGTTGGTGGTCAGCCAGTAGACGAGGACGCCGACCGGGAAGTTGATGCCGAAGACCGCGAAGATGACCGGGAAGACGTACATCAGCATCTTCTGCTGCTGCATGAACGGCGTCTTCACCGTCGTGTCGACGTTCTTCGTCATCAGCTGGCGCTGCGTGTAGAACTGCGACAGCGACATCAGGACGATCATGATCGCGGTGACGATCCGCACGTCGGTCAGCGAGGCCTGGAGCGCCTCGACCTTGGACGAGTTGTCCGTGAACTTCGCGGCCAGCGGAGCGCCGAAGATGTGCGCCTTCTGCGCGCTCTCCAGCAGGCTCTTGTTGATCACGCCGATGGTGTCGTTCGACGCGATGCTGTTGAGGACGTGGTAGAGGGCGAAGAAGAACGGGGACTGCGCCAGGATGGGAAGGCACGAGGAGAGCGGGTTGGTGCCCGTCTCCTTGTACAGCTTCATCATCTCTTCCGACTGGCGCTGCCGGTCGTTCTTGTAGCGCTCCTGGATCTTCTTCATCTCCGGCTGGAGCGTCTGCATCGCGCGCGTCGCCTTGATCTGCTTCACGAAGAGCGGGATCAGGCAGATGCGGATCAGGATCACGAGGGACACGATGGACAGGCCCCAGGCCCATCCGGTGTCGGGGCCGAAGAGAGCGCCGTACACCTTGTGGAACTGGACGATGACCCAGGAGACGGGCGTTGTGATGAAGCTGAAGAGGCTGGCAATCGTGTCCACTAATCATGCTCCTTGGGCATGGGACGAGGTCTCTGCGGCCGGGCTCGAAGCAGAATTCTCTTCGGTGGCCGGTTCGGCGGCGGAGGGCCCGCCCTTGCGTGCGCGCCATGCGTCACGCAGCAGTTCGTGCCACCGCGGACGCTTGCGCGGGGGGACGTGGTCCACACCGCCCGGCGACCACGGATTGCACCGCAGGATGCGCCAGGCCGTGAGGGCCGTTCCCTTGACGGCCCCGTGCCGGTCGATGGCCGTGTAGCCGTAGTGGGAACACGACGGGTAGTACTTGCACACCGGCCCGAGCAGCGGACTGATCGTCCACTGGTACAGCTTGATCAGGGCCAGCAGTGGGTACTTCATCGCGCGCCCCCTCCCAGCAGCCGCTGGAGGGCGGCGTCCAGGTCTCGGGCCAGCTGTGCATGGTCGGCGTCACCCGCTCCGGGCAGCGCTCGTACGACTACCAGGCTACCGGGGGGAAACAGGTCGACTCGGTCGCGCATCAGATGGCGAAGGCGGCGCTTCACCTTGTTGCGCACGACCGCACCGCCCACGGCCTTGCTCACGACGAAACCCGCACGCGTCGGGGGAGCGCTCTCCCCAGGCGCGTGCGGGTCCGTGGCACCGCTACGAAGGTGGACGACGAGGGTCGGGCGGCCTGCCCGGCGACCTCGTCGGACCGCGGTCGCGAAGTCCTCGCGCCGCCTCAGCCGGTTCTCGGTGGGCAGCACGACGTCATGACCTGACCGGGATCAGGCGGACAGACGGGCGCGACCCTTGCTACGGCGGGACGCGAGAATCGCGCGGCCGGCACGGGTGCGCATACGCAGCCGGAAGCCGTGGGTCTTCGCGCGACGACGGTTGTTCGGCTGGAAGGTGCGCTTGCTCACTCGGGGGCTCCAGTAATGAATAGAGGGTGGCGGGGTGCCGTCCTGGCTGTCACCGTGCGCCCACGAGGAGTAGCTCGCGTTACGCCCGAGTGCACCGCTTACCGATCACCTGACGCGATCCGTGCCCATCGGAGGCAGGCGGCAGCAGCCATCGACAACTCGACCTGGTTACGGTACGCGCGGCTGCGCCATCCGGTCAAACCAGGGTCCGGAGGGGGACACTTGTCCACAGCCTGGGGACAACAACTTGAACCGCACCGGTCGCCCTGACTACCGTGGCTGAACTCCGATTCGTTCCCTTATCCCTGCCCGACCCGATTTACATCCCGACCCGTCCCCGAACCACACGTTCGAGGGACCTGTGAGAGAGCGTGCCCTGTGGCTGATGTACCTGCCGATCTTGCCGCAGTGTGGCCACGCGTTCTGGAACAGCTCCTCGGGGAGGGTCGCGGCCAGGGTGTGGAGGCGAAGGACGAGCACTGGCTCCGGCGCACCCAGCCGCTGGCGCTGGTGGCCGACACCGCCCTGCTCGCCGTGCCGAACGAGTTCGCGAAGGGCGTGCTGGAGGGCCGTCTCGCTCCGGTCGTGAGCGATTCCCTGAGCCGTGAGTGCGGCCGTCCGATCCGTATCGCGATCACCGTCGACGACTCCGTCGGCGAGCCCCCGACCCCGCCGGCGCCTCCCGTCCGCCCCCAGCCGCGCTACGAGGAGCCCGAGCTCCCGTCCGCCGGCCAGGGCCGCGACGACTACGAGGGGTACGGCCGCCACCGCGCCGACCCGCTTCCCACGCCCCGTCCCGCCTACCCGTCGGAGTACCAGCGCCCCGAGCCGGGCTCCTGGCCGCGCCCGGGGCAGGACGACTTCGGCTGGCAGCAGCAGCGGCTCGGCTTCCCGGAGCGGGACCCGTACGCGTCGCCCCCGCAGGAGCCGTACGGACCGCCGTCCCAGGACGGCTACCCCCAGACCGGCCAGGACGGATACGCCCCGGACGCGTACGGGGCACCGGACTACCCGCCGTCGCAGGACTACCGCCCGCAGTCGCTGGAGCGTCCGTCGTACGACGCCCAGCGCACCGACTACGAGCAGCCGCGCACCGACTACGACCAGCGTGACGGGCGCCGCGAGCTGCCCGAGCCGCCGTCCGGTTCCGGGCACGTGCACCGCGGCGGCCCGGTCGGCCCGAACCTGCCCACCACGGGCGCCCCCGGCCCGCTGGCCGCGCAGCCGGCGCCGGCGACCGGCCCGGGCGAGCCGACCGCGCGCCTGAACCCGAAGTACCTCTTCGACACGTTCGTCATCGGCGCCTCCAACCGCTTCGCGCACGCGGCCGCGGTCGCCGTCGCCGAGGCGCCCGCGAAGGCGTACAACCCGCTGTTCATCTACGGGGAGTCGGGGCTCGGCAAGACGCACCTGCTGCACGCGATCGGGCACTACGCGCGCAGCCTCTACCCCGGCACGCGCGTGCGGTACGTGAGCTCGGAGGAGTTCACCAACGAGTTCATCAACTCCATCCGCGACGGCAAGGGCGACAGCTTCCGCAAGCGGTACCGCGAGATGGACATCCTGCTCGTCGACGACATCCAGTTCCTGGCGGACAAGGAGTCGACGCAGGAGGAGTTCTTCCACACCTTCAACACGCTGCACAACGCCAACAAGCAGATCGTGCTGTCCAGCGACCGGCCGCCCAAGCAGCTGGTCACGCTGGAGGACCGGCTGCGGAACCGCTTCGAGTGGGGTCTCATCACCGACGTCCAGCCGCCCGAGCTGGAGACGCGGATCGCGATCCTGCGCAAGAAGGCGGTGCAGGAGCAGCTCAACGCCCCGCCGGAGGTGCTGGAGTTCATCGCGTCGCGGATCTCGCGCAACATCCGCGAGCTGGAGGGCGCGCTGATCCGGGTGACGGCGTTCGCGTCGCTCAACCGGCAGCCGGTGGACCTGGGCCTGACGGAGATCGTCCTGAAGGACCTGATCCCCGGCGGCGAGGACACGGCCCCCGAGATCACCTCCACGGCCATCATGAGCGCGACCGCCGACTACTTCGGGCTCACGGTCGAGGACCTGTGCGGCACCTCGCGCGGCCGGGCCCTGGTCACCGCCCGCCAGATCGCCATGTACCTGTGCCGCGAGCTGACGGACCTGTCGCTGCCCAAGATCGGCGCGCTGTTCGGCGGGCGCGACCACACGACGGTCATGCACGCCGACCGCAAGATCCGCAATCTGATGGCCGAGCGGCGCTCCATCTACAACCAGGTCACGGAGCTCACCAACCGCATCAAGAACGGCTGACGGCCACCGTCCGCACCGCCGAGGGCGCCCCTGGAGGAGATCCGGGGGCGCCCTTCGCGTATGCGACGGCCGCGGACCGCGCCACCCGCTGTTCGATTTCATGCCGGGTCACGGCCGTCCTCCACAGATTCGGCGACTTTCTCCCGTCCACACCCTGGGGACCGGAAAGTTGTCCCGACGCTGTCCACAGGGGGAGCCGTTGAGAGATCATCGGGCCAGGTCATCCACGTGTGGATTGGTGGACAAACTTTTTCCACAGCCTGTGGACAACGAATCGGCCCACAGGGCGCGCGCCGAGTTGTCCACGGGCAACCCACAGGCTGGGGGCGGTTGTCCCCAGCGTTCCCCAGCTTCTCCACAGGCCTGTCCACTGTTCGGCAACGCGCCGCGCTTTCCCACTCCGTCGAGTGAAAGGCGTCACACCGAGGTACAGGGTTGGGCTGTGGGAAAGAGGGGTAAAACTGGGGACGGCGCTGGGGAGAAGTCGCCTCACCCTGTGCACGGGGTGTGCAGAACTTTCCGTTCTCCACAGAGGGCCCCGGTTGTCCACGGCCGCCGCCCACAGGCCCCGTGGACAAAATCACCGTGCTGAGCTGGGCAAACGTGGTTATCCACGGTATCCACAGGCCCTACTACTACTCCCGACCAGAGAGAGCGCGGAATTCGTTTCGAAGCGGGCCCTGTGCACAACTGGCCCTCGCCTGCCCGGCTGCCCCTCGTCACGACTTGACCCCGAGGGGCACCTACTGTCAGTGCCGTGCGTCAGACTGGTTCCCGGTGTCCTTCCTCCACAGGGACGGCGGCACCGAGTCAGACGACGCAGGCGAAGCAGGGCGAGAACGCCGGCAACAGCAGGAGGCGGCTTACGGTGAAGATCCGGGTGGAACGCGACGTACTCGCGGAGGCAGTGGCCTGGGCGGCGCGCAGCCTCCCGGCCCGTCCGCCGGCGCCTGTCCTCGCCGGCCTGCTGCTGAAGGCCGAGGACGGCCAGCTGAGCCTGTCCAGCTTCGACTACGAGGTCTCCGCGCGCGTCAGCGTCGAGGCCGAGGTCGAGGAGGAGGGCACGGTGCTCGTCTCCGGCCGTCTCCTCGCCGACATCTCCCGCGCCCTGCCCAACCGCCCGGTGGAGATCTCCACAGACGGTGTACGGGCGACGGTCGTCTGCGGATCCTCGAGGTTCACCCTCCACACCCTGCCGGTGGAGGAGTACCCGGCCCTGCCCCAGATGCCGAACGCGACCGGCGCGATCCCCGGCGAGGTCTTCTCCTCCGCCGTGCAGCAGGTGGCCATCGCCGCCGGCCGGGACGACACGCTGCCCGTCCTCACCGGTGTGCGCATCGAGATCGAGGGCGACACGGTCACGCTGGCCTCCACCGACCGCTACCGCTTCGCGGTCCGCGAGTTCCTGTGGAAGCCGGAGAACCCGGACGCCTCCGCGGTCGCCCTGGTGCCCGCCAAGACGCTCCTGGACACCGCCAAGGCGCTGGGCGCCGGTGACAGCGTGACGCTGGCGCTGTCCGGCTCCGGCGCGGGCGAGGGCCTGATCGGTTTCGAGGGCGCCGGCCGCCGTACGACCACGCGGCTGCTGGAGGGCGACCTCCCGAAGTACCGCACCCTGTTCCCGACCGAGTTCAACTCGATCGCCACCATCGAGACCGCCCCCTTCGTGGAGGCCGTCAAGCGCGTGTCCCTGGTCGCCGAGCGCAACACCCCGGTGCGGCTCAGCTTCGAGCAAGGCGTGCTCGTCCTGGAGGCCGGCTCCAGCGACGACGCACAGGCTGTGGAGAGGGTCGACGCCCAGCTGGAGGGCGACGACATCTCGATCGCCTTCAACCCGACGTTCCTGCTGGACGGCCTCAGCGCGATCGACTCCCCGGTGGCGCAGCTGTCCTTCACGACGTCCACCAAGCCGGCGCTGCTCAGCGGCAAGCCCGCGGCGGACGCCGAGGCGGACGAGGCGTACAAGTACCTGATCATGCCGGTGCGGCTGAGCGGCTGAGTCCTCGGGACGGTTCCCGGTGGACGAGGCCGGGCGTGCGGGGAGCGTTCCCCGCACGGCCGCGGCAGGTCGGCGCGGCCGCCCGGCCGGGTGCCGCCGGGGGTTGTCCACAGGGTGAGGAAATCCGCAGGTGGGGGGCGTACGCCTGAGCGCGTATGCCCACAGCTGTGCATCGGCGCCCGGGTTTAGGCTCGGACGCGAGTACGAACGTGATCCGGCAGGTTTGCGCCGGGCGCGGACGTGCCGTCACGCCACCTCGGACACCTAAGGAACACAACTGATGGAGCTCGGTCTCGTCGGCCTCGGCAAGATGGGCGGCAACATGCGCGAGCGGATCCGCCGCGCCGGCCACACCGTCATCGGATACGACCGCAACCCGGACCTCGCCGACGTCCACAGCCTGCGGGAACTGGTGGACAAGCTCACCGGCCCGCGCGTGGTGTGGGTGATGGTCCCGGCCGGCGAGCCCACCCAGTCCACGATCGACGAGCTGGCCGAGCTGCTCCAGCCCGGCGACATCGTGGTGGACGGCGGCAACTCGCGCTGGACGGACGACGAGAAGCACGCCGAGCAGCTGGCGGCCAAGGGCATAGGCTTCGTCGACTGCGGCGTCTCCGGCGGCGTGTGGGGCCTGGAGAACGGCTACGCGCTGATGTACGGCGGCGACGAGGAGCACGTCGCCCGGGTGCAGCCGGTCTTCGACGCGCTCAAGCCGGAGGGCCCGTACGGCGCGGTGCACGCGGGCAAGGTGGGCGCCGGGCACTTCGCGAAGATGGTCCACAACGGCATCGAGTACGCCATGATGCAGGCCTACGCCGAGGGCTGGGAGCTGCTGGAGAAGGTCGACTCCGTGGAGAACGTCCGCGAGGTCTTCCGCTCCTGGCAGGAGGGCACCGTCATCCGCTCCTGGCTGCTGGACCTGGCGGTCAACGCCCTCGACGAGGACGAGCACCTGACGGGGCTGCGCGGCTACGCGCAGGACTCCGGTGAGGGACGATGGACGGTGGAGGCCGCGATCGACCACGCGGTGCCGCTGCCCGCGATCACCGCCTCCCTCTTCGCGCGGTTCGCCTCCCGCCAGGAGGACTCGCCGCAGATGAAGATGATCGCCGCGCTGCGCAATCAGTTCGGCGGCCACGCGGTCGAGAAGAAGTAAGCAGTCACCCGAACAGCTGGGGGAGGTCGGCGAAACGACCATGCACGTCACGCATCTGTCGCTGGCCGACTTCCGCTCGTACCCCCGGGTCGAGGTCCCGCTCGATCCGGGGGTGACGGCCTTCGTCGGCCCCAACGGGCAGGGCAAGACCAACCTCGTCGAGGCGGTCGGCTACCTGGCCACCCTGGGCAGCCACCGCGTCGCCTCCGACGCCCCCCTGGTCCGCATGGGCGCCGACCGCGCGATCATCCGGGCGCAGGTCCGGCAGGGCGAGCGGCAGCAGCTGATCGAGCTGGAACTGAACCCGGGCCGCGCCAACCGCGCCCGGATCAACAGGTCCGCGCAGGTCCGGCCCCGGGACGTGCTCGGCATCGTGCGGACCGTGCTGTTCGCGCCCGAGGACCTCGCCCTGGTCAAGGGCGACCCCGGCGAGCGGCGCCGCTTCCTCGACGAGCTGATCACCGCCCGCTCCCCGCGCATGGCCGGCGTCCGCTCCGACTACGACCGGGTGCTCAAGCAGCGCAACACCCTGCTGAAGTCGGCCGCGCTGGCCCGCCGCCACGGCGGCCGCGCCATGGACCTGTCCACCCTCGACGTGTGGGACCAGCACCTCGCGCGCGCGGGCGCCGAGCTGCTCGCCCAGCGCCTGGACCTGATCGCCGCCGTCCAGCCGCTGGCCGACAAGGCGTACGAGCAGCTGGCCCCCGGCGGCGGCCCGGTCGTCCTGGAGTACAAGCCGTCGGCGCCGGGCGAGGCGCACACGCGCGAGGACCTCTTCGAGCAGCTGATGGCCGCGCTCGCCGACGCCCGCAAGCAGGAGATCGAGCGGGGCGTCACCCTCGTGGGACCCCACCGGGACGATCTGCTCCTCAGACTCGGTCAGCTGCCCGCCAAGGGGTACGCCTCCCACGGCGAGTCCTGGTCCTACGCGCTGGCCCTGCGTCTGGCCTCCTACGACCTGCTGCGCGCCGAGGGCAACGAGCCGGTGCTCGTCCTCGACGACGTCTTCGCCGAGCTGGACACCCGCCGCCGCGAGCGGCTGGCCGAGCTGGTCGCGCCCGGGGAGCAGGTCCTGGTGACCGCCGCGGTCGACGACGACGTACCGCATGTGCTGTCGGGGACACGGTTCACCGTGTCCGAGGGGACGGTGGAACGCGTATGAACGACGACGGACCGGCTTCCGGGAGGACTCCCGAGCCCTCCGGGGTCGACCTCGCGCGCGTGGCGCTGCGGGCGGCGAAGGAGGCGGCGCGCGCGCGGGGGGACGCCGCGTGGCAGAAGCGGCAGGTACGGCGCGGCGGCGGCCTGCGTTCCGGCGCGCGGGCCGACGGACGCGACCCCATGGCGCTCGGCGCGGCGATCAACCGCCTCATCACCGAGCGCGGCTGGGAGGCGCCGGCCGCGGTGGGCGGCGTGATGGGCCGCTGGCCGCAGATCGTCGGCGAGGACGTGGCCAAGCACTGCGTGCCGGAGAAGTACGACGAGGAGGAGCGCGTGCTGACCGTGCGCTGCGACTCCACCGCCTGGGCGACCAACCTGCGCCTGCTCGCCCCGACCCTGGTCGCCCGGCTCAACGAGGACCTCGGTCACGGCACGGTCCGGCTGATCAGGGTGCAGGGCCCCGGCGGTCCCGCCCGCCGCTACGGCCCGCTGCGCGCCCCCGGCAGCACGGGTCCCGGCGACACCTACGGCTGACGCGGTCCCGGGCCCGGCGACCGGACGTGACCGCGTCCGGTCACCTGGCCGGTGACCGCGCCCGGGCCGTGCGGCCGGTCCCTCTCCCGCCCGCCGCCGGGGCCCGGGAAGTCTTCATCCACACCTGTGGACGGCAGGTGACTGACATCACATCAGGAGGTGTCGGCGGCGTTTCCGGACCGTCGGCGCCCTCCCCGCCGCGCCCTCGCACGCGGGTGCGAATCGCGCCCTCCCTCCTGTTGGGCCACGGGTTGACGGCCGGAAGCGCTGAGTGCCGTCGTGAGCCTCTTGGGGACCCCACCCGCATATCGGGAGTCGGCCGAGCACGGTTCAGGGCGGCACATGCGGACTCAGGTACCGGCAAACCCCCATCGATGTCAGTGCTACCGGTAGACTGGAAGACAATCCCGCCCCAATCGTGGGGACCGTCCGGGAAAAGCTGAGCAACGCTGATCAAGGCTTACCAACGCAACATGCCGCAGCCGCTCCGGCAACCCGCCGACGAGCCCGGCTCGTGCTGTGCCAGAAAGGGCGCTTCGTGGCCGATTCCGGCAACCCCAACGAGAACATCCCGTCCATCGACGCCGGTCAGAGCGGCGCGGCGACCTCGTCGAACGGTGAGGTCACCGCCTCGTACGACGCCAGTGCCATCACCGTCCTCGAGGGTCTGGACGCGGTCCGCAAGCGACCCGGCATGTACATCGGCTCGACCGGCGAGCGCGGACTGCACCACCTCGTGTACGAGGTCGTCGACAACTCCGTCGACGAGGCGCTGGCCGGCCACGCGGACACCATCGACGTGACGATCCTCGCCGACGGCGGCGTCCGCGTCATCGACAACGGCCGCGGCATCCCCGTGGGCATCGTGCCCTCCGAGGGCAAGCCGGCCGTCGAGGTCGTGCTGACGGTGCTGCACGCGGGCGGCAAGTTCGGCGGCGGCGGCTACGCGGTCTCCGGCGGTCTGCACGGCGTGGGCGTGTCCGTCGTGAACGCCCTGTCCAGCAAGGTGTCCGTCGAGGTCAAGACCGACGGCTACCGCTGGACGCAGGACTACAAGATGGGCGTGCCGACGGCGCCGCTGGCGAAGCACGAGGCGACGCAGGAGACCGGCACCTCGGTCACCTTCTGGGCCGACCCGGACATCTTCGAGACCACGGAGTACTCCTTCGAGACGCTGTCGCGGCGTTTCCAGGAGATGGCGTTCCTCAACAAGGGCCTGACGATCAGGCTCACCGACGAGCGCGAGTCGGCGAAGGCCACCGCCGGGGCGGACGAGGCGGGCGCCGACGAGAAGGGCGAGGCGAAGTCCGTCACGTACCACTACGAGGGCGGCATCGTCGACTTCGTGAAGTACCTCAACGCCCGCAAGGGCGAGGTCGTCCACCCCACGATCATCGACCTGGAGGCCGAGGACAAGGACAAGAGCCTGTCCCTCGAGGTCGCGATGCAGTGGAACAGCGGCTACAGCGAGGGCGTGTACTCCTTCGCCAACATCATCCACACCCACGAGGGCGGCACCCACGAGGAGGGCTTCCGCGCCGCGCTGACCTCCTTGATCAACAAGTACGCGCGCGACAAGAAGCTGCTGCGCGAGAAGGACGACAACCTCACCGGTGACGACATCCGCGAGGGTCTGACCGCGATCATCTCGGTCAAGCTGAGCGAGCCGCAGTTCGAGGGCCAGACCAAGACCAAGCTGGGCAACACGGAGGCCAAGACCTTCGTGCAGAGGGCGGTCTACGAGCACCTCAACGACTGGCTGGACCGCAACCCGAACGAGGCCGCGGACATCGTCCGCAAGGGCATCCAGGCGGCCACCGCGCGCGTGGCGGCCCGCAAGGCGCGTGACCTGACCCGCCGCAAGGGCCTGCTGGAGTCGGCGTCCCTGCCGGGCAAGCTGGCCGACTGCCAGTCCAACGACCCCGCCAAGTGCGAGATCTTCATCGTCGAGGGCGACTCCGCCGGCGGCTCGGCCAAGTCCGGCCGCAACCCGGAGTACCAGGCGATCCTCCCGATCCGCGGCAAGATCCTCAACGTCGAGAAGGCGCGCATCGACAAGATCCTGCAGAACCAGGAGATCCAGGCGCTGATCTCCGCGTTCGGCACGGGCGTGCACGAGGACTTCGACATCTCCAAGCTCCGCTACCACAAGATCATCCTGATGGCGGACGCCGACGTCGACGGCCAGCACATCAACACCCTGCTGCTGACCTTCCTGTTCCGCTTCATGCGGCCGCTGGTCGAGGCCGGGCACGTGTTCCTCTCCCGCCCCCCGCTGTACAAGATCAAGTGGGGCAAGGACGACGTCGAGTACGCCTACTCCGACCGCGAGCGCGACGCGCTGCTGGAGATGGGCCGCCAGCGCGGCAAGCGCGTGCGCGAGGACTCGATCCAGCGCTTCAAGGGCCTCGGTGAGATGAACGCCGAGGAGCTGCGCGTGACCACGATGGACCAGGAGCACCGGGTCCTCGGCCAGGTCACCCTCGACGACGCCGCGCAGGCGGACGAGCTGTTCTCGGTCCTGATGGGCGAGGACGTCGAGGCCCGCCGCGCGTTCATCCAGCGCAACGCCAAGGACGTCCGCTTCCTCGACATCTGAGTCGGTCTCAGCTGACCGCACCAGGAAGGACCTTCACCAGCAATGACCGACGAGAACACCCCCGCCACGCCTGAAGAGGGCGGCCAGGCCGGCCTGCGCGTCGAGCCCGTCGGGCTCGAGACGGAGATGCAGCGCTCGTACCTCGACTACGCGATGTCCGTCATCGTCTCGCGTGCGCTGCCGGACGTCCGGGACGGCCTCAAGCCCGTCCACCGCCGCGTCCTGTACGCCATGTACGACGGCGGGTACCGCCCCGAGCGCGGCTTCTACAAGTGCGCCCGCGTCGTCGGCGACGTCATGGGCAACTACCACCCCCACGGCGACAGCTCCATCTACGACGCGCTGGTCCGCCTCGCCCAGCCGTGGGCGATGCGGATGCCGCTCGTGGACTCCAACGGCAACTTCGGCTCGCCGGGCAACGACCCGGCGGCGGCCATGCGCTACACCGAGTGCAAGATGGCGCCGCTGTCGATGGAGATGGTCCGCGACATCGACGAGGAGACCGTCGACTTCACGGACAACTACGACGGCCGCTCCCAGGAGCCGACCGTCCTGCCGTCCCGCTTCCCGAACCTGCTGATCAACGGCTCGGCGGGCATCGCGGTCGGCATGGCGACCAACATCCCGCCGCACAACCTGCGCGAGGTCGCGGCCGGCGCCCAGTGGTACCTGGAGAACCCCGAGGCCTCCCACGAGGAGCTGCTGGACGCGCTCATCGAGCGCATCAAGGGCCCCGACTTCCCGACCGGCGCGCTCGTCGTCGGCCGCAAGGGCATCGAGGAGGCCTACCGCACCGGGCGCGGCTCCATCACCATGCGCGCGGTCGTCGAGGTCGAGGAGATCCAGAACCGCCAGTGCCTGGTGGTCACGGAGCTGCCGTACCAGGTCAACCCCGACAACCTCGCGCAGAAGATCGCCGACCTGGTGAAGGACGGCAAGATCGGCGGCATCGCCGACGTCCGCGACGAGACGTCCTCGCGCACCGGCCAGCGGCTGGTCATCGTGCTCAAGCGGGACGCGGTCGCCAAGGTCGTCCTGAACAACCTCTACAAGCACACCGACCTGCAGACCAACTTCGGCGCCAACATGCTGGCGCTGGTGGACGGCGTGCCGCGCACCCTCTCCCTGGACGCGTTCATCCGCCACTGGGTGAGCCACCAGATCGAGGTCATCGTCCGCCGCACGCGCTTCCGCCTGCGCAAGGCCGAGGAGCGCGCCCACATCCTGCGCGGTCTGCTGAAGGCCCTGGACGCCATCGACGAGGTCATCGCGCTGATCCGGCGCAGCGAGACCGTCGAGATCGCGCGCGGCGGCCTGATGAGCCTCCTGGAGATCGACGAGATCCAGGCCAACGCCATCCTGGAGATGCAGCTGCGCCGCCTGGCCGCCCTGGAGCGCCAGAAGATCGTCCAGGAGCACGACGAGCTCCAGGCGAAGATCGACGAGTACAACGAGATCCTCGCCTCCCCGGTCCGCCAGCGCGGCATCGTCAGCGAGGAGCTGGCCGCGATCGTCGAGAAGTACGGCGACGACCGCAAGACGAAGCTGATCCCCTACGAGGGCGACATGTCCATCGAGGACCTGATCGCCGAGGAGGACATCGTCGTCACGGTCACGCGCGGCGGCTACATCAAGCGCACCAAGACCGACGACTACCGGGCGCAGAAGCGCGGCGGCAAGGGCGTGCGCGGCGCGAAGCTGAAGGAAGACGACATCGTCGACCACTTCTTCGTCTCCACGACCCACCACTGGCTGCTGTTCTTCACCAACAAGGGCCGGGTCTACCGCGCCAAGGCCTACGAGCTGCCCGAGGCCGGCCGGGACGCGCGCGGCCAGCACGTGGCGAACCTGCTCGCCTTCCAGCCGGACGAGGCGATCGCCGAGATCCTCGCGATCCGCGACTACGAGGCGGCGCCGTACCTGGTCCTGGCCACCAAGTCCGGCCTGGTGAAGAAGACGCCGCTGAAGGACTACGACTCCCCGCGCTCGGGCGGCGTGATCGCCATCAACCTCCGGGAGCGGGAGGACGGGACCGGCGACGAACTGATCGGAGCCGAGCTCGTCTCCGCCGACGACGATCTTCTGCTGATCAGCAAGAAGGCGCAGTCGATCAGGTTCACCGCCTCGGACGACACCCTGCGCCCCATGGGCCGTGCCACCTCGGGTGTCAAGGGCATGAGTTTCCGCGAGGGCGACGAACTGCTCTCGATGAATGTCGTCCGACCCGGTACGTTCGTGTTCACTGCCACTGACGGTGGATACGCGAAGCGGACCGCCGTCGACGAGTACCGCGTCCAGGGTCGCGGCGGCCTCGGCATCAAGGCCGCCAAGATCGTGGAGGACCGCGGATCGCTCGTGGGCGCGCTGGTGGTCGAGGAGACCGACGAGATCCTCGCCATCACGCTGTCCGGCGGTGTGATTCGTACGCGAGTCAACGAGATCAGGGAGACGGGCCGTGACACCATGGGCGTCCAACTGATCAATCTGGGCAAGCGCGATGCCGTGGTCGGCATCGCACGCAACGCCGAGGCGGGACGCGAGGCGGAGGAGGTCGACGGCGACGTGGCCGTCGACGAGACCGCCGAGGATGCCGCGGCCACCGGCACGGACGAGGGTGAGGCGCCCTCGGCCGAGTAGCACGAGGAGTGAGTCAGCGTGAGCGGAGCCACGGGCGCCGGATCGGCCGGTACCTCGACGGGTACGGAAACGGACGGCGGCGGCCGTGGCTCCGCCGCGCAGGCGAGCGACCCGCACACGACCAACCTGAAGGCGATCAAGTCGCCCGCGAAGGGCTCGCCCTCGCCTGACACGCACGGATCCCAGGGGGGAACGGTGACGGACACCCGGGGCCCGCAGGCCCAGCAGTACGCGGCCGGAGCGGGCCCGGCCGCTCCGGGCGGCCAGCCGCAGACCTCGGACCAGCCGGCCTCCCCGCTGCCCGGGGAGCGGCAGGCACAGCAGCCCTCCGGGCCCTACCACCCGCCGCAGGCCTACCAGCCGTCCGCTCCGGCGGACGGGGCACGCCGGCCGCGCACCACCGGGGCGCGTACGACGCCCCGCGTCCGCAAGGCGCGGCTGCGGGTGGCGAAGGCCGACCCCTGGTCGGTGATGAAGGTCAGCTTCCTGCTCTCCATCGCCTTGGGCATCTGCACGATCGTCGCGGCCGCCGTGCTGTGGATGGTCATGGACGCCATGGGCGTCTTCTCCACGGTCGGCGGCACGATCTCCGAGGCGACCGGCTCCAACGAGTCGAACGGCTTCGACCTCCAGTCGTTCCTGTCGCTGCCCAACGTCCTGCTGTTCACGACGATCATCGCGGTCATCGACGTCGTCCTGGCGACGGCTCTCGCGACGCTCGGGGCGTTCATCTACAACCTGTCCGCGGGCTTCGTGGGCGGCGTCGAGCTGACGCTCGCGGAGGACGAGTGACGTGCCGCCGACGGGCGGGTTCCCGCCCGTCGGCGGTCCCCCGGCAGCCGATTTTGGGACTGCGCACGTCGTGCGCTAATCTTCAGGAGTCAGCGCGCGGGACACACACCGCAGAGCGCGGCGGGGCTATAGCTCAGTTGGTTAGAGCGCATCCCTGATAAGGATGAGGCCACAGGTTCAAATCCTGTTAGCCCCACCAGCGGAAAGACCCCCAGCCGATCGTGGTTGGGGGTCTTCGGCGTTCCCGGGTGACATCGGCCGTCGGGGTTCTGCCGGATGGCGTGCTCGGCCCGGGCGCCGGGGAGCACGTCCGCTCCACGGTGCGGGGACGGCGGCGGGCGGGGCGGAAGCCGGGACGGGCAGGGGAAGGGCGGGGCCTTTGTGACGCCGGCGGGGCGGCACCGGTTTCGCGGCATACGCCGCCGTACCGCCCCGGCGCTGCCTAAGCTCTGGCTCCATGACGGCAACGCATACCTACGACGTCACGGTCGAGTGGACGGGCAACCTCGGATCGGGCACGGACAGTTACCGGTCCTTCAGCCGGAATCACGAAGTGTCGGCGGTCGGCAAGGCCGGGATCGCGGCTTCCTCGGATCCGGCGTTCCGCGGCGATCCCGCGCGGTGGAACCCTGAGGAGTTGCTCGTCGCCTCGGTCGCCCAGTGCCACATGCTCTGGTACCTCCACCTCTGCGCTGTCGGCGGGGTCACCGTCACCGACTACGAGGACCACGCGCACGGCGTCATGACCATGGACGACAGCGGTGGAGGAGGCCAGATCACCGAGGTCGTCCTGCGTCCCGAGGTGACCGTCGCCGACGCGTCGATGGTGGAGAAGGCGCGCTCGCTGCACGGTGATGTGCCCGCCCTGTGCTTCATCGCCCGCTCGGTGAACTTCCCCATCACCCACCTTCCCGTGATCCGTGTCCAGGGGGACTGAGCGGCGTTCCCGCAGCACCCCGCTCCGGAAGAGCCGGCGGGCGCCCCTGCCCGGGCTTCCGCGGAGCGGCCCCGGCTCGGCGGGCCGCGTCTGCCGGGGTGCCCTGAAAGCCCGGTCTCGGCGTCCGGCACCCGCACCGGGAAACAGCGCACGAGGCGTTCGAGCAGCGAACGACAGGAAGGCCCGGCGGCTCCTTCGAGCGGCCGGGCCCGGCGGTGGGCGGTGCTGTACGCAAGTTCGCCGTGACGACAGGGTGGCGGGGGATGAGGGTTGCTGCTGGTGTCAGCGATGACGGTGGGGCCGGGATGGGCCGGGGACGGTGCGCGGGGCGTGCCGGGCCGTCAGCGCTGGAGGGGGACCGCGGGCGTGCGGGGTGCTGGGAGCGTGAGCGGGGCGCACGCGACGGCAGGGGCGGCTTCGGCCGCGTGCGTCAGCGGGCTGTGGCGGCACCTGGGGGCCTTGCCGTGGGCCTCGGCGCGGATGCGTTGCTTCATCGTGGGGGGCAGGGACCTGAGGGAGGGCCGGGGGGAGATCGCCGGTGCGGTCGTCAGCGGCGTGCTGTCGCTGTTGCGTGCCGTCTCGGTCTGCGGTACGGCCGCGGTGGCGGTCGTCGTGGCGATTCCGAGCGCCGCGCACAGCGCGAGGAAGGCGGTGACGACGACGGTCCACAGCTTCATGACCTTGTTGCGGGCCATGGCCCCTCACTTTCGGTTCTCATTCGGGTCGGGCGATTTGCGTACTTCCTCATGATGTGCAGGAGGGCTGCGAAGTGGTGGACCGACGCCCGTGGCGCGTCGATCTTCGGATGAACACCACTCGGATGGGTGCAAGGCGGGCGAAAAGCCGAGGAAGCGGGTGATTGCCGGTCGAAGTGACCGTCCGTGAGAGCGTGATCACCCTCTGGTCGAAACGGTTTCATCCGTTCCTACTGCGCTCCGTTCGCCCGGAGTTGAGCGGCCACGCAGATCACCGATCGATATCGGTCGGTGTGTATAGTCGGGCGCCAGAGGTCCCCTACGTCAAGGAAAGACGAGGTCGCGCGGTGAAGAAGCTTCTCCTGGTCGCACTGGCCGCCATCGGCGGGCTCCTCGTGTACCGCCAGATCCAGGCGGATCGCGCCGAGCAGGATCTGTGGACGGAGGCGACCGACTCCGTGACCACGGGTTCGTGAGCATCGACATCCGATTCTGAGCAGACCCCGGCCGTCGTTTCGGTCGGGGTTTTGTGTTGTGCGGATGGCACCGGGAGCGGCGGGGCAGGATGGGCCACGGTTCCGCGATTCGGGTCGTCGGCGTTGGGGCCGCCCCGACGGTTCCCGGTCCGGTTCGGCATGTCTCCGGTCCGGGACGGTCAACTCCGCTCCGGTCCGGTCGGCTCCGGTCCGGGCGGGCGGTCCGGCGGTGCGGCTCGTGGTGCGGTGCGGCTCGTGGAGCGGTGCGGCTCGTGGAGCGGTGCTGTTCCGCTTCGTGTTGTGGTTCGCTTTTCGGTCCGTGTTTCGGTGCGTGGTCCGGCTGGTGTTCCGGATGGTGACGAGGGGGCGCGTGATGGGGCGGCATACGGCGTGGTGGTGCGCGGGGGCGAGGCGAGGGGGTGCGCCGGGGCGCCGTCCGGCGATCGCCCGTGCGCCCGCGGCCCTGCGGCGTCTGGGGGTCGTGGCCGCGGTGCTGTGCACGACGGCCGTCCTGCCGGGGCAGGCCGCCCGCGCGGCCGGGACGGCGAGCGGCGGCTACGCCTTCGCCGAGGACGCCCGGCGCGTCGACGGGTCCGGGAGCACCGCGGACGCCGTGCGTCTGGAGCCCGGCGCCACGTACCGGAGTTCCCTGCCCAGGAGCGGCAAGGTCCACTACCGACTCGAACTGGACGCCGTCCAAAGCGCGTACGTCTCCGTCACCGCCGTTCCCCGGCCCGGCAGCACGATCTCCGCCGTGGACGGGATCCGGGTCGCCGTACAGGACGCCGGCAGCCAGTCCTGCTCCTTCGACACCACGACGTTCGGGGCCGCGCGCAGCCCGCACCCGATCGCGGCCTGGGGCATGCGCGAGATCTCCCCCGCCAGGTCCCTGTGCCAGGACGCCGGCACCTACTACGTCGCCGTCGAACGCGTCGACCCGGAGGCCTCCTCGCCGGACGCCTGGGACCTGGAGATCGCCGCCGTGACCGAACCGCGCCCGGAGCGGGCCGGCGGGACCGACGCGCCCGAGGTCTGGGACTCCGCCTCGCCGGAACCCCTCATGGACGAGCCCGTACGCCGGCGGGGCGGCGCGGGCTTCGCCGACGCGACCACCGTGGGGCAGGGCGTCTGGCGCGACGACATCGAGCCCGGCCGGACGCTCTTCTACAAGGTGCCGGTCGACTGGGGCCAGCAGCTGTACGCCACCGCCGAGCTGGGCAGTTCCAGCGGCGGCTCCGGGTACGCGACGGGCGCGCTGGACCTGTCCCTGTACAACCCCGTGCGCGGGCAGGCGCAGGACGTCGGCGCCGGTTACGACGGCGGTCAGCAGACGGTCGCGCTCGCTCCCGGGCCGCCGGTCGCGTACCGCAACCGGTACGCCGCCGCCGAACAGATCCGCGCGATGCGGTTCGCCGGTTCCTACTACCTGGTCGTGCATCTGGCGGAGCAGGTGGCCGACGGGTTCGGTGCCGGCCCGTTCGGGCTGACGCTGCGCGTGCGGGTCGAGGGGGCGGCGCAGGAAGGCCCCCGATACGCGGGGGAATCCGTGCCGCGGGGCGTCTTCGAGGTCACCGAGGAGGACCGGGAGGCGGTGTCGGAGGGGGGAGCCGGGGGCGGCCTCGCGATGAAGGTGGTCGCGGTGAGCGGGATCGGCGCCGGGAGCGTGCTGCTGGCGGGGCTCGGGGTGTGGACGGTGGTGGCCCGGCGGAGGGCGGCGGGGCCGTCGTAGACCGCTCGGGCCGGTGAGCCGATGGGCGGCGGGCCGACGGATCGGTGGGCGGGGCCGGCTCGCCGCCGGGCGGCTCGGGCGTGATCGGGAGCCGGTCGGACACGGACCGGATGCGGTTCGGGCACGGACCGGATGCGGGTCAGACGCGGGTCAGGGCCCAGAACCCCACGGCGTAGCAGGCCAGCGCCAGCAGGAGGAGCGGGACCGCCACCTTGGCCGGGGGGCCGGGGCGGCGGGGCCGCGCCGCGCGGTGCCGTGGAACCTGCGGGGCCTGGGCGGTGTACGAGGCGGTGGAGGCGTCGGCGCGGTGCTGCGGCGCGGGGGTGAGGGACCGGTCGGGGCGCGGCGGTGTGTGCGGCCGGGGGGAGGACAGCACCTGGGTGTGGGCATCGGGGGAGACGCCCGGGGCCGGGGACGGCCGGGGGTGCGGCTGTGCCTGCGCCGGTGGCTGTGGGCGTGGTTGCGGCTGGGCCGGGTGGGGCCGCACGGCGGGTGGGCGGAAGACGGCGCCGGTCGCCTGCGGGGGCGGCAGGTGGAAGCTGCCGGTGTCCGACATGGCGGACGGTCCGGCGGGGGAGGCCGGCTCCGGGATGCCGGGGGGCGGGACGGGAACGGGCCCGGACGGGCCGGCGTCCGGTGCCGGGAGGGAGCCGGGTCCGTGCGGCGGACCGAAGCCGTGGCGTGGGTCGGCCGGTACGACACCGGCGGCGGACCCCTCGGCTCCGCCGGATTCCCCGAATTCGCCGGCCCTGCCGGATTCCCCGACCGTACCGGACTCGCCGGATTCCCCGGCCCCGCCGTCCCGGCCCTGCCGGGCGGGACCGCTCCCCTCCTCGGCCTCGGCCCGGGACGGCCCTCCGCCGCCGCTCGCGGGAGAGCCCTCCGCCTCAAGGCCCTCCGGCCGGGAGCTCCCCGCCCGGGAACCTCCCGCCCCGGGTCCCCCCACGGCCACGCCCGGCGCGGGCCTGAGCGGCCCGTCGGGTCCGAAGCCCGGGGGCAGGGGACCGAGCTGGTCGAAGATCTCGATCAGTTCGTCGTCGGGGCCGGGCTCCGGCAGGAGTTCGACGGCGGCGGCGAGCGCCTTGCGCGCGCCCGTCGCGGTGCGGAACCGCGCCGCGGGATCCGGCTGCAGCAGCGTCGCCACGACCTGCCACAGCGGCTCGGGGACGCCGCGGGGCGCGCCCGGCGTCCCGTGTTCGGCGAAGTACTGGACGAGTGCCTTGGTGTCCGGCTTGGCGCCCTCCAGCAGGTAGAGCGCGACCAGTCCGACGGCGAAGAGGTCCGCGGGGAAGTCGGGTTCCGCGCCCATCATCTGCTCGGGCGCGATGTACCCGGGCGTCCCCACCACGAGGTTGGTCTCGGTCAGCCGCGGCTCGCCCAGCCGCATCGCGATGCCGAAGTCCGACAGCCGCAGCCGCGGCCGGCCGGTGCCGGTGGCTTCCAGCAGGACGTTGGCGGGCTTGATGTCGCGGTGCACGACGCCTTCCGCGTGCACCGCGGCCAGCCCGGCCAGGAGCTGGTCGAGCAGGGTGCAGACGAAGGCCGGTGGCAGCGGGCCGTAGTCCCCGACCAGGTGGACCAGCGAACCGCCGGCGACCAGGTCCATGGTGAACAGGACCTTGTCGTCGTCGGCGGCCCAGCTGGCGGGCGCGAGCACATGGGGGTGGTCGATCCGCAGCGCCTGTTCGCGGACGAAGCGCAGCAGCGAGTGCGCGTCGCTCTGCTGGAGCACCTTGGCGGCGACATAGCGCCGGCGACGGTGGTCCCAGGCGCGCCAGACGGCGCCGACCCCGCCGCGTCCGATCGGGTCGACCAGTTCGTACCGGCCGGCGAAGACCTCACCCATGGCTCTGCGTCGCTCCTCCCCCTGCGGTTCCCCCCGGTGCCTCCCCCTCGACGAGCGGTACGACTCCCCCTCGCGTCTCCCGCCCCGCGCGGTTCCCGCGCGGACTTCCTCCGACGCCCTCTCCCGCCGGGCGACACGGCCCCCTCGTGTCACGTCCGGGCGCGGACCCGGCTGCCGAACCCCCTCGGCGCCGGGGCGTGGGATCAGTTCTGGTGGGACTGGTAGTGCGCGACCGCGTCGGAGGTGCGGCCGGCGCCGTACACCCGGAGGAACTCTGCCAGTTCGGGGTGGGTCGGGGCGAGGGTGTCCGCGGCGTCGATGATGTCGCCCGCGGCCGCCACCGAGCGCAGCAGCGACTGGATCTCCCGGACCACCCGCTTGACCGTGGGCGCGCCCGAACTGCTCGTCGTCTGCGTGGTGTTGCTGAGGACCGAGCCCCCCTGCGACTTCTTGATCTCCTCCATGCGCTCGGTGGCCTCGGCGGCGCTGACGCTGCCGTCGGCGACCTGCGCCGCCAGGTCCTGCAGCAGCTGCACCCGCTGGACCACCGCGGGATTGCCGATCTTCGCGCGCTGGCCGCTCATCAGCTGCGACAGCATCGGCGCCGACAGTCCCAGTACCCCCGCGAGACGAGCCTGGTTGAGACCAAGATCGTCGATGAGCCTACGGAAGAGCGCCCCCAACGGCTCCCCGTACCAGTTCCGCTGCAGTTCCCGCGCTCTCGCGGTGGCTTCCTGCTGTGCGGCGTCCATTGCGTCTCCCCATCGCTTCCCCGGATACCCCGGTTCGCTGTAGCGAACCACGCCGAGCATCTTACGGAGCGTGGTCGGCCACGGGGACCCCCAATCCTTTTGCGGAATCCGGGGGGAGACCCGGTACTCTGGTCTGCGGCATCCGCCGGTCGCGGTTCCTCCGGCCGGACGCCTCCCTTCCGGGGGCCTTAGCTCAGTTGGTAGAGCGCTGTCTTTGCATGGCAGATGTCAGGGGTTCGACTCCCCTAGGCTCCACTCGGTGAGACCCCTCCGACCTGCGGGAACGCGGTGAGAGGGGTCTTTTCGTCCCGGTCCTGCGCGCCGGCGTGTCAGCAGGCGGCGCCGACGGACGCCCACCGGGGCCCTGGTGCGCGGCAGGACTTCGGAGCGGCGCCTTTCTCCCGTGAATCCCCTGGTGCCGCGGTGTCCGACGGTGCTCGCGGCGGACCCGGGAGGGGGCGGAAGCGGTGAGCGGAAACGGCGGACGGCTCGCTTCTCGCCATCGGGGAGTACCCGGTGCGGCCCGCCGGAAGGGGGCGAGCGCCGGGCGGGGGCGGCCGCCGCCCGGCTGGAGGAGTGCGTACGGCGAAGCAGCGGGGTGTCCTCCCCGCGGGGGCGGACGCGGTCGCCGGAGACCGCCCGGCCCCCGAGGCACGGCCCGCCGAGGCGGGTCTCCCCCGGACACGGACCGTGACCCGGCGTCCCGTGAAACGCCGTCAGGCGGCACGTCCCCGCCGGACGCCACCGCGGGGCGGGGGACCGCAAGTCCCCCCCCCCGCGGCCCGGTTCGCTTCGGTGGACGCCGGCGGTTCAGCCCCGCTCGTCGCGGTCGGCCGCCTCCTCGTCGGCCTGCTTGGCCTGGACCTCGGGGTCGAGTTCGGACTGGCCGCTGCCGTCGACCGAGGCCAGCCGGCCGGACTCGGGAACCTCCGCCGACGCGGGCGGCTCGACCAGCCAGTCCGGGTTGGCCTGCTTGTCCCACCACTTCCAGGCGGCGAAGACACCGCCCGTGACAACGCCCAGCACGGCCAGGGCCTTCACGGCACGGCCGGCCCTCGCCCGCCGCCGGTGCTTGCGGACCAGCTTCTCGATCTCCTTGGCCGAGACCTGCCCGCGCAGCGCGGCCAGCGCGGCGGCGCCACGCGCGGCGGCCTCCTCCTTGACGGGGACGGCCGCGGCCACCGCCTGCTCGATCCTCGGCCGGGAGTACTCGGCTGCCTGCCGGGCGGCCTTGCGCGTGCGGAGCGCCGCTTCCTGGGCGGCGTAGTCGATCTTCGGCGGCACATGGGCGAGAGCCTGGGAACGGGCCTGCTCCAGCCGCGGCGCCACATGGACGCCGTACTGGGCGCGGGCCTGCCCGGCGGCCTGCGTCACCTTGGGCGCCAGCCGTACGCGTGCCTCGTGCGCGTAGTGCGCGGCCCTGTCCTTGGCCGTGTCGGCGTAGGGCGCCACCACTTCCGCGGCGTGCAGCACGCTCTCCTTCGCCGAACCGGTGGCGGCGCGCACGCTGTCGATGCGGGTCACGGGTTCCTCCTCCTCGGTGGCGTACGGTGATTCGACTTTCCACCCTTTTACGGATCATGCCTGCCGACGCACCGCCAGGCATGTGAGGGCGGGCATCCGGGGCACAGGAGACGATTCCGGAATCATCCCGGTCGAGAGCCGATCCGGAGCCGATCACGGCCGACAGCGGATCAGCGGCGGATGAACAGGGGAAAAGGATCGTTTCATCGACAATGCCACGGATCGCCGCCGCGCGCTTCCGAACGCGGGAGTGCCCGGGCCGGACCCGGCGGGCGGCAGGCGCCGACGGCGGCCCGAAAACCGGCCGCCGGGCGACGTACGGCCCGGTCCGTGCGAGGATCGGGGAGGCACAGGAAGACAACGGAAGGCAGATCGTGGCTGAGCAGCTCTACGCCACCCTGAAGACCAACCACGGCGACATCGAGGTCCGGCTCCTGCCGAACCACGCGCCCGAGACGGTCCGGAACTTTGTCGAGCTCGCCAAGGGCGAGCGCGAGTGGACCCACCCCGCGACGGGCCAGAAGTCCACGGCGAAGCTCTACGACGGCACGGTCTTCCACCGGGTGATCAGCGGCTTCATGATCCAGGGCGGTGACCCGCTGGGCAACGGCACCGGCGGCCCCGGCTACCAGTTCAAGGACGAGTTCCACCCGGAGCTCTCCTTCGACAAGCCCTACCTGCTGGCCATGGCCAACGCGGGTCCGGGCACCAACGGCTCGCAGTTCTTCATCACCGTCTCCCCGACGACGTGGCTGAACCGCAAGCACACGATCTTCGGCGAGGTCGTCGACACGGCCAGCCAGAAGGTCGTCGACTCCATCGCCACCACCCAGACCAACCCGCGCACCGACCGGCCGCTCAAGGACGTCGTCATCGAGACGGTCGTCGTCGAGACCCGCGAGGGCTGAGACCGGAAGCCGTGGGAACCAATCGCCCCGCTCGTCCGTATGGACGGGCGGGGCGGTGCGTTGACCACGACGACTGCGCGTTGACCACGACGACTTAGGGAATCCCATGGACCAGGCAGCAGGCGGCAGCCCGCAGGACGCCCGGAGCCTCCCCGTCTGCTACCGCCACCCCGACCGCGAGACCGGCGTCCGCTGCACCCGGTGCGAGCGTCCGATCTGCCCCGAGTGCATGGTCGACGCCTCCGTCGGCTTCCAGTGCCCCGACTGCGTCCGCAGCGGCGGCGGCACCGGGCACGCCCCGGGCGCCTCCCGGCCCCGCACGCTCGCCGGCGGCACCGTCACCGCCGATCCCCGCCTCCTGACCAAGATCCTGCTCGGGATCAACGTGGCGGTGTTCGTCGCCGTGCACGCCTGGCCGTCCCTGCTGGACCACCTCGTCCTGATCGGCGGGTGGCCCCCGGCGCCGTACGGGCCCACCGAAGGCGTCGCCGAGGGGGAGTGGTACCGCCTGGTGACCTCGGTGTTCACGCACGAGGCCGTCTGGCACATCGCCTTCAACATGCTCAGCCTCTGGTGGCTCGGCGGTCCCCTCGAAGCGGCCCTCGGCCGCGTCCGCTATCTGGCGCTGTACCTGGTCTCGGGCCTGGCGGGCAGCGCCCTGACCTATCTGCTGGCCGCGCCCACCACGGCCTCGCTCGGCGCCTCCGGCGCCATCTTCGGCCTCTTCGGCGCGACGGCCGTCCTGATGCGCCGGCTCAACTACGACATGCGCCCGGTGATCGCCCTGCTGGTGATCAACCTGATCTTCACCTTCGGGTGGAGCAACATCGCCTGGCAGGCTCACATAGGCGGTCTCGTCGCCGGTGTCGTGATCGGCTACGGCATGGTGCACGCCCCGCGTGAGCGGCGCGCTCTCGTCCAGTACGGCACCTGTGCGCTGGTCCTTGCCGTGGTCGTCGTCCTCACCCTGTTGAGGACGCTCCAGCTCACCTGAGCGTGACGTTGTCCACAGCCTGTGCCGGATCTTGTGCATACCGTGGGGGAACGACCGCGCCCCCTGTCACTGACTGATGTTTCCACAGGTCAGGCAGGGGGCGAACGGGTTTTCGGGGGATGCGGGTTCGTTCCGCCAGGCGTGTGTGTCCAATGAGTTATCCACAGATCGTCTTCCTTTTCCCCATGTGGAAAAGGCTGTGGATAACTCAGCGGATAGCCTTGGGCAGAGCCGTGGTCACCGCGCGGCGGACGTCACTTCCACTGGGTGGAGACGCCGAATCCGGCGGCGATGAATCCGAATCCCACCACGATGTTCCAGTTGCCCAGCTTGTCGATGGGCAGCGAGCCGTCGGTGACGTAGAAGACGACGATCCACGCCAGACCGATGAGGAACATGGCCAGCATGACGGGCGCGACCCAGGCCCGGCTGTCGAGCTTGATGGCGGTCGCCTGCTTCGCCGGCGGCGGCGTGTAGTCGGCCTTCTTGCGGATACGTGACTTCGGCACGAGGGTCTCTCCTGTCGATGCGCTGCGTGGCCGCGCAGGGAACTGGGTCGGGGCTCGGGGCAGCGTACAAGGGACGTACACGGGGACTCCGAGCGCTCCCCCGGGCGTCCGTTAGCGTAGTGCTTCCGTGGCGCCGAAGGAGATAAGGGTACGTTGAGCAATTCTGCCGACTCCCCCGGGACGGTTTCCAGCCCCGCCCGCAGGCACCGTTTCCGGCCCGTGCGCGTGCTCACCGCGGGCGTCTTCGCCCTCGCCGGGCTCATTTTCTTCACCAGTTTCAACACCGCCAGGGGCACCGACATCCGCACGGACGCCTCCCTGCTCAGACTGTCCGACCTCATCCAGGAGCGCAGCCGCGAGAACGGCGAGCTGGTCGAGTCCAACGCGGCCCTGCGCGAGGACATCGAGTCCCTCGCCGAGCGGGACGACGGCAGCACCGCGGCGGAGGACGACAAGCTGGCGGAACTGGAGAAGCGGGCCGGCACCCAGAAGCTCACGGGCGAGGCGATCACGGTGACGCTCGACGACGCCCCGCCGGACGCCACCGCCAAGCTCCCCGGCTACCCGGAGCCGCAGCCGGACTACCTGGTGATCCACCAGCAGGACCTCCAGGCCGTGGTGAACGCCCTCTGGCAGGGCGGCGCCCGGGGCATCAAGGTCATGGACCAGCGGCTGATCTCCACCAGCGCGGTGCGCTGCGTGGGCAACACCCTGATCCTCCAGGGCCGCGTCTACTCACCCCCGTACAAGATCACGGCGGTCGGCGACCCGGAGGAGCTGAAGCAGGCGCTCGCCGCGTCCCCGGCGATCCAGAACTACATGGTGTACGTCAACGTCTACGGCCTCGGCTGGGAGGTGGAGGAGAAGGGGACGGTGACCCTCCCCGGCTACTCGGGCGCGGTGGACCTGCACTACGCCCGCCCCGTCGAGTGAGACCGCGCCCCGTCCCGCCTCCGCGCGCCCCGCGGCCCGGTTTCACGTGGAACAAACCGGCGCCCGGGCGCCGGCGTCCCGCGGAAGCGTCCACGTACCGGATCGGCGGAGGCGGGAGCCCGTGCGGGGCCGTGCCGCCGGGCGCCGAGGTGATCGACCCTGCGTCGCGCGGGACGGGGTACCCGCGTTCCGGGCGCCGTCCGATGCTTCCGGAGACCGGGAAACCGGGGGCTCCCCGCCGCTAGTCTGGTGGCGTACGGCGTGAGTCTGGTGCCGTGGTGCGACGGAAGGGACGGCATGTACGGCTGGATCTGGCGGCATCTGCCGGGGAACGCATGGGTGAAGGCGCTGATCTCACTCCTGCTGATCGTTGCCGTGGTCTACGTCCTGTTCCAGTACGTCTTCCCGTGGGCCGAGCCGCTGCTTCCCTTCAACGATGTGACGGTGGACAACCAGTGAGTGCGCGGATTCTCGTCGTCGACAACTACGACAGCTTCGTCTTCAACCTGGTGCAGTACCTGTACCAGCTGGGCGCCGAGTGCGAGGTGCTGCGCAACGACGAGGTGTCGACGGCGCACGCCCAGGAGGGGTTCGACGGCGTGCTGCTGTCGCCGGGCCCCGGCACCCCCGAGGAGGCGGGCGTCTGCGTCGACATGGTGCGGCACTGCGCGTCGACCGGCGTACCGGTCTTCGGCGTGTGCCTGGGCATGCAGTCGATCCAGGTGGCGTACGGCGGTGTGGTGGACCGCGCGCCGGAGCTGCTGCACGGCAAGACCTCGCCGGTCGAGCACGCGGGCAGGGGCGTCTTCACCGGGCTGCCCTCGCCGTTCACCGCGACCCGCTACCACTCCCTGGCCGCCGAGCCGGCGACCGTGCCGGCCGAGCTGGAGGTCACGGCGCGGACCCCGGACGGCATCGTGATGGGCCTGCGCCACCGCGGACTCCCCGTCGAAGGCGTGCAGTTCCACCCGGAGTCGGTGCTGACCGAGCACGGGCACCGGATGCTGGCCAACTGGCTGACGGAGTGCGGCGACCAGGACGCGGTGGCGAGGTCGGCGGGGCTCGCCCCGGTGGTGGGCAGGGCCACGGCGTGACCGCGCTGCGCCCCGAGCGCGAGTCCGGCGCCTCCTACGGAGGGGCCGGCGGGGAGCCCTTCACCGGCGCCCCGGCCTCCGCCGCGGGCGGTGCGGACCGGCAGGGGACCTCGTACGGGCAGCAGCCGTACGAGGGGCCCGGCGCGCTCGGGGACTGGTACACGCAGCAGGCGCCCGCCGGGGCCGCGTACGAGCAGCCGTACGTGCCGCCCGGCGACGACGAGACGGTGGCGCTGCGGGTCCCCGGCCCGACGCCCGTGCGCGAGACGGGGCCCGCCGCCCCGTCGGCGGCTTCCGCGGCCCCGGCGGTGCCGGGCGGTCGCGCGGCCCGCAGAAAGGCCGCCAGACGGCGGCACGGGCGCCGTGGCGGCGCCGCCCGGCGGGAGGAGAGCCCGCGGCGGCCCCAGGCGCCGCTCTCCCGCGTGGAGGCCCGCCGGCAGGCGCGGGCGCGCAGGCCCGGCCCGGGCGTCGTCGCCAGCCGGGTGATCGGCGAGCTGTTCATCACGACCGGTGTGCTGATGCTGCTGTTCGTCACCTACCAGCTGTGGTGGACGAACGTCCGGGCGCACGCGCAGGCGGACAAGGCGGCCAGCAGCCTCCAGGACGACTGGGAGAGCGGCAGGCGCAACCCGGGCGCCTTCGAACCGGGGCAGGGCTTCGCCCTCCTGCACATCCCGAAGCTGGACGTGGTGGTGCCGATCGCGGAGGGCACCAGCAACGAGAAGGTGCTCGACCGGGGGATGGTCGGCCACTACGCCGACGGCGCGCTGAAGACGGCGATGCCGGACGCCGAGACGGGCAACTTCGGGCTCGCGGGCCACCGCAACACCCATGGCGAGCCGTTCCGGTACATCAACCGTCTACAGCCCGGCGACGCGATCGTCGTCGAGACGCAGAACAAGTACTTCGTCTACAAGATGGCCTCGATGCTGCCGGTGACGTCACCGAGCAACATCAGCGTTCTCGACCCGGTCCCGAAGGGATCGGGCTTCACCGCACCCGGCCGCTACATCACGCTGACGACGTGCACGCCGGAGTTCACCAGCAAATACCGGTTGATCGTCTGGGGCAAGATGGTCGAGGAACGGCCGCGCAGCAAGGGCAAGCCGGATGCGCTCGTCAGTTAAGGGCGGAAGACCAGTGGCAGCGACCACCGAAACGGACCACGAAGAGCACACCGGCGCGCCCGGGTCACCGCCGGCCGGGGCACGCCGCCGCGGCGCCGGCCCGGTCGCCGCGGCCGTCGGCGTCTTCGGCGAACTCCTCATCACCGCGGGCCTGGTCCTCGGCCTGTTCGTCGTCTACTCGCTGTGGTGGACGAACGTCGTCGCCGACCGCGCGGCGGACGAGCAGGCCGACAAGGTCCGCGACCACTGGACCCACGAGTCCGACGACGGGCGCCCCGCCTCCTTCGACAGCAAGAACGGCATCGGCTTCCTGCACGTGCCCGCGATGGCCAAGGACGAGATCCTGGTCGAGAAGGGCACCTCGATGAAGGTGCTCAACGACGGGGTGGCCGGCTACTACACCGACCCCGTCAAGGCGACGCTGCCGACCTCGGGGAAGAACGGCAACTTCTCGCTGGCCGCCCACCGGGACGGCCACGGCGCGAAGTTCCACAACATCGACAAGATCGAGAAGGGCGACCCGATCGTCTTCGAGACGAAGGACAAGTGGTACGTCTACAAGGTCTACGCCATCCTCCCGGAGACCTCGAAGTTCAACGTCGAGGTCCTCGCCCCGGTCCCGAAGGAGTCCGGCCGGAAGAAGGCCGGGAAGTACATCACCCTGACGACCTGCACGCCGCTCTACACCAGCCGCTACCGCTACATCGTCTGGGGCGAACTGGACCGCGTGGAGAAGGTGGACAGCGACCGGACCCCGCCGGAGGAACTGCGCTGACGGCCAAGCCGTGAATCCCCGGCGCCGGTGAACGGCTCCCCCGGCCGCTCGCTCCGGCGGAGCCGCACCGCGACGGCCACGGCCCGGAGAGACGGCCGGCGGCCCGGTGGGCGCGGGGGGACCCGTCCCCTCACCCCCGGCCCGGCTGGTGTGCCCCGGCCGCGGAGGCCGGTGCCGGACACGTCGGCGCGGCCTGTCCCCGTACCGGTGTGCCTGCCGCCGTACCGATGCGCCTGCCGCCGTACCGGCGCGCTCGGCGCCGCGGGTGGCGGTACGGGACGCCGCGGCCGGCGGGGCGCGACCGCCGCGGGGCCCGGAGTTCCATGCCGTGGCGATCCGCACAGCAGTGCGCCCCGGCGGTGGATCCCGCCGGGGCGCAACCGGATCGCGTACGGCGGTCAGCCGGTGAGGCCGCCGAAGAAGCCGCCGTTGTTGTTCCCGCCGTTGTTCCCGTTGTTTCCGTTGTTCCCGTTGTTGCCGCCGAAGCCCACGGTCGTCAGGGTGACCGCCGTGCCGGCCGGGTCGTCGACCTCCTGGTCGCCCTTCGGGTCCTGACCGGTGACGATCGCGGTGTCGCCCTGGTCGCTGCCGCCGGCGAACTGGATGTTGGTGAAGCCGGCCGCCTGCAGGATCTGCTTGGCCTGCGCCACCGTCCTTCCGCGCACGTCCGGCACCTTGGCCTTCTGCTTCTCCACGGCCTTGCCGATCTGGATGGTCACCTTGGAGCCGGGGTCGACCTGCGTGCTCGCCGACGGGACGGTCTGGACGACCTTGCCGTCCTGGTTGGCGTCGGTGGTGTCGACCTCGGTGCACTCACCGACCAGGCCGTTGGCCGTCATCTGCGCCTTGGCCGCGTCGCAGCTCTGGCCGAGGACGTCCGGAACGGTCGACTGCTGCTTCTCCTTCGCGACCGTCAGCGTGATCGTCGACCCCTTCTGCACCTCCTCGCCCTTGATCGGGTCCTGGTCGAGGACGGTGTTCGGCTCCTCGGAGGACTCGCGGGTCTGCGTCTTGACCGTGAACTGGTAGTCGTCGCCCTCCAGCTTGGACCTGGCCTCGTCGAGGCTCAGTCCGATCACGCTCGGCACCGCCACCTTCGGCGCGCCGGTGGAGACCACCAGCTTGATCGTGCTGTTCTTCTCGACCTCGGTCCGGGGCTGGACGTCCTGGTCGCAGATCCTGCCCTTGGGCTGGTCCTCGCACTCCTTCTGCGTGAACGACAGCTGCAGGTCCGAGTTGGCGGCCTGCTTCTCGGCGTTCTCCCGCGTCTCGCCGACGAAGTTCGGCACGGGGACCATGTCGTTGCCCACACCGCCGTTGCCGCTGGACGCCCACCGGCCGATCAGGATGGCGCCGACCAGGACGAGGACGCCCGCCACGACCAGCAGGACCGTGGACGTGCTGGACTTCTTCTGGCGGCGCCGGTCGGGCCGGTCGTCGTAGCCGTAGCCGCCGTCGTCCGGGTTCATCGGCGGCAGCATCGTCGTGGCGCCGGCTCCGGCGTCGGAGCGCAGGGCCGTCGTCGGCTGGTCGTCGGGGTAGCCGCCGTAGCCCACCGAGCCCATCGCGGCGGTGGCCGCGACCGGCTGGCCGTCGAGGCAGGCCTCGATGTCGGCGCGCATCTCGTCGGCCGACTGGTAGCGGTAGTCGGGGTCCTTGACCAGCGCCTTCATCACGATCGCGTCCATCTCGGGCGTGATCTCGGGGTCGAAGACGCTCGGCGGCTGCGGCTCCTCCCGCACATGCTGGTAGGCGACCGCGACCGGGGAGTCGCCGACGAAGGGCGGGCGGACGGTCAGCAGCTCGTACAGCAGGCAGCCGGTCGAGTACAGGTCGGAACGGGCGTCGACCTGCTCGCCCTTGGCCTGCTCCGGGGAGAGGTACTGGGCGGTGCCGATGACGGCCGCCGTCTGCGTCATCGTCATGCCGGCGTCGCCCATCGCGCGGGCGATGCCGAAGTCCATCACCTTGACCTGGCCGTTGCGCGTCAGCATGACGTTGGCCGGCTTGATGTCGCGGTGCACGATGCCGTTGCGGTGGGCGTACTCCAGGCCCTGGAGGATGCCGATGGTCATCTCCATGGCCCGCTCGGGCAGCAGCTTGCGGCCGCTGTGCAGCAGCTCGCGCAGCGTGGAGCCGTCGACGTACTCCATGACGATGTACGGGATGGAGACCCCGTCGATGTAGTCCTCGCCCGTGTCGTAGACCGCGACGATCGCGGGATGGTTGAGCGAGGCGGCCGACTGGGCCTCCCGGCGGAACCGGGCCTGGAAGGACGGGTCGCGCGCCAGGTCCGCGCGCAGCGTCTTCACCGCCACGGTGCGGCCGAGACGGGTGTCATGCGCGAGGTAGACCTCCGCCATGCCACCACGACCGAGCACCTGGCCCAGTTCGTACCGGCCGCCGAGGCGACGCGGCTCTTCCATAAGCTACCTACCAGCCCTCTCCGTCGGTCCCGACCGCACCCTCGTGTGGTCCGGCGGTGTGCTGTCCGGGCCTACGCTACCGGGCGCGCCCACCCTGTTCCGCACCGCGCCGAAACCTGATATCGGACCGGTATCGCGCTTTAGACCGGAAGCGCCGGGCGACCCCGCGGTTATCGATCACTTAGGGTCTCTAATTGTAGCGTGCGGTAGTGAATCAGTTGCGGAATCCCAGGGCAACAGAAGGGGAAAACCGGCAGAAACCGGCCGATTCCAGAATCGGCGTTGAAAAGGTTTTGTGAGTCGGCTTACCGCGCGGAGTGTGATGAATTCCGCCCGTGTGGCCGGAAAACCTGCGCGGCCGGAAAGCCGATCGCGCCCTGCTGTGCGGCGGGTAACAGGGCGGGCGGAGGACGGCCGGCCGCGGTGCCTCCGGTCGCTCGCCCGGGCGGGCCGGGCCGCCGCCCCACCGGACGCGTCGGCCCGCGGAGGTCCCGAAGAGGCCGGGGCCGCGTATTCGCGGCGGTGGTCCGGGTTTCCCGGGCCGGGTCGTCCGGCGTCCGGACGACCCGGCCCGGTGTTTTCGTACACCGGAGCCGACATCGTCATCGCCGCGGCAGACGCACCCGGGCGCAGTTTGTTTGTTTTCCTCCCCGTTGGCATGAACGGTGAAAAACTAATACGTCCGGGCCGGCGGGAGCGGGCCTTTACGCCTTCCCGCTCGGGAGCCGCGGCCGCCTCCCCGGGGGCTTCACGACCCCGACTTGCCCTTCACCACGGCCTCCATCACGGCCTTCGCGATCGGCGCCGCGAGGCCGCCGCCGGAGATGTCGTCACGGTTGGCGTTCTCGTCCTCGACCACGACGGCCACGGCCACCGGCGAGCTGCCGTCACCGCTCTTGGCGTACGAGATGAACCAGGCGTAGGGGTTCTCGCTGTTGTCGACGCCGTGCTGGGCGGTACCCGTCTTGCCGCCCACGGTGACGCCGGGGATCCGCGCGTTCTTGCCCGTGCCCTCCTCGACGACCGTCTCCATCATCGACTGCAGGATCTGGGCGTTCTCCGCCGACAGCGGCCGGCTCAGCTCCTCCGGCTCGGTCTTCTCGATGGTGTCGAGGCTCGGGGCCTGCAGCTCGTCGACCATGTACGGCTTCATCAGCGTGCCGTTGTTGGCGACGGCCGAGGCGACCATGGCCATCTGCAGCGGGGTGGCCGCGGTGTTGAACTGGCCGATCGAGGACAGCGCGGTCTGCGACTGGTTCATGTCGTCGGAGAAGACGGAGGCGGTGGTGCGCACCGGGATGAACTGTTCCTCGGTGAAGCCGAACTTCTTGGCCGTCTCCAGCATCTTGTCGTTGCCGAGGTCGGAACCGATCTTGCCGAAGACGGTGTTGCAGGAGTACTGGAGGGCGACCCGCAGGGTGGCGTTCTCGCAGGGGATGTTGCCCTCGTTCCGCAGCGGGGTCGTGGTGCCCGGCATGATCCACGGCAGCGGGGTCTCGGTCTTCTCGTCCGCGCTCGTGTACTTCCCGTGCTCCAGGGCCGCCGCCGCGGTGACCACCTTGAAGGTGGAGCCGGGCGGGTAGACCTCGCGCAGCGCCCGGTTCAGCATCGGGTCGTCCGGGTTGTTCTCCTTCTGGAGCTTCTTCCAGGCGTTCTCGTCCGACTCGCTGCCCCCGGCGATCGTCGAGGGGTCGTACGACGGGTAGGACGCCAGCGCCAGGATCTTGCCGGTGGACGGCTCGATGGCGGCGACGGCGCCCTTGCCGCCCTGCGCCTCCAGACCCTCGTACGCGGCCTTCTGCGCGGCGGCGTCCAGGGTGGTGACGACGTTGCCGCCCTCCTTCTTCTTGCCCGTGATCATGTCGAGCGTGTTGCGGAAGAAGAGCCGGTCGTCGTTGCCGGTGAGGATGCCGTCCTCGATGGACTCCAGCTGGTTGGCACCGTAGGCCTGCGAGACGAAGCCGGTGACCGGCGCCCACATGGCGCCGTCCTTGTAGGTGCGCTTGTACTTGAAGTCGCCCGAGGTGGTGGCGTGGCCGGTGATGGCCTTGCCGTCGACGATGATGTCGCCGCGCGGCGTGGCGTACCGCTCGATGGCCACCCGGCGGTTGTTCGTGTCGTTCTTCAGACTGTCGGCCTTGACGTACTGCAACCAGTTGTCACGGATCAGCAGGGTGAGGACCAGCAGGCCGCAGAAGACCGCGATCCGACGCAGGGGTTTGTTCACGGGCGCACCACTTGAGTCATCTCGGCATCGGGGTTGGCGGCGGGAGCGGGTGCCGGGCGGCGGGCGGTGTCGCTGATGCGCAGCAGCACGCCGATCAGCGCCCAGTTGGCGATCACTGAGGAACCGCCGTACGCCAGGAACGGCATCGTCATGCCGGTCAGCGGGATCAGGCCCATGACGCCGCCGGCGACCACGAAGACCTGGAGGGCGAAGGCGCCGGACAGGCCGATGGCGAGC
Source organism: Streptomyces sp. NPDC051041 (assembly GCF_044456065.1). Classification (NCBI taxonomy): domain Bacteria; kingdom Bacillati; phylum Actinomycetota; class Actinomycetes; order Kitasatosporales; family Streptomycetaceae; genus Streptomyces; species Streptomyces sp. NPDC051041. Next base: position 129,142 of record NZ_JBITFM010000006.1, read on the forward strand.
AGCTTGCCGAACGGGTCGCGGGCGGCGAGGGCGGTGCGCACGCCGCGCTCCACGATCAGGGCGTAGATCAGCAGCAGGGCCATGACGCCCGCCAGGCCCAGCTCCTCGCCGAAGGTGGCGAGGATGAAGTCGGAGTTGGCGGCGAACCGGATCAGGTCGGAGTGGCCCTGGCCCCAGCCGGTGCCCAGGGTGCCGCCGGATCCGAAGGCCCACAGCGCCTGCATGGCCTGCTCGGAGTGGCCGGCCACGCCCTCGCGGCTGAGCGTGTATTCCTTCATCGGGTCGAGCCAGGCCTGGACGCGCTGCTGGACGTGCGGCTCGAAGCTGGCCACGCCGACCGCGCCGGCCGCGGACATCAGCAGGCCGAAGACGATCCAGCTGGTCCGTTCGGTGGCGACGTACAGCATGATCACGAACATGCCGAAGAACAGCAGCGACGTCCCCAGGTCGGTCTCGAAGATCAGGATGAGGATCGAGATCGCCCAGACGACGAGGATCGGGCCGAGGTCGCGGCCGCGCGGCAGGTACAGGCCCATGAAGCGACGGCTGGCGAGCGCGAGTGCGTCCCGCTTCACCATCAGGTAACCCGCGAAGAAGATCGCCAGAACGATCTTCGCGAACTCGCCGGGCTGGATGGAAAAGCTGCCGACCTGGATCCAGATCTTGGCGCCGTAGATGTTCCGGCCGAGGCCCGGCACCAGCGGCAGCAGCAGCAGGAACAGCGCACCGACCATGGAGATGTAGGTATACCGCTGCAGGACGCGGTGATCCTTGAGGAAGATCAGTACGGCGATGAACAGCGCGATTCCCATCGCCGTGTACATCAGTTGCCGGGGCGCGGCCGTGCCCGCCTGCTCGATCTGTTGGAGCAGCTTGGACTGGTCCAGCCGCCAGATGGCGACGAGCCCGAGCCCGTTCAGCAGCGTGGCCAGCGGCAGCATCAGCGGGTCCGCGTACGGCGCGAACTTGCGGACCACGAGGTGGCCGACGCCGGCCAGCAGGCCGATGCCCAGGCCGTAGCTCAGCAGCCCGGAGGGCACCTCGCCGTTGATGGCCAGGCCCACGTTGGCGTAGGCGAACACCGGGATGACGACGGCGAACACCAGCAGTGCGAGCTCGGTGTTGCGCCGGCTGGGCGCTCCGATGGCGCCGATCGTGGACGTGTGGTGCGTCGGCGAGTTCGTAGTACTGCTCATCGTGTGACGGGGGCCTCTCACGGCTTGCCTACTGCTTACCGCACAGCGAGACGACCTTCTGCTCCTCCTCCGAGAGGCTGGGGCCGGGGCTGGGAGTAGGTGCGGTCGTGGACGGGTTCGGGTTCGGGGCGGCCGACGCCGAACCGGACGGGGCACCGCCCGGCGGGGTCGGCGTCGGCGTGGCCTTGGACGTGAAGGAGGCGGGTGTGGTTCCCGTGGTGCCTCCGGCCTCGCCCTGGCCCGTCTCGGCGTTCCTCTCGCTCTGCGCGGCGCGCCGCTGCGCCTCCTTCTTGCACGCGGAGGCCTGCACCGACAGTTCCTCGATCTTCGCCTGGGCGTTCTTCAGACCGCCCTCGGCGATGGTCGCCTTGACCAGTTTCTGCTGGTAGGGCGGGAGGTACTTGAGTTCGATCTCGGGGTGGTCCCGCTCGACCTGCGACAGTTTCACCCAGGCCAGGTCCTGGCTGATGCCCCGGTACAGCGCGACGTGCTCGCCTTTGGCGCCGACGTAGTACTGGGTCTGCGTCCAGCGCCAGCCGCTGTACAGGCCGCCGCCGATGACGGCGAGGGCGAGGCCGCCGTAGAGGGACCTCTTCAGCCACTTGCGGCCCTTGCCGGGCTTGGTGAAGTCGTCGTCGCCGTAGCCGAGGCCGGCCGCCGGGATGTAGCCGGTGGTGTCGCCGCTGCCGGGCGGGCCGAACTCGCCGCCCCGTCCGGATCCCCGACGGCCCAGGCCGGCGGCGCGGCCGGCGGGCGTCTGCAGGTAGCCGTTGTCGTTCAGCTGGCTCTGGTTCTCGGCGACCGCGCCGACCACGACCGGGGCGTCGGACAGCTGCCCCGCGAGGGTGTCGCCGGTGTCCAGGTCGAGGACGTCCGCGACGATCACGGTGATGTTGTCGGGGCCGCCGCCGCGCAGCGCGAGCTGGATCAGCTCCTGCACGGTCTCCTCGGGGCCCTGGTAGCTGGCGAGGGTGTCCTCCAGCGTCTGGTGGGAGACCACCCCGCTCAGCCCGTCGGAGCAGATGAGGTAGCGGTCGCCGGCCCGGACCTCGCGGATGGACAGGTCGGGCTCGACGTGGTCGCCGCTGCCCAGCGCACGCATCAGCAGGGACCGCTGCGGGTGCGTGTTGGCCTCCTCCTCGGTGATCCGCCCTTCGTCGACGAGGCGCTGCACCCAGGTGTGGTCCTGCGTGATCTGCGTCAGCACGCCGTCCCGCAGCAGGTACGCCCGCGAGTCGCCGACGTGGACCAGGCCGAGCCGCTGGCCGGTCCACAGCAGCGCGGTCAGCGTGGTCCCCATGCCCTCCAGGCTGGGGTCGTCCTCGACCATCTGGCGCAGCTGGTCGTTGGCGCGCCGCACGGCCGTGCCGAGCGAGGTGAGCAGGTCGGAGCCGGGCACGTCGTCGTCGAGCGCGACGATGGTGGAGATCACCTCGGAGGAGGCGACCTCGCCGGCCGCCTGGCCGCCCATGCCGTCCGCGATGGCGAGCAGGCGCGGGCCGGCGTAACCGGAGTCCTCGTTGCCCTCCCGGATCATGCCCTTGTGCGATCCGGCGGCGAAGCGCAGTGACAGACTCATGCGCACCTCGCCTGTCGGCTCCGGGTACAGCCGGTCGTGTCGAGCCACACTGCCCACCCTCCGGTCGGGAGCGCGCCGGGGCCCGGGGTGGGGACCGCCACTGCGTGCTCGCTCCGCTCGCTCATTGTCGTACTACTTCCGCAGCTCGATGACGGTCTTGCCGATGCGGATCGGCGCGCCCAGCGGAATCGGTGTGGGGGTCGTCAGCCGGGTCCGGTCCAGGTAGGTGCCGTTGGTGGAGCCCAGGTCCTCCACGATCCACTGGCCGTCGCGGTCCGGGTAGATCCTGGCATGGCGGCTGGAGGCGTAGTCGTCGTCCAGCACGATCGTCGAGTCGTGCGCCCGGCCCAGCGTGATGGTCTGGCCCTGCAGCGCGACGGTGGTGCCGGTGAGGGTGCCCTCGGTCACGACCAGCTTGGTGGGGGCGTTGCGGCGCGCGCGGCCGCCCGCGGGCTGCTGGCGCTGCTGCGGCGGCGCATGGCGCGCGGCCTGCGATGCGCGGCCCGCGTCACGCCGCGACCCGCGCTGGGTGACGCGCGTACCGAACAGATCGGTGCGGATGACCTGCACGGCCACGATCACGAACAGCCACAGAACGGCCAGAAAACCCAGCCGCATGACCGTGAGGGTCAGCTCTGACATTGCCCCCGGATCACCCTTCGGCTTGCCTGTAGATAACGGTGGTACTGCCCACGACGATCCGCGAGCCGTCGCGGAGCGTAGCGCGGGTGGTGTGCTGCCCGTCCACCACGATGCCGTTGGTGGAGCCGAGATCCTGGATCGTCGAGGGCGTTCCGGTCCGGATCTCGCAGTGCCGGCGGGACACGCCGGGGTCGTCGATCCGCACGTCGGCGTCGGTGCTGCGGCCCAGCACCAGCGTCGGGCGGGAGATCTGGTGGCGGGTGCCGTTGATCTCGATCCAGTAGCGGGTGCGTCCGCCCGGCGCGGGCGCGGCGCCGGGCCGCTGGGCGCTCACGGGCGGCGGGTAGCCGTAGCCGCCGGGCGGCGGCGCGGCGGGCATCGGCGGGGCGCCCGAGGGAGCCGCGGGCGGGTAGCCGTAGCCGCCGGGGCCGCCGGCCGGGGCGGCGGGCGCGGCGGCCTGCTGGCTGCTGGAGGAGGCGAGCGTACGGCTGCGCACCCGGTACAGGCCGGTGTCGAGGTCGTCCGCCTTCTCCAGGTGGACCTTGATGGGGCCCATGAAGGTGTAGCGCTGCTGCTTGGCGTAGTCGCGCACCATGCCGGCGAGCTCGTCGCCGAGCTGGCCGGAGTAGGGGCTGAGCCGCTCGAAGTCCGGGGCGCTCAGCTCCACGATGAAGTCGTTGGGCACGACGGTGCGGTCGCGGTTCCAGATGGTCGCGTTGTTGTCGCACTCGCGCTGGAGCGCTCCAGCGATCTCCACGGGCTGCACCTCGGACTTGAACACCTTGGCGAAGGTGCCGTTGACCAGACCTTCGAGACGCTGCTCGAATTTCTTCAGGACTCCCATGGGGCACCTCCTCCGTCGCTGCCGTCCTGTGTACTGCCCGCAGTACCGCTTCGCGTACTGCCTACCTGGTACTGCTTACTGATCGTATCCACGCGCCGGTGAATCGGGTGGTTCCCCCTGTCGGCCCGGTCGACCGGTGTCGACGGGTGCCGACGCCTGCCGAGGTTCCCTGCGGAGTCGCCCTTCGAACTCCACCGGCAGTACGCGCGCGTACTGCCGTGCGCACTTCTGCCATGGATCGTAGAGGCGGCCGTAGACCAGTGTCCCGCACCCGGCTGTGGACCCCGACCGGCTCCTGGCCGGACGGGGGGACCGGTACGAGGTTGATACGTGAACCGGTTGCCGCCGGGGCGCGGGTTGGTTGCCCCTCCGGCGCGCATCCGGCCCTCTTCTTCCTCGGGGGCGCGGCTCGTCCCCCGTGACGCGTGCCTCGGGACGCCGGGCGGGCCGGGTGCCCTCCCGGCGGGGCCGGGAGCCGTCCGGGGCGGCGGTGCTGGTGGGCGGCTGTTCGGCGCCTGCATGGGGGTGTCGTCCGGGGTGTGGTCGGAAGGGGGATCCGGTCCGGAGCCTGCCCGGCGACAAGGGATGTGAACCCACCCCGATCAGCGTGCTAATGTTCTCGGTGTCGGAAGGCGCCAGCCCGAAAGGGCCGGAGCCGGAGGACACACCCAATGCGCGGGTGGCGGAATAGGCAGACGCGCTGGATTCAGGTTCCAGTGCCCGCAAGGGCGTGGGGGTTCAACTCCCCCCTCGCGCACCAGGGAGCACCGGTGAAAGTGCTCCTGACGCACCGAAGGAACGGGCGGCATCATGATTACGATGCCGCCCGTTCCTGTTTCCACCGGTGTGATGCTTGTCTCCGGGGTTGCGGAAACGGGCCGTCGAGCGGACCGGGGAACCGGCGGGGCGCCGGCGATCCGCGCGGTGCCGCGGGTCCCCGGCCGGGCCGTTTCCGGCGCGCGCTCTGTGACGAAGCTCTCAGGGCGCGGTGAGCGGCCCGCGGGTCCGGCCGCCCGGGAGCAGAGGGCTCCGGCGCCGGCGTCCCCGCCGGTGCCCGGCGGGAGGAGTACCCGTCCCGCCCGGCCCCGGCGCGGTGCCCGCCGGTCCGTGCCCGCCCCGCAACAGGCCGCCGGGCAGGTCCGGGCCGCCGCACCCGGAGCCGCCGGCGAGGATCCCGGAAGCCGGACGCGCGGGTGCGTGGCTTACGCCTCCTGGTCCAGCAGGAGCGCCATCACGCCGACGAGCGTGGCGCTGCTGACGATCTCCCTCCGGGCGACCATGCCGCGGATGTCGCTCAGCGCGATCCACTCGAGCCGGTCGGACTCGTTGCGTTCCACGGGCTCGGCGACGCGCCGCGCGCCGTCCGCGCGGAACACGAAGTGCTGGGAATCGGTGATCCCCGCCGCGGGCTGCGCGTAGATCAACTCCCGCATCCCGTCCGGGCGCCACCCGGTCTCCTCCTCCAGTTCCCGGGCGGCGGCGGCCACCGGGGTCTCGCCGTCCTCGACCAGGCCCATGGGCAGCTCCCAGGCCCAGGTGTCGGTGACGAAGCGGTGCCGCCACATCATCAGGACGCGCCGCCGGTCGTCCACGGCCGCTGCGACGGCGACGTCCCGCAGCCGCACCACGTGGTAGTCCGCCCGGGTGCCGTCCGGCTGCTCGGCGTCCAAGGAGCGCACCCGCACCCAGGGGGGTGTCGTACAGCGTGTGCTCGCCGTGGACGGTCCATCGCATGTCGTGCCTGCTCTCGTCCGGGGACGGGTGCGTCCGGTGGTCCTCGTCCGGCGATCGTCCCAGCAGGGAGGCGTCCGGCGTGCCGGACCCGGCCGTCGGCGCGACGCGGTGAGCGCCTTCCGCCCCGCCCTGCCGCTGCCGGCGGGGCGGGGCGGCGCTCGACGGAGTCTCGGCGGAGTCCCGTCGGGGCTCGTCGGGGACTCCTGTCCTGTGCGGGCGTGCCTTGTGCGGGGGTGAGGGCGCTTCGCCGGTCCCTTTCCTCTGGACGCGTCGGCTTCCTCCTGGACGCGTCGGCGGACCTACGCGGCGAAGCGCTGGGCCAGCTTCTTGGCCTTGGCGGCGGCGTCCTGGAGGGCGCGTTCGCGGGACGCCTCGAAGAGCGGGATCAGCTGGGCCATCTCCGGGTTGTGCGGGGCCATGGTGAGCTCCGGGACGATGAAGTCGAGGTCGGCGCCGAGCGCGTCGGCGAAAACCGCCGTCAGGTAGTTCTGCACGTATTCGTAGGGTTCGCGCGGGGTGCCGGGCGCGTAGGAACCGCCCCGGCTGGCGACGACGGTGACCGGCGTGCCCTTGACCTTCGACTCCCCGGTCGCGGCGGTGCGGCCGAGGAGGATCACGTTGTCCAGCCACGCCTTGAGGGTCGACGGGATCGAGAAGTTGTACATCGGGGCGCCGATCAGCACCGCGTCCGCCCGCTCCAGCTCCTCGATCAGACGCACGCGCTCGGCGAAGGCGGCGGCCTGCCCGGACGTGTGCGTGGCCGGATCGGCGAAGCCGGCGCTGTGGGCGTCGGCGGTGATGTGCGGGACCGGGTCCGCGGCGAGGTCCCGGTAGATCACCGTGCCCTCCGGGTGCTGCTCCTCCCAGGTGCGGCGGAAGGCGTCCGTCACGGCCCGGGACGCGGAGACGTCGGCGGGAAACACGGACGAGTCGATGTGCAGGAGCGTGGCCATGCGGTTCTCCAGGTGAACGGTGAGGTGGGTGGCGGGTCCGTGAACCGCGGGCCGAGTGGCGCGGTCCGGGCGCCGTGAGCCGAACAGCCGTCGGCCGGGCCGGGCGGGGCGGTCCGAGCAGGGCGAGCCGGGCCGCGACGCCTCGGTGACGTGGGCTGATGATTCGTACAGAACTATTGATAACACAGTCGCTTACTTTTTTTCAGCCATCTGTGGTGGGGCAGTACCCTGAGGGCATGACGGTCGAGCGGAGTCACGACGCGGCGGGGTGCAAGCGGGTGGACGGCGGCATCACCCGCGTCTTCCAACTGCTCGGCAAGCGCTGGACCGGCCCGATCGTGTCCGTCCTGACCGGCGGACCCGCGTACTTCGTGGACCTGCGCAGGGCGATCCCCGGCATCAGCGAGCGCATGCTCTCCGACCGGCTCACCGAACTGGCCGCGGCGGGCCTCGTCGTGCGCGAGGTGGCCGAAGGGCCGCCGCTGCGGGTCTCCTACCGGCTGACGGAGGCGGGGGCCGCGCTGAAGCCGGCGCTCAGGGAGCTGGCGGTGTGGGCGGAGAAGCACTTGCCCGAGGGGGCGCTCGGGCCCGGGTGCTGAGGCGTCCGCGGACGGGACGGCTCGGGGCTCCGGACACCGAGCGGGGCGGGTGAGGCGGCTGGACCCGGTCGGGCGGATGGTTGCCGCGGTGACGCCGACGGCTCGAGCGCCGGGGGGCTGAGTTCCGATCGTCCGGCTCCGGGTGGTCTCCCCGGGTGCCGGAGCCGGCCGGTTTCCACATCTGTGGGGTTGTCCACAGGGTCTGACGCGTTCCGGCCGTCGGCTGTACGGTCTGCACGAGTTGATGTTCGTGCGGGTGCGGGGGAGGCGGTCGGTATGACCAGAAGCGGTTCGGAGGCGACGACTCGGGCGCCGTCGGCGTGGGAGCGTCGGCTGCCGCGGGTTCCGGGCTTCGCCGAATGGCCCGCCGCGGGGTCCTCCAAGGAGGAGGGCAAGGCACTCCGGAAGCGGGTGCCGCGCCGGGCGCACGCCGCGCTGGACCCGGACGCGGCCCGCCCCGACGCGGTGCGCGCCGTCGAGGAGTCGAACCGCGGCCGGATTCCGGAGCTCGTCCCCATGAGGATCGGCCGGATGGCGGCCACCCCCTTCGCCTTCCTGCGCGGAACGGCGGGACTCATGGCGTACGACCTGGCGCGCACGCCCACGACCCGGATCGGCGCCCAGATCTGCGGCGACGCCCACGCGGCCAACTTCGGCCTGTACGGCGACGCGCGCGGCGGCCTCATCATCGATCTGAACGACTTCGACGAGACGGTCCGCGGCCCCTGGGAATGGGACCTCAAGCGCCTCGCGGCCTCGCTGGTGCTCGCGGGCCGTGAGGCGGGCGCGGACGAGGACGCCTGCCGCCGGGCGGCCCACGACGCGGTGGGCGCCTACCGCCGCACCATGCGGCTGCTCGCCAGACTGCCGGTGCTGGACGCGTGGAACGCCATCGCCGACGAGGAACTCGTCTCCCACACCGACGCGCACGACCTGCTCGGCACCCTGGAACGGGTCTCCGAGAAGGCCCGGGCCAACACCAGCGGGCGCTTCGCGGCCCGATCGACCGAGCCCACCGAGGACGGCGGACGCCGCTTCGTCGACGCCCCGCCGGTGCTGCGACGCGTTCCGGACGCGGAGGCGGCGGCGGTCGCGGCCTCCCTGGAGCAGTACCTGACGACGCTCCCGGAGGACCGGCTCCCCCTGCTGGCCCGGCACGCGGTGCACGACGTCGCGTTCCGCGTCGTCGGCACCGGCAGCGTCGGCACCCGGTCGTATGTCGTGCTGCTCCTGGACCACCGCGGCGAAGCACTCGTGCTCCAGGTGAAGGAGGCCCGTCCGTCGGCGCTGGTGCCGCATCTGGTGACGGCCGGCTTCGAGACGCCGTCCGCCGAGCACGAGGGCCGACGGGTGGTCCTCGGCCAGAAGCGCATGCAGGTCGTCAGCGACATCCTGCTGGGCTGGACGACGGTCGAGGGACGGCCCTTCCAGGTCCGGCAGTTCCGCAACCGCAAGGGCAGCGTCGACCCCACGGCGCTGACCACCGACCAGATGGACGACTACGCCCGCATGACCGGCGCCCTCCTGGCCCGCGCCCACTCCCACAGCGCCGACCCACGCCTGATCGCCGGGTACTGCGGCAAGAGCGAGGAGCTGGACGAGGCCGTGGCCGCCTTCGCCGTCGCCTACGCCGACCGCACCGAGGCCGACCACGCCGACCTGGTGACGGCGGTGCGGGCCGGTCGGATCGCGGCGGAGCCGGGTGTCTGAGGGAAGGCGACCGCGTGCGTGAGTGCGCGGGGCCGCGGGCGGTCGCGCCCCCCACCGGCGCCTCGACGGCCCGGGACGCGGGGCACGCCTCTCCGCACCGAGTGGCGGTCCCGCCCGGGCGGCGGCGGCCGCACGGCCGGCCCTGAAGGAATCCGCACCGGACCTCCCGGCCCCGGTGCGAGCCGGGCACGGCGGTTCCGTGGCCTACGCTGGTCGGGTGACGACCCCGGAAGCTGAGCAGGGTGGTGGCGGCGCCGGTGAGGAGCGGGTGACGCCCCAGAGCGGCGCACGGCCCGAGGAACGGCTGGAGCAGGCCGTTCGGACCGCCGAGCGGGCACTCATCGAGTACGAGATCGCGGTGGAGACCTTCCGCGTGGAGGTCGAGAACTTCTCCCGGTTGCACGAACAGAGACTCGGCCCGATGTACGCGCGGCTGGAGGAGCTGGACGCCCAGATCCTGGAGGCCAGGGCCGCCCGCACCGGTGACCCCGAGGACCGGCGCCGGGCGGACGAGGCGCGGGCCCGGCTGATGCCGATCCCCGGTGTCGAGGAACTGCTGCACGGCTGGATGGACGGCAGCGGTCTGTTCCCCGAGGCCACGGCGATGCTCACGGACCAGGCGGTGCGGCCTCCGCAGCGGGTGCGGCCCAGCGAGGAGGCCCGCAAGCTCTACCGCGAGCTGGCCCGCAAGGCCCACCCGGATCTGGCGCAGGAGGAGGGCGAGCGCAAGCGGCGCGAGGAGTTCATCACCCGGGTCAACGCCGCCTACGCACGCGGAGACGAGAAGGAGCTGCGGGAGCTGGCCGAGGAGTGGGCCGCCGGACCGCAGCTGAGGCGGAGCCCGAGCCGCGGCGAGGAACTCTACGCCCGCCTCGAATGGCTCGTCCAGCGCAAGGAGCTGCTGACGCTGATGGCGAAGGAGCTGGAGGAGAGCGCGATCGGCGCGATGCTCCGGCTGGCTCCGGACGACCCCGACGGCCTGCTGGACGAGATCGCCGAACAGCTGAAGGCCCAGATCACGGAGCGGGAGTCCGAGCTGGCGGCGGTGCTGGGACAGGTGTGAGCGCGGTGATCGCCGGCGCTGCCGCCGGGACGGCCTCCGGTGCGCTCGGGACGAACCGGCCCCGGGGCGCCGGGTGGGTCCTGAACGCCGCGGGTGGTGCCGGTGCCGGCCCGTGGTGGTGGGGCGGGCGGTGCGCCGGGCAGGTCGGGTAGCGTCGAAGGCATGAGTTTCGGAGCTGGTGTGCCCACGGTCGAGGTCGCGGACCTCAAGGACGGCGACTTCCTGCTGGACGTCCGTGAGGACGACGAGTGGCAGGCGGGTCACGCCGAAGGAGCGCTGCACATCCCCATCAGCGAGTTCGTGGCCCGGTACGGGGAGCTGGCCGAGGCGGCCCCGCAGGACGGCCGGGTCCATGTGATCTGCCGCTCCGGCGGCCGGTCGGCGCAGGTCACGATGTACCTGCTCCAGCAGGGCATCGACGCGGTGAACGTCGACGGCGGCATGCAGGTGTGGGCGGCAAAGGGCCGCCCCGTCGTGAACGACAAGGGCGAACCGGGATACGTCCTCTAGGACGGCCGCTCCCCGCCGGGCGCCCCGGCGGGTCCGTTCCCTGCGGTCGGCCCGGTGGGCGTGTTCCGACGTCCGGGCCGGGAGGCACGCGGAGGGAGTGCCGCCACCAGGTCGCCCAAGAGCTCCTCGTGTGCTTACGGCCGTGCTCGGGTGACAGCGCGCCCTCCGGCAACCGGGACCGGGCGGGCGGCGGGCCCTCCGGGGACGGCGCGCGCCCACAGCGGGAACGGCGTCTCCGCAAAGGGCTTCCAGACGCCCGGAAGGATGCCCGGGCGTCTGGAGAGGGATCCGGAGGTGCGGGAGGGGCCCAGGTGTCCGGGACGTCCGGCGTGCCGGTGCGGCGCGGTCCTCACCTGTCGAAGTCCAGCTCCACCTTCTCCGTCACCGGATGCGACTGGCAGGCGAGCACGTATCCGGCCTCCGTCTCCTCCGGTTCCAGCGCGAAGTTGCGGTCCATCCGTACCTCGCCCGAGACCAGGAAGGCCCGGCACGTGCCGCACACCCCGCCCTTGCAGGCGTAGGGCGCGTCGGGCCGGTTGCGCAGCACCGTCGCCAGGAGGGACTCGCCCTCCCGCACCGGCCAGGTCCCGCCGCGGCCGTCGAGGCGGGCGGTCACCGTGCTGTGGGCGGGAGCCGGGGGCGGGGAAGCGGAGGCCGTGCCGGCGTCCACGTGGAAGATCTCCTCGTGGATGCGGGTGCGCGGCACACCGAGTCCGCGCAGCGCCCGCTCGGCCTCCTGGACCAGCCCGAACGGCCCGCACAGGAACCATCCGTCCACCCGCTCCACCGGCAGCAGCGACGGAAGCAGCCCGGTCAGCCGCTCCCGGTCCAGCCGGCCGGACGGCAGCCCCGCCTGCTGCTCCTCGCGGGAGAGGACGGTGACCAGCTGCAGCCGCTCCGGGTAGCGGTCCTTCAGGTCGGCGACCTCTTCCAGGAACATCGTCGAGGCGGACGTACGGTCGCTGCGTATCAGGCAGAACCGGGCCCCGGGCTCGCGCGCCAGCAGGGTCGAGACGATCGACAGCACCGGGGTGATGCCGCTGCCGCCGAGGATCGCGGCGTACAGGCCGGGCGCGGGCTCCAGCGTGAAGCGGCCGGCCGGGGTCATCACCTCCAGTTCGTCACCGGCGCCGATCTCCTTCAGGGCGTACGTGGAGAAGGCCCCGCCCTCGACCAGCCGCACGCCCACCCGCAGTTCCCGGGGTCCCTCGTTGCCCGGTGCGGGGGAGCAGATCGAGTAGGTGCGCCGTATCTCCCGCCCGTCGGCCGTGCGGCGCAGGGCGAGGTGCTGGCCCGGAGCGTGCCGGTACTCCTCGCGCAGGTGCGGGGGCACGGCGAGGGTGAGGGCCACGGAGTCGTCGGTGAGCCGGTCGACCGCGGCCACCCGGAGCCGGTGGAAGCGGGCCATCACAACTCCTTGAAGTGGTCGAACGGCTCACGGCACGACAGGCAGCGCCGCAGTGCCTTGCAGGCGGTGGACGAGAAGCGGCTGAGCAGCTCGGTGTCGGAGGAGCCGCAGTGCGGGCAGCGGACCGGGCCGGTGGCCACGGGAGCCCCGGCGGGACCGGGCTTCCGCGCGGCCGCCGGGAGCGTGCGGGGCGGGCCCAGTGCCACGGGGACCGGGCCGGCCGCCCGCCGGGCGCGCGGCGGGGCTATGCCGTGCTCTCGCAGCTTGCGCCGCCCCTCGTCGGTGATGTCGTCCGTCGACCAGGCGGGTGTGAGCACCGTGCGGACCGTGACCCGCCGCATGCCGTGCCGGCGCAGTACCCGCTCTATGTCGAGGGACATCGCCTCGATCGCCGGACAGCCGGTGTAGGTCGGGGTCAGCTCCACCTCGGCCGTGTCCGTGCCGTGGACGTGCACCGCGCGCAGCACACCCAGTTCGCGCAGGGTCAGCACGGGCAGTTCCGGGTCGGGCACCGACCCGGCGAGCTGGAGGAGTTCCGCCTCCAGCGGTGTCGCGGCCGTCACCATGACGCCCCCGGGTGGCTGCGGTGCAGATGCTGCATCTCGGCGAGCATCCGCCCGAAGGGCTCGGTGTGCAGGCCCTGCCGGCCCGCCCCGGCCGACCACGCTCCCGAGCGCGGTCCCTCGGGCACCGTCAGCGTGGCCCGGCGCAGCACGTCCCCGACCGTCTCCAGCCAGGCCGCCTCCATCCCCGCCCAGTCGGCGTCGAGGCCCTCCACCGGCTGGAACATCTCGCCGGTGTACCGCCACAGCGCCGCGCACGCGCGGTGCATCCGCTCATGGCTGACGTCCGTGCCGTCGCCGAGGCGCAGGGTCCACTGCTCGGCGTGGTCGCGGTGGTAGGCGACCTCCTTGACGGCCTTCGCGGCCAGGGGTGCGAAGGGGCCGTCCCCGGCGGCCAGTTCGGCGTACAGCAGCTGCTGGTAGGCCGAGAAGTACAGCTGGCGGGCGATGGTGTGGGCGAAGTCGCCGTTCGGCTGCTCGACGAGCTGGAGGTTGCGGAAGGCGCGCTCCTCGCGCAGATACGCCAGCTCGTCCTCGTCGCCGGCCATGGACAGCAGCACCCGGGCCTGGCCGAGCAGGTCGAGGGCGATGTTGGTGAGGGCGACCTCCTCCTCCAGGGCGGGAGCGTGACCCGCCCACTCCGCGAGGCGGTGGGAGAGCACCAGGGCGTCGTCGCCGAGGGCCAGGGCCGCCGCCGTGGGGACGGTGGTCGTCTCCGGTGCCGTCACAGGTGGCGCACCCCTTCCGGGATCTCGTAGAACGTCGGGTGCCGGTACGGCTTGTCGGCGGCCGGTTCGAAGAACGGGTCCTTCTCGTCCGGCGAGGACGCCGTGATCGCCGACGACGGGACGACCCAGATCGACACGCCTTCGCCGCGCCGGGTGTACAGGTCGCGGGCGTTGCGCAGGGCCAGCTCCGCGTCCGGCGCGTGCAGGCTGCCGGCGTGGGTGTGGGACAGGCCGCGGCGTGACCGTACGAAGACCTCCCACAGGGGCCAGTCGGTGGTGCTCATGCCCGCGCCTCCTCGCGCTCGCCGGAGTTCCCGCCGGTGTGTTTCGCCGCGTACGCCGCGGCCGCCTCCCTGACCCAGGCGCCCTCCTCGTGGGCCCGCCTGCGCTGGGTCAGCCGCTGTTCGTTGCAGGGGCCGTTGCCCTTGAGGACCTCCCGGAACTCCGTCCAGTCGATCGGGCCGAAGTCGTAGTGCCCGCGCTCCTCGTTCCACTTCAGGTCCGGGTCGGGGAGGGTGAGGCCGAGGGACTCGGCCTGCGGGACGCAGATGTCGACGAAGCGCTGGCGCAGCTCGTCGTTCGAGTGCCGCTTGATCTTCCAGGCCATCGACTGGGCCGAGTGCTGTGAGGCGTCGTCGGGCGGGCCGAACATCATCAGGGACGGCCACCACCAGCGGTTCACCGCGTCCTGCGCCATGGCGTGCTGTTCGGGCGTGCCGCGGCTGAGGGCGAGCAGCAGCTCGTACCCCTGGCGCTGGTGGAAGGACTCCTCCTTGCAGATGCGGACCATCGCGCGGGCGTACGGGCCGTACGAGCAGCGGCACAGGGGGACCTGGTTGGTGATCGCGGCGCCGTCCACCAGCCAGCCGATCGCGCCGACGTCCGCCCAGGTCAGGGTGGGGTAATTGAAGATCGAGGAATACTTCTGGCGGCCCGAGTGGAGCTTGTCGAGCAGCTCGTCGCGGCTGACGCCCAGGGTTTCGGCGGCGCCGTACAGGTACAGACCGTGCCCCGCCTCGTCCTGGACCTTCGCCATCAGGATGGCCTTGCGGCGCAGGGAGGGCGCGCGGGTGATCCAGTTGGCCTCCGGCTGCATGCCGATGATCTCGGAGTGCGCGTGCTGGGCGATCTGCCGGACGAGCGTCGCGCGGTAGGCGTCGGGCATCCAGTCGCGCGGCTCGATGCGCTCGTCGGCGGCCACGGCGGCGTCGAAGGCGCGCTGGTACGCGGCGGTTTCGTCGGTGCCGTCCGGGGTGCCGTACGCCGTGGTGCCGGCCCCGGCCGTCTGCTGCGCGGCTGCTGTCGCCATGCGGTCCCCCTCGCCCTGGGCTCTGCCGGGAACATCCTCCCGACCGATCGTTCGGTTGATGTGACTCCATGGTGAGCCGGGGGCCGGGAGGTGTCAACCGCTGTGGACGGTCCGCGGGGCCGCCCGGACGGCGGCGCGCCGCGACGGTCCGCGACGGCGGTGTGGCGACGGCCACGCGGGGCGGGTCCGCCCGGGGCTGTGCCCGGGCGGGCGGTCCTGAGTACCGTTCCCGTTCGAGTGCCGCGCAGCGGTGCGCGGGCGGCACGGGGCCCCGCGGACGGGTGGGCGGGCGAGACGGCGGACCGGGATCGGGAACGGGGCGGAATGGACGCGTACGACACGGGCTCGAACGCCCGGCACGGGCCGGACGCGCCGGGCGGCCCCGTCCGGCCCGGGGACGCCCGGCCCCCCGCGCCCAGGGCGCCGCACGATCCCACGCTCCCCGTCCCCGCCCCGCTCCCCGGGCCCCGCACCGGCGTCGCCGCGCTCTCCCTGCGCTGCCGGATGGTCGCCGCGCTGGCGCTCGCGGTCGTCGCGGGCGTGGTCTGTGTGCATCTCGGCATGACGTTCCTGCACGTCGCTCCGCCGAACACGGTCAGCAAGCGGCACGGCGCGGCGATCGACGACTGGATCTACCCGGAGTTCGAGCAGAACTGGAAGCTCTTCGCGCCGAACCCGCTGCAGCAGAACATCGCCGTACAGGTCCGCGCCGAGGTGCGGACGGCGGACGGCGGGGTGCGCACGACGGGCTGGTACGACCTGTCCGCCCAGGACGGGCGGGCCGTCGACGGCAATCCGCTGCCGAGCCACACCCAGCAGAACCAGCTGCGCCGCGCCTGGGACGTCTTCGTCGCCACGCACGACGGCGACAACCGCCCGGTGGGCCTGCGCGGCGCCCTGGCCGAGACGTATCTGCGCCGCCTCGTGGTGCTGCGCCTGGACCGCGTGGCCGCGGCCGGGCCGGGCGGCGTCGTCGACCGCGTCCAGGTCCGCTCGCGCACCACTCCCGTGCCGCCGCCCGCATGGAGCCGGGAGAAGGTCCCGGACCGGCCGGTGTACCGGACGCTGTCCTGGTGGCCGGTGCCGGCGGGCGAGGCCGAGGGGGGTGCCGGGTGAACCGCTTCGCCCTGGCAGTCTCACGCGGCATCGCCCGGGTCACCGAGGCCGCCCTCGGCCCGTACCAGACCGCGGTGATCCGCATCGGCTTCAGCGCGACCTGGCTGCTGTTCCTGCTGCGCGAGTTCCCCCACCGCCGGGAGCTGTACGGACCCGACGGTCCCTGGAGCCGGGAGCTCGCCGAGCAGCTGATCGCGGCGAACGGCGCCTTCACCGCCCTGATGTGGTCCGGCGGCCGGCTCTGGTTCGAGGCCGTCTACGCGCTGGCCGCGCTGGCCGCCGCGCTGCTGTTGCTGGGCTGGCGCACCCGCACCCTGTCGGTGCTCTTCATGGTGGGCGTGCTCTCGCTGCAGAACCGCAGCGTCTTCGTGGGGGACGGCGGAGACAACGTCCTGCACCTGATGTGCGTCTACCTGGTCTTCACGCGCTGCGGCCAGGTGTGGTCGCTGGACGCCCGCCGGGGGCGGCGGGCGGCTCGGGCACGCGCGCGCGGCGAGCGGGTCGTCGACCGGACCGGGCCCGTCCTGTGGTGCGTGCTCGGCGTCGCGCTGGTCGCGGTGACCCTGGCGGGCCGGATGGACGGCGACCGGTTCGTGCCGGCGCTGCTGTGGACGGTGTGGCTCGGGCAGGGCCTGTGGTGGCTGGCCGGGCGCCGCGCCGGGAGCGCCGAGCCGCGGCTCCTGCTCGACGTCGTGGCCAACATCGTGCACAACGGCGCACTGCTGGTGATCATGGCCGAGACCTGCCTGATCTACGCGACCGCCGGCTGGTACAAGGTCCAGGGCTCGCGCTGGCAGGACGGCACCGCCGTCTACTACCCCCTGCACCTCGACTCCTTCTCGCCCTGGCCCGCGCTCGCCGGCCTGCTGTCCGCCAGCGGCACGGTGGTGATGCTCGTGACGTACGGCACGGTCGTCGTGCAGGTCGCCTTCCCGTTCACCCTGTTCAACCGGCGGGTGAAGAACGTCCTGCTGGCCGTCATGATCATCGAGCACGCGGCGATCGCCGTGGTGCTCGGGCTGCCGTTCTTCTCGCTGGCGATGATCGCGGCCGACGCGGTCTTCCTGCCGACGCCGTTCCTGCGCCGCCTGGGCGGCTGGGCGGCACGCGCGAGGGGAGGGCCGCTCCCGGGCCGGGGCCGGGCAGCGGCGCCCCGGCAGCACACCCCGAAGGACGCCGGGCATCCGCACGTAGGCTTCACGTCATGACCGATCCCGTACGTCTCTGGCGCCGGCTCGCCGACGCCTCCGTGCTGCTCGACGGCTTCCACGCCCTCAAGCACGCGGTGCGTTTCGGCGCCGAGGTGCCGGTGGCGGTCACCGACGACCGCCGGGCCGCCCTCGCCCTCGCCGACGAACTGGCCCCGGACGTGCGGGACGCGTTGGACGCGCTCCTGGCCGAGGTCCCGACGGCGACGTACCGGAGCCTGGTGCCGCGCCCGCACCCCACCGCGGTCGCCGCCCTGGCGGTGCGCCCCCCGCGCGCGGCCCACCTCGGCAGGCTGGCGCGCCTGCCCCGCACCGCGCCCGTGGTGGTCCTCGACAACCCGCGCAACCTGGGCAACGCGGGCGCCGTGATCCGGCTGGCCGCCGGTTTCGGGGCGACCGGCGTGGTCACCACCGGCACGCTCGACCCGTGGCACCCCACGGTCGTGCGCGGCGGGGCGGGGCTGCACTTCGCGACCGCCGTGGAGCGGCTGGACGTGGACGAGCTGCCGCCGGGCCCGGTGTTCGCCCTCGACCCGGAGGGCGAGGACATCCGGGGGCTGAAGCTGCCGGACGAGGCGCTGCTCGCCTTCGGTTCGGAGCGCAGCGGGCTGTCCCGGGCGCTGCGCGCGCGTGCCGATCATCTGGTGGCGCTGCCGATGCGCCCCCAGGTCTCCAGCTACAACCTCGCGACCAGCGTGGCCATGACGCTGTACCACTGGAGCGCCACCGGGGGCGCACCGCACCCGCGTTAGGCCTCCCGGCGCACCTCCACCACCCGGAACCGGTTCGCCACGAACGCGCCGTCGCACAGGGCGGCGTTGGCGGCCGGGTTGCCGCCCGAGCCGTGGAAGTCGGAGAAGGCGGCCGTCTGGTTGACGTACACCCCGCCGGTGAGGTTGAGGGACAGCTGGGCGGCCTCCTCCAGGCAGACCTCCTCGACCGCCTGCTCGACCCCGGCGTCGGTGGTGTAGGCGCCGACCGTCATCGCGCCCTTCTCCCGGATGCCGCGCCGCAGCAGCTCCACCGCGTGCGCGGCGGAGTCGACCGCCACGGCGAAGGAGACCGGCCCGAAGCACTCGCTCATGCAGACGGCCTCGTCGTCCGGCTTGGCGCCGTCCAGCTTCACGATCACGGGCGTGCGGACGACCGCGTCCGGGAACTCCGGGTTGGTCACCTCCCGTGAGGCCAGGGCGACCTCGCCGAGGCTCGCCGCGGCCTCCAGACGGGCCTTGACGTCCGGGTTGACGATGGCGCCCAGCAGGGCGTTCGCGCGTGCGTCGTCACCGAGCAGGCCCTCCACCGCGCGGGCCAGGTCGGCGACCACCTCGTCGTAGGACTTCGGGCCCTCGTCGGTGGAGACGCCGTCCCTGGGGATCAGCAGGTTCTGCGGCGTGGTGCACATCTGGCCGCTGTACAGCGACAGGGAGAACGCCAGGTTGGCGAGCATGCCGCGGTAGTCGCCGGTCGACTCCACGATCACCGTGTTGACGCCGGCCTTCTCCGTGTAGACCTGCGCCTGGCGGGCGTTGGCCTCCAGCCAGTCGCCGAAGGACGTCGAGCCCGTGTAGTCGATGATCCGGATCTCCGGGCGCGTGGCGAGGGCTTTGGCGATGCCCTCGCCGGGGCGCTCGGCGGCCAGCGCCACCAGGTTCGGGTCGAAGCCCGTCTCGGCGAGCGCCTCGCGGGCGACGCGCACCGTGAGCGCGAGCGGCAGCACCGCGCGCGGGTGGGGCTTGACCAGCACCGCGTTGCCGGTGGCGAGGGAGGCGAACAGGCCCGGGTAGCCGTTCCACGTGGGGAAGGTGTTGCAGCCGATCACCAGGCCGATGCCGCGCGGGACCGGCGTGAACGTCTTGGTCAGCGCGAGCGGATCGCGCTTGCCCTGGGGTTTGGTCCACTCGGCGGCGCCGGGCGTGCGGACCTGCTCCGCGTACGCGTAGGCCACCGCCTCCAGGCCGCGGTCCTGGGCGTGCGGGCCGCCCGCCTGGAACGCCATCATGAACGCCTGGCCGGAGGTGTGCATCACCGCGTGCGCGAACTGGTGCGTGCGGTCGCTGATCCGCTTGAGGATCTCCAGGCAGACCAGCGCGCGCGTCTCCGGGCCCGCGTCCCGCCACGCCCTCTGGCCGGCCCTCATGGCGGGCAGCAGCACGTCGACGTCCGCGTGCGGGTAGGTCACCCCCAGCTCGACGCCGTACGGGGAGACCTCGCCGCCCACCCAGTCGTCCGTGCCGGGCTGGCCGAGGTCGAGGCGGGTGCCCAGGAGGGCCTCGAAGGCGGCCTTGCCCGCCGCCGCGTCCAGGCTGCCGTGCTCGCCGTAGGCCTTGGGGTGCTCGGGGTGCGGGGACCAGTACGCGCGCGTGCGGATCGCTTCCAGCGCCTGGTCGAGGGTGGGCCGGTGCCGGGCGATCAGCTCGTGCGCCGTGAGTGCGGCGGTCATGGGTGACCAACTCCTCGTCTCAAGAGCTCCTCGTCGAGCTCGTGGCCTGGCGGAAACCTGGGCGGATGGCCGGAGGGCGGGGCGCGGGGCGCCTCGTTCCGGGAAGTGGCGGGCGACGGACGGGCGGACAGAGTTAGAGTAACCGAACGATCGGTCGGGACAAGGGGGTCCGCCGCATCTGTGGACAACCTCGTGCGGGAGGATCGCGCACATGACAGCACTCGACCTCAGCAGCCCCGTGGCCGTCGTCGGCACCGGCACCATGGGCCAGGGCATCGCCCAGGTCGCGCTGGTCGCGGGCCACACCGTACGGCTGTACGACGCCGTCCCCGGACGCGCCCGGGAAGCGGCCGCGGCGATCGGCGCCCGCCTCGACCGGCTCGTCGAGAAGGACCGGCTCACCAGCGCCGGCCGGGACGCGGCCCGGGCCCGGCTGCACCCCGTGGAGGACCTCGCCGGGCTCGCGGACTGCTCCCTGGTCGTCGAGGCGGTGCTCGAGCGGCTCGACGTCAAGCAGGAGCTGTTCCGGGAGCTGGAGGGCGTCGTCGCCGAGGACTGCCTGCTCGCCACCAACACCTCCTCCCTGTCCGTCACCGCCGTCGGCGGCGCCCTCGCCCACCCGGGCCGCCTCGTCGGCCTGCACTTCTTCAACCCCGCGCCGCTGATGCCCCTGGTCGAGGTGGTCTCCGGGTTCGCCACCGACGTCTCCTCGGCCACCCGCGCGTACGAGACGGCCCGCGCCTGGGGCAAGACCCCGGTCGCCTGCGCCGACACGCCCGGATTCATCGTCAACCGCATCGCGCGGCCCTTCTACGCCGAGGCCTTCGCGGTGTACGAGGCCCATGCCGCCGACCCCGCCACCATCGACGCCGTGCTGCGCGAGTCGGGCGGCTTCCGGATGGGCGCCTTCGAGCTGACCGACCTGATCGGGCAGGACGTCAACGAGTCCGTCACGCACTCCGTGTGGCGGTCGTTCTTCCAGGACGCGCGGTTCGCGCCGTCGCTCGCCCAGCGCCGCCTGGTGGAGTCCGGCCGCCTCGGCCGCAAGGCCGGCCAGGGCTGGTACGACTACCGCGACGGCGCCGAACGCCCCGAGCCGCACACCGCGGAGCGGTGCGAACCGCCCGCCTACGTCGTCGCCGAGGGCGACCTGGGCCCGGCCTCGGAACTGCTGCCGATGATCCGCGAGGCGGGCGTCCGGGTCCGCGAGGAGGACGAGGACAACGGCACCCGGCTGGTGCTGCCCGGCGGCGGCCAGCTGGTCCTCGCCGACGGGCAGACCTCCGTGGAGTTCCAGGACGTCGTCTACTTCGACCTCGCCCTCGACTACCGCAAGGCCACCCGCATCGCCCTGTCCGCCTCCCAGGACACCTCCCCGCGGACGCTCTCCGACGCCATCGGCCTGTTCCAGGCGCTCGGCAAGAAGGTCAGCGTCATCGGTGACGTCCCCGGCATGATCGTCGCCTGCACGGTCGCGCGGATCGTCGACCTCGCGTACGACGCCGTCGCCAAGGGCGTGGCCACCGAGGAGGACATCGACACCGCGATGCGCCTGGGCGTCAACTACCCGCTCGGCCCCTTCGAGTGGAACCGCCGCCTCGGCCGCGACTGGGCGTACGGCCTCCTCGACGACCTGCACCTGCGCGACCCCTCGGGGCGCTACGCGCCGTCCCTGGCGCTCTACCGCCACGCGCACGCCTCCGACAAGCGGGAGGGCGGTTCCTCATGACCACGGCCAGGCGCGACACGTACACGCCGGAGACGCTGCTGTCCGTCGCCGTGCGGGTCTTCAACGAGCGCGGCTACGACGGCACCTCCATGGAGCACCTCTCCAGGGCGGCGGGCATCTCCAAGTCGTCGATCTACCACCACGTCACGGGCAAGGAGGAACTGCTGCGCCGGGCCGTGAGCCGGGCCCTGGACGGGCTCTTCGGGATCCTCGACGAGGAGCCCGCGCGCGTGGGGCGGGCCGCCGGGCGCCTGGAGCACGTCGTGCGGCGCATGGTCGAGGTGCTCATCGCCGAACTGCCCTACGTCACGCTGCTGCTGCGGGTGCGCGGCAACACGGACACCGAGCGATGGGCCCTGGAGCGCAGGCGGGAGTTCGACCACCGGGTGGCCGGGCTGATGAAGGAGGCCGCCGCCGACGGGGACATCCGCGGGGACGTGGAGGTGCGGCTCGCCACGCGGCTGGTGTTCGGCATGGTCAACTCGATCGTCGAGTGGTACCGGCCGGACGGGCGCGGCATGGGGGAGCGCGAGGTGGCCGAGGCCGTGGTGCGGCTGGTGTTCTCCGGGCTCCGCGAGGGCTGACGCCGGGGGCCGTCACCCCTGGGGCTCCAGGTCCTCCTCCTCGAACACCAGCAGCGTGCGGGTGCTGAGCACCTCGGGGATGGCCTGGAGCCGGGTGAGCACCAGTTCGCGCAGGGCCCGGTTGTCGGGCGTGTGCACCAGCAGCAGGACATCGAAGTCGCCGCCCACCAGGGCGATGTGCGAGGCGCCGGGGAGCTGTCTGAGCCGTTCGCGCACCGTGCGCCAGGAGTTCTGGACGATCTTCAGGGTGACGTAGGCCGAGGTGCCCTGCCCGGCGCGCTCGTGGTCGACGCGGGCGCCGAAGCCGCGGATCACACCGTCCTCGACGAGCCGGTTGATCCGCGCGTAGGCGTTCGCGCGCGAGACGTGCACCCGCTCGGCGACCGATCGTATCGAGGCGCGGCCGTCCGCCTGGAGGATGCGCAGGATGTCCTGGTCGATGGCGTCCAGGGGGCGGGGCGGCGGCGGGGGGCCGGTGTCCTCCGGGCCCGCGGCGCCCTCGGCCATTTGTTCAGATGCCATGTCCCCCCGCCTCCCTACCATGGACGTGCTGCGTTCATCCCAGGCTGTGCAGAACCGTTTGTCCACAGCCCGGTGGTGCCTGTAGCCAAAATGTGCCGTCGACCGAACAATCGGTAGGTGAGGCGTGTCACACCCGTGACGCGCCGCAGAGCCGCTCCCACGAGGAGGTGCCGTCATGACGGTCATGGAGCAGCGAGGTGCGTATCGGCCGGCGCCGCCGCCCGCCTGGCAGCCCCGCACCGATCCCGCGCCGCTGCTGCCCGACGCGGAGCCGTACCGGGTCCTCGGCACGCCGGCGGCCGCCGAGGCCGATCCCGAACTGCTGCGCACGCTCTACGCCCAGCTGGTCCGCGGCCGTCGCTACAACACGCAGGCCACGGCCCTGACCAAGCAGGGCCGGCTCGCGGTCTACCCCTCCAGCACCGGCCAGGAGGCCTGCGAGGTCGCCGCCGCGCTGGTCCTGGGGGAGCGGGACTGGCTCTTCCCCAGCTACCGCGACACGCTCGCCGCCGTCGCCCGCGGCGTGGACCCCGTGGCGGCGCTGACCCTGCTGCGCGGCGACTGGCACACCGGCTACGACCCCCGCGAGCACCGCGTCGCCCCCCTGTGCACCCCGCTCGCCACCCAGCTCCCGCACGCCGTCGGCCTCGCGCACGCGGCCCGCCTCAAGGGCGACGACGTGGTGGCGCTGGCGATGGTCGGTGACGGCGGCACCAGCGAGGGCGACTTCCACGAGGCGCTGAACTTCGCCGCCGTGTGGCAGGCCCCGGTGGTCTTCCTGGTCCAGAACAACGGCTTCGCGATCTCCGTCCCGCTCGCCAAGCAGACCGCGGCCCCGTCCCTGGCCCACAAGGCCGTCGGCTACGGCATGCCCGGCCGCCTGGTCGACGGCAACGACGCCGCCGCCGTGCACGAGGTGCTCGGCGACGCCGTGCGGCACGCGCGCGCGGGCGGCGGCCCCACCCTCGTCGAGGCGGTCACCTACCGCGTCGACGCCCACACCAACGCCGACGACGCGACCCGCTACCGCGGTGACGCCGAGATCGAGGTCTGGCGCGAGCACGACCCGATCCTGCTGCTGGAGCGGGAGCTGACCGGACGGGGCCTGCTCGACGAGGCCGGCGTCCGGGCCGCGCGGCAGGACGCCGAGGACTTCGCCGCCGCCCTGCGCGAGCGCATGAACCAGGACCCGGCGCTCGACCCCATGGACCTGTTCACCCATGTGTACGCCGAGCCGACCGCCCAGCTCGGGGAGCAGCGCGAGCAGTTGCGGGCCGAGCTGGAGGCGGAGGCCGAGTCGGAGGGGGCGCGCCGATGACCACCGTCGCCGTCAAGCCGGCCACCATGGCGCAGGCGCTCACGCGCGCGCTGCGCGACGCGATGGCCGCCGACCCGGGTGTCCACGTCCTGGGCGAGGACGTCGGCACCCTCGGCGGCGTCTTCCGGGTGACGGACGGGCTCGCCGCGGAGTTCGGCGAGCACCGCTGCACGGACACGCCGCTCGCCGAGGCGGGCATCCTCGGCACGGCCGTCGGCATGGCGATGTACGGCCTCAGGCCGGTCGTGGAGATGCAGTTCGACGCGTTCGCCTACCCCGCGTTCGAGCAGCTGGTCAGCCATGTGGCCCGGATGCGCAACCGCACGCGCGGCAGGATGCCGATGCCGCTGACCGTCCGCGTCCCCTACGGCGGCGGCATCGGCGGCGTCGAGCACCACAGCGACTCCTCCGAGGCGTACTACATGGCGACTCCGGGGCTGCACGTCGTCACGCCCGCGACCGTCGCCGACGCCTACGGGCTGCTGCGTGCCGCCATCGCCTCCGACGACCCGGTCGTCTTCCTGGAGCCCAAGCGGCTGTACTGGTCGAAGGACGCCTGGAACCCCGAGGAGCCCACGCCCGTTGAACCGATAGGCCGCGCGGTGGTGCGGCGCTCAGGGCGGAGCGCCACGCTCATCACGTACGGGCCGTCCGTACCCGTCTGCATGGAGGCGGCCGAGGCGGCCCGGGCCGAGGGCTGGGACCTCGAAGTCGTCGATCTGCGCTCCCTGGTGCCGTTCGACGACGAGACGGTGTGCGCCTCGGTGCGGCGGACGGGACGCGCGGTCGTCGTCCACGAGTCGGGTTCCTTCGGGGGTCCGGGCGGGGAGATCGCGGCCCGGGTCACGGAGCGCTGCTTCCACCACCTGGAGGCGCCGGTGCTGCGTGTGGCCGGGTTCGACATCCCGTATCCGCCGCCGATGCTGGAGCGCCACCACCTGCCCGGTGTGGACCGGATCCTCGACGCCGTGGGGCGTCTGCAGTGGGAGGCCGAGAGCTGATGGCACAGGTGCTGGAGTTCAAGCTCCCCGATCTCGGTGAAGGACTCACCGAGGCGGAGATCGTGCGCTGGCTGGTGCAGGTCGGGGACGTCGTCGCCGTCGACCAGCCGGTCGTCGAGGTCGAGACGGCCAAGGCGATGGTCGAGGTGCCCTGCCCCTACGGCGGAGTCGTCACGGCCCGCTTCGGCGAGGAGGGCACGGAGCTGCCCGTCGGGGCGCCCCTGCTGACGGTCGCGGTGGGCGGGCCGGCCGGCGCCGCGGGGACGGACGGCCCGGGCGGCGGCCGGGCGGAACCCGCCGGCGCCGCGTCGCCGGAGCCCGCCGGCGCCGTGCCGACGGCGGACTCCGGCACCGGGGGCTCGGGCAACGTGCTGGTCGGCTACGGCACGTCGCAGGCGCCGGCGCGACGGCGACGGGTACGGCCGCGGCAGCCGGCGTCCGCGACGCCGGGACCGCGGGCCGCGGCGGACGGGCCGGCCGGGTCCGCGGTCCCGGTCGGCGGACCCGCCGCGGCGGACGGGCGGCCCGGCGCCGCCGGTGCCGTGCCCGGGCCCGCCGTGGCGCCGACGGCGGTGAACGGGAGCGCCGCCGCCCCCGGAGCGGAGCCCGGCCGCCCGGACGCCGCCGAGGCGGCCGACGGCCCCGTCCCCGTCATCTCGCCGCTGGTCCGCAGGCTGGCCCGGCAGAACGGCCTGGACCTGCGGGAACTGACCGGCTCCGGACCGGACGGACTGATCCTGCGGGCGGACGTGGAGTACGCGCTGCGTGCCGCCGCCGCACAGGGCCGTACGGCGGCGCCGGCCACCGCCGCGGAGCCGCACGCGCGCGAGGCGCGGCCGGCGGCGGCCACGGCGCCCCCCGCCCCCGCGCCCGTCTCCCCCGGTGGCGTCCGCATCCCCCTCAAGGGCGTCCGGGGCGCGGTCGCCGACAAGCTCTCCCGCAGCCGGCGCGAGATACCGGACGCGACCTGCTGGGTGGACGCCGACGCCACCGAGCTGATGCGGGCGCGGGCGGCGATGAACGCGGCGGGCGGGCCGAAGATCTCCCTGATCGCCCTGCTGGCCCGGATCTGCACCGCCGCACTGGCCCGCTTCCCCGAGCTGAACTCCACCGTCGACACCGCGGCCCGGGAGGTCGTCCGGTTCGACCACGTCCACCTGGGCTTCGCCGCGCAGACCGACCGGGGACTGGTCGTGCCCGTCGTCCGGGACGCGCATACGCGGGACGCCGAGTCGCTGACCGCGGAGTTCGCCCGGCTCACCGAGGCGGCCCGGGCGGGCACGCTGACGCCCGCGGACCTCACCGGCGGGACCTTCACGCTGAACAACTACGGGGTGTTCGGCGTCGACGGCTCCACGCCGATCGTCAACCACCCCGAGGCGGCCATGCTCGGCGTCGGGCGCATCGTGCCCAAGCCCTGGGTGCACGAGGGCGAGCTGGCGGTGCGGCAGGTCGTGCAGCTGTCGCTCACCTTCGACCACCGGGTGTGCGACGGCGGCACGGCGGGTGGTTTCCTGCGGTACGTGGCGGACTGCGTGGAACAGCCGGCGGTGCTGCTGCGGACGCTGTGAGCGCGGCGGCTCCCCCGCGTTCCCCGTGATCGGACCGCCCCGCATACTCGGAGGGTGACCGCGTACGAGCCCCCGGGCGGCCCCGGTGCCGAGGCCTACGACGCCGTCGTGCTCGCCGGGGGCGCCGCCCGGCGGCTCGGCGGCGTGGACAAGCCCGGCGTGCGCGTCGGCGGCCGGGCCCTGCTCGACCGGGTGCTGACCGCCTGCGCCGACGCCCGCACGACCGTGGTCGTCGCCGAGCCCCGGGCCACCGCGCGTCCGGTGCTGTGGGCGCGCGAGACCCCGCCCGGCGGCGGTCCGCTCGCCGCGCTGGAGGCCGGGCTGCGCCGCACCACCGCCCCGTACGTCGTCGTCCTCTCCGCCGACCTGCCCTTCCTCGACGGCGGCACGGTACGGCGGCTGCTGGGCGCCCTCCGGGAGAACGACGGCGGGCCGCTCACCGCCTCCGGCCGAAGGCCGCTCACCGCCCCCGACGGCGTGCTGCTCACCGACCCCGACGGCCGCGACCAGCCCCTCGTCGCCGCGTACCGGGCGGAGTCCCTGCGCCGCCGGCTCACCGGACTCGCCGCCGGACACGGCGGCCTCGCCGGGCTTCCCCTGCGACGGCTGACCGCCCGGCTCAACCTCACCCGCCTCCCGGACCCCGTCGCGTCCTTCGACTGCGACACCTGGGACGACATCGCCACCGCAAGGGCACGCATCAGGGAGCATGGGCACGTGTTGGATGAATGGATTTCCGCAGCCAAGGCCGAGCTGGGCATCGACCTCGACGTCGACACCGGAGTCCTGCTCGACCTCGCCCGTGACGCGGCCCACGGCGTGGCCAGGCCCGCGGCACCGCTGACCACCTTCCTCGTCGGTTACGCGGCCGCGCGGGCCGGGGGCGGGCCCGACGCGGTGGCCGAGGCCGCCCGCAAGGCCGCGGCCCTCGCCCTCCGCTGGGCGGACGAGGAGACCTCCGGCGCCCGGTCCGCCACCGGACCCGCCGGCGCGGAGCCCTCCGAAGGCCGCCCCGACGTGGCTCCCGACGCCACGCCCGACACCCGCCCGGACGCCGGATGACCGCCCGCGGCATCCGGACCGACGAGGACGCCGACGACCTCGACGCCGAGGAGGCGCTCGCTCCCGTGAAGCAGGACCACGGCCCCGCCCCGGACGGCCATGCTCCCGCACCCCCCGCGCACCGGGGACACCGGACGGCCCACGACTCCCGCGCCGCGCACGCCCGGTCCGGAGCGACCCCCTGGCCCGAGGCCCGCGACTCCCGCGCCGCGCACGCCCGATCCGGCGCCACACCCTGGCCCGAGGCCCGCGAGATTGCCGCCCGCGCCGTTCGCGCCGCCGTCCGGAGCGCCCGCCGCGTCCTCGTCCCGGTGCCCCTCGACGCGGCCCTCGGCCTCACCCTGGCCGCCCCTCTCACCGCCCTCACCGACCTGCCCTCCTTCGACACCTCCGCGATGGACGGCTGGGCGGTCGCCGGCCCCGGCGCCTGGGAGGTACGCGACGCGGGGGTGCTGGCCGGGCACGCGGAACCGGAGCCGCTCACCGACGGGACGGCCGTACGGATCGCGACCGGTGCCCGTATCCCGCCGGGCACCACCGCCGTTCTGCGCACCGAGCACGGCCGCATCGACGACCGGGGCCGCCTGCACGCCACCCGCGAGGTGGTGCCCGGCCAGGACACCCGCCCCCGCGGCCAGGAGTGCCGCAGCGGCGACCAGCTGCTGCCCGTCGGCACCCAGGTCACCCCGGCCGTCCTGGGCCTCGCCGCGGCCGCCGGGTACGACACGGTCACCGTCGTGCCCCGCCCCAGGGTCGACGTGTTCGTCCTCGGTGACGAGCTGCTCACCGGGGGCCTGCCGCGCGACGGCCTGATCCGGGACGCGCTCGGCCCGATGCTGCCGCCCTGGCTGCGGGCGCTCGGCGCCGAGGTCACCGCCGTCCGCAGGATCGGTGACGACGCCGAGGCGCTGCACGGGGCGCTCACGGCCTCCGGCGCCGATGTCGTCGTCACCACCGGCGGCACCGCCGCGGGCCCGGTCGACCACGTCCGCCCCACGCTGCGCCGGATCGGGGCGGAACTCCTCGTGGACGGCGTCCAGGTGCGTCCCGGTCACCCCATGCTGCTGGCCCGCACCAAGGAGAACCAGCACCTCGTCGGCCTGCCCGGGAACCCGCTCGCCGCCGTCTCCGGCCTGCTCACCCTGGCCGAGCCCCTGGTGCGGATCCTGGCCGCGCGCCCGGCTCCGCAGCCGTGCGCGATGCCGCTGGCGGAGGGGGCGCAGGGGCATCCGCGCGACACCCGGCTCATCCCCGTCGTGCTGCGCGGCGACCGTGCCGTGCCGCTGCACTACAACGGCCCGGCCATGCTGCGCGGCATCGCGGCCGCCGACGCCCTGGCCGTCGTCCCGCCGGGCGGGGCACGACCCGGCCAGGAGACGGAACTGCTCGACCTGCCCTGGGCGTCCCAGGGAATCGGGGTGTGTTTCACGTGAAACTTCCGCGCCAGGACACCATCGCCCGCCAGCCGGACGAACATCTCGTGACCCATCGGGTGCTGCTCCCGAGAAAGATCGTGGAGCACCCGATCCGCCAGGTGGCCAAGAGGCTGTCCATGGCCCTGGTGGTCCTCGTGGTGACCGCGGCCATCGTCTACGCCGACCGCGACGGCTACAAGGACAACAACGGCGACGGCGTCGATCTCCTCGACGCCTTCTACTACGCGACCGTCACCCTCTCCACCACCGGGTACGGCGACATCACCCCGGCCGGCGACGCCGCCCGGCTCGTCAACATCCTCGTCGTCACACCCCTGCGCGTGCTGTTCCTGATCATCCTGGTCGGCACCACACTCGAGGCCCTCACCGAACGCACCCGTGAGGAATGGCGCCTGAACCGCTGGAGGTCCACGTTGCGCGATCACACCGTCGTCATCGGCTTCGGCACGAAGGGGCGGTCGGCGATCCGGACCGTGTGTGCGACGGGGCTGAAGAAGGACCAGGTCGTGGTGGTCGACCCCAGCTCCAAGGTGATCGACGCGGCGGCGGCCGAGGGCTACGCGGGCATCATCGGCGACGCCACCCGCAGCGATGTGCTCCGACGGGCCGAGGTGCACAAGGCACGGCAGATCATCGTCGCCACCCAGCGCGACGACACGGCCGTGCTGGTGACGCTGACGGCCCGGCAGCTCAACCGCGGCGCGAAGATCGTGGCCGCCGTGCGCGAGGAGGAGAACGCGCCGCTGCTGAAGCAGTCCGGCGCCGACGCGGTCATCACCAGCGCCAGCGCGGCCGGCCGGCTGCTCGGCCTGTCGGTGCTCAGCCCCGCCGCCGGCATGGTGATGGAGGACCTCATCCAGCAGGGCAGCGGGCTCGACATCGTCGAACGGCCGGTCATAAAGGCCGAGGTGGGCAAGACGCCACGGGAGACGGACGACCTGGTGGTCAGCGTCATACGCGGGCACCGGGTGCTCGGTTACGACGATCCGGCCGTCGGGAAGCTGGAGCTGACGGACCGGCTCATCACCATCGTGCGGGCGACGCCGGGCACACAGGTCGCGCCCGACATGCGCCCGCTGCCGCGCGACTGAACCACTCGCCACGGGCGGCGCGCGGTTCGCCCCCGCCGTGCCGCCCGCGGCGGACCCGTGTGCCGCCCGCGGCGGATCCGCCTGCTCCCCGTGGGGGACCCGCGTACTGCCCGTGGTGGTCCACCGGTGTGCTGTGTCCGCGGTGCTGCGCCCGTGTGCTGTGTCCGCGGTGCTGTGCCCGTGCGCCGTGTCCGCGGGGATGCGCCCGTGGGCAGCTCGCGGGGGTGCGCCCGCGCGCTACTTGCGGTTGTACAGCCGCATCGTGACCGGCCCGAAGACCAGCAGGAACAGGCCCGCCCAGCCCAGCGACCAGGCGATCTCGCCCGTCGGCCAGTCGCCCGCCATCAGCCCGCGCACCGCCGACGACAGATGGGTGATCGGGCTGTTGTTGACGAACGCCTGCAGCCAGCCCGGCATGGTCCTCGGGTCGACGAAGACGTTGGACAGGAAGGTGAGCGGGAAGATCACCATCATGCTGACGCCCATCACCGACTTCTCGGTGCGCAGCATCAGCCCGAACATCGTCCAGATCCAGGAGAACGCGAACGAGAAGACGATCAGCAGCGCGATCCCGAGGACCACGCCCGCCACGCCGCCGTCCGGCCGGTAGCCGAGGATCACGCCGACGGTGAGCATCACCACGGACGCGATCGTGTAGCGCAGGGCGTCGCCGAGGAGATAGCCGACCATGGTCGACGGCCGCCAGACGGGCAGGCTGCGGAACCGGTCGAAGACGCCCTTCTCGATGTCGGTGTTGACCGAGACGCCGGTGTACATCGTGATCATCACGACCGACATCACCAGGATGCCCGGCAGCAGGAACTGGATGTACTCCTTCGGCGACCCGGCCAGCGCCCCGCCGAACAGGTAGGTGTACATCAGCACCATCATGATCGGGAACGCGGTGACGTCGAAGAGCTGCTCCGGCACGTGTTTGATCTTGAGCATCGCGCGCCAGCCGAAGGTCAGGGACGCCGACCAGGCGCTGGGCCGCGGCGGGCGCTCCCTGGCGATCAGCAGCGCGGCGAGCGACTCGGCGCTGACGGGGGCGAGTTCCTTGCTCCCGGTGGTCGTCGCGGTGCTCATGCCGCCACCTCGTCCTTCGGGTCGTCGGCGGTGCGGGTGTCGTGTCCGGTGAGGGCGAGGAAGACCTCGTCCAGGCTCGGCTGTCCGAGTGAGAAGTCGTCGACGGTGACGCCGGCGCCGGCCAGCTCGGTGAGGGCGCGGGCGGCCTGCTCGGAGGCGGTGCCGGCGTCGGCCGCCGTACCGAGCCGGGCGGTGAGCGCCACCGGGTCGGGGTCGGGCTGCACGTCCGCGCCGAGCGTCCGGCGCAGCACGTCGGCGGCGAGCGGCCGCTGGGCGGCGTCCCGCACCCGCAGGTGCACGGAGCCGGCGCCGACGGACGCCTTCAGCTCGCCCTTGGTCCCCTCGGCGATCACCCTGCCCTGGTCGATGACGGCGATCCGGGACGCCAGCTGGTCGGCCTCGTCCAGGTACTGCGTGGTCAGCAGCACGGTCGTGCCCTGGGCGACCACCGCGCGCACGATGTCCCACACCTGGTTGCGGCTGCGCGGGTCGAGCCCGGTGGTCGGCTCGTCCAGGAACAGCAGGTCCGGGGTGTTGAAGATGGACGCGGCGATGTCGATACGGCGCCGCATACCGCCCGAGTAGTGCTTGACCTGCTTGCCGGCCGCCTCCGTGAGTCCGAAGGCCTCCAGGAGCTGCGCGGCACGGCCGCGTGCGGCCTTCCTGCCGTGGCCGAGCAGGCGGCCGAGCAGGACCAGGTTCTCGATGCCGGTGAGGTCCTCGTCCACGGACGCGTACTGGCCGGTGAGGCTGACGCGGCCGCGTACCCGGTCGGCCTCGCGCACGACGTCGTGGCCGAAGACGTGGGCCTCGCCGCCGTCGGGCCGCAGGAGGGTGGCGAGCATCTTCACGGTGGTGGTCTTGCCGGCGCCGTTCGGGCCGAGGACGCCGTAGACCGTGCCCGCGGGCACGACCAGGTCGACGCCGTCGACGGCCCGGGTCTCGCCGAACGTCTTCACCAGGCCCGCCGTCTCGATCGCCGGACCGGACGTCTGCGTGCTCATCTGTCGGGGTCCTTCCGCGTGCTCGGGCTACGCATGGGGAGACCTTCACGGTCCCGCAAACTCATCGCTCCCGCACGGGGATTTCCCGGCGGACCGGCCGAAGGACCGATGGGGAGGGGACCGGGGACGCAGGACGGGAGCGGTGCCGGGGACGCAGGACGGGAGCGGTGCCGGGGACGCAGGACGGGAGCGGGACCGGGGTGCGGGGCGGGGCGGGAAGGGGGAGAGCGGGCGCGCAGGCGGATCCGGCCGTACGGAGGCGGAACCGGTCGTGGGGGACGGATGCGGCCGGGGGCCGGGGGTAGCGTCGCTCTCATGTATGCGATCACGATTCCCGAACCCGGTGGTCCCGAGGCGCTGGTCTGGGACGAGGTCCCCGATCCAGTGCCCGGCGAGGGCGAGGTCCTGGTCGAGGTGGTGGCCAGCGCCGTCAACCGCGCCGACATCCTGCAGCGGCAGGGCTTCTACGACCCGCCGCCCGGCGCCTCCCCCTACCCCGGCCTGGAATGCTCCGGGCGGATCGCCGCGCTCGGCCCCGGCGTCTCCGGCTGGGCCGTCGGCGACGAGGTGTGCGCGCTGCTCGGGGGCGGCGGGTACGCCCAGAAGGTGGCCGTCCCGGCCGGCCAGCTGCTGCCGGTCCCCGAGGGCGTCGGCGTGCGGCGGGCCGCGGCGCTGCCCGAGGTGGTCTGCACGGTCTGGTCGAACGTCTTCATGGTCGCCCACCTCCGCCCCGGCGAGACCCTCCTCGTGCACGGCGGTTCCAGCGGCATCGGCACGATGGCGATCCAGCTCGCCAAGGCCGTCGGCGCCCGGGTGGCCGTCACGGCGGGCACCCGGGAGAAGCTGGACCGCTGTGCCGAGCTGGGCGCCGACATCCTGATCAACTACCGGGAGCAGGACTTCGTCGAGGAGGTCGGGAAGGCCACGGACGGCGCGGGCGCCGACGTCATCCTGGACAACATGGGCGCCAAGTACCTGGACCGCAACGTCCGGGCCCTCGCCGTCAACGGCCGGCTCGCGATCATCGGCATGCAGGGCGGCGTCAAGGGCGAGCTGAACATCGGCACCCTGCTCAGCAAGCGCGCCGCCGTCAGCGCCACCTCGCTGCGCGCCCGTCCGCTGGACGAGAAGGCGGCCATCGTGGCGGCCGTACGGGAGCACGTGTGGCCGCTGGTCGCCGAGGGTCACGTACGCCCGGTCGTCGACCGCGACGTCCCGATGCCGGACGCGGCCGCCGCCCACCGGCTGGTGGAGGAGAGCGGGCACGTGGGGAAGGTGCTGCTGATCGCGCCGTAGAAGTGCCGGCCGCGCTGGGGCGGAGACCGGTGCGCCGCGGGCCGGAAGGAGGTCAGCTCCGGCGCAGGCGGAGGGCGACGAAGGCGAGGCCCAGGCCGAGGCCGATGAGGATCAGCCCGCTGCCGAGGGGCAGGATCCGCGGCGCGGTCCCGGTGCCGCGCTCGGCGTGCGCGACGGTCCGGGGTTCCGGTCGCGGCGAGGGCACACGGGGGACCAGTCCTGCCTCTCCCGGGGTGGCGGAGAGGACCGGCCGGTCGGGGACGGTCCCCTCGTCGTGCCGCACCGCTCCCGGCGGCCGGGGGCTCTTCCGCACCGTGGGCGCCTCCCGCCGCCCCGGTCGCTCCCGCCCCTCGCCCGCCCGGCTGCCCGCCTGGGAGGGCCGGGTGACGGAGACGGACGGGGCGGGAGCCGCCGGTTCGCGCGCCGCACCGCCGACCGGACCGGCCCGTCGGCCGTCGGCCGCGGGACCGGACGCGGAACGGGAGGCGGAGACGGAGGGGGAGGCGGACCCCGGACCGGGACGCGTCCCCGCACCCGGACGTACCCCCGCGCCAGGACGCGCTCCCGCACCCGGACGCGTCCCCGCACCCGGACGCGTCCCCGCACCCGGACGCGCCTCCGTGCCCGGACCCGTACCCGGACGCACCCTCACGCCCGGACGCGGCCCCGTACCAGGAGGGGCTCCCACGTCCGGACGCGGCCCCGTACCGGCACCCGGGGCGGGAGCGGGGGCGGAAGCCCGGACCGAGGCCGGTGCCGGGCGCGGGGCCGGTGCCGGAGGCGAGCCCGGGGCGGCGCCCGGAGGCCGAAGGCTCCCGGCGCGGTACGCCGCAGCGGCCCCGTGCGCCGACACGCGGCCGTGCGCCGCAGCGGCCCCGTGCGCCCACACAGCGCCGTGCGCCGACACGCTCCGGTGCGCCGCTCCGGCCGCATACGCCGTCCCGCCCCCGTGCGGCCCCGTTCCCGCCCCCACACCCACCCCCAGGGCAGCCACCAGTCCCGTCGCCCGAAGTGCGCGTTGCCATGGAGTCACGTCCGTGACCCCCTCCCGGTGCTCAGACGCCAAGATCAACGGGACAAGCCTCACATTCATCGGCGATTCCGGCATTTCTGGTTCCGCCGAGGGGTCGACGGCGGGGCGGATCTCTTTCCCCGGGGGTATCGCGGAGAGGGAGCCCGCATGGGAGACAATGGCGCCATGGAGATGCCGAGGAACGACAGGTCGCCGGAGAGCCCCCAGATCCTGGTCGTCGGCCAGGACGGTATGGCACTCAGCGGCGGCAACGGGGACGAGGACTCGCGCGAGACGCCGGTGACGGAACAGGTGGAGCAGCCCGCCAAGGTCATGCGGATCGGCAGCATGATCAAGCAACTCCTGGAGGAGGTGCGCGCCGCTCCCCTGGACGAGGCGAGCCGGAACCGGCTCAAGGAGATCCACGCCAGTTCGGTGAAGGAGCTGGAGGACGGCCTGGCGCCGGAGCTGGTCGAGGAGCTGGAGCGGCTCTCCCTGCCCTTCACCGACGACGTGACCCCGAGCGACGCCGAACTGCGCATCGCTCAGGCCCAGTTGGTCGGCTGGCTGGAAGGTCTCTTCCACGGGATCCAGACCACCCTGTTCGCGCAGCAGATGGCCGCGCGTGCCCAGTTGGAGCAGATGCGCCGCGCCCTGCCGGCGGGCCTCGGCCAGGACGGCGAGGACGGCCACAAGGGCGGCCGCTCGGGCGGGCCGTACCTCTGAGCGGTCCCGGCCGAGCGGTCCCTGCCGCTGCCGGGGGATCCCGGCGGTGCCCGGAGGCCCCGGGGGACGGGCGGCGCCGGCCGGCCCGGTGTGTCCCGGGGAGCGATCACCGATCGCTCCCCGGGACACACCGGGTCAGGACGACGGCGGGTTCCCCGTCGACACCTTGAGCGTGATCTCGGGCATGTCCGTCGGGTCGACGTCCGTGCCGGCCGGCGGGAACTGCTCCCGGACCGAGCCCTCGCCGTACGTGTTCTCGTCGATCTCCACGATCTTCATCTCCCAGCCGGCGGCCTGGAAGCACTCCTTGACCGACCCGATGTACTTGAAGGTGAAGTCCGGGAGCCGGATCTTGTCGGGGTCGTTGTAGGACTCCTGCGGCTCCTCGCACTTCTCCTTGTCGATCGTCTTCGAGGTGTCCGGCCCGCGGTAGCCCGCCGCCTTGGACGCCGACGCCGACGCGGTGGCGCCGCCGCCCCCGGCCTCGTCGTCGCTGCCGCCGCTCGTCATCAGGGCCGCGACCAGTCCGCCGACGGCCAGCAGGGAGACGGCGATCGAGCCGATGACCACCGGCCTGACGCCCCGGCCGCCGCCCGCCGGACCGCCCTGGCCCGCGGTCTGGGGCGCGATGGTGTACGGCGGCGGTGTCGAGGCGCCCTGGTGGGCGTACGCCGTCGGGGCCGGCGCCGGATAGCCGCCCTGCTGCGGGTAGCCGTAGGCGGGGGACGGCGTCGCGGTGCCGTACGGGTTCGGGGCCGGCGCCGGCTGGTACGGCGTCCGGACGTCGCCGGCGGGCGCCGGGGCGGCCTGGTCGACCGGCGGGAACACGGCGGAGCCGACGCCCGCGCCGCTCGGCGTCCGCGCGCCCGGCACGATGTTCGGCGGGGCCGCCTGGAAGGACGCCGCCACGCGCAGGCACTCGCTCCGCATGGCCTCGGCGCTCGGGAAACGTTCGTTCGGGTTCTTCTTCAGCGCGCGGGCGACCAGCGCGTCCACGGCCGGCGGCAGGGAGCGGTTGACCGAGGACGGGACCGGCGGCTCCTCCTGCACGTGCGCGTACGCGATGGCCAGCGGCGAGTCCGCGTCGAACGGCAACCGCCCGGTGACCAGCTGGAACAGCATGATGCCGACCGAGTACAGGTCGGAGCGGGCGTCGACGCCCCGGCCGAGGGCCTGTTCCGGCGAGAGGTACTGCGGCGTGCCGACGACCATGCCGGTCTGTGTCATCGACGTCACACCGGACTGCATGGCGCGCGCGATGCCGAAGTCCATGACCTTGACCACACCACGCTTGGTGATCATCACGTTGCCCGGCTTGATGTCGCGGTGGACCAGGCCCATCTCGTGGCTGATCTCCAGCGCGGCGAGCACGTCCGCCGTGATCCTCAGGGCCTGGTCGGCGGGCATGGCGCCGTGCTGCCGGATGTCCGCGTCGAGCACCGAGCCCAGCGGGCGGCCGTCGACGTACTCCATCACGATGTACGGCGTCGGCGCGCCGGAGCCGGTGTCGAAGGCGGTGTCCTCGCCGGTGTCGAAGACCGAGACGATGTTGGTGTGTGTGAGTCTCGCCACGGCCTGGGCCTCGCGGCGGAAGCGCTCCCGGAAGGCCTGCTCCCGGCCCAGTTCGGTGTGGAGTGTCTTGATCGCGACCTGGCGGTCGAGCACGGTGTCGTGCGCGAGGTACACCGAGGCCATGCCGCCCTGACCGAGCAGGTCGCGCAGCTGATAGCGGCCGCCGGCGAGCGCCCGCCCCGCGTACTGGCCCTGTGCGCCGTCCTGGCTCATTCTCCTGCGTCCCCCGTAGCCTTCCCGGCGCCGACGATGCCGTCGACCGCGATGCCGTCGGCCGGCACCTCGATCGGATCGCCGATCACGATCACGATCGTTGATCGAAAGTGTTATTCCCGGCCAAGTCTGCCCGAGGCCACCGACACGTCAAGCGAGGTGCCCGTTCCGTGACCGTACGCGAAGGAAGCGTCGCGGAAGCGTTACAGCGGGCGTACGGCCGGTACACGAATTTGCACGGGGGCGGCCCCTGCGGGTTTCATGACCGGTCCGTCTCGTGCCGGTTCGGGCACCCGTCGCGGACCGGAGGCTTGCGCGGAGGCTGTAGCGTGGCCGACGGAGACCGTAACAACACCGCGCGCACCGCGGGCAGAAACGACGGCGAGGACTGATGGCACAGCAGCAGCGCGCCCAGGGCCCGTCCGACCCCGAGGCGACTGGCGGCGGTATGTCAGACGCGCCGGAGACCTGGGGCAACGGCGGGCTGGTCGGGGACGGCCGGTACCGGCTGACCCGCAGACTCGGACGGGGCGGCATGGCCGAGGTGTTCGCCGCCGAGGACGTCCGCCTCGGGCGTACCGTGGCGGTCAAGCTGCTGCGCTCCGACCTCGCCGAGGACCCGGTGTCCAAGGCCCGCTTCACGCGTGAGGCGCAGTCGGTGGCAGGGCTCAACCACCACGCGATCGTCGCCGTGTACGACTCCGGCGAGGACTTCGTCGGCGGCCAGTCCGTGCCGTACATCGTGATGGAGCTGGTCGAGGGCCGCACCATCCGCGATCTGCTGATGAACGCCGAGGCCCCGGGTCCCGAGCAGGCGCTGATCATCGTCTCGGGCGTCCTGGAGGCACTGGCCTATTCGCACCAGCACGGGATCGTGCACCGCGACATCAAACCGGCCAACGTGATCATCACCGACAACGGCGCCGTGAAGGTGATGGACTTCGGCATCGCCCGCGCCCTGCACGGGGCGTCGACGACGATGACGCAGACCGGCATGGTCATGGGCACCCCGCAGTACCTCTCCCCGGAGCAGGCGCTCGGCAAGGCCGTCGACCACCGCTCCGACCTGTACGCGACGGGCTGCCTGCTGTACGAACTCCTGGCACTGCGTCCCCCGTTCACCGGCGAGACCCCGCTGTCGGTGGTCTACCAGCACGTGCAGGACATCCCGACGCCCCCGTCGGAGGCCTCGGACGCCTGCCCGCCGGAGCTCGACGGCCTGGTCATGCGCTCCCTCGCCAAGGATCCGGACGACCGCTTCCAGACCGCCGAGGAGATGCGCGGCCTGGTCCAGTACGCGCTGCAGATGCTGTACGAGCAGGGCAGCCACACCGGCACCTGGAACACCGGCCCGGTCGAGGCGCACGACGGCCGGCACACCCCGGCGGCGGGCCTGGCGGGCACGGCCGTGCTGCCGCACCCCGGCGACTCGGGCGCCGGCACCACGCAGATCCCGCAGCCGATCCTGCCCGCCGGGTACGGCGGCGACGACGGCGGCTTCGAGGGGCACGGCAACCGGGGCGGCGGCCGCGGCAAGCTGTGGATCCTCGCGGCGCTCGCGGTGATCGCCGTCGTGGCGGGCGTCGCGCTGGCCATGAACAGCGATGGCGGCGACGGCGGGTCCGGCAAGCCGTCGAAGTCGCCGACCGCCTCGCAGACCTCCAAGGAGGCCTCGCCCAGCGAGGAGCCCAGCGACGCGGCGACGGACGAGTCCACCGACACCTCCCCGGAGGAGGACACCGGCACCGGCTCCAGCGGCTCGGGCTGGGGGGTCCCGTCGTACCAGCCGTCCTACCAGCCCACCCAGGAGCCGACGGGCGGGCAGCCGACGGGCGGCCAGCCGACGCAGACCCAGCCGACGAGCCAGCCCACCGAGACGACGGACCCGGCGTCCGGCGGCACGGGTGACGACGGCACCGGCGACGACGGCACGGGCACCGGCGGCACCGGCGACGACGGCACCGGCGAGGGCGACGCGGGCGAGGGCGACGCGGGTGACAACGGCCTGACGAGCGGCGGCGCTCTGGGCGGCGGCGGGAACTGACGGACGCGCCGGCCGGCCCGCACGCCGCCGGCGCTCGGGCGCGCGGGGGAGCCCGCGCGCCGCTCACCCTCCGGGCCGCACCCGCGTGGGGTGCCGGGGCGGCGCACGCAGGCGCGGCGCGCCGCGCGGGCGGCGACGGAGATCCTCCCGCGCGGCAGGCGCGGGCACCGAGGCGGAATGTCCGTTTCCGCCGTTCCGGCGCGAGCGATCCGCGTCACACGCGAACTCTTCCCGTGCCCGGGGTGACCGGGATAACGTGCCGTTGTTCCGGCCCCCTGCAAGGCTGTGACCAGTGCCTGTTCCCGATGTTGCCGATTTACTTGGATATCCAAGCAAAAACGCAGGTCAGGAGGGGTTTCACAGATATGTGGCGCACTGGGTAACGTGCCCTTTGCAGGGCGCTCGCCGGGGCACCTGTCACGCCTGTTCCCGACCGGGTCGCACCCACCCCGTGCGTCCGTCGGGCAGCAGGTGAGCCGTACTGGCACCCGGCGAACCCGGGCGCCGGACCGACGGAGGAGCACACGTGACCGTGGAGAGCACTGCCGCGCGCAAGCCGCGACGCAGCGCCGGAGGCAAGGCCGGCACCACCGGCACCAAGCGCACCACCCGCACCACAGCGAAGAAATCCCCGGACGCCGAGCCGGAGCTCGTGCAGCTGCTGACGCCCGAGGGCGAGCGCGTCGAGCACGCCGAGTACGACCCCTACGTCGCCGGCCTCACCCCCGAGGAACTCCGCGGCCTGTACCGCGACATGGTGCTCACCCGGCGGTTCGACGCCGAGGCGACCTCCCTGCAGCGCCAGGGCGAGCTGGGCCTGTGGGCCTCGCTGCTGGGCCAGGAGGCCGCCCAGATCGGCTCCGGCCGGGCCACCCGCGAGGACGACTACGTCTTCCCGACCTACCGCGAGCACGGCGTCGCCTGGTGCCGGGGGGTGGACCCGACCAACCTGCTCGGCATGTTCCGCGGCGTGAACAACGGCGGCTGGGACCCCAACAGCAACAACTTCCACCTCTACACGATCGTCATCGGCTCGCAGACGCTGCACGCCACGGGCTACGCGATGGGCGTGGCCAAGGACGGCGCCGACAGCGCGGTGATCGCCTACTTCGGCGACGGCGCCTCCAGCCAGGGCGACGTCGCGGAGGCGTTCACCTTCTCCGCGGTCTACAACGCCCCGGTGGTGTTCTTCTGCCAGAACAACCAGTGGGCCATCTCCGAGCCGACCGAGAAGCAGTCCCGCGTCCCGCTCTACCAGCGCGCGCAGGGCTACGGCTTCCCCGGCGTACGCGTCGACGGCAACGACGTCCTGGCGTGCCTGGCCGTCACCAAGTGGGCCCTGGAGCGGGCCCGCAGCGGCGCGGGCCCGACCCTGGTCGAGGCGTTCACGTACCGGATGGGCGCGCACACCACCTCCGACGACCCCACCCGGTACCGGGGCGAGGAGGAGCGGCTGGCCTGGGAGGCGAAGGACCCGATCCTGCGCCTTCGCCGCCATCTGGAGGCATCGGGCCACGCGGACGAGGGATTCTTCGCGGAGCTGGAGACCGAGAGCGAGGCGTTGGGCAGGCGGGTGCGCGAGGCGGTCCGCGCCATGCCGGACCCGGACCACTTCGCCATCTTCGAACACGCGTACGCGGACGGCCACGCGCTCGTCGACGAGGAGCGCGCCCGGTTCGCCGCCTACCAGGCGTCCTTCACGGACGCAGAGGGGGTCTGACATGGCTGTGGAGAAGATGGCCCTGGCCAAGGCGATCAACGAGTCGCTGCGCCGCGCCCTGGACACCGACCCCAAGGTCGTCGTGATGGGCGAGGACGTCGGCAAGCTCGGCGGCGTCTTCCGCGTCACGGACGGGCTGCAGAAGGACTTCGGCGAGAGCCGCGTCATCGACACCCCCCTCGCCGAGTCGGGCATCGTCGGCACGGCGATCGGCCTCGCCCTGCGCGGCTACCGCCCGGTGGTGGAGATCCAGTTCGACGGCTTCGTCTTCCCGGCGTACGACCAGATCGTCACGCAGCTGGCGAAGATGCACGCCCGCTCGCTGGGCAAGGTCAAGCTGCCGGTCGTCGTCCGCATCCCCTACGGCGGCGGCATCGGCGCGGTCGAGCACCACTCGGAGTCCCCGGAGGCCCTGTTCGCGCACGTGGCGGGCCTGAAGATCGTCTCCCCGTCGAACGCGTCCGACGCGTACTGGATGATGCAGCAGGCCATCCAGAGCGACGACCCGGTGATCTTCTTCGAGCCCAAGCGGCGCTACTGGGACAAGGGCGAGGTCAACACCGAGGCGATCCCGGATCCGCTGCACGCCGCGCGCGTGGTCCGTGAGGGCACGGACCTGACGCTGGTGGCGTACGGCCCGATGGTCAAGCTCTGCCAGGAGGTCGCGGACGCGGCGGCGGAGGAGGGCAGGTCCCTGGAGGTGCTGGACCTGCGCTCGGTCTCCCCGCTCGACTTCGACTCGATCCAGGCCTCGGTGGAGAAGACCCGCCGCCTGGTCGTGGTGCACGAGGCGCCGGTGTTCTTCGGCTCGGGCGCGGAGATCGCCGCCCGGATCACCGAGCGGTGCTTCTACCACCTGGAGGCCCCGGTGCTGCGGGTCGGCGGCTACCACGCGCCGTACCCGCCGGCCCGCCTGGAGGAGTCCTACCTGCCCGACCTGGACCGGGTGCTGGACGCCGTCGACCGCTCGCTGGCGTACTGAGGAGAGGGCCGTGACGACGATGACTGAAGGGGCCGTGCGCGAGTTCAAGATGCCCGACGTGGGCGAGGGACTCACCGAGGCCGAGATCCTCAAGTGGTACGTCCAGCCCGGCGACACGGTCACCGACGGGCAGGTGGTGTGCGAGGTGGAGACGGCCAAGGCGGCCGTCGAGCTGCCCATCCCCTACGACGGCGTGGTCCGCGAGCTGCACTTCCCCGAGGGCACCACGGTGGACGTGGGCACGCCGATCATCGCGGTGGAGGTGGCGGGCGGCGCCGCGGCCCCCGCGCCGGCGCCCGCCGAGCCGCAGCGGGAGGAGCCGGAGCCGCAGGGCCGCCAGCCGGTCCTGGTGGGCTACGGAGTGGCCGCCTCCGCCACCCGCCGCCGCCCCCGCAAGGGCGCGCAGCCCCCGGCGCCCCAGGCCCCGGCCCTCCCGGCCCAGGCCCAGCAGGCCGCGGCCGCGGTCCAGGCCGAGCTGAACGGCCACGGCGCGACGGCCGTCCCCCAGCGGCGGCCCCTGGCCAAGCCCCCGGTGCGCAAGCTGGCCAAGGACCTCGGCGTCGACCTGGCGACGGTCACCCCGACCGGCCCGGACGGCATCATCACGCGCGAGGACGTGCACGCGGCGGCGGCCCCGCCGAAGGCGCCCGAGTCCGCCGTCGAGGCCCCGGTCTCCCCGGTCACCGCGGCCCCGGCCGCGGCGCCGGTGTCGTACGACACCGCCCGCGAGACGCGCATCCCCGTCAAGGGCGTGCGCAAGGCGACGGCGGCGGCGATGGTCGGCTCGGCGTTCACGGCGCCCCACGTCACGGAGTTCGTGACGGTCGACGTGACGCGCACGATGAAGCTGGTCGAGGAGCTGAGGCAGGACAAGGAGTTCGCCGGCCTGCGCGTGAACCCGCTGCTGCTCATCGCCAAGGCCCTGCTGGTCGCGGTCCGGCGCAACCCGGACATCAACGCGTCCTGGGACGAGGCGGCCCAGGAGATCGTGGTCAAGCACTACGTCAACCTGGGCATCGCCGCCGCGACCCCGCGCGGCCTGATCGTCCCGAACATCAAGGACGCCCACGCCAAGACGCTGCCGGAACTGGCGCGGGCACTGGGCGAGCTGGTGACGACGGCCCGCGAGGGCAAGACCTCCCCGGCCGCGATGCAGGGCGGCACCCTCACCATCACCAACGTCGGCGTCTTCGGCGTCGACACCGGCACGCCGATCCTCAACCCCGGCGAGTCCGCGATCCTCGCGGTCGGCGCGATCAAGCTCCAGCCGTGGGTCCACAAGGGCAAGGTGAAGCCGCGTCAGGTCACCACCCTCGCGCTGAGCTTCGACCACCGCCTGGTCGACGGCGAACTGGGCTCCAAGGTCCTGGCCGACGTGGCGGCGATCCTGGAACAGCCCAAGCGACTGATCACCTGGGCGTGAGCCGGGTGCGGGGGGGGCCCCCCCGCGGGGGGGGGGGGCCGGGCCCGGGCCGGCGCGGGGGGGGGGCCCGCGGGGGCGCGGGCCACCGGGGCCCCACGCCCGGGGCCGCGGGGGCGGGTACCGGCCACCCCCCAACCCCCCCCCCCCCCCGGGGCTGCCCGGGGGGGGGGGCCCCCCCCCGGGGGGGGGGGGCCGCCGCACCCGCACAGGACGGGATCGAAGGGCCGTGCCGCCCGCCGTCGGGGATCTCGACGGTGACGGTGCCGCCGTCGGTCTCACGGGCCCCGGATTCCCCGCTCGGCCACCGGGGATCGAGTAACTCGCCGGCGGATGCCGGGACTTGCCGGTCGGCGCCGGGTGCGTGCACTCCGTGGCGGACCGCGGTGCGTTCGGTCCGCGACGCCGTCATGCGCGGTTCCCCAGGAAGTGGGCGCGGGCGCTGAGACGGGGGCGCCGGTGGTGCGGCGGGCGGTTTCGCGGTAGGAGACCGCCACGGCCTCGTGTTCGCCGAGGAGCACTGGCCACAGCTCCACCGGCTCCGCATCGACGAACGGCATGTCCGCGGCGATCTCCTGTGCCCGCTCCAGGCCGTAGCCACCGGACAGTTCACCGCTCCCGTGGTGCTTCCCGTCGAACGCCTCCTGCTCGGCGATCGCCTCCGGCCACGCCCCGCCCGGGAGGCGCACGGGAGGTTCTCCAGGACCGTCGTTGCCGGCGGGGAGCCCTCGGGCGGTGGGGTGGCCGTGCCGGCGACAACGGCTCGTCGAGCGTCGGATGAGCATGCGGAGCGAGACGAAGGAGGAGCGGGCGATGCCGCAGCCCTCCGGCCCGAAGGCGCTCCCGACCGGAAGGAAGGGAACACGGCCGAACAGAATTGACCTCAAGTCAAGTTGACTTTCTACGGTCGTCCTCTCGAACCAGTTCAAACAGAGGCGGAGGAGCCGGCCGTGGAGTATTCGCACAGCGATGCCGAAATTATCGAGCAGCCCATCGGCTACTGGAGTTGGGCGGCCTACAAGGCCGTCGTCACCCGCACCCGGGAAGCCCTCGCGGGGATCGGCGCCACCCAGCCGCAGTGGTGGGTTGTCGCGCAGGTCGCACGCGCCGACACCGTCAAAACCCGCGACGAGGTGTCCCGTCTCCTGCGGGACTACCTCGACACAGGCCCGGAAGCCATGGAGTCGGAGATCGACGAGACCATCGCCCGAGGCTGGATCACCGAGGACGCCGAGGGACGCCTCGGCATCACGACGGAAGGCGCGGCGTTCTACGACAAGGCCGCGGCCCTCCAGGACGAACTGTGGGCGGAACGGCACGCGGGCATCTCCGACGAGGAGTACCTGACCACCCTCAAGGTGCTGCAGCGATTCATCCACAACACCGGTGGGCGGGCTTGGCACCACTGAGACCGACCGGCGCAGGCCGACTCGTCGGCGAACGACGCGGTGGTCGAGGCGGAGAGCCGTACCGATCCCGCCGGTGGCGCGCGGAACGGCCCGACCGGCGGACCCGGTGGCTTCCCGCGCCTCGGGCGCCGCGTCCCGCCGCTCGGCTGCCGTGCGCGCCTCCTGCCGTCGTGGGGCCGCGGTACTGCTGCCGCGGGTGGACGGGCGGCCGAGCGGATCACGCACCGGCCCCGCCCGGCACGGTCATCTCCGCCCACACCGTCTTGCCCACGGTGAGCCGCTCCACGGCCCACCGGT
Source organism: Streptomyces sp. NPDC051041 (assembly GCF_044456065.1). Classification (NCBI taxonomy): domain Bacteria; kingdom Bacillati; phylum Actinomycetota; class Actinomycetes; order Kitasatosporales; family Streptomycetaceae; genus Streptomyces; species Streptomyces sp. NPDC051041. The sequence continues at coordinate 173,839 of NZ_JBITFM010000006.1, forward strand.
CGGCCAGTGCGCGGACGATCAGCAGGCCCCGGCCGAACTGGTCGCCGGGGCCGGAAGCGCGGGGCACCGGCAGGCGTTCGCCCCTCGGGTCCGTGACGGCGACGCGCAGGGTGGTGCCGGTGAGGGACGTCTCCACGCGGAACAGGCGGTCCCGCAGGCACCCGTGCAGCAAGGCGTTCGTGCACAACTCGCCGGCCAGCAGCGCCGCGTCGGCTGCGGTGCCGGGGTGCCCCCAGTCGGCGACGAGCCGGGCGACGTGCCTGCGGGCGCGGGAGACGTTCTGAGGGTAGGGGGTGTAGCTGACGGCGTCGTAACGGTCGTACGCCTTGGGCCTGTCGGGAGGGCAGCAGTCGGTCACGGGAACGCCTCTCCTGGTGCGAGCGGGGAGTTCGGGGCCGGGCGGTGGCTTCGCCGTGCGGTGCCCGGGTGCGGGCAGCACGGTGCACTTCCGCCAGCCGATTCCAGTGGGTATGCGGTCTGGCACAGACGGTAGTCTTCCGCACGGGTGGCCATCAACTGATTCGGCCAGAAAATTCAATGCCCCTCGGGAGGGTGGGAATGGCAGGCAGGGATCCCAACCGTGGGAAGACGGTCACGACGGTGCTGGGGCGGCGGCTCGGTGGGGAGCTCCTGAGGCTGCGCGAGGCGTGTTCGTTGCGCCAGGCACACGCTGCCGAGGCACTGTCGGCGTCCGTCGCCAAGGTCGCGAAGATCGAGCGAGGCCAGGTCCCGATGCGTGATCCGGACATCAGGGCGCTGTGTCATCTGTACGGCCAGAACGACGAAGCGGTGATCGGCAGGCTGCTGGCTCTTGCGAAGGCGGACCGCGAGCGTCGCAAGGCCCGCGGCTGGTGGAATCAGTATCCGCAGCTCGAGGCCATGGTCGAGTATGTGGCGCTGGAGGACATCGCGACCAGTGTCCGGACGTGGCAGCTCGCGATCGTTCCGGGCCTGTTGCAGACGCCGGACTATGCGCGAGCCCTGGCCATCGGCAACGGCCACTGGGAGGACGTGGACGAGATCGAGCCCTTCGTCGAATCCCGTATGGCGCGTCAGGCACGCCTCCACGGTGAGACACCGCTGGAGTTGTGGGCGGTTGTGCACGAAGCCGCACTACGTCAGCTGGTCGGCGGGCGGGAGGTCATGCGGGAGCAACTGGGGCATCTGCTGGACACGGCCCGGCGGCCGAACGTGAAATTGCAGGTGCTTCCCTTTATCGCCGGCGCGCATCCGGGAATGACCAGCGCGTTCACCATCGTGTCGTTCGCCGAGCCGGGTGCCTTGGACGTGGTCCACGTGGATACCACCTCGTCGGCCGTCTGGTTGGAGAGCGATACTGATGCCGCGCATCACAACACGCTCTTCGACCGCATCACACGGTTGAGCCTCGCGCAGCGGAACTCGGTCGAGCTGATCGACGGAATCTTGAAGGAGATGTAGTCGGCGTGCCCGCATACCAATTCGTCAAGTCCAGCTACAGCGGTGGCAATGCCGGCCAGGAGTGCGTCGAAGTCGCCCGCAACATACCCGGCTCCATAGCCGTCCGTGACTCCAAGGACGCCGACGGGCCGATACTGACGTTCACGCCCGCGGTGTGGGCCGCGTTCACGGCGGAGGCGCACCGCGCGGCCGCGGCACCGGCGGTGGATCCGGCCGGCCGCTGAGGAGCGTTCCGGCGACGACGGGAGGGCCCGCCGCCCGCCTCCCCGGCGGACGGCGGGCCCTCCCGCGCTGTCGGTGCCCGGCGGGTGTCAGCCGAGCTGGGCGAAGCCGTAGTTCAGCAGCTTCTTGGCGTCCGCCTCGCGCTGGGCGGTGGAGGACGAGGCGAGGACCGTGCCGATGACGGTCTTGCCGTTGCGGGTGGCGGCGAAGACCAGGCAGTACTTCGCCTCCGGGCCGGAGCCGGTCTTCACGCCGATCGTGCCGCTGTAGCTGCTGAGCAGCCCGTTGGTGTTCTTCCACGCGGCCATCGTCCGGGTGCTGCCGGTCTTGGTGATCGTCTTGGCCGTGTACGACTTGGTCTTGACGATCGTGCGGAACGTGGAGTTCTTCAGCGCGTTGCTGGCGAGCTTCGTCAGGTCGCGCGGGGTGGAGTAGTTGGCGCCGTTGCCGATGCCGTCGAACGAGTCGAAGTGCGTGTTCGTCATGCCCAGGCTCTTGGCCGTGGTGTTCATCTTGCCGATGAACGACTTCACCCGCGCCGCCCGGGTCGAGCCCGAGCCGAACTTGTCGGCGAGCGCGTACGCCGCGTCGCAGCCGGACGGCAGCATCAGGCCGTACAGCAGCTGACGGACGGTGACCTTGTCGCCGACGATCAGACGCGCCGAGGAGGCGTTGTTCTTCACGATGTAGTCGCTGTACGCCATCTGGATCGTGACCTTGGCGTCCAGGTTGAGGTTCGGCTGCGCGAGCACGACCTTCGCGGTCATGATCTTCGTCGTGGAGCCGGTGGAGAGCCTGGTGTCCGCCTTCTTGGTGTACAGCGTCTTGCTGTTCGCGTTGTTCATCGCGTAGCCGCCCTTGGCGACGATCGTGGGCGCGGTGGCGGCCTGGGCGGGCGCCGCGTGGAGGGCACCGGAGGCGAGTACGGCGCCGGTGGTCATCGCGACGGCGGCGGCTCTGCGGAGGCGGATGCCCTGAATGCCGTTTATCAAGTGAGGTACCCCGATTACGTTGAATGCCCCTGCGGTGCGGCCGGATTGACGTCGGAACAGCACGGGGCCGCGTCTGTGTGACTCGTAACTAGCACAGATGGTTGTGCGCCCGCCGGGACACGCTTCCTTTTCCGCCGGTGCGGCGGCCTCCGGCGCGGTCGCGGTGACACGTCCGCATGGTGAACGGACCCGCCCATGCGTACGTGTTGTATCTATCCTGTCGGCATGACCCTCGCCGTGAAGCAACCTCCCGCCGCCGACCGCGTCTACAGCCATGTCAAACAGGGCGTCCTCGACCGCCGCTACGAGGGCGGCACCCTGCTCACCGAGGGCGAGCTCGCCGAGGCCGTGGGGGTCTCGCGCACCCCGGTGCGCGAGGCGCTGCTGAGGCTGGAGGTCGAGGGGCTGATCAGGCTCTACCCGAAGAAGGGCGCCCTCGTCCTGCCCGTGTCCGCCCAGGAGATCGCGGACGTGGTGGAGACGCGGCTGCTGGTCGAGGAGCACGCGGCGCGCAAGGCCGTGCCCGCCCCGCCCGGCCTGATCGAGCGGCTGGAGGAGCTGCTCGAACAGCAGAAGGCGCAGGCCGCGGCCGGCGACCTCGCCGCGGCCGCCGTCTCCGACCGCTGCTTCCACGCCGAGATCGTCCGCAGCGGCGGCAACGAGATCCTCTCCCGCCTCTACGACCAGCTCCGCGACCGCCAGCTGCGCATGGGCGTCGCCGTCATGCACTCCCACCCCGACCGGATCGCCAAGACCCTCACCGAGCACGAGGAGATCCTCGACGCGCTGCGCTCCGGCGACGCGGAGGCGGCCGTCGGGGTCGTCCACCGGCACGTCGGCTGGTTCTCGCACCTGGCCCGGGGGGAGGTCCGATGAGCGCCGCCACCGCCCTGCCCGGCGATCCGCCGGGCGGCCGCCGCGCCGTCGCCGTCTGGGGCATCGGCGTCGCCGTCTACTTCGTCGCCGTCATCTTCCGCACGTCGCTGGGCGTGGCCGGCCTCGACGCCGCCGACCGCTTCCACGTGGGCGCCTCCGCGCTGTCGACGTTCTCGATCCTGCAGCTGCTGGTCTACGCGGGCATGCAGATACCCGTCGGCCTGCTGGTCGACCGGCTCGGCACCAAGAAGGTGCTGACCATCGGGACCGTGCTCTTCACGGCCGGGCAGCTCGGGTTCGCCTTCTCGCCGTCGTACGGGACGGCGCTCGCCTCGCGGGCGCTGCTCGGCTGCGGGGACGCGCTGACCTTCATCAGCGTGCTGCGGCTGGGCACGCGCTGGTTCCCGGCGCGGCGCGGGCCGCTGGTCGCCCAGCTCGCGGGGCTGGCCGGCATGGCGGGCAACCTGGTCTCCACGCTGGTGCTGGCCCGGCTGCTGCACGGCGTCGGCTGGACGGCGGCGTTCGCGGGCAGCGCGCTCGCGGGCGTCGTGGTGCTGGTGCTGACGCTGCTGTTCCTCAAGGACCACCCCGAGGGGCACGAGCCGGAGCCGCTGCCGCACCAGGGGGCGGCGTACGTCCGCCGGCAGATCGCCGCCTCCTGGCGGGAGCCGGGGACGCGGCTCGGGCTGTGGGTGCACTTCACCACGCAGTTCCCCGCGATGGTGTTCCTGCTGCTGTGGGGGCTGCCGTTCCTGGTCCAGGCGCAGGGGCTGTCCCGGGCCGCGGCCGGGGAACTGCTCACGCTCGTCGTGCTGTCGAACATGGCGATCGGCCTGGTGTACGGGCAGATCATCGCCCGGCACCACGGGGCGCGGCTGCCGCTGGCGCTCGGCACGGTCGGGGCGACGGCCGTGCTGTGGGCGGCGACGCTGCTGTACCCGGCCGGCCACGCGCCGATGTGGCTGCTGGTGGTGTTGTGCGTGGTCCTCGGGGCGTGCGGCCCGGCGTCGATGATCGGCTTCGACTTCGCGCGGCCGGCGAACCCGCCCGAGCGGCAGGGGACGGCGTCCGGCATCACCAACATGGGCGGCTTCGTCGCCTCGATGACCACGCTGTTCGCCGTCGGCGTGCTGCTGGACGCCACCGGCGACGACTACACCGTCGCGTTCTCCGCGGTCTTCCTGCTCCAGGCGCTGGGCGTGAGCCAGATCCTGCGGCTGCGGCGGCGGGCGGCCCGGCGGGAACGCGAGCGGCTGGTCGCGAGCCGGGTGGAGACGGTGCACGTTCCCGCGTAGGAACCGGCGCCGGCGTCTCCGGGGGGCCGTCCGCCCCCCGGCCCCGTTACGGCGTCACCGCGAAGTTCCGCAGGATGGCCGCCGCCAGCTCCGGGTCGCCCTCCGTCTTCACCCGGTCCGCCACCGCCTCCGGTGCGACCCGGCCGCAGGCCAGGCGGACGTACGTCTCCCAGTCGAGGGCGAGGGTGGCGGCGGGGCCGAGGGCGGGGACCGCCTCCAGGGTGCCGCGGCCCTGCATGTCGACGCGGACCGTGCGCAGGAACTCGACCGGGCCGTGCACGTCGAAGACGACGGCCGAACTGCGGGGCGCGTCCGTCCGCTCGGCCACCACCCGGGGGAGCTCGGCGAGCAGCACGTCGCGGGCGACGTGCGCGCCGGGGGAGTCGAGGTTGCCGGGACGGCCGAGGGCGGTGCGCAGGTCCTGTTCGTGCACCCACACGTCGAACGCGTGCCGGCGCATCGACTCCTCCAGGGTGAGTTCGATGCCGAGCGGGCCGCGCACCTTCGTGCCCGGATCACGCGACTCGTTCCGCAGCTGGCGGTTGCGCCGGATGATCATGTACTCCAGTTCGGCCGTCATCTCGGGCGCCGTGTGGTGGCGGCGGGCGTCGACCTGCAGCTCCATGTAGCGCTGGTGGTCGGTGACGACGTGGAACAGGTCGCGCGGGAGCGAGTGGATGGGCCGCGGGTCGCCCAGCATCTCCGAGTCCAGGCCCATGACGTGGGAGACGACGTCGCGCACGGACCACGCCGGGCACGGTGTCCGGCGGTTCCAGTCTGCCTCCACGAGCGGCTGGACCAGCTCGGATATCGCCTCGATGGAGTGAGTCCAGGCGTCGGCGTAGGGCTGGAGGGTGGGATGCAGACTCACGGAACGGGACCCCTCGGCGGTCGTGACACGGGCAGTTGGTGGCGGCTTTGCCGGTGGAGGCGGCGGCTGTCGGCGGGTGTCGTGGAGCTCCCCCCGGCTCTCGGCTCGCTCGAACAAGGGGGACCCCCAAGTTACGCTGCTGTACGGCACCCCGGCAGTGCTTTCGTGTGACGATCGTAGGCCGGTGTGGAAGGCTCCTTTACCAGGACGGTGGTAGTGTGCGCGCCTCGCTGATCCAAGTCGCCGTAGAAGAGGGCGAATCGGTTGAAAACCGGCGTCGGCGGGTCGCCGACCTGGTACGGGATCAGGCCGGAGCCGATCTCGTCGTGCTCCCGGAGCTGTGGACCACCGGGGCGTTCGCCTACGAGGAGTTCGGCCCCGCGGCCGAGCCGCTCCAGGGGCCGACGTACGAGGCGATGGCGAAGGCCGCGAGCGACGCCGGGGTGTGGCTGCACGCGGGGTCGATCCCGGAGCGGGACCCGGACGGGACGCTGTACAACACGTCGCTGGTCTTCTCCCCCTCCGGTGAGCAGGCCGCCGCCTACCGCAAGATCCACCGGTTCGGCTTCGACAAGGGCGAGGCCGTGCTGATGGGCGCGGGCGAGGAACTGGTGACGGTGCGCCTGCCGTCGACCACCCTCGGCGTGGCCACCTGCTACGACCTGCGCTTCCCCGAGCTCTTCCGCGGCCTGGTCGACGCCGGCGCCGAGACCCTCGTCGTCTCGGCGGGCTGGCCGGAGCGCCGCCGGGCGCACTGGACGCTGCTGGCCCGGGCGCGGGCGGTGGAGAACCAGGCGTTCGTGCTGGCGTGCGGAACGGCCGGGACGCACGCGGGGATTCAGCAGGCGGGGCACTCGTTCGCGGTCGACCCGTGGGGCGAGGTGCTGGCCGAGGCCGGCGCCGGCGAGGAGGTCCTCACCGTGGAGTTCGACCCCGGGAAGGTGGCGACGACCCGGGAGCAGTTCCCGGCGCTGAAGGACCGGGTGCTGGGGCTGGCCCCGCCGCGGGGCTGACCGGCGCGGACCCTACTCGTCCTCCCGTTCCTTCTCCGCCAGGTGGATCACGCACATCGTCACCGCGATCAGCAGCGCCGGGTCCGCGTCCTCGCGGACGATGTCGATGCCGTAGGTGTCGCGGACGGTGAGCAGGCGGCGGGAGATCACCGCGAGGAGTTCGCCGTCGTACTCGACGGCGAACTCGCGGTCCAGGATCTTGCCGCTGACGTCGAGTTCCGTGCCGTCGGCCAGGGAGATCAGGTAGTGGTTGCGCAGCAGCGACAGCCGCTTGCGCCGGACGGTGGCCAGGGGCTCGCCGGCCCGCTCGATCACCATCGTGTCCCGCAGGGCGAGCATCTTCCGGTGGATGCCGATCAGGACGCGCCCTCGGGCGTCCTTCAGCTCCCAGGTGTCCCGCAGGCGCAGCGCCTTGCCGTCGACGAGGAAGGCCTTGTCGCCGCGGTCGTCCTCGATCCAGTGGTCGTCGCCGATGCCGAGGAGCCGGTCGTACACGAGGAATCTCATGGGAGGAGCGCTTCCCCGGGGGCCGGTCCGAAACGCCGCCGGTAGGCCGATGGGCTGAGCCCGGTCGCGTGCCCCGGTCCCCACCGCGATCCCGCGGCTCGGGCTCGCCGGGGCCCGTACCGCCGGCGGCCGCCGCGACGACGTGCCGGGCCGCGCGGAGGCCGCCAGGGGGCATGCGCCGACGTGATCGCCGGCGTCGGGTGGCACCCTTGGACGCATGAACCACTCGGCACCCCGACGCGCTCGCGTCCGCGCCCCCGAGCTGACCGGCAAGGGCGGCTGGCTGAACACGGGCGGCACCCAGTACACCCTCGCGGACCTGCGGGGACGCATCGTCATCCTGGACTTCTGGACGTTCTGCTGCATCAACTGTCTGCACGTCCTGGACGAGCTGCGCGAACTGGAGGCCAAACACCGGGACACGGTCGTGGTGATCGGGGTGCACTCGCCGAAGTTCGTGCACGAGGCCGATCACGCGGCGGTGGTCGACGCCGTCGAGCGGTACGGCGTGGAGCACCCGGTGCTCGACGACCCCGAGCTGGCCACCTGGAAGCAGTACGCGGTGCGCGCGTGGCCGACGCTCGTGGTGATCGACCCCGAGGGGTACGTCGTCGCCCAGCACGCCGGTGAGGGGCATGTGCACGCCATCGAGCGGCTGGTGACCGAGCTGGAGGCCGAGCACGCCGCGAAGGGCACGCTGCGCCGCGGCGACGGCCCGTACGTGCCGCCGGAGCCGGAGCCGACGGTGCTGCGCTTCCCGGGCAAGGCGATCCTGCTGCCGTCGGGGAACTTCCTGGTCAGCGACACCACCCGGCACCAGCTGGTGGAGCTGGCGGCGGACGGGGAGAGCGTCGTGCGCCGGATCGGCTCCGGCGCGCGCGGCTTCACCGACGGCCCGGCCGACGCGGCGGCGTTCAACGAGCCGCAGGGCCTGGCCCTCCTCGACGACGGCTCCGTCGTGGTGGCCGACACCGTCAACCACGCCCTGCGGCGGCTGGACCCGGCCACCGGCGAGGTCACGACCCTCGCGGGCACCGGCAGGCAGTGGTGGCAGGGCTCCCCGACCTCGGGCCCCGCGCGCGAGGTCGACCTGTCCTCGCCCTGGGACGTGGCCTGGTGGCGGGGCCGGGTCTGGATCGCCATGGCCGGCGTCCACCAGCTGTGGGCGTACGACCCGGAGGGCGACACGGTGGCCGTCACGGCCGGCACGACCAACGAGGGGCTCGTCGACGGGCCGGGCGCCGAGGCCTGGTTCGCCCAGCCGTCGGGGCTCGCGGCCACGCCCGAGCGGCTGTGGCTGGCCGACTCCGAGACGTCCGCCCTGCGCTGGGTGGACGCCGACGGCAGCGTCCACACCGCCGTCGGCACCGGCCTGTTCGACTTCGGGCACCGCGACGGCGCCGCCGAACAGGCCCTGTTCCAGCACCCGTTGGGGGTGACCGCGCTGCCCGACGGCTCGGTCGCCGTCGCCGACACCTACAACCACGCCCTGCGCCGCTACGACCCCGCGACCGGCGAGGTGACCACCCTGGCCACCGACCTGCGGGAGCCCAGCGACGCCGTCCTGGTCGGCGACGACATCGTGGTCGTGGAGTCCGCCCGGCACCGCCTGACCCGGCTGCGGCTGCCGGAGGAGGCGGTCAAGGTCGCCGCCGTCGCCCACCGCACCCGGCGGGCCGCCACCGAGGTCGCCCCGGGCCGGCTCCGGCTGGACGTGATCTTCCAGGCCCCGGCGGGCCAGAAGCTGGACACCCGCTACGGCCCCTCGACCCGGCTGCTGGTCTCCGCCACCCCGCCCGGGCTGCTGCTGGACGGGGCGGGCGCGGGAACCGAGCTGTCCCGCACCCTCGCGCTCGATCCCGCCGTCCCGGAGGGCGTGCTGCACGTCTCCGCGATGGCGGCCTCCTGCGACGACGACCCGGCCAACGAGTACCCGGCCTGCCACGTCCACCAGCAGGACTGGGGCGTGCCGGTCCGCCTCACCGAGGGCGGGGCGGACCGGCTGCCGCTGGTGCTGGCAGGCATGGACGAGGGGGCCGAAGGGGCCGAGAGGGCCGGGGAGGGCGCGGGGGCCGGCGCGGCCGGCGCCTGACACGTGCCGGGCGTGACGCACCTGTCCGGTGTGTCACGCCCGTCTCGGAGCCGTGTCCGCGTCCGTTCCCGTTCCGCGTGCCCGTGGCGTCAGACGCCGTAGCCGTCGCTGTAGCCGTCGCGGCGGTGCGGTACCGCCGGGTCGTCGACGACCGGCGTCGTGGGCGGCACCACCACGCGCCGGCGCCGGGCGATGCTGCTGAACGTCGAGACGCCGATCAGGCCGACGATCATCAGGATGATGCCGACCAGATCGAGGTTGACCCCCTGCATGTCCCAGTCGGTCGCGAACGTGAGGATGGCTCCCACGGCGATGAGGATGATGCACCCGCCGAGGCCCATGAGTGTCGCCTCCCTGTGGATCCGGTCGTTCCGGGCTTTCCGGTCGTTCCGGTTCCCTGCGGGTACCCCGAGGCCCAACACCCATGCGGCGGCGCGTCGTTCTTCCTCCCGGCCTACCCCTCCAGGAAGGCCGCCAGCGCGTTGGCCAGCAGGTACGGGTCGTCGGCGCCGCACAACTCCCGCGCGCTGTGCATCGACAGGATGGCCACGCCGACGTCCACGGTCCGGATGCCGTGCCGGGCCGCGGTGATCGGGCCGATCGTCGTGCCGCACGGCATGGAGTTGTGGGAGACGAACGACTGGAAGGGGACGCCGGCCTTCTCGCAGGCCGCGGCCCACACCGCGCGGCCCGAACCGTCCGTGGCGTAGCGGTTGTTGACGTTGACCTTGAGGATCGGCCCGCCGTTGACCCGCGGGCGGTGCGTCGGGTCGTGCCGCTCCGGGTAGTTGGGGTGGACGGCGTGGCCGGTGTCGGAGGACAGGCAGACCGTGCCCGCCAGGGCCCGCGCCCGGTCCTCGTACGAGCCGCCGCGCGCGAACACCGAGCGCTCCAGCACGTTGCCGAGCAGCGGGCCGTCCGCGCCGGTGTCCGACTGGGAGCCGTTCTCCTCGTGGTCGAAGGCGGCCAGCACCGGGATGTACGGCAGGTCGGCGGCGCCGGGCCCGGTCGCCACCGCCGCGAGCGCCGCCGCGCCCGCGTGCACCGACAGCAGGTTGTCCATGCGCGGGCCCGCGACCAGCTCCCGGTCCCGGCCGAGGTACGCCGGGGGCTCCACGGAGTGGACCATCAGGTCCCAGCCGGTCACCTCGCCCGCGGGCAGCCCCGAGGCCTCCTCCAGGAAGGCGATCAGGTCGCCGTCGCGGACGTCGCCGCCGAGCCCCCAGACGGGCTGCATGTGCTGCTGCTTGTCGAGCTTCAGGCCCTCCGCGGACACCGAGCGGTCGAGGTGGATCGCCAGCTGGGGGACGCGCAGCAGCGGCCGGTCGACGTTGACCAGGCGGGTGGTGCCGTCGCGCAGGGTGAGCCGGCCGGCCAGGCCCAGGTCGCGGTCGAGCCAGGAGTTCAGCAGCGGCCCGCCGTAGATCTCGACGGCCACCTGGCGCCAGCCGTGCGCGCCGGTGTCCGGGAGCGGCTTGACCCGCAGGGTGGGGGAGTCGGTGTGCGCGCCGACGATCCGGAACGGCGTGTGCGGCGCGGCGCCCTCGGGGACGTACCAGGCCACGATCGCGCCGCCGCGCAGCACGTACCTGCCGCCGCTCCTCCCGTCCCAGGCGTCCGTCTCCGCGACCCGTCGGAAGCCCGCCTTCTCCAGCCGTTCCGCGGTGCCGGCCACCGCGTGGTACGGCGACGGGCCGGCCGCCAGGAAGGACATCAGATCGTCGGTGTGGCCGCGGTCGAAGCGGGAGGGTTCGCTCATGGCAGCCACCATAAGGCTCGGCGGCGGAGGGCCCCAGCGCGGCCGGGGCGTCCGGTGGCGGGGCGGTGCGGGGTGCGTGGGACCGCGGCGCGCCCCGCCTCCGGGAAGGCGTGCGCCCCGAGGCCCCTCCGAGGGCGCGCCCGGCGAGCCGTCCGGGAGGGGGACCGCGGCCTCCCGGGCGCGCGTCCCGCGGCCCGCCCGGGACGGGGGCCGGCGCTCAGCGCCGCAGCGCCTCCACCGGCTGCACCCGCGCCGCCCGCCACGCCGGGTACACCCCGGCGAGGACGCCGGTCGCCAGGCCGAGGACCGGGGCCGCCGCGACCGTGCCCGGGTGGACGACGGGCGTCCAGTCGCGGGCGACGGCGACCGCGACGACCGCGACGGTGCCGAGGCTGGTGCCGACGAGCCCGCCGAGCGCGCCCAGCGCCCCGGACTCGGCGAGGAACTGGGTGGTGACATGCCGCCCGCGCGCGCCCAGCGCCCGGCGGAGCCCGATCTCCCCGGTCCGCTCCAGGACCGCCACCAGGGTGGTGTTGGCGATCCCGACCGCGCCGATGACCAGGCAGATCCCGGCCAGCAGCAGGAAGAGCTGGTTCAGGTCCGAGGTGACGGACGAGCGCAGGGTCTTCGGGTCGGGCGGCGGGATCGCCTTCAGGTACTCGGGGTGGTCGGGGCGCAGCGCGACCGGCGCCTCGTCGGCGATCTGCCGGGCCGCGCCCACCTCCGTGGACACCAGCATGCGCGCGCTCTCGGCGGGCGGCCCCCACAGGTCGCGCGCGGTGGTGTCGGGCACCAGCACGGACATCAGCACGTCCGCCTTGCGCTCCACGTCGTCCACGACGCCGATCACGGTGAACGGCTGGTCGCCGATGAACAGCGCGGGCCGCGTCTCCAGGGTGGAGATGCCCAGCCGTGCCGCGACCGCGCTGCCGACGACGGCCACCGGCTGCCGGGAGCGCGCGTGGTAGTCGTCGTACGGCCGCCCCTCGGCCATCGTCGGCACGGCGGCGTCGAGCACGCCGGGCGAGGCGGCCACGATCTCGATCCGCTCCCCCGAGGCGTCCCCGACCGGCGAGGACCGCACCTCGGGCGCCCCGCCGGCGGGCCGCACCGGCCAGTACACGCCCGCGTGCCGCACTCCGCCCAGCGCCTCGATCCGCTCCCCGGCGTCCTTCGGGAAGGCGTCGCCGGCGAACTCGTCCCGCTCCCGGGCCACGTCCTCGACGGTCACCTCGGTCGCGGTGAGCAGGTCGAACCGGGAGTCGATCTGCGAGGACGCGGTGGCGGTCAGCCCCAGGACGGCGACGAAGGTGCCGACGCCGAGGACCGTGCCCAGCGCGGTCAGCCCGCTGCGGCCGGGCCGCTGGAGGATGCCGGCCACCGCCTCGGCGAGCAGGTCGCGCGGGGCGAAGGAGGACGGCTCGACCGCCGTCGGCCGCCGGCGGGCCCCGGGCCACCGTGCCCTCATGCGGTCACCGCCTCCTCGCTCAGCACCCCGTCGCGGATCGCCACCGAGCGCCGGCCGCGCGCGGCGACGTCCCGGTCGTGGGTGATGAGGACGACGGTCATGCCCTCGTCGTGCAGCTCCTCCAGGAGCCGCAGCACGGCCTGCGCGTTGGCGCTGTCCAGGTTGCCGGTCGGCTCGTCGCACAGCAGCAGCGACGGCCGGGCCACCAGCGCCCGCGCGATGGCGACCCGCTGCCGCTCGCCGCCCGACATCCGGGTGGGCAGCGCGTCGACGCGGTGGCCGAGGCCGACCCGTCGGAGGGCCTCACGCGCGCGCGGCGCGCGTTCCCGGCGTGGGACGCCGCAGTAGACCATCGCGAGCACGACGTTCTCCAGGGCGCTGCGGTGCGGCATCAGGTGGAACGCCTGGAAGACGAACCCGATCCGGCGGCCCCGCAGCGCCGTGCGGTCGGCGTCCCGCAGCGTCCCGGTGTCGATGCCGTCCAGCAGGTAGGTGCCCGAGGTCGGCGCGTCCAGCAGCCCCGCGATGTTCAGGAAGGTCGACTTCCCGGAGCCGGAGGGGCCGACGACGGTGACGAAGTCGCCCCGGTGGACGGTCAGGTCGCAGGGGCGGAACGCCTCGACCGGCGGCGGTCCGGGATAGGTGAGCGCCACCCGCCGGAACTCGATCACCGGCGGCGTCCCCTCCCCGGCCGTCACGAGCCGCCCCCGCCCGTCGCCGTCCCCGCGGCCCGCCGTACGCCGGTCAGCACCCGGTCGTCCTCGGCGAGCCGTGCGCCCGCCGACGGGGTCACCTCGACGTACCCGTCGCCGGTGGTGCCCGCCCGCACCGGCACCCGCCGCTGGCGGCCGTCCGCGTCGACGACGGTCACGACGGTCCGGCCGTCGGCCCCGGCGGACACCGCGGTCACCGGTACGACCAGCACCTCGCCGTCGGTCGAGCCGGCCTCCACGGTCAGCCGTACGTCCTGGCCGGCCAGGTCGGCCGGGAGCGTGCGGTCGGGACCGACCACCACCAGGTATCCGGAGCGGCCGCTCCCGGCGGACGCCTGCCCGTCCTGCCCGCCCTGGCCGTCGCCCTGCGCGGACTGCTCGGTGGTGGGCGAGTCCGCCACCGACTCCACCCGCGCGGCGGCCTCCGCGCCGGTGACCTCGGACAGGATCCGCGTGCGCATGCCCGCGCGGATCAGCTCCTTCTGGTGCGCCTGGAGGAGTCCGTGCACCTCCAGCGCGCCCGAGGACACCTTCATCACGGCGCCCGACACCTGGGCGCCGACCTCGGCGGAGACGCTGTCGACCCGCGCGGGGAAGCTCTCCAGGAAGACCACCTCGGAGGACGGCAGCATCGCCCCGGCCGCCGAGCGCGCCCGTTCCAGGTCCGCGCGGGCCTCGGCCAGGTCCTCCCGGGCGCGGGCGAGGTTCTTGCGGGGCTCCTCCAGGACGTCCTCGCCGTTCCCGCCGCCCCCCTGGCCGCCGCCGGTCCCCGGGGCCGCGCCGGGGGACGCGGACGCGGCCGGTCCCGCCGGCGCGCCCGGGGCTCCCGTCTGCGCGCCCGATGCCTGTGCGCCCGATGCCTGTGCGCCCGATGCCTGCGCGCCCGAGGCGCTCGCCGCCTGCTCGGCCGCCTCCTCCGTCTCCTGCGCCTCCTCCGCGTCGTCCAGCGCGTCCCGGGCGTCCTCCACGGCCCGCTCCATGGACTTCACCAGGTCCTCCGCCGCCTCGACGTCCGAGCCCTCCTCGCCGCCGGCCTCGACGGGGTCGTAGCCGAGGGCGGAGTACAGCGCGGTCACGGCGGCCTTCGTGCCCGAGCCGTACGTCCCGGAGGCGTCCGGCGCGGTGCTGTGGCCGAGTTCGGCCAGGGCCTTCTGGAGCTGGGCGACGTCGTCGCCCTCGGAGCCCGGCTTGAGGTCCCGGTAGACGGGCAGACCGCCGTGGAGGGCGATGACCGGCCGCCCGGACACCTCGATGAGCGTCTTGCCCGCGGCGACCCGGTCACCGGCCTTCAGCGGGGTCTTGGTCACGGTCGGCGCCGAGGCGCCCTCCGCCCCGGCGCCGGCCGCGCCGGGCGTCACGTCCACGCTCTGCCCGGCGACGACCGTGCCGCGCAGGATCACGGACGTCTTCAGCACCCGCCGCTCGACGGGCGCCGTCAGCACGTCCGGCGGCGGCGCCTCGGAGTCGGCGGCGGCCTGCGCGGGCGACTTGACGACCAGCGAGGCGCCGACGCCGGCCCCGGTCAGCAGTACGGCGCCGACGGCGACGGCGACCACCCAGCGGCGGCCGCGGGTCGCGCCCGCGGCCGCGCCGGCCTCCGGCTCACTCTGTCCCGGGAAGCGCATCAGCTGCTCGCGAGGGCCTTCTGGGCGTTGCGCACGTACCCCTTGTGCCATTCCTCCAGGAGCTCGAACTCCTCGGCCCGCTCGTCTATCTCGGCCTGCTCCAGCGGCCTCATGACGGACACCCAGGTCTCCTCCAGGGCCGCCTTCTCGTTGCAGCCGCTGTCGGCGACGGCGACCTTCTTCTCCTCGTCGGTCGCGGTCCGCGTGGTGCGGGCGCCGTCGGCGGGCCGGTCGCCCTTGGCGCCCTTGCCGAGGAACCGGCCGGCGGCGTCGCGCGGATGGGCGAAGACGAAGCCCTGTTCCTTCATGCACGCGCTCCACTCGGCGACGGCCGCGGTGAGCTTCGGGTCGGACTGCGCCTTCTGCGCCGCTTCGTTCGCGGCCTGGTCGACCGGGCTGGGCACGGGCAGCTCGGGCAGGCCCTCGGCCATGGTCCGGTCGGTCTCGCCCTTGCAGCCGCCCTCCGGGACGGCCTTGCCGTCTACCGTCCGGGCGCCGGTGCCGAGGCGGACGGCGTTCTCGGCCTCGGAACCGGCCTTGCCGTCGTCGCCGGTCTCGTCGACGGGCTCGCCGCCGTCCGGGGAGTGGTAGCCGTGGGCGGCGGCGTCGGCGGCGGGGATCATCCGGTACTCGGAGTCCCGCGCCGGCTCGGCCTCCTCGACCCCGGGCTGCGGGGTGTAGGCGAAGCCGAACCGCTGCATGCACTCCTTCATCAGCAGGTCGGAGGCCTGCTGGATGGTCTTCTCGTCCTCCTCGGAGGTGGCGGAGTACGCGGACAGCGGCAGCGGCTCCACCGCTTCGCCGCCCCGGGCGGCGGCGCTGCCGCCGGTGCCGGCGTCCCCGGCCCTGCCGGACCCGCCGTCGGACGAGCCGCAGCCGGCGACGGCCGCCAGGAACAGCACGGGCAGCGCGGCGCGCAGGGCGGCTGTGTGGGTGGAGCGGAGCTTCATGCGTCTGTTCTCCAGAGGTCGTCGGTGACCGCGGGGGTCGGGATCAGTCGTGCCGTGCGTTCACGCGGCGGGCGTTGGCGAGCCGGGTCTCGCGGTCGGCCCTGGCCGCCGCCAGCTCGTCGGGGTGCTCCGCCATCAGGGACCGTTCGATCGCGCTCTCGACCCGGTGCCAGACGGCGACCAGGCCGGTGCGCTCCTTGCAGGCGACGTCGGCCACGGCGGTCCGCTTCTCGTCCGCGCTGGCCGGCGGGTCCTCGGGGAACCGCGGGTCGTTGGACGGGTCGAGCGGGCTCGCGTAGTCGTGGCCCTTCTCCCTCATGCAGTCCGACCAGGCGGCGAACACCCGCTTCACCTCCGGGTCCTGCTGGGACTTCTGGTAGGCCTCGCCGTAGATGTCCCGCGGTACGCCGGTCAGGTCGCGGTTGTCGTCCCGTTCGGCCAGCGTCCGCCGGGCCTCGCCGAGGCAGCCGCCCTCGGGGACGGCCCTGCCGCGGTACCGGGTGACCTTCTCGACGTCCGCGAAGGGCATCGGCTCGCCGTCCTCGGCGTAGGCGACACCGCCGGTGATCAGCGCCTGGGCGGTGGCGTCCGGCTGGGCCGCGTCCGGGTCGGGGCGGGACTGCAGGCCGGGCGGGATCCGGTAGCCGTGGTCGCGGGCCCACTGCCGGTCGGTGATGCCGTAGGGGGCCTCCGGGGCGGGCCGGACCACCGCGGTGTGCGGGGAGCGGTAGTCCGAACCGAGCCGCTCCAGGCAGGCGTTGACGAGGAGCTGCTCGGCCGCGCGCAGCTCGGCGTGCTCGGCGTTGCTGATGCGGTACGGGTCGATGGGCATCTTCGGCGGCTCGGGCGCGCGGGGCGCCGGGGCCGTGGCGGTGACCGCCGGGGAGGGCGGGGCGGGGGCCGGGTCCCGGTCGCCCGAGCAGGCGGTGAGCAGCGCGCAGCCGGCGGCCAGGAGCAGGGGGGCGAGAAGGCGCGGTGCGAGTGGGTTCATGGGTCCGCTCGTGGGTGTCTGGAGACGACGCGCGGGTGCCCGCCGGTGTCGGGCGGGCACCCCCTTCCTCGGTTCCGGCGTGGTGCTTACCAGAAGTTGTGGGAGGCGTTCTCGTTGTAGACGTTGTCGAACCGCCCGTCGCCGGTGGCGGCGGGCAGGGTGTCCGAACGGCCGTCGTAGGTGCCGTTGTTGTAATTGCTGTTGTACCAAACGGTGACGGCGAGGGAGGTCTCGTAGTTGAAGCCGCCCGCGGCGTTGTTCTTGACGACCTGCCCCTGGCCGGCGCCGGTGCTCAGGAACTTGTTGTCGACGAGGTTGGGGTCGTTGTAGAAGAAGTCCGAACGCGACCCCTGGTAGTCGCTGTTGAAGAAGTAGCAGAGCTCGCCGGTGTTGCAGACGCCGTCGCGGTCGGCGGCGGACGCCGGGGCGGCCAGGGCGAGGCCCAGGCCGGCGGCGGTGGTGACGGCGGCGAGCAGTGCAGCGCTGAAGCGTTTTGCCATGGTGGTCTCTTCCCGCTTCGTCTCGCTTCTGATGGGTGATGCCCGTGAGGCGTGCGGCGACGGCCGCCGCGCTCCGGGGCGGACGAGACGCTAACAAGGAAGTTCTGATCGGATGTTCGATTAATTTCCGCTCTTTGGCCGCTTCTGGGGTTTGAGTGGCCGATCGGTCGATGGTTGCGTTTTCCTTCGGCCATGTCCTGGTCGAAGCGGAATCAGCGAGTTCGGGGCGGCAAACAGCCGGTAGCTCACATTCCGCCACATTCGTCCCTCTGCTGGCCGGATTCATCCGGACATTCCCCCTGTTCCCGCGGGGTTGGCCTGAACCGCCTCCCGGTTGACGGCCGGATCGACCCACAGCTGCCAGCGCGCGCTGCCCGCGACCGTGCGCAGCTGGCCGGCGGAGAAGCCGGTGCCGACCGCGGTCACCGCGATCCGGGTGCCGTCCGGACGCAGCACGTCGGCGGTCGTCCCGGCCCCGCCGGGCCCCTCCCGGGAGAGCAGCACCGACCCGTCGTCGAGCCGGGTGACCCGGCACTTGCGGTCGCCGGCGGCGCACGAGTAGTGCTCGGCGAGGTCCGTCCGCTCCGCCGGCGGATCGCCCTTGCCGGCGGGCCGGTCCTTGGACCGCGCCTCCCCCTCCCGGCCCGCCTGCGGGGCCGCCGCCCCGTCCTGCGCGTACCCTCCCTGCAGCCACACGGCGACCGAGCCGCCGCCGGCCAGGGTGAGCTCGGCGTACGTCCGCACCGGCCCGCCCGCGCGGCCGCTGTCCCGCGAGGTCGCGTCCGTCACCGCCGGCCGCCCCGGCAGCAGCTCCGCCAGCAGCGCGGCGGTGGCGGCGCCGGTCACCGGCTCCTTCCCGGCGGGCGCGGCGGTGCTGCCGGCGGAGAACTCCGGCAGGGCCACCGTCGTCGCCGGCTCCGGGCCGCCCGGCAGCCCGAACAGCACCGCGGCCGCGGACAGCGCGGCGGTCGCCGTACCGGCCGCGCCCCAGGCCGCGAACCGCCTGCGGCGCCGGATCCGGGCGCCCCGCGCCACCGCGCCGGTCACCAGGTGCTCGGTGCGCGACGGAAGCCCGTCCAGGGCGGTGGCGAGGGTCTGGGACAGCTCCACGCCGTACCGCAGCTCGTCGTGCGGGGCGGAGTCGTCGTTCCGCATGGGGTGCACCGTCCTTTCCAGTGTCGGTTCCGGCGTGGGGGAGTGGGCGGGGGTTCGCGGCGGGGCGGCTCAGAGCACGGCGACCGAGTCCCGCCCGTCCCCGATGGCCTTGCGCAGCCGCGCCAGCGCCCGGCTGCTGCGGTTGCGGACGGAACTCTGGGTCATCCCGAGCGCGGACGCGGTCTCCTGCACGCTGCGGTCCTCCCAGTAGCGCAGGACCACCACGGCCCGGTCGCGCGGCGGCAGCTCCCGCAGCGCGGCCAGCAGGGTGAGGCGCAGGGCGTTGTCCGCGGCGGAGGCGTCGGCCGTGTCCGGTAACGCGGCGACCGGCTGCTCCGAGGAGCGGCGCAGCCGCTTGTGCGAGATGTAGCTGCGCATCAGAACGGTGTGCGCGTAGGCGTCCGGGCTGTCGGCCCGCCGTACCCGCGACCAGGAGGCGAACACCTTGCCGAGGGCCGTCTGCACCAGGTCCTCGGCGAGATGCCAGTCACCGCTCATCAGCAGGGCGGAGCGGAACAGGCGCGGCGTGACGGCGCGGGCGAAGCCCTGGAACTCGTCGAGAGCTCTTGCAGCCGTCACCCGTTCCCGTCCCTTCACCGCCGCGGGCTCCGCCGTGGAGCCCCGTACATCCCGTAGACGCCTCGGCCCCCGGGGCGTGTCGCATCCGGGACGGGATTTTTTTGCGGGACGGCCGGGAGAGAGATCGGACCGCCCGGAAGGACTCGGGGCGGAAGGACTCGTCCCGGAAGGATTCGGGGCGGCTTTCGGGGGACGGCTCGGGGCGGGTTCCGCAGAACGACTCGGGGCGGCTTCCGCAAGACGGCGGAACGGCGGGGGGGGGGCGCGGGCCCCGCCCCCGCCCGCCGGGGGGGGGGGGGGGGGGGGGGGGGGGGGGGGGGGGGGGGGGCGCCCCCCCCCGGGGGGGGGGCCGCCCCCCCCGGGGCGGGGGGGGGGGGGCCCCCCCCCCCGGGGGGGGGGGGGGGGGGCCCCCCCCCCGCCGTGTGGAACGGCCGGGTCAGAACGCGGCCTCGTCCAGCTCCATCAGTTCCAGGTCCGCGTTCTCGGAGACCTTGCGGGCCAGCGTGACGCCCGGCAGGACGTTGGCCGCGAAGAACTTCGCCGCCGCGATCTTGCCCGTGTAGAACGCCCGGTCCCTGGCGGAGGCCGTCTCCAGCTTCTCCGCGGCGACCGCCGCGCCCTTCAGCAGCAGGTAGCCGACGATCACGTCGCCGGAGGCCATCAGCAGGCGGGTGGTGTTGAGCCCGACCTTGTAGATGTTCTTCACGTCCTGCTCGGTGGCCGCGAGGTCGGTGAGCATCAGGCCGACGATGGCCTCCAGCTCGACGGCGGCCTTGGCGAGGTGCTCGCGGGCGCCGGCCAGCTCCTCGCCGCCCGTGCCGAGGGCGAGGAACTTCTTGATGTCCTCGGCGAGCGAGTTCAGCGCGGCGCCCTGGTTGCGGACGATCTTCCGGAAGAAGAAGTCCTGGCCCTGGATCGCGGTGGTGCCCTCGTACAGGGTGTCGATCTTGGAGTCGCGGATGTACTGCTCGACCGGGTACTCCTGCAGGAAGCCGGAGCCGCCGAAGGTCTGCAGCGACTGGGCGAGCTGCTCGTAGGCCTTCTCGGAGCCGTAGCCCTTGACGATCGGCAGGAGCAGGTCGTTCAGGGCGTGCTCGGCGGTGGCGTCCTCGCCGTTGGCCTCCTTGACCTGGATGGCGTCCTGGATGGAGGCGGTGTACATCACCAGGGCGCGCATGCCCTCCGCGTACGCCTTCTGCGTCATCAGCGAGCGGCGCACGTCGGGGTGGTGGGTGATGGTGACCTTGGGCGCGGTCTTGTCCATGAAGTTCTTCAGGTCCGGACCCTGGACGCGCTCCTTGGCGTACTCCAGCGCGTTCAGGTAGCCGGTGGACAGCGTGGAGATCGCCTTCGTGCCGACCATCATGCGGGCGAACTCGATGATGCGGAACATCTGGCGGATGCCGTCGTGCTTGTCGCCGACCAGCCAGCCCTTGGCGGGGTGCTTGTCGCCGAAGGTCATCTCGCACGTGTTGGAGACCTTCAGGCCCATCTTGTGCTCGACGTTGGTGGCGTAGACGCCGTTGCGCTCGCCCAGCTCGCCGGTCTCGAAGTCGAACAGGTACTTCGGGACGAGGAAGAGGGACAGGCCCTTGGTGCCGGGTCCGGCGCCCTCGGGACGGGCCAGCACGTAGTGGAGGATGTTCTCCGACATGTCGTGCTCGCCCGAGGTGATGAAGCGCTTGACGCCCTCGATGTGCCAGGAACCGTCCTCCTGCTGCACGGCCCGGGTGCGGCCGGCGCCGACGTCCGAGCCGGCGTCCGGCTCGGTGAGCACCATGGTGGAGCCCCACTGCCGCTCGACGGCGATCTTGGCGATGTGCTTCTGGACCTCGTTGCCCTCGTCGAAGAGGATGCCGGCGAAGGCCGGGCCGGAGGAGTACATCCACACGGCCGGGTTGGCCCCGAGGATCAGCTCGGCGTAGGCCCAGATCAGGGAGCGGGGCGCGGTGGTGCCGCCGATCTCCTCGGGCAGGCCCAGGCGCCAGTACTCGGAGTCCATGAAGGCCTGGTAGCTCTTCTTGAAGCTCTCCGGGATCGGCGCGGTGTTCGTCTCGGGGTCGAAGACCGGCGGGTTGCGGTCGGCGTCGGCGAAGGACTCGGCCAGCTCGTTCTCCGACAGCCGCGTCAGCTCTTCCAGGATGCTCTTCGCGGTCTCGACGTCCATCTCCTCGAACGGGCCGGTGCCGTACAGCTTGTCCCGCCCGAGAACTTCGAAGAGGTTGAACTCGATGTCGCGGAGATTCGACTTGTAGTGCCCCATGGCGACGGCTCCGTAGAGGGATCGGCGAGGCACTGACTCCTCGCACCTAGTTCACGTACCAACAAGTAGCTAAGATGATGCTACCCGTCGGTAATAAGAAGCAACCCCGATCCGGCGATCTGTGACTGAGTACTCTTTCGGGCATGTACGGCTACGACCAGACCGTGGGCCCTCAGCAGCAGTACGCCCCGCCGCAGCAGCCGATGAACGGCGGATACGGGCAGCAGGCGCCGCTGTACCCCGAGCCGTCCCCGCCCTCGCTCGCGGACGCGGTGCGGGCGTTCACCACCGGGCAGATGTCCGCCGAGGACTTCCAGCAGGTCTTCGCGACCTCCAAGGTCTACTGCCCGCGCGGCGACAACCCCGGCTTCCTCGCCCTGCACAACACCCAGCAGCCGGTGATCCCGATGTTCACCTCGCTCAAGGAGCTGCGCCGGTACGCGGGCAAGGAGTCCAAGTACTTCGTGATCACCGGCGCCGAGGTGATCGACCTGCTGCCGACCGGCTACGGCTTCGTGCTCGACATGGAGGGCGAGCACCGGATCGTCTTCGACGCCAAGGCCGTGGAGCAGATGGTGGAGTTCGCGATGCGGCGCATGTACGGCTGACCCCGTGCGCGGTGTCCCGCGGTGCGGCCCGGAGGGAATGCCCTCCGGGCCTTTCCTGTTGAGGGTGGCAGAAAGTTCAATTCTCAACTAAAGTGGACGCACCCGAGGAGGTACCGACATGCCTGCAGTGACCGTCGAGAACCCGTTGACGCTGCCCCGCGTGACCGCGCCGGCCGACGCCGTGGCACGTCCCGTGCTCGCCGTCACGACCGCGCCGAGCGGTTTCGAGGGCGAGGGCTTCCCGGTGCGCCGGGCGTTCGCCGGGATCAACTACCGCCACCTCGACCCGTTCATCATGATGGACCAGATGGGCGAGGTGGAGTACGCGCCGGGCGAGCCCAAGGGCACCCCCTGGCACCCCCACCGCGGTTTCGAGACCGTCACGTACATCATCGACGGGATCTTCGACCACCAGGACAGCCACGGCGGTGGCGGCACCATCACCAACGGCGACACCCAGTGGATGACCGCGGGCTCGGGCCTGCTGCACATCGAGGCCCCGCCGGAGCAGCTGGTCATGTCCGGCGGTCTCTTCCACGGCCTGCAGCTGTGGGTGAACCTCCCGGCCAAGGACAAGATGATGGCCCCCCGCTACCAGGACATCCGCGGTGGCCAGGTGCAGTTGCTGACCTCCCCGGACGGCGGCGCGCTGCTGCGCGTCATCGCCGGCGAGCTGGACGGCCACCAGGGACCCGGCATCACGCACACGCCGATCACCATGATCCACGCGACGCTGGCGCCGGGCGCCGAGATCACGCTCCCCTGGCGGGAGGACTTCAACGGCCTGGCGTACGTGCTGGCCGGGCGCGGCAGCGTCGGCGCCGAGCGCCGGCCGGTCCGCCTGGGGCAGGCCGCCGTCTTCGGCGCGGGATCCTCGCTGACCGTCCGCGCGGACGAGAAGCAGGAGTCCCGTACGCCGGACCTGGAGGTCGTGCTGCTGGGCGGGCGGCCGATCCGGGAGCCGATGGTCCACTACGGCCCCTTCGTGATGAACACCAAGGAGGAGCTGATGCAGGCCTTCGAGGACTTCCAGAAGGGCCGGCTCGGGACCGTCCCGGCGGTGCACGGGATGACCGGGGCCGGACCGCAGGACTGACGATCCGTCACCCGGGCGGGCCGTCCCGACGGGACGGCCCGCCCGCGGCGTGCTCGGGCGGCGGCATGCGGCCGCCTCCCGGGTCCGTGCCTCCCGGGTCCGTGCCGTCCGGGTCCGTGCCTTCCCGATTCGTGTCGTCCGACCTCGTATCTTCCCGACCGGTGCCTCCCGCTTCGCGGCCGTCGGCCGACTCGTGGAACTCGAACCAGATGCTCTTGCCCTGGCCGCGCGGGTCCACGCCCCAGGTGTGCGCCAGCAGCTCGATCAGCATCAGGCCGCGCCCGGAGGAGGCCAGCTCCCCGGGGCTGCGCCTGTGCGGCAGGTCGTCGCTGGCGTCGGTGACCTCGACCCGCATCCGGCGCCCGCCCGGCGCGCCCCGCATCTCCACGAGCAGCAGGGCGTCGGTGTCGGTGTGCACGAGGACGTTGGTGAGCAGTTCGGACAGCAGCAGCACCGCCGAGTCCACCTCGTCCGGCGAGGACCAGTCGTGCAGCAGCTCCCGCAGCTGCTGCCGGGCCTGCGCGATCCGCTCGGGCTCGGCCTGCGCCACCGTCAGCATCGTGCGCCGCACCAGCGGATGTACGGCCGCCGGGTGCCCGCAGCCGCGGCCCTCCCCCTCCCGGCACAGCAGCAGTACCGCGATGTCGTCCTCGCGCCGGTCGGCCAGCGGGCCGGTGGTGTGGTGGGAGAAGGGCCCGTGCACGCCCTGCACCAGGGCGTCGGCCAGCTCCTCCAGGTCGCCCTCGTGGTGCTCCAGGATCGCGCGGATGCGCCGCCAGCCGGTCTCCAGGTCGTGGCCGCCGGTCTCGATCAGGCCGTCGGTGCAGGCCAGCAGGGTCTCCCCGGGTTCGAGGGTGATCGAGGTGGTCGGGTAGTCGGCGTCCGGGTCGATGCCCAGCGGCAGCCCGCCCGCCGTGGGACGCGAGAGCACCGTGCCGTCCGGCATGCGGATGACCGGGTCCGGATGGCCGGCGCGGGCCATACTCAGCACGCCGGTGGCCGGGTCGGCCTCGACGTACAGGCAGGTCGCGAAGCGCAGCTCGGCCGGGTCGGCCTCGTTGAGGCCGTGCAGGAAGCGGGAGGCGCGGGAGAGCACCGCGTCGGGGCGGTGGCCCTCGGCGGCGTACGCCCTCAGCGCGATCCGGAGCTGGCCCATCAGCCCGGCCGCCCGCACGTCGTGCCCCTGCACATCACCGATGACCAGCGCGAACCGGCCTGCCCCGGACGCCGTCCGGGAGGTGCCCCCGGGCAGGGGGATCACGTCGTACCAGTCACCGCCGACCTGGAGTCCGCCGCCGGTGGGGACGTAGCGGCCGGCGACGCTCATGCCCGGGATGCGCCGCGGACCCAGGGTGGGCAGCATCGAGCGCTGCAGCCCGTCGGCCAGCGCCCGCTCGGTCTCGGCCGTCCCGGCCCGGGACAGCGCCTGCGCCAGCATCCGCGCCACCGTGGTCAGCACCGACCGCTCGTCCGGCGTGAACGCCACGGGGTGGGCGAAGGCGGCCAGCCAGGCGCCCATCGTGCGCCCGGCGACGGTCAGCGGCAGGAAGGCCCAGGAGCGGCGGCCGAAGCGCTGGGCGAGCGGCCAGGTCAGCGGATAGCGGGACGCGTACTCCTCGGGCGAGGACAGATACACCGCGCGTCCCGTGCGGACCACCTCGGCGGCCGGGTAGTCCGTGTCCAGCGACATGGAGGTGAACGGGGCCTCGTCCCCCGGCCGCTGCCCGTGGTGGCCGATGACCGTCAGCCGGTCGCCCTCCACCCCGAACACCGCGAGCCCGTCCGGCTCGAACCCCGGCATCGACAGGCCGGCGGCGACCCGCAGCACCTCCTGCGTCGACCGCGCCTCGGCCAGCGCCCGGCCCGCGTCCAGCAGGAACGCCGCCCGTGACAGGCTCCGGTCGCCGGCGGCCGCGCCGCGCCCGGCGGGGGTGGCGGGCGCCGGTTCGGCGACCTCCTGGAGGGTGCCGATCAGCTCGTACGCCGTCCGCTCGGGATCGGAGGACGGGGCGAAGCGGCTGCGTGCGGTACGGATCACCCGGCCGTGCTCGTCCATGATCCGCACGCGTGCCTCGGCGAGGGTGCCCTCGGCCACGGCGAGCCGCGTCGCCCCGGCGATCCCGTTCCAGTCGACGGGGTGCAGCCGGGCGCGGACCTGGGACTGCGTGAGGCCGGCCGCCTCGGCGGGCAGCCCGAGCAGCCGCGCCGCCTCGGCGTCGACCGTGACCAGCCCGGTGGCGGTGTCCCAGTGCCACAGGCCGGTCGCGAGGGCGGCCAGGACCTGCCCCACGGCGGACAGGGGCTCACCAGTGCGCATTGCCCCACTTTAAGAAGGGTGCATCGAACACTGCCACCGATCGCATACGGACGTACGGCCCGCGGCGGCCCGCGGAGCCCGGAAACGGTGAGGAGCCGATCCCGGGGTGCCCGGTACGCTGGGGGTGACGTTTCACGTGAAACACGTGCGCGTGGAACAGGCCCCCGATCCGCGAAGACTGGATGAACGACGATGCATCGGTACAGGTCCCACACCTGCGGCGAGCTCCGCGCCTCTGACGTCGGCACCGACGTCCGGCTGAGTGGCTGGCTGCACAATCGGCGCGACCTGGGCGGCATCCTCTTCATCGATCTGCGCGACCACTACGGCATCACGCAGCTCGTGGCCCGTCCGGGCACCGAGGCGTACGAGGCCCTCGACAAGCTCTCCAAGGAGACCGTCGTCCGGGTCGACGGCAAGGTCGTCTCCCGCGGCGCGGAGAACGTCAACCCCGACCTGCCCACCGGCGAGATCGAGATCGAGGTCGGCGAGGTCGAGGTGCTGGGCGCGGCGGCCCCCCTGCCCTTCACGATCAACACCGAGGACGGGGTCAACGAGGAGCGGCGCCTGGAGTACCGCTTCCTGGACCTGCGCCGCGAGCGCATGCACCGCAACATCATGCTGCGCACGGCGGTCATCTCCGCGATCCGTCACAAGATGGCGGCGATGGGCTTCAACGAGATGGCGACCCCGATCCTGACCGCCACCTCCCCCGAGGGCGCGCGCGACTTCGTGGTCCCCTCCCGGCTGCACCCGGGCAAGTTCTACGCCCTCCCGCAGGCCCCGCAGCAGTTCAAGCAGCTGCTGATGATCTCCGGCTTCGACCGCTACTTCCAGATCGCGCCCTGCTTCCGTGACGAGGACGCCCGCGCCGACCGCTCGCCGGGTGAGTTCTACCAGCTCGACGTCGAGATGAGCTTCGTCGAGCAGGAGGACGTCTTCCAGCCGATCGAGAAGCTGATGACCGAGCTCTTCGAGGAGTTCGGCGGCGGCCGGCACGTCACCTCCCCGTTCCCGCGGATCCCGTTCCGCGAGGCGATGCTGAAGTACGGCTCCGACAAGCCGGACCTGCGCGCCAAGCTGGAGCTCGTCGACATCACCGACGTCTTCGCGGGCTCGGAGTTCAAGGCGTTCGCCGGCAAGCACGTGCGGGCGCTGCCGGTGCCGGCGGTCCAGGACCAGCCGCGCAAGTTCTTCGACCAGCTCGGCGAGTACGCCGTCTCGTTGGGCGCCAAGGGCCTGGCGTGGGTCCGGGTCGGCGAGGACGGCGGGCTGACGGGCCCGATCGCGAAGTTCCTCACCGAGGACGACGTCGCCGAGCTGACCAAGCGCCTGTCCCTGGCCCCCGGCCACGCGGTGTTCTTCGGCGCGGGCGACTTCGACGAGGTCTCGAAGATCATGGGCGCGGTGCGGGTCGAGGCCGCCAAGCGCGCCGGGCACTTCGAGGAGGGCGTCTTCCGCTTCTGCTGGATCGTCGACTTCCCGATGTACGAGAAGGACGAGGAGACCGGGAAGATCGACTTCTCGCACAACCCCTTCTCGATGCCGCAGGGCGGTCTGGAGGCCCTGGAGACCCAGGACCCGCTGGATGTCCTGGCCTGGCAGTACGACATCGTCTGCAACGGCGTCGAGCTGTCCTCGGGCGCGATCCGGAACCACGAGCCGGACATCATGCTGAAGGCCTTCGAAATCGCCGGCTACGACAACGAGACCGTCGAGCGCGAGTTCGCGGGCATGCTGCGCGCGTTCCGCTTCGGTGCCCCGCCGCACGGTGGCATCGCGCCCGGCGTCGACCGCATCGTGATGCTGCTCGCCGACGAGCCCAACATCCGCGAGACGATCGCCTTCCCGCTCAACGGCAACGCCCAGGACCTGATGATGGGCGCGCCGACGGAGCTGGACGAGGCCCGGCTGAAGGAACTGCACCTGACGGTGCGCAAGCCGCAGCCGAAGTGACCGACGCGCACGCGTGAAGCGGCCCGGCCCCTCCTCGGGGCCGGGCCGCTTCACGCGTGGGGGCGGTGGTGCCGCCGAGTGATCCGCCCACGGCCTTCCGGGGGCCGTGCCCCTCGGGGCCGACGCGGACGGTGTCCCGTGATCCTCGCCGAATGCGAAAGCGAGAGCGGGAACGGGGGCGGAAACGGGGGCAAGGACGGAAGCGGAAGCGGGAGCGGAAGTCCCGGGGCAACCTTTTCGCGGTCCGCGGCCACTGGGGAGTCGGAAGCCCCTCAGCGGGGCTCCACACGAACCGCGTGTCTCAGCGAACCCCCGTAAGGACTCATTCGTGGCATCCGCCTCCCACCGCCGCTCGCTTCGCAAGCGCCGTGCCCTCGTCTTCTCCGCCGCCGTGGTGGCCGCCGCCGCCGGTACCGGCGTCTTCGTGATGAACGCCAACGCCGAAGCCGTCGACCTGTACCACCAGACGCTGCCCGCCAAGGACGGCTGGGCGGCTTCCGGAACGGGCACGACCGGCGGCGCCAAGGCCGACTCCGCGCACACCTTCACCGTCAGCACCCGGGCGGAGCTGGTGAAGGCGCTCGGCTCCGCCTCGGACACCACACCGAGGATCATCAAGGTCAAGGGCACCATCGACGCCAACACCGACGACACCGGCAAGAAGCTGACCTGCGCCGACTACGCCGCCGGCACCGGCTATTCGCTGGACGCCTACCTCAAGGCGTACGACCCGGCGACCTGGGGCGACAAGGCGCCCTCGGGCACGCAGGAGAACGCCCGCGCCGCCGCCCAGGCCAAGCAGGCGAAGAACATCGTCTTCAAGGTGCCCGCCAACACCACCCTCGTGGGCGTGCCCGGTACGAACGCCGGGATCAAGGGCGGCAGCCTGCAGGTGAAGGGCGTGGACAACGTCATCATCCGCAACCTCGCCTTCTCCGCCACCGAGGACTGCTTCCCGCAGTGGGACCCGACGGACGGCTCGGCGGGCGAGTGGAACTCCGCCTACGACTCCGTCACCCTGCGCGGGGCGACCCACGTCTGGGCGGACCACAACACCTTCACCGACGCGCCGTTCTTCGACAGCCAGGAGAAGACGTACTTCGGCCGCAAGTACCAGGTCCACGACGGCGCCCTGGACATCACCAACGGCTCCGACCTGGTGACGGTCGAGCGGAACGTGTTCACCAGCCACGACAAGACCATGCTGATCGGCAGCAGCGACACCGACAGCACCGGCAAGCTGCGCGTCACGATCCACCACAACCTGTGGAAGGGGATCGTGCAGCGGGCCCCGCTGGCCCGCATCGGGCAGGTCCACCTCTACAACAACGTCTACGACACGACCACGCTCAACGGCTACGCGCTCAAGTACAGCATCGACTCCCGCGCCAAGGCGCAGGTCGTCGCCGAGCGCAACCACTGGATCCTGCCCTCGGGCGGCAAGGTCGCCAAGCTGCTGAGCGGCGACGGCACGGGCTCGGTCGCGGGCGGCGGCAACCTCGTCAACGGCACGGAGACCGATCTGGTGGCCGCGTACAACGCCGCGAACTCCAAAAAGATCAAGACGACCGTCAACTGGACGCCGGCCCTGAACGCCGGGCTCCAGACGTCCGTGAAGAACCTGCCGGCCGAGCTGGCCACGACGACCGGCGCGGGGGTCCTGACCGCCCAGTGAGAGACCGGGCCCGGAACCGGCACCGGTTCCGGGCCGCCCGCGTCCCTGGGGCTCTCACCCGGCTCGCCCCGGGGCTCCCGCCCGGCCCGTGAGCATCCCGGGCGCCGGTGCGGTCATCCCGCGACGAACTGCGTCAGGATCGCCTGGATCTCGTAGATGTCGACGCCCTTGGTGAAGGTCTTCTGGATCGGGGTCGGGTTGCCGGAGATCCAGATCTTCAGTTCGGCGTCGAGGTCGAAGGTGCCGGCGGTCTCCACGGAGAAGTGGGTGATGCTGCGGTACGGGATGGAGTGGTACTCCGTCTTCTTGCCGGTGATGCCCTGCTTGTCGACCAGGATCATGCGGCGGTCGGTGAACAGGATGGTGTCGCGGATCAGCAGGCAGGCGGCGTGAACCTGCTCGCCGGGGCCGAGCAGGCGGGCGTAGTCCTGCTGGGCCTGGGACGGGTCGATGCTGTGTGCGTTTCCGAACAGGGCCATGGCTGGTTCCCCCCACTCATGGGCCTCGACGGCGAAGCCCTTGCGGCCGTGACTTCCATGATCTTCGTCTTCGGGGCGGCTCGTCCAGGTCCGGCGGTAACAGGCGTGCCACAGACGTGAGCCCGGTGACACCGAGCGGTGTCACCGGGCTCACGGGGCGCGTCCGCGGGGCTTACTGCGGCTCGCCGCCGAAGCGCTCCTTGTACTCCGCCAGGTCGTCGTCGGTCAGCTTGGCGAACAGGACCGGCGGGACCGTGAAGGGGGTGCCGGCCGGGACGGAGGCCAGGGCCTTCGCCTCGTCCTGCGTGACCCAGGTGGCCGTGTCGTCCGGCAGGGAGAAGGCCGAGCGCATCGCGGCGGAGGTCGTCGGGATGAACGGCTCGGAGACCACCGCGTACAGGTGGATCAGGTTCATCGCCGTGCGCAGGGTGAGGGCGGCGCCGTCCTTGTCGGTCTTGATCTCCAGCCAGGGCGCCTTCTCCTCCAGGTAGGAGTTGCCCGCCGACCACAGGGCGCGCAGCGCCGCGGCGGCCTTGCGGAACTGGAGGGACTCCATCTGGGACTCGTACTCGGCGAGCAGGCGGGCGATCTCCGCACCGAGCCGCGCCTCCGCCTCGCCGGGCTCGCCGCCCGCCGGGACCTCCTCGCCGAAGCGCTTCCTGGAGAAGGACAGGACCCGGTTGACGAAGTTGCCGAGGGTGTCGGCCAGGTCCTTGTTGACCGTGGCGGTGAAGTGCTCCCAGGTGAAGGACGCGTCGTCCGACTCCGGGGCGTTGGCCATGAGGAAGTAGCGCCAGTAGTCGGCGGGGAGGATCTCGAGGGCCTGGTCGGTGAAGACGCCCCGCTTCTGGGACGTGGAGAACTTGCCGCCGTAGTACGTCAGCCAGTTGAACGCCTTGACGTAGTCGACCTTCTTCCACGGCTCGCGCACGCCCAGCTCGGTCGCCGGGAACATCACCGTGTGGAAGGGGACGTTGTCCTTGGCCATGAACTCCGTGTAGCGGACGGGGTCGTCGCCGGAGTCGGCCTCGTACCACCAGGACTTCCAGTCCCGGTTCTCCGGGTCCTGGTCCGCCCACTCCTTCGTCGCGCCGATGTACTCGATCGGCGCGTCGAACCAGACGTAGAAGACCTTGCCCTCGGCGGCCAGCTCCGGCCAGGTGTCGGCCGGGACCGGGACGCCCCAGTCCAGGTCGCGGGTGATCGCGCGGTCGTGCAGGCCCTCGGTCAGCCACTTGCGGGCGATGGAGGCGGCGAGCTGCGGCCACTCCTCCTCGTGGGCGGCCACCCACTCCTCGACCTCGTGCTGGAGCCTGGACTGGAGGAGGAAGAGGTGCTTGGTCTCGCGGACCTCCAGGTCCGTGGAGCCGGAGATCGCCGAGCGGGGGTTCAGCAGGTCCGTGGGGTCGAGTACGCGGGTGCAGTTCTCGCACTGGTCGCCGCGGGCCTTGTCGTAGCCGCAGTGGGGGCAGGTGCCCTCGACGTAGCGGTCCGGCAGGAAGCGGTTGTCGGCGGGGCTGTAGACCTGCCGGATCGCCCGCTCCTCGATGAAGCCGTTCTCGTTCAGCTTGCGGGCGAAGTGCTGGGTGATCTCGACGTTCTGCGGGGAGGAGCTGCGGCCGAAGTAGTCGAAGGCGAGCGCGAAACCGTCGTAGACCGCCTTCTGGGCGTCGTGCGCCTGCGCGCAGAACTCGTCCACGGGAAGGCCCTGCTCCTTGGCCGCCAGCTCCGCCGGGGTGCCGTGCTCGTCCGTCGCGCAGATGTAGAGGACCTCGTGGCCGCGCTGGCGCAGGTAGCGGGCGTACACGTCCGCCGGGAGCATGGACCCCACCATGTTGCCCAGGTGCTTGATCCCGTTGATGTACGGAAGGGCGCTGGTGATGAGGTGTCGAGCCATCGCGGGCTGCTCCCAGGTCGTTACGTGTAGTGACGATCTCGTGGTTTCGGGTCGTCCGTGGAACCTTGAAATCGTAGCCGACACGGGTGGGCCGCCCGCTTCCTGTTTCGAGGGGTGGGAGGGGTGGAAGGGGCGGCCCGGGAGGGGGGAGGGGAGGAGGGGCTGTCAGGGACGCCAGGCGGCCAGGACGCCCTCGTAGAGCTCGTGGTCCGTGAGCTCGCGGGGGGCGGGGCCCGCGTGGAAGAAGGACGTGTTGGCGGTCTTCAGCTTGCGGAGGTAGTCGAAGGCCTTGTTGTCGTGCTCCCCGAAGGCGACGAAGGAGAAGAAGACCGAGGGGTGGTTCTTCTCGGCGTCCGTGAGGGACTGGGTGGCGGGGGTCTTGGCGTCGGGGGCGCCGTCGGTCTGGAAGACCACCAGGGCGGGGGTGCCGGGAGCGGTCCTCGCGTGGTGGGCGACGACTTCCTCGACCGCCGCGTGATAGCTCGTGCGGCCCATGCGGCCGAGCTCGGCGTGCAGGGCGTCGATCCTGTTCTCGTGGTCGGCGAGGGTGAGGTCGGCGGTGCCGTCCACCTCCGTGGAGAAGAACACGACGCGGACCGTGGCCTCGGGGTCGAGGTGGGCGGCCAGGGCGAGGGTCTGCTCGGCGAGGGCCTGGGCGGAGCCGTCCTTGTAGTACGGGCGCATGGAGGCCGAGCGGTCCAGGACGAGGTAGACCTTGGCCCGGGCCTCGGTGAGGCCGAGCTTGGCCAGGGTGGCGGCGGCGGCCTTGTGGGCGGTGGTGAGGGTGGCGGGGACGGCGGGGGCGGCGGCCGCTTCGGTCTCGCCGTCTCCCTCGGCGGGGGCTGCTTCGGTCTCGGCGTCTCCCTCGGCGTCTCCCTCGGCGGGGGCACGCCCGGCCGCGTCATCCGCGACGGCTCCGTCGGCGGCCG
The DNA here is from genome assembly GCF_044456065.1 of Streptomyces sp. NPDC051041. NCBI lineage: Bacteria > Bacillati > Actinomycetota > Actinomycetes > Kitasatosporales > Streptomycetaceae > Streptomyces > Streptomyces sp. NPDC051041. The sequence goes on from NZ_JBITFM010000006.1 coordinate 206,107, forward strand.
CGGGTGACCCCTGCGGGGCGGTCTCGCCGCCGGCGGCCGCGGGTTCGGGGGTGGCCGGTTCCTCGGGGGTGTCGTCGGGGGTGACCTCGGGGGTGGCTTCGGAGGTGGGGGCAGGGGCCGGTTCCGGCGCCGGGGCAGGAGTCGGTTCCGGGGCCGGTTCGGCCTCGGCGGACGCCTCGGTCCGGGGTTCCGCCTTGTCGTCCGCGCCGCTCCTGCCGTCGGCTTCCGGTTCCGCCTGGGCGGCGGGCTCGGGCTCGGGCTTCGTGTCGGCTTCTGCGGCGGGTTCAGGCTTCGTGTCGGTTTCTGCGGCGGGCTCGGGCTCGGGCTTGGGCTCGGTGTCCGTGTCGGCCTGGGTGGTGGGCTCGGGCTTCGCCTCGGTTTCTGCGGCGGGCTCGGGCCTGGGCTCGGTGTCCGTGTCGGCTTCTGCGGCGGGCTCGGGCTCAGGCTTCGTGTCGGTTTCTGCGGCGGGCTCGGGCTCGGGCTTGGGCTCGGTGTCCGTGTCGGCCTGGGCGGTGGGCTCGGGCTTCGTGTCGGCTTCCGGTTCCGCCTGGGCGGTGAGCTCGGGCTCTGCGACAGTCTCGGCCGCCACGGCAGGCTCGGGCTCCGGATCCGTCTCCGTCACCGGCAGCCGCTCAACCGTCGGCTCGTCCTCGGGCTGCGGTTCTTCGGTGGCCTCGGGGTTTTCGGCGGTCCCGGGGCCTTCGACGACCTTCGGCTCGTCACCGTTTTCCGGTTCTTCGGTAGCCCTGGGCTGCTCGGTGGTCTCCGGTTCGTCGGTGGCCCTGGGCTCCTCAGCCGTCTTCGGTTCCTCGACGGGTTCCGGCGCTTCGGCGACCGGCGGTGTACCGGCGGCAGCAGGCTCCTCCGCCACCGACGGCTCCGTCACCGCGGTCGACGCCTCCTCGATTTCCGGCGTCTCCTCGGCCTTCGGCGTCTTCGTCTCAGCTTCGGGGGCCTTCTCGTCGGCCTCCGTCGTCTCCTTGGCCTCCGCCTTCTCGTCGGCCTCCGGCGCCTCGTCGGCCTCCGGCGTCTCCTCAGCCTTCGACGTCTCCTCGGCCTTCGGCGTCTCGTCGATCGGTGTCTTCGTCTCGGCCTCGGGCTTTTCCTCGGCCTCCGGCGTCTTCGTCTCGGCCTCGGGCGCCTTCTCCTCGGCCGACGGAGTCTCCTCGGCCGACGTCGTCTCCTCGGCCGCCGACGGCGTCTCGGCGGTCTTCCGGTCCGCAGTCTCCTCCGTCCCCTCCGTCCGCTCGCTCTCCGTCGTGCGCGTCGGCTTCGGGACCGTGACGTTGTCGAAGGCCGCGACGACCAGTTCGTGTTCCTCGCCGGTGGCCGGACGGGATTCGGGGATGCGGGGTGCGGGGGCGGGCTCCGACTCGGTGGACGGGGACGGCAGCTTCGGTTCCGGCGACGCGGACTCCCCGGGGGCCGTCGTCCCGGTCGACGCGGCCTCCGGGGCAGCGGCCCCGGTCGCCTGCGCGGCCTCCGTCTCCGCGGGCTCCCGCGAAGCAGCCGGCTCCTGCGCCGCACCCTCCGCCTCGGCGGCCCTCGCTTTGCGTGACCGGCCGAATGCGTTCCGCAGGAGAGTGAGAATGCCCATGTGCGCAACCCTTCGCGTGAGTTGAAGCCCGTCAATCCCTGGCCAGGACGGACACGTAAGGTTAGCGGCCCCGTCTTGTGATCTTGTGCAGGGCCTGGCACGAAAGCCCCGCCACGTCAAGGGCCGCATCCAGTCTCCCCGTACCTTCGTCGTGGACGCCTGTGACTTCCTTCCGGCTGCCGCAGGTTCACTCTCTGTTCACCCGAGCGCCCGACTCCCGCACGTATGTGCCCCTACGGTCACGACGACACCAAGGGCATCCCAGGGGAGAACACAGTGCGCAAGCTGCTGCCGTTGATCGGAACGCCGTCCGGATCCCATCCCGGCGGCCGGTCCGCCATGACCTGTCGTTTCCGGTGTGGTGACGCCTGCTTCCACGAGGTGCCCAACACCAGCTCCAACGAGTACGTCGGCGACGTCATCGCCGGCGCCCTCAGCCGTCGCTCGATGATGCGGGCCGCCGCCGTGGTCACCGTCGCCGCCGCGGGCGCCGGTGCCGTGGGCGCGGCGGGCGCCCCGCAGGCCGCCGCGGCCCCGGCCGCGGCCGGGGCGGTGTCCGGCAAGCAGAAGGGTGCGCGGGGGCTGCGCTTCACGCCCGTCGCGCCCAACACCACCGACGCCGTCGTCGTGCCGGACGGGTACAAGCAGAACGTCGTGATCCGCTGGGGCGAGCCCATCCTGCGCGGGGCGCCCGCCTTCGACCCGGAGAAGCAGACGGCCAAGGCGCAGGCCGGGCAGTTCGGCTACAACTGCGACTTCCTCGCCCTGCTGCCGCTGCCCGGCGAGCGGAACCGGCAGCTGCTCGTGGCCAACCACGAGTACACCGACGAGGTCCTGATGTTCCGCGGCTACGACGCCGCCAACCCGACCCGGGAGCAGGTGGAGATCGCCTGGGCCGCGCACGGGCTGTCCGCCGTCGTGGTCGAGGAGGACCGGAGGACCGGCAAGCTGACCGCCGTGCCGCGCCACCACCTCAACCGTCGGGTCACCGCCACCACCGCGTTCCGGCTCACCGGCCCGGCCGCCGGCTCCGACCTGCTCAAGACCTCCGCCGACCCGACCGGCACCAAGGTGCTCGGCACCCTCAACAACTGCTCGGGCGGTGTCACCCCGTGGGGCACCACCCTGCACGGCGAGGAGAACTTCAACCAGTACTTCGCCAACAGCAGCCGCCCGACGGACAAGCGCTACGGGATCGGCACCGGCGCCACCGAGCGCAAGTGGGAGCGTTTCGACAAGCGGTTCGACGTCGCCCAGGAGCCGAACGAGGTGCACCGCTTCGGGTACGTCGTCGAGTTCGACCCGTACGACCCGACGTCCACCCCGCGCAAGCACACCGCCCTGGGCCGCTTCAAGCACGAGGCCGCGACCGTGCGGCTCACCCACGACGGACGGCCGGTCGTGTACTCCGGTGACGACGAGCGGTTCGACTACTTCTACAAGTTCGTCAGCAGCAAGCGGATGAAGAAGGGCAGCTCCCGCGCGGTCCGCGAGCACAACCTGTCGCTGCTCGACGAGGGCACGCTGTACGTCGCCAAGCTGACCGGGGACTCCCCGGCCATCGAGATCGACGGCACGGGCAAGCTGCCGAACGACGGCGAGTTCGACGGCAGCGGCGAGTGGATCCCGCTGGCCACCGCCACCGCCGACGGCGCCGTCAGCCACGTCGAGGGCATGACCGCCGAGGAGGTGTTCGTCTTCACGCGGCTCGCCGGCGACAAGGTGGGCGCCACGAAGATGGACCGTCCCGAGGACATCGAGCCCTCCCCGGTCACCGGCAAGGTGTACGTCGCCCTCACCAACAACACCAACCGCGGGGTCGGCTCGAACGCCAAGGCGGACGAGGCCAACCCGCGCAACGCCAACAAGCACGGGCACGTCCTGGAGCTGACCGAGCGCTGGAACCGGCCGGAGAGCACGAAGTTCGCCTGGTCGCTGTTCCTGGTCGCCGGCGACCCGAACGACCCGGCGACGTACTTCGCGGGCTTCCCGAAGGACAAGGTCAGCCCGATCTCCTGCCCGGACAACGTGGCCTTCGACCCGTACGGCAACCTGTGGATCTCCACCGACGGCGCTCAGCTCGGCTCGCACGACGGCCTCTTCGGCGTCGCCACGCGCGGTGAGCGGCGCGGTGAGCTGAAGCAGTTCCTGACCGTGCCGACCGGTGCCGAGACCTGCGGCCCGATCATCCAGGACCGGCGTGTGCTGGTCGCCGTGCAGCACCCGGGCGAGGTCGACGGCGCGACCGTGGACAAGCCGGCCAGCACCTGGCCCGACGGCCCCGGCAAGTACGTCCGCCCGGCGGTCGTCGCGGTGTGGCGCGCGGACGGCCGCGACATCGGCGCCTGACCGCCCACCGCCTCGACGGACCGACCGGCTGACCGGCCGATCGACCGGCCGGTCGAGCGACTGATCGCCTGAAAGGGCCGCCCGGAGGGGCGTCACGGCCGCGCACGGCTGTGGCGCCCCTCGTCGCGTCAGCTCCGCAGGTGCAGCGTCAGGTCGACGACCAGGGACCGGTGGTCCGTGTGCGCCAGGTCCAGGAAGCGGGCGCGGCGGGCCGAGAACTCCTCGGACACCAGCACGTGGTCGATCTGGGCGCCGAACGCCGGGGCGATCGGCGCCGGCCAGGTGGCCGTCCGGTCGGCGCCGGCCAGGCGGGCCGCGTCGCGCAGGCCGGTGTCGAGGACGCGGCGGAAGGCGGCGTGGTCCTGGGAGGCGTTGAAGTCGCCGGCCAGGATCGTCGGGGTGTCCCGGTCCCCGGCGGCGAAGTCGCGCAGGGCGGCCAGTTCGCCGCGCCAGAGGTCCACCTGGCCGGGCAGCGGCGGCATCGGGTGCGCGAGCTGGATCCGTACGGCGTGCCCGCGCACGTCGGCCACGGCGCCGGGCATGCCCATGGTGCCGGGGACGCCGTCGGTGCCGCGCAGCGGGAAGCGGCTGAGGACGACGGAGCCCTCGGAGCCGCCGCCCGCCACGGCCCGCCGGTGGGGGTAGGCGTCCGCGAGGTCCCGCCGCAGCGCCGCGTCGCACGTGTACTCGCACTCCTGGACGAAGACGAGGTCCGGTTCCTCGCGCCGTACCGCGGCGACGAGGGGACCGGTGCCCTGCCCGAACTCGACGTTCGAGGTCAGCACCCGCAGCTCGGCCACGGGCCGTCCGCCGGGCGCGCCGGCCTTGCCGTACGGTGCGGCGAACCACGCCAGCAGCGCCACCAGGGCCACCCCCCACACCGCTCCCGCCCACCACCGGGCGAGCAGCGCGAGCAGCAGTCCGAGGCCGGCCGGCACGAGCAGCCACGGCAGGAAGGCCAGCAGCTGCGGTACGGGCGTGACGCCGTCGCTGTCGGCGGTCCGGAAGCCGACGACCACGCTCACGGCGGCGAACAGCAGTCCGGCGCACCAGATTCCGGCCCGCCGGGTCCGCCGCCCGCCCCGCCGCTCGCGCGCGTCACCGGTCGCGGTCCGCTCGGCAGCCGCTGTGTCCACGCCCGGCCTCCCCGTCTCGGATGATCTGCCCGGAATCCTCCCTCAAAGACGGCGCGCACGGGCGGAAAGTTGCCCTCGGACCGGCCCCGGGTCGGCACCGCGGGAGCCCGGGCCCGGCGTCACAGCCGGGCGCGGGCCGGCCGGGGGCCGGGATCCGGGGAGCCGGGATCCGGGGGGCCGGGGCGGCGACGGTGCGCGAAGGGGCCGGGGCGGGCCGTGAGCCAGGAGAGCAGGGCGACCGCCAGGCCGAGCACGACCAGCAGCCAGGACACCGTGCGCAGGGTGGCCGTCAGGGCGTCGTAGACGGCGCCCGCGGCGGGACGGCCGATCTCCCCGGACAGGTCGGCGAGGGTCAGGCGGCGGCCGACCGCGACGGCGAGGGCGAGCAGCGCGCCGCCCAGGGCCGTGCCGAGCCCGGTGGCCGCGACCGCGCGGCGGCGGCAGGCGGCCACCGCGATCCCGCCGGCCGCGAACACCACGGTCGCGGCCGGCAGCCAGCGGGCGGCGACCTCGAGCACGCGGTAGCCCGTACGCAGCCGCTCCGCGTCCCGGGCGGGCAGGACGGCGATCGCGGTGTGCTCGACGGGGATGCGCCGCGCCAGCGGCACGTGGTCGAGGGCGAGCCGGGCCTTGACCCGGGCGGTGACCGGCGCCAGGTCGACGGTGACCGGGCCCCCGGCCGCGCGCTCGTCCCGCAGCCGGCGCAGCACCGCGTCGTGGACGGCCCGGTTCGCCGCGTCCCACCCGGCGCGGAACGCCTCCGTCCGGGTGAACGAGCGGGCCGCGTCCCGTACGAAGGGCCGCACGGCGTCCGGCAGCGGCCGGCCGGCGCCGGCCTCCCGCAGGAGGCGGGAGCCCACCGTGTCCGCGACCGCGTCGCGCACGTCCGGGTCGGTGGACAACGGCGCCAGCGCGGTGACGTACCGGCCGGTGTCGGCCAGCCCGTACGCAGCCCAGGCCGCCAGCGCGCCGAGCGGTACGAGCAGGCAGGACAGGGCGATCAGCAGGGCCGACAGGCCGTTGCGGAGACGTGCGGACACCCTTCCAGGCAAGGGCCTGCGGGCCGGGCGGGCGAGTCGAGCGGCCGCGGACGCGTCCGGACGGACGTGCGCCACCGGCCGGCCGAGCGCCTCCTCAGCCCGACGTGACAGCGGTGACCTGCGATTTCCCCGCTGTGACGGCGGGTTCGCCCGGACGGGTGGTTTCCGGGACGGGGAAGGCGCCGGTCACGGGCACCGCTTCGGCCCCGCGGACCCCGGCTGCGGCCCTGCTCGGCGTGGGGCCGGGCCGTGGCCCGGCCCGCCGGCGGTCCCCGCCCGCCGCGGCGGGGCCGCACCGGCATCACCGGTGACGGCACCGCGGAGGGAGCCGGGACCGCCGCGGCACCGCGCACCCGGCGGCACCGTGCGCTCACGGCGCCGGGCAGGGGCTCCCTGTCCGGCCCGGACCGGCGGGCGGTCCGGACCGGCGGGGGCCTACGTGGGGCCTTCCTGGTTCTCCGCCTCCCCCTTGCGCGTGTAGTAGTGGTAGACCAACATCACGAAGAGACCCGCCGCGACGGCCAGCGACACCGCCGCGGTCTCCAGCACGGACACGCTGGCCTGGGAGCACAGGAAACCGATCGCGGCACCGGTGAAGACGGACCAGAGCAGTGCGCGGAGTTCGCGTTTCAGCCGCCGGGCCACGGCCCGTACGGCGATGTACAGCATCATGAACGCGACCGCGGTCGCGAGGCCGAACAGCAGGTTCCAGCCGGTGACCGGCGCGCCGCTGCGCCGGTTGGTCGCGGCCCAGCAGCCGTAGGCGAGCCCGATCACGGCGGGCAGCGCCCACTGCGCGATCCTGTGGACCCGCTCGCTGAAGACGTCGGGCGTACCGGTCCGGGCCGGCGGGCTCGGCGTGCGCATTCCGCCGGGCGTGGGTGCCGCGTGCGTCATGAGAGCGCTCCTCTCTCTCCTCGCCCCGCCTACCAGGGCACACCTGGGGGCGGTGGGCGGCAAGTCGGCGCGGCGGGAGGCGTCCGGGATCCGGATGCGGGCCGTACGGGGGCGTGTTTCGCTGGGGCCGTGAGGGGTCGCGTCCTGAGACCGGCCGACGGCCGGTACCGGCAGCCGCCCGGCCGGCCGGCTCCCGCCGGACCCGCCGGCCGGGAGGACGTCCGGTACCGGCAGCCGCTGCTGCGGGTGCGTGGCCGCAGTGTCGCCTGGGCGCCGCCGCTGCTGCTGCTCGCCGGGATCACGCTGGTGGACTACAACACCACGGGCGAGTTCCGGATCATCTCCTGGATCGTGCTGGTGCCCGGCATCGCCGCCACGATCTGCGGGGTGTGGGGGACGGCCGCGTTCGCGGTCCTCTCGGTCGCCGCGTACGTCCTCGTGGACACCTCCTGGCCGCACCAGTACCAGACCGGGCTGCCCGACTTCATCCTCGTCACCGTGGGCGGCTTCCTCGCCACGCTGGCCTGCGCGGTCCGGGTGCGCGGCGAGCGGCGGATGCTGCACATGCGGGACGTCGCCGACACCACCCGGCGCACCGTGCTGCGCCCGCTGCCACCGGGCTGGGGCGGCCTGGACCACGCCGCGGTCTACCTCGCCGCGGACACCGAGGCCCGGGTCGGCGGCGACTTCTACGACATCCAGCCCGGGCCGCACGGCACCCGCGTCCTCGTCGGCGACGTCCAGGGCAAGGGCCTGGGCGCGGTGGAGGCGGCGGCCGCGCTGCTCGGCGCGTTCCGGGAGGCCGGCTACCACGAGGCGGACCTCATGACGGTCGCCGCGCGGCTGGAGGTGCGGATGGTGCGGCACCGGGCGCACACGGCGGCCCTGGGGCGGGCCGACGGCGACCGGTTCGCGACGGCCGTGCTGCTGGGGTTCCCCGAGGTCCCGCCGGACGCGGTGGACGTGCTGCTGTTCGGCCACGAACCGCCGCTGGTGGTCGGACCGGACGGGGTGCGGCGCCTGCCGGCCGGGGACGGGCTGCCGCTCGGGCTGGGGGAGTTCGTGACCGGACCGCCCACGCCGCGGCGGGTGCGGCTCGGCGCCGGCGAGACGCTGCTGCTGGTGACGGACGGGGTGACCGAGGCCCGGGACCGCGGCGGGCTGTTCTACCCGCTGACGGACGAGGTGGCCCGGGCGCTCGCGGCCGATCCGCGGCTCGCCGACCCCCGCCGCCTGGTCGCCTTCGTCCGGGACGGCACGCTCCGCCACTGCGGCGGCCGGCTGGCCGACGACACGACGGTGTTCGCGGTGCGGCGCGTGTAGTCGCCGGCGGCGCGCCGGTTTCCGCGGGGGTGCCGAGCGGCGGGAGGCGGGCGGGGGGCGGCTTCGTGCGGCTCGGCGCCGGTGCGAGCGGCGCCGGCGGGCGCGGGGCGTGCGGCTCGGGTGCCGCGGCCGGCTTCCGGCCCGGCGGATCCGTTCGCTCCGGAACGGCGTCAGCGGCTCCTCGGGGTCTCTCCCGCTCCCGGCCCGTGCCGCCGCTCGAACCGGGCACGGGCGGCGTCGTGGGCGTCGCGCAGGAGCCGCACGACCGTGCCGGCCGTCCGCGCACCGGGATTGACGACGCAGATCCAGCCGAGCGCGCCGTAGACCGGATGCGGCAGCACACGGTCGGCGGCCGCGTAGTCGCGGCGACGGCCGAGGGCGCGCGGCTCCTCTCCGGTGAGCTCCCGGAACGTCGCACGGTCGACGTGGACGTTCACCCGCCAGCGGCCCGGAGGGTCGAGGTCGGAGGCGTCGTCGCCGGGCTGGTCCTTGGTGACGATCGTCCCGTAGGGCTGGACGCTGCGGGGCATCCGCCCGTCCGGGGCGTAGTAGAAGAACGCGTCCCCCCACGCCGCCTCGGGGAAGTCGCCGCCCGGCGCCGGGACGACCACGAGCGCGCCGTCGAAGCCCCGCACGGTCGCGATGATCTGCTCCATACTCATGGTTCGAGCATCACCTTCAAGTGCTTGTGTGGGGTTGGCGATGACCGGGCCGGTGAGCGGTTCGCGACGGGCACCGCTGAGAACGGTCGACGTCGCCAGGGCGTCGGGCTACTCGCCGCAGCAGGTTCGCGACCTGGAGCGGCTGGGAGTCATCCCCCCGGCCGCCCGGTCGGGCAACGGCCACCGCCGCTACGCGCCGGTCCACGTGCACGCCCTGCGCGCCTATCGAGGGCTCGCCGCCGCCGTCGGACCCGTCGAGGCCCGGCGGATGCTCGCGGAACTGCGAACGGAGACGATCACGACGGCGGCCGCGGCGATCAGCGCGGTGCACGTCCGGCTCGCGCGGGAGCGGGACGAGGCGCTGCGCGCTCAGCGAGCGGTGCGGGCGATCCAGGCCGAAGCGGACGTCCCCGGGGACGATCGGGAGAGCGACGCGATGACGATCACGGAACTCGCCGGAGCGCTCGGCGTGCGTCCCTCGACCCTGCGGTTCTGGGAGCAGGAAGGGCTCGTCGCCCCCGAGCGGGTGACGTCACTGCGAGCCCGTCGCTACGGCCCTCCGGCGATCGGAGCGGCCAGGATAGTCGCGGCCCTGCGCGGCGCCGGCTACGGCATTCCCGCGGTGCGCGAGATCATGGCCTCCCTGCACCGGTTCGGCGGTCCCGAGGAGGCCCAGCGCATCCTGCGGCAGCGTCTCGACCGGATCGCGGCACGGGCCGTGGCGCTCCTGCGAGCGGGCGCGGACCTGGCGGCCGTGATCACATCCGTTCAGGAACCGGCATCCTGCCCGCCGGGCCCGGACCGCCCCGCCGGCTGACGTGCCCGGACCGCCGGCCCGGGCGCGCCGCTCGGCGGCGGCCGTTGCGGATCCGGCGCCCCGCGGGCGGCCGCAGCCGTTACCGTGCTGCCGTAAGTGATCGACCGTCGGGGGGAGGGCTCGATGCCCGGAACCGTGCTGCTGCTCGCGGCCGCACCCGTGGGAAAGGGCTGTCTGGTGGACGCCGCGTCCGTGCTGCCCGTGCTCGCGGCCGTGCCGCCCGCGGTGCTGGCCGGGACGGACACCGCGAACGTCGTCGAGCTCGCCGACCCGCTGGAACCCCAGGCCGTGCTGACCCGGCTGCGCGCCGCCGCCGCGGCCCCCGGCCCGCTGACCGTGTACGTCACCGGCCAGCTCCAGCTGGACCGCCGCCAGCGCCTGCCCCACCTCGCGCTGGCCCGCACCACCCCGGCGACCGTCCGCTACACCGCCCTGCCGTGGCACTGGATCCGCGAGGAGCTGAGACTGCGGCCGACGGGGGCGACGGCCCTGCTGCTCGACCTGCACGCGGACGCCGAGACCTGGCGGTGGCTGCGGGAGCACCCGCTGGACTCGGGCCGCAACAACGCCGTGTACGGCCGCGTCGCGCCGCCGCCGTCCCGGTGGTCGGTGGCGGAGCCGTCGTACATGAAGGCGGTCGCGACGATTCTGCGCAGCGGGTACCGGCCGCCGCTGGAGGAGCTGCACCAGCGGGCGCTGACGCGGATCGAGCCGGAGAGCGCGGGCGCCGACCTGGTGCTGACCGCGCCGGGGCCGGCGGCGGGCGACCCGCACGCCGTCATCGCCGCCGCCGTGCGGTCGGGGCGGCACGCCGACGCCGACGCGCTGGCCGCGCGGCACGAGGAGGCCGCCGTACGGGCGCACGGACCCGCGTCGGAGGAGGCGCTGCACTGGGCGGAGGTCCGCGCGGACCTGGCGATGTTCGCCGGGGACCCGGTGCGCAGCTGCCGCACCTGGCTGGCGGTGGCGGCCGCCCGGCTGGCCGCCGGGCAGGCGCCGGACGCGCCCGCCGTCGAGGCGGCCGTCGACCGGGCCCACCACCAGTGGGGGCGGATCCGTGACGCGGCGCCGGCCCGGGAACTGGGGTCCGCGCTCGCCCGGTTGCGGGGTCAGGTCCCCGGCCGGCGGGAGGGCGCCCTGGACGACGTCCGCAGGCGCCTGGCCGGCCTCGGCGCGTGACGCGACCGCGCGCCGGCGCGCACGGACGGGGCTCCTCCGGATGCCGCGGGGCGGGTGGTGTCGCACGGCGCGGAGTGTGCGCGGCGCGGGACGACGGGCGCGTTCCCGGCGCCGGAGCCGTACGACGTGCCGCCCGGCCCGCCGACGCGGAACGGCACGCGGACGTCAACGCGGCGTGCGGATCCGGCGCGCGGGGCGGGCGCGCGCCGGGAGCGGCTTCCAGACCCTGTCCAGTGTGCAACGCCGGTGCCATGATGATGAGTTATGACTGAGGGGGATGCAGTGGTGGGCCGCGGCGTGCGGGTCCGACTGGACGGGGCCGTCACCGAGAGAGACATCGGGGCGCTGCGCAAGTGGCTGGAGCAGGAGAAGCCGCTCGACGAGATGGTCCGTGCGGGACGGCTGCAGATCCACGAGCGGCGGCGCACGGACCACGACGGGACCGGGACGCCGATGGGCGTCGACATGGAGATCGTCGTGACGGTGCTGGAGGCGACCGTCACCCTGGTGGAGGTGACGCTCCTGGTGCGGCGGGCCGTCGAGGCCTGGCGGGCCAACCGCGGCCGGGTCGAGGGCGGTCCGCCGCCCGAGCACCGGGTGGACCAGGTGGGCCCGGAACCCGTACCGGACGACCGCCGCGGACCGGAGGACGGTGATCACCCGCCCGCTGGCCGCGGCGACGAGTAGATCCGGTGGCTCTCAACGACCCGGGTGGACCGGTGAACCGGGCACTACTGGTCGGAGTGTCCGAGTACGACGACACCAAGCCGCCGCACGGCGTGTCCGGCGACCTCCCGGCCGTCCGGCACAATCTGGACCGGCTGCGCGAGGTGCTGGCGCGCGGGCAGGTGTTCGGCGCGCACGAGATCGTCGTGAAGCACTCGCCCTCCCTGGACGACTTCGGCCGGGCCCTGCAGAAGGCCGCCGCCGAGGCCGACGGAGTGCTGCTGCTGTACTTCGCCGGGCACGGCGCGGTCCCGAACGCGCCGGACGAGCTGTTCCTGCAGATGCGCAACGCGAGTGTGATCGCGGGCGGAGAGGCCGTCTTTCCCGGCGCGGAGAGGTTCCTCACCGTGCTCACCGTGCTGGCCACCAGCCGGGCCGGACGGATCGTGGTGATCCTCGACTGCTGCTACGCGGGCAACGCCGCCCGGATCTGGGAGACCTTCCGCGACAAGCGGCGCGTGTTGCTGCTGATGAGCGTGCAGGCCAACCACAAGATCGACGCGGGCGACCCGGACACGCCGACGCCGTTCACCGGGGAGCTGGTGCGACTCCTCGCCGAGGACGGGGAGCTGTGGTTCAGCGGCCTCGCGGACGAACTGCGGGAACGGATGGCGGCGGGTGGACACGTCACCGTGCGCAACGAGCCCTGGGAACCGCAGAGCCGCGCCGAGCGGGGTGTGGACGCGCTGCTGTCGGCGCGCGGGGTGCCGGACGCGGGGGACGCGGGGGGTGGCTCCCCCGGACCCGGTCACCGGCCGGCCGCGCCCGCTTCCGCGCCCGAACCCACATCCGCGCCCGCTTCCGAGCCCGAGCCCGCTACGTCCGCGCCCGAGCCCGCTCCTACGTCCGCGCCCGCGCCCGCTCCTACGTCCGCGCCCGCGCCCGCGCCCGAGCCCGAGCCCGCGTCCGCTCCCCCGCGACCGGCCCTGTTATCCCGCGCCCTGGCGGCCTCCCTCGCCCTCCTGCACGCCTCGGCCGGCACCGTGGCCGCGTGGCGGCGGATGCCGCGGTCGGCGTTCTGGCGCCGGCCCCGCCGGGCGGTGTCATACGTCATCGGACTGGCCGTGCTGGCCACCGGCGTGGGCCTCGCCGCGTCCGGCTTGCTCACCCCCGACGGACGCGGCGAGGCCTGCGCCCCGCCCCTGGAGCTGCGCGTCCTGACCGATCCCGAACTGGAGTCCACCGTCCGGGCCGCCGCCGACGCGTATCTGACGTCGGACGGGAACACCACCGGCGACGGCTGCCGCCGCAGCGGCATCACCGTCTACAGCGCGGGCGCCGCCGACACGGTCGCCGCGCTGCGCCGGCAGACCGGCGCCTGGCAGGAGCCCCCCGACGACGACACCAACCCGCAGCGCGACATCGGCCCGCAGCCGGACGTGTGGATCCCCGCCTCCCGTGCCGACGCCGACCGGGTCGCCGCCGGGCAGGACACGGACGCCGCCGCCACCCTGGAACCCGCCGACGAGCCCTTCGCCTACTCCCCGATCGTGCTCGCCGTCCCGCAGGACCTCGCCGCCGACGACTACGACGCGCGGGTCGGTCCCCCGCTCAACCGGATGATCGACGACCTGCGCGCGCGGCACCCGGACGCCCGGGTGCGCCGCCCCGACCCGGAGTTCACCGACACGGGCCTGTTCGCCACGATCGGCCTGTACGGCATCACCGCCGACGCCGACGCCGGCACGGGGACCGGCCCGGACGCCGCCGACCTCGGCCGCGCCGAACGCCGCGTCGACCAGACCGGCCCGCCGTCCCCCACCGCCGGCCAGCTGCTGTGCACGCTGCCCGCCGACGACGCCGTGGACGACCGCACCGCCGCGCTCGTCCCCGAGTTCCTGCTGAAGAGCGGCGTCGGCTGCGAGAGCGAGCGGCGCGCCCCGCGCTTCGCCCAGTACCCCGGCGACGTGCCCGGCCTGGAGCCCCTCTTCGTGCGGGTCCGCTGGGAGGACGCCGACCGCGACGAGGCCGCGCGCGACGAGGCCGCCGAGGACTTCCGGGCCTGGCTCGCCGGCGAGCGGGGCGGTGCGGTGTTCGCGCGGGACGGCTTCCGCCCGGTCACGGGCGGCCGGACCCTGCCGGACGACGAGTCGGTCGCCGACGGCGTGCTGCGCGCCCCCGCCCCGCTCGTCGAGTCCGCCGGGCGGGACGCCGCCGAGGCCGCGCTGACCGGCTATCAGGGCGCCAACGGGCCCGGCCGGGTGCTGTACCTGCTCGACAGCTCCGGCTCCATGGTCGACCTGTGGGAGGGGCCCAGCGGCGGCCCCGGCCTGCTGAAGCAGTCGCTGGGCGGGCTCGGCGACCGCGACGAGTACGGGGTGTGGGCGGTGTCGGGCCTCGGCGAGCGGCCGTACGAGACGCTGCTGCCGTTCGGGCAGCACGGCCGCGGGGACGCCCGGCGGGCCGTCGACGAGCGCGCCCGCGTGCGGGACGCCGAGGCCGATCCGCACGCGGCCCTGCTCGCCGCGCTGGAGGAGATGGAGCGGCTCGGCACCGACCGCCCCCGGCTGATCGTGTACGTCACCGACGACGAGGACGTGGGCCGGCTGACCGGCACCCGTCTCGCCGACGTGCTGGCCAGGGTCCGGTCGGTGCAGGTGCCGGTGACGACGGTGCTCCTGGAGGGCGCCGGCTGCGACGCGGGCAGGCCGAACGCCCGGGTCTCCGCGGCGAGCGGCGGCCGCTGCATCGGCGTCGACGAGGACCTCGGCGCCGCCCTGCGCGACGAGGTCGCCCGCACCGGAACGGGGGAGGACTGATGACCCGGCGGCTCGTGGCCCTGCTCGCCCTGCTGCTGGTGGCCGCCTGCACCGGCGGCGGCCACGGCGCGGACCCCGCGCCCTCCGCCGACGTGCCCGGCGACATCGTGATCGCCAGCGGCCGGGACGTCACCGGCAACAACGGCGTCCGCCAGCAGCTCATCGACGCCTGGAACGCCGAGCAGGAGAGACGGGACACCGGCTACCGCGCCCGTCTGGTGGAGCTGCCCGGCAGCGCCGACGAACAGCGCAGCCAGCTGCTCGGCGCCCTGCAGTCCGGCAGCGCCGCCTACGACGTGGTCAACCTGGACGTGACGTGGGTGCCGGAGTTCGCCGCCGCGGGCCTGATCCGGCCGCTGCCCCAGGCGATGCTGGACGCCGACGTCATCCCGTCCGTGGCCGGCACGGCCCGCTGGGACGACCGGGTGTACGCGGTGCCGTTCAACAGCGACGTCGGCCTGCTGTACTACCGGCCGGACCATCTGCGGCAGGCGGGCATCCACCACACCGACCTGCGCGGCATCGACTGGGACCAGCTCCGGAACCTGATCAACTACGTCCAGGCCCGCCGCCCCCGCGGCTACGAGAAGGGCTGGACGACCCAGCTGCGCGCCTACGAGGGCCGCACGGTCAACGCCGTGGAGGCGTTCGCCTCGGCGGTGCCGGGCCTGACGCTCACCGACGACGAGGGCCGGTACCGCGCCGACGTCGACGACCTGGCGCAGGGCGTCGCGGAGCTGCGCCGCCGCACCGACGACTCGTACACCCTCACGGACGCCGACCGGTCCGACGAGGAGAAGAGCCTGGCCGACTTCGCCGCGGGCCGCACCACGTTCCTGCGGCACTGGCCGTACGCCTACCGCGCCCTGCACCAGACGTTCGACGAGCGGCGGCTGCGCGTGGCCCCGCTGCCCGGCCGGGCGGTGCTCGGCGGCCAGAACCTCGCGGTGACCGAGGCGTCCGACCAGCCGGCCAGGGCGAGGGAGCTGATCCGGTTCCTCACCGGCAGGCAGAGCGAGCGCTGTCTGCTGGACGCGGGCTTCGCGGCCACCCGCACCTCGGCGTACCGGGACGACTCCGTACGCTGC
Source organism: Streptomyces sp. NPDC051041 (assembly GCF_044456065.1). Taxonomy (NCBI): domain Bacteria; kingdom Bacillati; phylum Actinomycetota; class Actinomycetes; order Kitasatosporales; family Streptomycetaceae; genus Streptomyces; species Streptomyces sp. NPDC051041. The sequence continues at coordinate 221,680 of NZ_JBITFM010000006.1, forward strand.
CCGCTGTCCTCTCCGGTCCCCTCGGCCTCCCCCACCGGCGAACGCGCCGACAGCATGCCGAGGGACGAGCGGACCGGCCGCCCCCGGTACGCCGAGGACATCCTGCTCCCCGCCCTCCAGCGCGCGGTGCCCCGCCCGCGCACTCCGCTGTACGGCGCCTTCACGCAGACGTTCACGGCCCAGCTGGGCCCCCTGTTCGGCGCCGACCCGCCGACCGACGCGGAACTGGCCCGCCGGCTGGACGGGGCCCTGCGCGAGGCCCTGCCGGACTGAGCGGCCGGGGCCGGGGCGGGGCGGGCCGCGCGGGCGGGGCCGGGCAGGGGGCCGGTACGTGGGCGGGGCCGCGTCCGGCCGCGGTCCTAGGGTCCTTCCACCGCCGCCAGGTACAGCTTCACGTACCGTTCCACGGCCACGTCCAGCGCCACGTCCACCAGGGGCTGCTCGCGGGTGCCGTCGTGGATCTCGGACTCGCCGGGGCGCCGGCGGCGGTCGACGACCGTCTGGCCGCGGGCCGGGCCCGCGGCCAGGTTCACCTCGACCGGCAGGCGGCGGGTGGTCAGGCCCTGCGGGTCGGCGACCGCGCAGACCGCGCCCGCGTCGCCGAGGCCGCCGCCGGGATCCGACTCGTCGACGACGGGGCCGCGGTGGGCGAGGAGTTCGCCGGCCAGGCGGGCGCCGGGCTCGGCGCCGGCGCGCAGCCGCCGCACGTCGGCGCCGGGGACCACGACCCGCTGGAACACGTCCAGGCCGTACATCGTGATCGGCACCCCGGCGGTGAGCAGGATCGCCGCCGCCTCCGGGTCGTGCCAGACGTTGAACTCGGCGACCGGCGTGGCGTTCCCGGCGGCGACCGCGCCGCCCATGAAGACGATGCGCTCGATGTTGCGCACCACCTCGGGATGGGTGCGCAGCAGCAGCGCGATGTTGGTCAGGGGGGCCGTGGGGATCAGGGTGACCGGGCGGGGGGAGGCGAGGATCTCGCGGCGCAGCAGCGTCACCGCGTCCACGTCCGCCGCGGTGCGGGTCGGCGCGGGCAGGCCGAGGTCGCCCATGCCGTCGTGCCCGTGCACGTGCCGGGCCGTGCGGAGGGGTTCGAGCAGCGGGCGCTCGGCGCCCCGGGCGACGGGGACGTCCGGGGCGCCGGCCTGCTCCAGCACGGTCAGGGTGTTCCGCACCACCCCGTCCACGTCCGTGTTCCCGGCCACGCAGGTGATCGCGCGCAGGTCCAGCCCCGGGTGACGGACCGCGAACAGCAGGGCCAGGGCGTCGTCGATGCCGGTGTCGCAGTCGATGATCACCGGGATGGGCCGGTCGGTCGTCACGGCGAGGGCTCCTTCCACCGTTTCCGCGTTCCCGCGCGGGGGCCTGTGCCGGTGACCTTACGCGGGTTCCCCCCGGCCCGGCGGGCCGCGACGCCCCGGCGGCCGGGCTCACCCGGACGGCCCGGAACGCTGGTGGGGCGCGGGGCGGGGTGCTCCCTTGGAAGACGACGTCCGGGATCTCCGGACGTGCCGGATCCCGAGCAGCGCGCCCCCAGGAGGCACCCGATGCAGCACCCCCCGGCCGCACGCATCCGCGTCCTCGCCGCCCGCGCTCTCCCGGTGGCCGCCCTGCTGACCGTGACGGCCTGCTCCGCCGGCCACCCGGAGCTGCCCGGAGCGGCCTCCAGCGCCGCCGCCTCGGCCGGGCGGTCGCCCGCCGCGCTCGCGTCGCCCACCGCCCCGCCCCCGCTGACCGAGGACGGGGCGCGGGACGCCCTGATCGCCCCCGGCGACCTGGGCGGGCGGTGGCGGCCGACGCAGGGCGCCGCGCCCTGGCGGGACGGGCTGCTCAAGGCGACCGCCGAGGACCCCGACTGCCGGCGCCTGCTCGACCTCCTCTACACCGAGGAGTTCCTCGGCCCGCCCGCGGGCGCCCGCGCGGTGGCCGGCTTCGACGACGCCGGGGGCGCGGCCCAGCTGCGCTACCAGGTAGCCGCCCATCGGGTCGCGGACGTGGACCGCACGCTGACCTGGTTCGCGGGCCTGCCGGTGCGGTGCGGGCGGTTCCCGGCCGTGACCGCGTACGGGGCGGAGCAGGACGTGGAGGTCGACGAGCTGCCGCTGCCGGAGGTCGGGGACGCCCGCCAGGGCCTGCGGGTCACGCTGAGCGGGCAGACGGCCGGCGGCGAGCCGTCGTTCCTCGTCGTGGAGGTCGCCGCCGTCCGCGTCGGCGAGGACACGATCACCCTCACCAACGGCGGCCCCGGCGAGGTGCCGGAGGAGGTCACCTGGCGGGCCGTGCAGGCGGGGGCGGAGCGGCTGGCGGAGGTGAGGAGGCAGAGCGGGACGGAGGTCTAGGGTCCCGGCGGGCGATGCCCTCCCGCCGCGGGGTCCGGGGTCCCGGCGACGCCCGCCCGTCCGGGGGCGGGGCCCGGTCAGTCCTCGCGGTCGAAGCGGGTGCGGCGGGCGATCACCTCGCGGGCCACGGCGAGAGCGGTGCGGCCGCCCGCGAAGGCGTGGGCGCGCAGCCGGGCCAGGGCCTCGTCGGCGCCGACGCCGAGCTGGGCCATGATCATGCCGATCGCCTGGTGGACCGCGTCGTGGTCGGTGGCCAGACCGCTCAGCCAGGACTCGCCGCCCCGTGCGTCCGGTTCGTCGTCGTGCGGCAGCGCCGTCAGGGCCACCGTCATGACGTCGGCCACCAGTTCCGCGGTGCGCAGTTCGCCGTCGGTGAGCCGGCCGGGGCGGTCGCGGTAGAGGTCGAGGGTGCCCACGCACACCGAGTCGTTGCCGAGCGGCAGCGCATACACCGCCCGCACCCCGGCGGCGGTGGCCTGCTGGGCGAAGACCGGCCACCGGTCGGCGTCGGGCCCGCGGGTCAGATCGCAGGCGAGCACGGGCGCGCCGGTCTCGGCGGCGTGCACGCAGGGGCCGTCGCCCAGGGTGGTCTGGATCTCCGCCACGCGCGCGGCCTGCTCGCTGCTGGCGCACAGACGGAGGGGGACGCCGTCGTTGCGCAGGGACGCGCTCGCACCGGTCACCGGCAGCAGTTCGACCGCCACCGCGCACAGGCGTTTCGGAACCTCCCGGGGCCGGGCATCGCGTACTTCCGCGGCGATCCGTTCGGCGGCGTCCGTCCGGTCCGCGTCCGGGTACCGGTCGCATCCGGCTCCGGACGGCCGGACGCGATCGCCGTTGGGTACGCCGCCGCGGTCGCCGTCCGGTACGCCGCCGCAGCGGTCGTCCCTTGGCCGCACGGCCCACCGCCTCCTTCGATCACCGCGGCCGGCAACGTCGACGCTCTCCCGGCACGGGGCACCGACGGCGCCGCCTGCCCGGAGACGAGCCGACTACCCGCGCCCCGCCGGGCGAAACCCCGCCGCCCGGGCTCCGGGGGCCGGTTCCGGCCGTCTTCGTCCCGGCGCGGCTAGCGCTTCTCGTACGGGTTCGCCGGCTGCTCGACGTGCCGGACCCGGGTGGCGTCGAGGACCGGCGGCCAGGCGGCGTCCGTGCCCAGGGCGCCCTCGGGGTGCCAGGTGCCGGTGACCGTGACCCAGGTGTCGGCGGGCGGGGCCTCGGCCGAGCGGATCTCGACCTTGCCGGTGGTGGCGTCGGCGGCGCAGCAGGAGACGAGGAGACGGGTGACGTACCAGGTGCCGTCGTCGCCGTGGGTGACGAAGCCGGTCAGGCGGACGGTGCGGCCCTTCAGGGACCGCTCGCTGTCGTAGATCGCGCGGGAGCCGAACTCGGCGAGGGTCAGGTCCACCGGGTCCCCGGACGGCAGCGCCGGGAAGGCGCCGACGCCCTGCGCCGCCCGCTGCGCCGCCTCCCGCTCGGCGCTGTAGGAGCCGAGGGCGGGCGGCGGGAACAGCAGCAGGGCGAGGGCGGGCAGGGCGAGCAGCCAGGCGACGCGGGGTCCGCCGGGACCGTGGGCGTGCCCGTGGTCCCCGTGCTCCCCGTGATCGCGCTCCCCGTGCTCCCCGTGCTCCCCGTGCTCCGCGTGTCCTTCGTGGTCCGCGGCGCGCCGCCCCGCCACCGCCGTGCACAGGGCCAGCAGCACCAGAACCGCACCGGACACGATCAGGTACGGCCGCAGTCCCGGCTGCACGTACCGCAGGTACAGGTCGCCGAAGAGGGAAATGCGCAGCACCGCCGCGCCGGTCAGCGCCAGCAGCACCGCGGGACCGTACCGCCTCACAGCAGCCACCACCCCACCAGCACGCTGCTCGCCACGGCCACCACCCACGTCACCGACGCGAACCGGACCGCGAAGGCCCGGCCGAAGGTGCCCGCCTGCAGCGCGATCAGCTTCAGGTCCACCATCGGCCCCACCACCATGAACGCCAGCCGCGCGGTCGGCGAGAAGCCGCTGAGCGAGGCCGCGACGAACGCGTCGGCCTCGCTGCACACGCACAGCACCACCGCCAGGACGGCCAGCAGCAGCACCGACAGCCACGCCGACCCGGTGAAGACGTCCAGCACCGAGCGGGGCACGGCGATGTCGAAGGTGGCCGCCGCACCGGCGCCCACCACCAGGAAGCCGCCGGCGTGCAGGAAGTCGTGCCGCAGCCCGGCGAGGAAGGCGTGCCGGCCGTGCGACGGCCCGGACGCCGGGCGCCCCTTCGACAGCCGCAGCCACTCCTCCCGCCCGAACCGGGCCCACAGCCAGCCCATGACCACCGCCGCCGCGAGCGAGGCGGCCAGCCGCGCCGCGACCATGGCCGGCTGCCCGGGGAACGCGATCGAGGTGGCGACCAGCACGACCGGGTTGATCGCGGGCGCCGACAGCAGGAAGGCCAGGGCGGCGGCCGGGGCGACGCCCCGCCGCATCAGGCTCCCGGCCACCGGCACCGACGCGCACTCGCAGCCGGGCAGCACCACCCCCGCCGCGCCGGCGACCGGGACGGCGAGCGCCTGGTTGCGGGGGAGGAGCCGGGTGAGGACCCGGTCCGGCACGAAGGCGCCGATCGCCGCCGACACGACCGTGCCGAGCAGCAGGAAGGGCACGCCCTGGACGACGACGGCGGTGAAGACGGTCCACCAGGCGGCCACCGGCGGGGTGTACAGGTCGAGCGCCACCACCGGGCCCAGCACGGAGACGACCGTCGCGATGGCGACGAGCGCGGTCCCGCCGACGACGGCGTACACGAGCGCGCGCACGGCCAGGCGCAGGCCGTCGGCCACAGTCCGTCGATTCTCCACGCGCCCTCTACCCGTTCCGTCGGTCGGCGCTCGCAGGCTAACGGACGCCGCTGTGCGCCGCCCCGGCACCGTCCCGGAGCGGGCTGTGCGGGCGTCGCGGAGGAAGCCGTGCGGGCGCCGGGCCGGTGCCGTCGCGGAGGGGCCGTGCGGGCGCCGTCACAGCGGGGGCTGTGCGGGCGCCGGGCCGAGGGTGGTCGTCCCCGGGGCCGTACGGTGACCGAGGCCCGTCCGGTAGGCGTCCAGCGCGGCCTCCACCCGCCCGGTGCGGCGCAGCAGGTCCCCCAGCAACCGGCACAGGTCGGCCAGGTCCCCGGCGGCGCCCGCCCGCTCCAGCAGGCTCAGCGCCCGGACGTAGTGCTCCTCGGCCGCCTCGGTGTCCCGGGCGTCCTCGGCGATGATGCCGAGCAGCCGGTGCGCGGCGGCGGCGTGGACGGCGCCGCGCTCGGAGGACAGGCCGTCGAGGACCCCGTGCAGCAGTTCGGCGGCCTCCTCGGAGCGTCCGCGCCGGTGCAGCACGTCGGCCAGCTCGACGGCGACCTGGCTGCTGTAGAGGGCGGCGCGCTTGGCCGTCAGCATGGCCAGGGCCTCGCGCAGCTCGTCCTCGGCGCGGTCGAGCCGGCCGTCCTGGGCGTACACGTACCCGCGCATCCAGTGGCAGTTGGCCAGCTCGGTGCGGAGCTGGAGCGTCCGGTACAGCTCTGCGGCCTTGGCGAGCGAGGCGTCGGCCTCGGCGAGGCGGCCCTCGGCGAGCAGGGTGCGGGCGACGGAGCGGTGCATGCGCGCCACCAGCGCCGGGTCGCCCGCCTGCGGGGCGAGCGCGAGCGCGAACTCGGCGGCCTGGGCGGCCCGCGCGTGCGCGCCCATGTCCATGTACGGCCCGATGGCGCTGGCGTAGAGCAGCAGCAGCGCGTCCGGGTCGTGCAGCCCGCTGCGGTTCAGCTCGTCGAGGGTCGACTCCAGCAGGTAGACGGCGTACCGGAGCTCACCGGCGAGGTAGTGGGCGACGGCCCGGCCGCGCAGCGCGGGGACCCGGCCCGGCAGGGGCGCGTCGGCCAGGCACTCCTCCGCGCGCTCGAAGAACCGCCGGCCGTCCGCCAGCTCCCCGCTCTCCAGCGCGCACTCCCCGAGCCCGAGCAGCGCGGCGGCCCGCACCTCGCCGATTCCGTGCGTCTCGGCCTCGGCGAGCAGGCCGGCGTACTGCCGCCGCGCCTGTTCCGTCTCCCCGGTGGCCAGGGTGCGCTGGGCCTCGGTCAGCCGCAGCCGCAGGTCGGTGGCGAGGCGGGCCGGACGGCCGGTGACCAGCTCCTCGTACGCGACGCCGAGCCGGCCGGCGATGTGCCGCAGCGCCTCCTCGGAGGCCCGCACCCGGCCCGCCTCCAGCGTGGAGACGTACGCGGGCGTGTACGAGGGTTCCGCGAGCTGCCGCTGCGTCAGCCCGCGCTCGACGCGCAACCGCTGCACTCGGCGTCCGATGGTCTCCGGGTCGTCACGGTCCCCCACTGGCCAACTCCCCCTGCGGCTCTTGCCGTTCGGCTGCGACGGCTTTAGGTTAAACCGTGAATTAAACGCGCTTAATACGTTGCTGTACACCCGTCGTCGCCCGACACCGTCGTCGGGCGCCGGCGCCGGCACCGGGCATCGGCGGCGGACACCGGGTGGGACACCCGGACCGGACACCGATGCCGGACACCGCCGCACCACGCCACCCCCCACCCCACCGTCGCCGTTGCGAGGTCGCCGTGCTCGAACGCACACGCACCGCAGAGCGTTACACCAGAGGCTTCACCGCGGCCGTCATCGCCGTGACCGCCCTGCTCCTGGCCGCGTACGCGGGTCCCGGGGGAGCGGCGGAGGGGGAGCCGGTCAGCTCCGGGGACAACGCCGTGTCCGTGCGGCGGTAGGCGGAGGACTCCGCCCGGGCCGTCCTCCCCCGGATCCCCGCGGAGGGCGACGGTTCCGGGGAGACGGTGACGGTCCCGGCCCCGGGGTTCTCGGAGTCGCGGACGGCTGTGCGGGGGGCGAGGCGGGCGACCTCGACGCAGTCGCCGCCGTTGCTGCTGCTGCGGCTGGACCTGCGACCGCGACACCCGGAGCGCGCGCCGGTCGCACCGGGAGTGAGCGATCCGGGGGATGCTGGGTCCACCGGTCGCACGGGCCGCTGGAACCGCCTGTTCCGATCCGCCCCCGGTGTTCACTTTTCCGGTGTTGTGGACAGATTTCTGCTGTCGCCCGTCCGCACCGCACCCCGCAGAGGAGGCCGCGTGACCGTACGCACCGACGAGTCGCACTCCACGCCCGACCTGTCGTCCCGGGACCCCAACTGGTGGCGGCAGGCCGTCATCTACCAGATCTATCCGCGCAGCTTCGCCGACGCCGACGGCGACGGGTTCGGTGACCTGCGCGGAGCCACCCAGCGCCTGACCCACCTCGCCGCCCTCGGCGTCGACGCCCTGTGGCTGAGCCCGTTCTACCCCTCCGAGCTGGCCGACGGCGGCTACGACGTCGAGGACTACCGCGACGTCGACCCCCGCCTCGGCACCCTCGGCGACTTCGGCGCCCTGGTCGCCGAGGCGCACCGGCTGGGGCTGAAGGTCCTCGTCGACCTGGTGCCCAACCACACCTCGCACCGGCACGCGTGGTTCCAGGAGGCGCTGAGCGCGGGACCCGGCTCCCCGGCCCGCGACCGGTACGTCTTCCGCGACGGCCGCGGCGAGCACGGCGAGCTCCCGCCCACCGACTGGCAGTCCGTCTTCGGCGGCAGCGCCTGGCGGCGGGTGCCCGACGGGCAGTGGTACCTGCACCTGTTCACGCCCCAGCAGCCCGATCTCAACTGGGCGAACGAGGAGGTGCGGGCCGACTTCCGCACCACCCTGAGGTTCTGGTCCGACCGGGGCGTGGACGGCTTCCGGATCGACGTCGCCCACGCCCTCGCCAAGGACCTCGACGAGCCGCTGCGCGACCTCGGCGCCCCCTGGGTGCGCGGCGAGGCGGCCCTGGCGCGGTTCGCGCCGGGCGAGCACCCCTTCTACGACCGCGACGAGGTGCACGAGATCTACCGCGACTGGCGCAAGATCCTCGACGCCTACAGCCCGCCCCGCATGGCGGTCGCCGAGGCCTGGGTGCCGGGCGCCCGGCGCGCGCTGTACGCCCGCCCGGACGAGCTGGGCCAGGCCTTCAACTTCGAGTACCTCCAGACCCACTGGGACGCCGGCGAGCTGCGGCGGGTCATCACCGGCGCGCTGGCCGACGCGGCCGCCGCCGGGGCCTCGGCGACCTGGGTCCTGTCCAACCACGACGTCGTGCGGCACGCCTCCCGCCTGATGCTCCCGCCGGGCACCGACGCCAACGCCTGGCTGCTGTCCGGCGGCCACGCCCCGGCCGTCGACGAGGCCGCCGGGCTGCGCCGGGCCCGCGCCGCGACCCTGCTGATGCTGGCGCTGCCCGGGTCGGCGTACCTCTACCAGGGCGAGGAACTCGGCCTGCCCGAGGTCGCCGACCTGCCCACCGAGGTGCTCCAGGACCCGGTCTGGGAGCAGACGGGCCATGTCCGCAAGGGCCGCGACGGCTGCCGGGTGCCGCTGCCGTGGACGACGACCGGGCCGTCGTACGGCTTCGGGCCGGGCGGCGCCTGGCTGCCGCAGCCGCCGGGCTTCGCGGCGTACGCCGTCGAGGCGCAGGACGGGGTCGAGGGCTCGACCCTGGAGCTGTACCGCACGGCCCTCAAACTGCGCCGCAAGCTGCTCGGCGGGGAGTCGCTGACCTGGGCGGACGACGTCCCGGAGGGGGTGCTCCAGTTCGACCGCACCAGCGGCTGGCGGTGCGTCGCCAACCTGTCCGGCGCACCGGTCCGGCTGCCGGCCGGCGAGGTGCTGCTGAGCAGCGCGCCGCTGGAGGAGGACGGACGGCTGGGTCCGGACACGACCGTGTGGCTGGGGCTGTAGGGGCCCGGAGGCGGCTCCGGAGCCGCCTCCGGGCCGCGCCGGAGGAGTCCCTCAGGAGATCCGCCCGGCCTCCTCGGGGGTCCCGGCCTCCCGCGGAGCGCCGGGCGCCGGCTGCCGGTGATCCCCGGCCTCCAGCAGCGGGGCCGTGTGGCGTTCGGGGCGGTGGGCGCCCTCCGCCGGCACGCGGCTGCGGGGCGCGCCGGGCGCGCCGGGCAGCGGGACGGGGCGCCGGGCCACGAGGCGGCCCACCCAGCGCCGGCCGCAGTGCGCGCAGGCCGGCGCGCCCTCCGGGGTGTAGGGGGAGGGGACGGCGGCGTTGTCCCGGTGGAAGTACTCCCACTCGTCCCCGCGGTCGTCCAGGCAGCGCTGGACGTCGTAGTCGACGCTCCAGCGGTGCCAGCAGGTCCCGCAGGTGAACTCGACGCGTTCCACGGCCAGTTCGGTGATCATCGCGGCACACCTCCGTTCGGACGGGCCGGGGCGCGGGCTCCGGACGGGCAGGCGCCCGCTCCCCGGGCTCTCCGGGCTCCCGACTGCCCGGTCCCCCGGTTCCCCGGCTCGCTCACCTGGTTCGGCGGGACGGTTCACGCGGTGCTCCGCGGCGCCTCCCGGCTCCCGCCGTCGCCGCCGTCCGCGGCCGTGCGGCCGACCCGGACGCGGCGCGGCTTCGGCTCCTCGGCGGCCGGCACGGTGACGGTGAGCACGCCGGCCTCGTAACGGGCGCTGATCCGCTCCGTGTCCAGGGTGTCGTCCAGGATCAGCAGACGGCTGAAGGCGCCGTGCGGGCGTTCGGCGACCAGCAGGTCGGCGCCCTCGGCGGCGGGGCCGGGGCGCTCGGCGCGGACGGTCAGGACGTTGCGCTCGACGCTGAGGTCGACGGCGGCGGGGTCGACGCCGGGCAGGTCGAAGTGGAGGACGAGGTCCTCACCGCTGCGGTAGGCGTCGAGGGGCATCGCGGCCGGCCTGGCGAGGGTGCCGAGCGTCTGCTCGGTGAGCCGGTCGAGGTCCCGGAGGGGATCCGTACGGACGAGCGTCACTGTTCCACTCCTTTCGCCCGGTGGGTGCCGTCGGAACCGGTCGTGATCGGGCCGGATCGACCCGCGGCTGGTCACGCGGGTCTACACACGGCTATACCTCGACGATCCATACTTGACAAGGGGGCGCTCAAGTTTTATTCAGGCTATGAGGCAAGACGGAGGCGAAAGCGCAGCTCGCGGCGGGTGAGGAGGCAGCCGGGCGATGCGGGAACCGGACCTGTACGCGGTGCTCGGGGTGACGCCCTCGGCGTCGGCCGAGGCGATCACGTCCGCGTTCCGCCGCCGGGTGCGGGAACTGCGTCCCGACACCCGCGTGGACGCCGTCACCGCGGAGCGGTTCGGACGGGTCCGGGCGGCGTACGAGACCCTCCGCGATCCCGTGCTGCGGGCCGCCTACGACCGCGAGCGGGCCCCCGCCCCGGCGGCCCCCCGCCCCGTGCGCCGGGCCCGTCCGGCCGGCGCCGCGCAGCCGCCGGCACCGCCGCTGCGCGCGGGCCCGGTCCGGTGGGAGCGCGGCCCCTGACCGGGCCCGGGGCCCGTGAGCCATCAGCGGCACGAGGCGCTTGACCAGCGGTACGAGGTACTTGACCAGCGGCACGAGAGGGAGGATGCGGATGGCGCGCTCGGTCGGCATCGGCCCCGGCACGACGGACTCGGTGGTCCCGGTCCTCGACGGCGGCGAGCCCGCCGCCGTCACCGGCACGGAAGGGGGCGGGACCACGCCTCCTGCCGCGGCCTTCGCGGGGAACGGCGACGGGGCGGACGCCGGGACGGCGGGCGACGACAGCGACTCGCGGGCGGGTTGACCATGGACGGGAGCCAGGCACGGAGCACGGAGGAGCTGCGCCGGCTGCTCCGGGAACGCACCGCCGATCTGCAGCGGGTGAAGGCCGAGTACGACAACTACCGCAAGCGGGTGCGGCGCGACCGCCTGGCCGTGCGCCGGATCGCGGTGGCCAACGTGCTCACCGCCCTCCTGCCGGTGCTGGACGCCGTCGACCGCGCCCGCGCGCACGAGCCGATGACACCGGGGCTGAAGGACATCGCCGACACGCTGGAGAGCCGGACCGGCGGCCTGGGACTGGTGGCGTTCGGGGAGGTGGGCGACGAGTTCGACCCGGCCCGCCACGACGCCCTCGCCCACCACGTCTCCGAGGACGCCGACCGCCTCGTCTGCACGGCGGTCCTCCGCCCCGGCTACCGCATCGGCGACCAGCTCCTGCGCCCGGCCCAGGTGGAGGTCACGGGACCGCGGTGGACCCCGGGGACACCTTCCGCACCGGCGCCGGCGCGGCCTTCGGAACCGGCGCGGTCTCCCGCGCGGGCGCTGTTCCCCCGGCCGCCGTCGCCGCCTGGGCCGGCGGCGTCGCCGAGGCCACTGCGGTCACCGGAACCACTCGCATCACCCGGATCGCCGCCGTCACCACCATCGCTGCCGCCCCCGCAGCCGCGCCCGTCGCTCAAGCCGTCGGAATCACCGAAGCCGACGGGGGCGCCGGGGTCGCCGGGGCCGTCCGAGCCGCCCGGCGGCGACCGTCGCTGACGGTTCCGTCCGTCCGGCTCGGGCGGATCCGTCGGCCCGGCACCCGGCACCCGGCACCCGGCACCTGTCATCCGCCGTCCGCCGGCGGACCGAGGCGCACGTGCCGGGGCCCGGAGCCGGGGCACGGGTCACACGTGCCCCAGGCCCCCGCTGCCGAAGGAGCCGCTGGACCCGGGCTGCCAGCGCCGTCGGCTCTGGTCCTTGCACGTCCGGGTGTTGGCGTGGTGGAGCTCGTACGGCATGAGCCGTGGCCCCCCGTTCACGATCGGGACCTCGTCCGGCTCCCGCTGCTCCCGGATCTCGCGGACCGGCCCGCTGTCGGGCAGCTTCGGCTGCTCCTCCGGGCGTGGGTGTCCGGTGTCCTTGTCCATCAGGCGCATACCGACGGGTACGGCCCAGATCAGCAGACCGGCCACGACCATCCCGCCGATGAACGCCGCGGTCATGTTGAGCGCGTGCTCGGACGACGCGGTCAGCAGTTCATGCGTTGCCGTAGTCATATTCCGATTATGACCGACGGAATGCCAATAAGCTCCCGAAATGTCCGATTGTTAAATCGGTGACCGGCGAGTGCCGCGGAGGCCGGCGGATGCCCGTGGCGAGGCCCGCGCCCCGTGGGTCCCCTCCGGCGCCACCTGGCCGGGCGGCCGGGCCGCGGGCAACGACCTCACCGCCCGGTACGCGCCGGCCGGGCGTCCACCGCCCCGCCACGCGCCGGCCGGGCGCCGGCGCCCGCGTGCCCGAACCCGTTCCCGGCGTCAGCCGAGGCACAACCAGAGCAGGCACACCCGGCCCGAGGGCGAGGGGGAGGCGGCCGGCGTGGGGCTCGGCTGCGCCGTCGGCGGTTCCGCGGCCGGGACCGACGGCGGCGCGGACGTCTTCGTACGGGAGGGGGAGGCGGTCGTCGGCGGGACCGCCGCCGTCCGCGTGCCGACGGGCGTGGGGGTGGGGCCGGGGCCGGGACCGGGGTCGGAACCGGGGCCGGGTGCGGAGGCGGGGCCGGAGGCCCGGTCGGTGGTCCTCGGACCCGCCTGCGGAACCGGCCGGCCGGAAGCGGTCCGGCGAGCGGCGGGGGACGGCGGCACCGACCGGGCGCCGGGCTCCTGCGCCGCGTCCCGCGTGGCGCCCGGGCCGGTGAGGCCGGGGACGGGGACGTCCGGTGCCGTGGCCGCCTCGGCGCGGTCGGGGAAGTTCCGGTCCGGCACGGTGACGACCAGAACGCCGCCGAGGAGGGTGACGACCACCGCGACCAGGGCCCGCCGCCGGTTCCTCCTGCGCCGGGCCGACCGCCGCCGGGCCGCCCGCCCCCGCGGGACGGGTGTCGCCCCGGCGGGCTCACCACCGAATTCACCGCCCGGCTGCTCGCCGTCCGGTTCCTTCCCGTCCGGCTCTTCGCCGTCCGGCTGTTCGCCGTCCGGCTCTTCGCCGTCCGGCTCTTCGCCGTCCGGCTGTTCGCCGTCCGGCTCTTCGCCGTCCGGCTCTTCGCCGTCCGGTTCTTCGTCGGTTCGCGGACGTCCGTCGTCCCCCGAGCCGGAGTTCGCCGCCCGTCCCGCGACGGTCCGTCCGGTCACGGCCTCCGGGGCGATGTCCGGGGTGTAGGCACCACACCCCGGACACACCAGGGCGCCATTGAGGTGCCGGCGACACGGGGAGCAGTAGTCCATCCGCACTCTTCCTGGGTCGGCCGGGTCAACGATCGGCAAGATCGAAAACGGGAGGCCAGAACGGTAGCGAGGCTTTGGACGGACGGTGTGTGCCCTGTGTGTCGTTCCTGCGTGAATTCCCGTAACACACCGTGTACGCGCGGTACCGCCGCCACCGGCACCCTCCCGGCCGGCCCAGCCGCCGGACGGACCGCGTACGGCCGGCTCCGTCCGGCGGCGGGGCCGGCCGTACGCCACGGGACCCCGGCGGCCCGCTCCTACCGGTAGGGGGAGAAATGCCCCGCGCCGCCGGGACCCGGCGTGCCGGGCCGCGGGGGAGCCGCCTCGGCCTGCTCCCCCGGAGCCATAGCCGCAGCCGCAGCCGGGCCCTGCATCTGGGCCGTGGCCTGGGCGGGGACCTGGGCCGCGGCGGCGGCCTGCACACGGTGCCGGGGCATCGTCCGCCGGGGCGGACGGGTCAGGGTGATCTGGCGGACCAGTTGCTGGAAGCACGCCAGGGACGCGAGCCCCGGCAGCGCCGCCGCCGCGGTGTCGACGACGGTCCTGGGCGCCTGCACGACGCACAGCATCATCGCCACGGAGGAGAAGAACAGCACCACGCACCAGGCGTGGACCGCGCGCCGCTGGTGCAGCGCGGCGCGCAGCACGGACAGCGACGACACCAGCCACGGCCCGTAGATCAGCAGCGGCCACCAGGCAGCGATGCCGCCCTCGACGCGGGGCACGGCGGACAGGCGCAGGGGGACGTAGGCGACCATCCCGCCGAAGAAGCTCACGCTGCAGGCGATGAGCGCGGTCACCGCGGCGATGAGATGACTGACGGTCCGCAGACCGTTCTTCCCGCCGCGTTCCCGGGCCTTGCGATGGCCCCTGGGGGAGTCCTTCAACGGCGGCAGTTCCGCGGTGATCTCCTGGAGGTTCTCCAGTGGTGTGCCGGGGGCGGGCGCGGCGGCCGGCCCGTCGTCCGCGGAGTGGGGGGAGGCGACCTGGGGGACGACGTGGGGGGCGATATGGGGGGCGTGTTCCACCATGGCGTCCTGGAGCATGAACGCCAGTTCCTCGGCCGGATCCCAGTCCGGCGGTACCAAGGGCTGCGGGAAGGGTTCGGACGGGCCCCGATGGCGGCCGGTGCCCCTCTCGTTGAACATCCCCGCGTGCGGGTCTGCGTGTTCTCGACGGTGATCCGTTCGTCCGCGATACATGACACCGTCTGGTTATTCGGCCGGCCTGCGGCCGGGTGTTCCCTGCGCCGTGATCCACCGTCTGCCGAGATCGGCTTCCAGCTCCGCCAGGATGTCCAGGAAATTCCGCAGAATGGGCTCGGTCACCCGCAGCGTGACGGGGAGTCCGCCTTTGGTGAGGGCGCCGTTGGGAACGGGGGATCCGTGCGCCGGGGCGGGGAGATAGGTGTAGGGCCCCAACCTGGTTGCCTTGGTCATGTCTCGACTAACGCGGCCTTCATTCCACCGGATGCGCGGCAAAAGAGTGAAGGATTACGCAGACAAGTATCTCTTTCATAGGGCCGGGTTAAATGAGATCTTGCGTACGTCACCGCGTAACCGCCGGTGGCGCGCCGCGCGTTGGTGGTCCAAGGCAAGACGCTCCGCTTCCCGCGGGGAGATGCAGGTGCAAGGCCTGCCCAACGCTCCACCGGATCCCGGCCGCGGGACGTCCCGGCCGGGTCCTCACTCGAACGGCCCTCACCGTTTCACTCCTGGGCGGTCATGGCGTGTCCTGGGAGAAAGACACGTCCAACCTGGGAGGCCGGACATGTACGAGATGCATGCGGGCCCGGATAAGTCGGGTGGAACGCTGGTGTGGCATGTGATGGCCAAACAGGCCGATCTCACGCTCTGCGGGCAGAAGCGGTTCGCGGGGGTGGAGGCGTCCGATGCGCAGCAGGCGGGCCACTGCACGTCGTGCATGGCGCTGTTCACGGAGTTGATGACGTCCGCGCAGCAGTGAGCTTTTCAGACAGGTCGCCGATCGGGTGACGGACGCCGTCGGCGGAGGCAGATTCCGCCGCAGGCGAAGGGCCGGTCCGCCGAAAGGCGTTGTCCACCCCGAGGAGCGGCTGCTGAAAAAACCCGGTGGGCCGGGCCGTTCCCGGCGACGGCGTCCCGGGGCGCCGGGTGGCCGAACGTCCCTCGCCGCACGGCCGATCGCGCGCGACGGGACGCGCACCACGGCCGGGGCCCGCGCCTCGACGGGTGCGGGCCCCGGCCGTGCCGTACGCCTCTGGACGGCCCGCGCCGTCACCGCAGTCACCGGCATCACCGCTGTCACTGCCGTCACCGCCGTCACCGGTGTCGTCACCGTCGCCGCCGTCACCGCTGTCCGGGGCCCGGCGGACACCGGCGGGCGTTCCGGGTCCGGGGGCGCGACGGGTCCGCGGCCATCAGGCGGGGGAGCGGCAGGTCCAGGGCCGCGGCTCCCGCCAGGACGCCCGAGGTGCCCGCGCGGCTCTGCGCGAAGGGCCGTCGGCGTCCTCCTCCGGCGATACGGGTCCTCCTCCGGCGATACGGACGGCCCCGGCGCGACAGCGCTCCGCACGCTCCTCCCCGGAGGGCCGTTCCCGGTCGCTTCCCGGTCGCTTCCCGTGACGTCTCCCGCGGCGCCTCCCGCGATGTCCAGGTATGGAGTGGGGGGTACATGGGTAACTCCCTTTCCCCACAGTTCCGTTGAAGACTCATGTCGTCATGGCCAACGGTGGCGGAGGACGCTCGCATGACCGATCTCATGACCCTGGCGGCTCAGGTAGCCCCATATCTCACGCTCGCCGCCGCCTCCATGGGGCAGAGCTTCCTCACCTCCGTGCAGACCCGGATCACCGACAACGCGGTGGACCGGGGGAGGCTCTTCCTGGAGCGTGCGCTGAGGAGGGAGGAGGCGGAGCAGCACCGGGCGGAGGAGGGGGCGGACGTGCCGGCCCGGCAGGTCCAGGACCTGATCGAGGGGCTGAGCGCCGCCGACCGGGCGGTCCTGGAAGCGGCGCTGGGGCAGTGGCTCACCGACCCTGAGAGCCGTGACCACGCGGGCCGTCCGACCGTGGCGGCCCTGGAGCGGCACATCCGCGAGCAGGCCGCGCCGGTCCAGTCGGGGCCGGTCTTCTTCAGCGTGCAGGCCACCGGTCCGGGCGCCCAGGCGATCGGGCAGGTCGTGGGAGACGTGCACGGGGGATACCGGTCCGCGACCGGGGACGGGAGATGACGGCGTCCTCGTCCGGCGGACAGAGCCACTACAGCGCGCACAGCGAGGGCTCGAACGCGCTCAGCATCGGCCAGGTCGTGGGGAACCTGATCCTCAAGTTCTTCACCGGCGTGGGCGATGTCGAGAGGTGGAGCGTATGGAACTGGGTGCCCTGCGGGGTCGTCCTGGCGCTGTGCGCCGTGTCGGCGCTGCTCGTCCCGGAAGGTCCCTGGACCCAGTTCGCCGGGGCGGCCGTGTGTTTGGCGCTTCCTCTGGTCGCCACGTTCTGGCGGGCCATATGGGGGCGCGACCGGGCCATGTGGTGGCGGGCCCTGCTGTCCTGGGGCTCCGTCGCGCTCGCGGTCGCCGGCCTGGCCCAGACGGTCCATCTCCGCGCGCACGGTGAGGTCGACGTCAAGGGCAGCACCAGCATCAGGCCCGATTCACCGGTCGGCGACGGCGCGGCCCTGACGGTCACCGTGGACAGCGGGACGGTCCGCCGCCACCTGCGCCTGACGCTCGGCGTCGCGGAAGGATCCGTCGGCACCCAGTCCTGCGCACCGGACACCACCTTCGACGTGGCACTCGCCGGGCGGCAGCCCGAGGCGGAGAACCGCTCGCTCACCTCCGGTACGACCGCCGACATCGCCCTCGGCGGGCAGCCGACCGACGTACGCGTCTCCGTCACCGTGCACACCCTGCCGGGTTGCCTGATGGAGATCTCCGTGGACAGCGCAGTCCTCCATGACTGACGCGACGACTCCGGTGACGACGGAACACGGCGGGCGAACGAGACGGACGAACGAGACGGGCGAACGAGACGGGCGAACGAGGAGGACAGGCCGATGACCACCTGGCTCGCGGGCGGAAGGGCACGAAAAACGCGGACGCGGTGGGCCGCGGCCCTGGCCGTGGCCGGTCTCCTGGCCGTCTGCGCCTGTTCCGATCCCGAACCCACCTTCCTCGGCAAGGAACGCATCACCATCGCCCACAAGAACGACCAGCCGGGCACCTCCTACAAACCCGACTACAACTACTCCGGTTTCGACTACCTCCTCGGCAACCGCATCGCCGACGAACTGGGGATCAAGGCGAACCGCCTCGACGTTCCCTCCGACGAGCGGGTCACCGCCCTCACCGAGGGCGACGTCGACCTGGTGATCGCGACGTTCTCGATCACCGACGAACGCATGGAACTGGTCGACTTCGTCGGCCCTTACGCCGTCACCTACCAGGGCTTCATGGTGGCCGAGGACAGCGATGACATCCGTACCGTCGAGGACCTGCGCGGACGCAGCGTGTGCACCTGGGGAGGCACCACCTCCGCCGAAGTCCTGGACAGCCCGGCCTACGAGGACATCGAGGACTACGAGGCCGGCGACGCCTCCGACTGTCTCGAAGACATCCGGCGGGGACGGGCGGACGCGGTCTCCACGGACCAGATGATCCTCTACGGTTTCGCCGAGCAGTACGCCGGCGAGGGGCTGCGGGTCCTGTCCGGCGTGACCATCGGCCCCCCGCAGTACTACGGCATCGGCATGTCCAAGGGCCACCGGGCCGACTGCGAGAGACTGCGCGAGATCGTGAAGAGGTACGTCGGCAGCAGCGACTGGCTCGCGGACCTCAGGCAGTCGCTGAGCCTGATCCCGGAGAAGGAGAGGAACTGGCAGACGCAGTACCGCCCCAGCGACACGGACATCGACGCCAGGTCGTGCCAGGACCGGACGAGTCCGTGAGCCGCGGGCGGACCGCCCGGCGGGCACGCCCGTCCGGAATCCGCACCACCAGCCGTTGCGCTCCGGCCGGCGCTCAGTGCGCTGTGCCGCGGGTGTACGCATCGGCGGCCCGGCGGAGAGCCGTCTCCGCCTCGTCGACGATCCTCCGCACGATCTCGGCCGCCGGGAGGACGTCGTGGACGAGGGCCGCGGACTGGCCGGTGAACGGCAGGAACTCGTGCCCGCGTCCGCTCAGCATGGCCTCCACGATGCGGGGACCGGCTTCGGCCGGCCGCACCCGCTCGGGATGCGCTTCGGCCTCCTCGAGGAAGGGCGTACGCAGCGACCGGGGAAAGGCGTAGCCGCCGGGCCGGGAGAAGGGCGGCATGAATCGGTCGCTGTGCGCCAGCTTGACCGTGTCGCGCGCCTCGGCGGCGACGATGCGGTTCTTCCACTCCTCGGCGATGTTCATCTCGGTCGACGCGAGCAGCCGCGTACCGATGGACACGCCCTGGGCGCCCAGCGCGAGCGCCGCCGCCAGCCCCCGCCCGTCCGCGATGCCGCCCGCGGCGACGACCGGGATCCCCTCCGCGACGTCCACGACCTGAGGGACCAGCACCATGGTGGCCACCTCGCCGCCCTGACCGCCCGCCTCGCCGCCCTGGGCGACGATGACGTCGACGCCCGCGCGCACCGCCTGTTCGGCCTGCCGGACGTCCATGACCTGCTGGATCCACCGGACGCCCGCGTCGTGGGCGCGCTCGACCAGGTCGTCCGGAACCCCGAGGTGGAAGGAGATCGCGGCCGGCCGCTCGTCCAGCGTCGCCTGGAAGGCCTCCTCGTCCAGCGGGCGGAGGGTGTGGTTGACGGCGAACGGCCGGTCGGTCAGCTCCCGCATCCGGGCCCACTGGCGCCGCAGGTCGGCGACCGGGCGCACCGCCGTGCCCAGGCTGCCGAGGGCCCCCGCCCGGCACACGGCCGCCGCGAGATCGACCTGTTCGTACGGCCCGTACGGTGCGCCGATGACGGGCACCTCGATACCGAGTACGTCGCACAGCCGCGTCCGCAGCATCCTCGCCTCCTCCCCGCATGTCGGGTCGGGCGCAATGAAGCCGTCCCGACCCATCCTGCTCCGCCGGCGGGTCCGGCGCACGGCGAGGACGAGCCCCGCTTGCGGGACCCGCGGCTCCGGCACCCGCCGCCCGTCACGCGCCGTGCCCCCGGAGCGCCCGCTCGGGCGCTCCGGCCGGCCGCCGGACGGGCGCGCCCCGGGAAGCCCGCGTCCCATGGGGCCGACGGTTCGCCGGCCCGCCGCGGAGCGGCGCCATGGCCGGAGGGCGCGCTGAGCGCGCCGAGAGGAGGGCCGCGTCAGCGGCCCGGTCCGAGCCGGCTCCGCCCGCGGCCGTCGTCCGTCATCGCCGGCCGCCCGCCGGCAGTCCCGCGGCGGCCCGGGGCTCCTCACCGCCCAGGGTGCCGCGTAGCGCGGCGGTGGCGAACGCCGCCATGGAGGCCAGGAGGAGCAGCGCGAGCACCCCCCAGACCGCCGGGATCGTCCACAGGGGCCAGTCGTTGGCGGCCTGCACCCACAGGGTCAGGATGGCCGCGGCGCCCAGGCCGACGCCGTGCCACCGCACCACGGCAGCGGCTGTCAGGTGACCGCGTCGACCTCGTGCGAGGAGCGGCCACAGCGTTCCGGCGAGGGCGGTCACACCGAACGAGACGCAGGCGAGCGCGCCGCCGAGGCGGTCCTCGGGCCACCCCACGGGCCCGTCGGACGTCTGCTGCCGCCGCCCGTCGGCGTCCCGCACCTCGACGACCTGCCCGTGCCAGATCAGGCCCACGACCTTGTCGCCGGGCTTCATCCGCGACGCCACCGGACCGGTGTTGCGGAACGTCACCTCCCACGGCTCGCCGGACGGCAGCGACAGCTCCGCCTCCGGCGACTCGCCCCGCTCCCCGTTGTGCATGTCGGCCCGCCGCACGGCGAAGTCCTGCTCCCACAGGCATCCCGACGCCTCCACCGGGACGGAGGCGCACGCCGGTGCGGCACGGAACTCCCGCTCCCGTTCCAGCGCCCCGCGGACCTCGAGGGCCGACGCCACCCCCGCGACGAGCGTCACGACAGCGAGCACCAGCCACGTCACGGTCCGTGCCGTTCTCTCCACCTTCGACTTCACCGCGCCCCCGTGCTTCCCGGGCCTCTCACTCCCCCCATCCGAGCACATCGGCCGGCAGCTGCCCATGCCCACGACCGGCAGCGTGCGGCGCTCCGGGGCTGCCGGAGGAAGGAAACCGGCCCGGGCCCGCCCCCGAGGCGCGCCGGCGGACGGCCGCGCGGTCGGCGCAGTCCGGGGGTCCCGACGGGCGCGCCGGGCTCCGTCGAGCGCGATCAGCAGCCGGGGAAGTGAAGGGCCGGCTCCCTGGCCTGCGGCCGTGCGACCGATCGACGCCGCGACCTGCGGCCCGGCCGTCGCCGGTGATCGGCCCCGGGCGACCCCGGACGGCCCGGGGGCGAGCAGCCGGCGGGCGGCTTCGGCCGGGGGGGGCGAGGGCAGGTACGCCCGGTCGGGCTCGTGGTTCGCCCGACAAGTCCGACCCGCCGCTCACCCGGCTCCCGTCCGCCGTCGGCCCGCACACCTGCGGAGCGGGCGTGGCCCGGGAGGCCGGGCTCGGGAAAATGTGCGTCCGGGCCCGCGGGGAGCGATTCCTCTCCGCTCACCCGTCGGGGCGGGTCACCCGTGTGCGTCTTCCCCCATGCGCATCGCGGAGCCGTACGTGCCCGACCCGGCCCGTCCGTGCCCGCGGGGTCAGCTCGAACCGGGACCGGGCCCGCCGGACGCTTCGTTCGCGGCCCGGCGGTACTCGGCGTTGATGCGCTGCGCCTCCTCGAGCTGGTCCTCGAGGATGATGATGCGGCAAGCAGCCTCGATCGGGGTGCCCCTGTCGACGAGCTCGCGGGCGCGAGCGGCGATCCGCAGTTGGTAGCGGGAGAACCGGCGATGTCCGCCCTCCGAGCGCAGCGGAGTGATCAGACGGGCCTCACTGATGGCCCGGAGGAAGCCGGGGGTGGTGCCGAGCATCTCGGCGGCCCGGCCCATGGTGTAGGCGGGGTAGTCGTCGTCGTCCAGGCGGTCGCTGAGTGGAGTGTCTGCTGCCATGTCACCTCGTTGTACAACGCGTCAAGGGGCCCTGGTGCCGTACGGCACCAGGGCCCCGAAGGGAATTCAACACCATCTGTCGGCCCTCGTGCTGTGCCGACCTTCTGTTTCCGCTATCCGGCCCCGCGAGGGGAGGGATGCGGGGATCGCGGCTGCGTGACCGGGGACCACCATCCGTTCCGGGGTCTTGCGGTACCCGGACCGAGCGTTTCTCGGGCCGGGCGATCCTGATGGCGTCTGCTCCTCCGTTCTTCCTCCGAACCGACCACTGGGTGAACGGGTGCTGCGGTACTGCTCGGTGATGCTGTCGGCAGCCCCTCGGCCTGCGGGCCGCCCGGTGCGGCTCCCAGCCCCGTCACCGTTCTGCGAAAACCTTGGCTTCGGAACTCCAGAGCCGCACCGACCTGCGAACTTCAAGTGTCGCTACCCGCCAGTTCGTGTCTGCCGGGTCTTGTTCGACCGTGTCAACGGGAAAGACACTAACCGCGACCCGGGGCAATGTCTACTCTGACAAAAGTAGATTTTGGTTTTCGCGGATCACAGGGATCCTGTGATCCGCGGTAACGGATGGAGCAAGTCGTCGCGGACGGCGGAACGTGACCGGGGCTCTCGGAGCCCGGTCGGGCAGTCACCTCCGGCCGCCCCGGCGGCCGCCTCGCGCGCGGGGGGGGGCGGTGCCGAACAGGCCGGTGCGCGCGTGGGGGTGCGTGGGCCGGCGGTCCCGGGGGACGGCGTCCGGCTCGGCCGCCGTGGGCGGTGGGACGCCGCCTCGCCCCTCCGCCCGGCCAGGGAGCCCTCGCACGGACGGCGAGAGGGCGATACGGAGGGCGATACGACGGTGAGGGCCCTGCCGACGCGCGTCGGCAGGGCCCTCACCGGGTCCGTGATGGCGGTTCTCCGCCCCTTTCTCACGCCTCCTGGGAGGAGGCGGTGCCTCCGAGCAGCGCCGACGCGGCCTGGAGCGGAGTGGGGACGTCCGCCGGCGCGGTCCCGGGGTGCTCGTGGCAGGTGAAGCCGAGGCGGGTCATGGCCCGGACGACTTCGCCGCTGGTGAAGTCGCGGCGGTCCTGCCGGGTGATGACCTGGCCCACCTGCTTGACCGGGTAGCGGCGGCGGCCGATGGTCACGGACTCACCCGTGACGGGCTCGGGCGTGACGTCCTTCATCGAGGCCAGCACTCCGTTCTTGGTCAGCTCGAACGGGTACCGGGCGATGACACAGCGCATGATGCCTCACAAGGAAGAGGAGAAGGGGGAGCGGGCCGACCGGGCGGGACGGATCAGCGGACAGGGACGAGGGGGCCCGGGGCCCGGTCGTGCTCCCCGACGGCGCCGGGGCGAGCGCCGGGAGAGGTGAACGGACCGGCGAGGACGTCCCGTAGACGGATCCGGTCCGTGTAGGCGGGGCTGTTGCGGAGAACGATGAGCCGAGCCAGGGTGATCAGGCCCGTCCCCTGGTCGTCCCCGTCGCAGAGGACGAGGTGATCGACCCGGGCACCGGCCATCAGGGACAGGGCCACCTCGACCGTCATGTCGTCACGGACCCGAGGCCCGGACGCGTCCTTGTCGTCGACCACGGCCTTGGGGGAGGGGACCACCGCATGGTGCTGCGTCCGAGTCGGCGTCATGGGTGCCTCCTGCCGGAAATGGGGCGTACTTGTGGTCACAGCGGTTGCTAGGCGGCCGAGCCGAAGCCGGAGCCGGACCGCTGCCGTGCCCCGCGGCGCGCCGCTTCGCCGAGCGGCCGGCCCTGGCCGGCGCGGCCCCGGCGACGTGGACGGCCCTGGGACGAGGAGGACGCGCCGCGGGGACGCTCCACGCTCGGCGGGGTGACGACGACCGGGACGCCGGACGGGGTCCGGGCGCCGGTGATGCGGCTCAGCTCCGCCTCGCCCGAACGTACCTGGGCGATCCGGGGGGTGATGCCCGCCGAGACCATCAGCCGGTTCATACCGCGGCGCTGGCCGGGGGTCACCAGGGTGACGACGCTGCCGGAGGCGCCGGCGCGGGCGGTGCGTCCGCCGCGGTGCAGGTAGTCCTTGTGGTCACTGGGCGGATCCACGTTGACGACCAGGTCGAGGTCGTCGACGTGGATGCCGCGCGCCGCGACGTTGGTCGCCACCAGGACCGTCACCTGTCCGCTCTTGAACTGGGCGAGGGTCCGGGTGCGCTGCGGCTGGGACTTGCCGCCGTGCAGGGCGGCGGCGCGGACGCCGTTGCTCAGCAGGCACCTGGTCAGCCGGTCCGCCGCGTGCTTGGTGTCCAGGAACATGATCACACGACCGTCCCGGGCGGCGATCTCGAGGGTGGTCTGCTGCTTGTCCGTGTCGTGCACGTGCAGGACGTGGTGCTCCATGGTGGAGACCGCGGCCGCCGACGGGTCGACGGAGTGGACGACGGGGTCGGTCAGGTAGCGGCGGACCAGCCGGTCGACGTTGCGGTCGAGGGTGGCCGAGAACAGCATCCGCTGCCCCTCGGGACGCACCTGGTCGAGCAGGGCGGTGACCTGCGGCATGAAGCCCATGTCGGTCATCTGGTCGGCCTCGTCGAGGACCGTGATGCCGACATCGTCCAGCCGGCAGTCGCCGCGGTCGATGAGGTCCTTGAGCCGCCCGGGCGTCGCGACGACCACCTCCGCGCCGGACCGCAGCGCACCGGCCTGCCGGCCGATGGACATCCCGCCGACCACGGTGGCCAGCCGCAGGCTCACGGCGCGGGCGTACGGAGCGAGGGCGTCGGTGACCTGCTGGGCGAGCTCGCGGGTGGGGACGAGGACGAGGGCCAGCGGCCGCCGGGGCTCGGCGCGCCGGCCCGCCGTACGGGCCAGCACCGCGAGGCCGAAGGCGAGGGTCTTGCCGGAACCGGTCCGGCCCCGGCCGAGTACGTCCCGCCCGGTCAGGGAGTTCGGCAGGGTGGCCGCCTGGATCGGGAACGGCACGGTCACGCCTTCACGGCCGAGGGCGGCCAGCAACCGTTCGGGCAGGGCGAGATCGGCGAACGACTCGACGGCGGGCAGTGCGGGCGTGACCGTTTCCGGCAGCGCGAACTCGCCCCGCGCGGCCTGTCCGGACCGCCGGTCTCCGTAGTTCCTGAAACGGCGCGGACCACCGGAGCGGTCGGCACCGGTGCCCCCTCCGGAGCGGTCGTGGGTGCGGGATGTGTGGGCACGCTTCATGCGGGACCTTCCTTGATGGGGCGCGTAGCAAGGAATTCCCGCAGCAGATGAGCGGCGCAGAGAATCTCGAGACGAGCCGAAGACGATATGGGCCGAGTCGAACCGACGGAGAAAGTGCCACCGGCCGGTGATGCGGTGGATTCTTCCCGTCGCGCGCCCTGAAATGCGGCGAGCCGGGGCCCGCACCCCAGAGGTGCGGGCCCCGGCTGCGAAATAAGCGTCAGCGCCGAGGTCAGGCGGGAACGATGTTCTCGGCCGTCGGGCCCTTCTGGCCCTGCGCGATGTCGAACGACACCTTCTGACCTTCCAGCAGCTCACGGAAGCCCTGGGTGGCGATGTTCGAGTAGTGGGCGAAGACGTCGGCGCCGCCGCCGTCCTGCTCGATGAAGCCGAAGCCCTTTTCCGCGTTGAACCACTTCACGGTGCCAGTAGCCATGTTGTTTCTCCTTCGGAGACGGTGTCAGAAATTCGCCCTGTGCGAATTCCGTGTCGCCGTGATGATTACCCCGTCGGAAATGAACCTTCTGGCAACCACACCTGCAACTGACAACGACAGTAGCACGGTGCGATCAGCCCTGCACGGTCGATGATTACACTCCGCCCGGCGACCCGGAAATACTCGCCGCGCCCCGCGCCTATTTCTCATGTCGCGGGCATAGATATTGCTTTTCGCGGGTGCAGTCTTCCTGTCGTGCCCTCCCCTGCGCAGCCCTGTGACCTCGGTCGACGGGGGATGTGCCGCTGCCGCCGTCGTCGGCGGGCGGCGCGGCGGCGAACGCGCCGAGACCCCGCTGCCGCGATGAAGGTCACATCACCGGGAGGAGCGCGAGGGCGATGGCCGGCGGGCGGTCGCACGTGACCGCACGCGCGTCGCCCCTCGGCGCGCGCGGCCGGTGCGGGCCGCCACCCGTGCGCGCGCCCCACCCCTGCCCGCGTCCCGGTCCGGCCCGCCGGCACCGTCACCGTCCGGCTCTCCTCCCACCCGCGGGTGCCTTACGCACTTCGAAGTGCCTTCTTCCTGTGAAGGAGCCACTCACCCACGATGAGCAGGGCGCTGTCAGGCACCACCTCCTCGATCCACGCGAAAGGCAAGCAATGAGCACGTTCCCCGCCTCGCTTCCCGGCGGCACCTGGACCCTGGGCGACCTGACCGTCACCCGGTTCGGCTACGGCGCCATGCAGCTCGCCGGCCCCCACGTCATGGGCCCGCCCGCCGACCACGACGGCGCGCTCGCCGTCCTGCGCGAGGTCGTCCGCCTCGGCATCACCCACATCGACACCGCCGACGTCTACGGGCCGCGCGTCACCAACCGGCTGATCCGCGAAGCGCTGCACCCGTACTCCGACTCGCTGCACATCGTGACCAAGGTCGGCGCGGTCCGGGACGAGCAGGGAGGCTGGCCCCCGGCCCGCGAGCCCGAGGACCTGCGCCGGGCCGTCCACCGCAACCTGGAGGACCTCGGTCTGGAGACGCTGGACGTGGTCAACCTCCGGCTCGGCGACGCCCGGGGCCCCCGGCCCGGCTCGCTCGCCGAGGCGCTCGGGACGCTCGTCGAACTCCAGCAGCAGGGCCTGATCCGGCACCTCGGCGTGAGCAACGCGACGGCGGAGCAGGTCGCCGAGGCACGCTCGATCGCGCCGATCGTGTGCGTGCAGAACATGTACAACCTCGCCCACCGCCAGGACGACGAGCTGATCGACGAGCTCGCCGAGCAGGGCATCGCCTACGTGCCCTTCTTCCCGCTCGGCGGCTTCACGCCGCTGCAGTCCTCGGCGCTCATGGCCGTGGCCTCCCGACTGGACGCGACGCCGATGTCGGTCGCCCTGGCCTGGCTGCTGCGGCGGTCGCCGAACATCCTGCTCATCCCCGGAACCTCCTCGGTGGCGCACCTGCGCGAGAACGCCGCGGGCGCGGGACTCGCGCTCTCCGACGAGGATCTCGCCGAACTGGACAAGATCGGCCGCTGACGGCGGCAGGCGAGGGCCTTCCCCGCGGCACGGGGCGGACCCCCGCACGCCCCCCGCGGCCGAGCACAGGACCCGGCCGCGGGGGCACCGACGGGACCATGCGCCGGGACGCCGGCGCCGGCCCGGCCGCCGCCACCGACGGATCCCAGCCCGTCGAGCACCACACGATCACCCGCAGATCCCGCCCGGAGCCGGCGCCCCGGCCGTCGCCGCGGAGCCCGGGGCCCGCCACCCCGGCGGCCCCGACGCCCACCCCGGCGGCATCCGCCCTCGCCCGGCCGTGCCGGACGCCCCCGGCCGCCCGGATCACCGGTCGAACCGCCAGAGGCCGGAGCCGGAAGTCACCTGGCCGACGGCACCTGCCGAAGACAGTGGGAGAGACCCGTACGGCGTGGCGCCTTCTCAGGCGACGCGGGCGTCGTACGTCTCGCGGTGGGCGAGCACATCGTCCATGTGCACCTCGGCCCAGGCCTTGAGACCGCGCACCGTCTCGTACAGCGACAGGCCGAGATCGGTCAGCTCGTAGGAGACGGTGACGGGCACGGTCGGCACCACGGTGCGCGCCACCAGGCCGTCGCGCTCCAGGGAACGCAGCGTCTGCGTGAGCATCTTCTGGCTGACGCCGGCCAGCAGGCGGGACAGCTCCGAGTAGCGCATCGCCCGCGGCTCGCCCGCGCACTCGGCACCCGGCCGGTGCGTGCTGTCGCTGCCGAGCGCGGCCAGGACCAGCGTGACCCATTTGTTGGAGATCCGGTCGAGCAGCTTGCGGCTGGGGCAGGCCGCCACGAAGGCGTCGTACTCCGCCTTGGCCTGCTCCCTCCGCTGGGCCGCCGTCATCGTCGCCATCCGCCGCTCCTCTCACCGGTGAGCGCTGCACGCACTCCTCAACACCAGCTTCCTGTCGGGAAGTTGCATCCCCATCATGATGCAAGGTTCTGCCAGAGGCCGCCCCGGGCCGCCTGCGGACGGCGCGAACCGCTGAGCTCACCCACTGCGCCGAGAAGACGTGGACGGCACGAGAACCGCGACGGGCCGGCGCGGAGACCGTGGCCGATCCCGGCGCCGCAGCGGTACCGCACCTGCTCGCACCCGAGAACGCCTTCGGACTGGCGGCGATGGGGTCGGCCAACGAGATCTGCGCCGACGTGTGGATCCCGCACTTCACGGACGCGCCGGCGGACGCGCGCCCCCGCACCGGGGACGGACCGCGGGTGGTGCGCGCAGGCGCCGGCGACCTCTCTCCATGGCAGGGCTGCGACGAGTGGCTGCTGCTGCTCTCCGCCACCCGCTACGAGTTCCAGGACTTCACCGCGGTCCGCCCGGCCGCGCCCGTGCCGACCGGTCGGGAAGACGCCGGGCACGGAGGCGACACGTAGACAGGACGCGCGCCCTGGGAGGTCCGGCACAGCGACAGGTCCCCTGCCGGCGGAAGAACCCCGAACAGGGGGCCTGGGGGGGGCGGGCCCACTTCTCCTCCTGGAGCTTGCCGGGAATCTTGGCGAACTGGGGTTTCCCCGATCAGAGGCGGTGGACCTGTGTGCCTGGTGGTCGTCGTCGGCCCCTGTCGCGCAGGCGTGTCGCTTCGCCGGCTCCGCGTGCAAGGATCACCTCGTGGTCATGTGCGAGTACTTCTCGGCCTCCGACGACGATGCCGCCGTCCGAGTGCTGGACCAGCCCGGTGGCCCTCACCGGTCTGCGTTTGATGTGGTCCCGCTCAAAGGGTTCGATCCGGTGGTGGTGATGGCCCGCCTGGAAGCGGTCCTCACCGGGTGCACTTACGAGGAGGCCTCGGAGCGGCCTCGCTCTGGACAGGTGCTGTCGTCCCCGGAAGCCGAGAGCGCGTTCATCCTCAGCGTTTCCGACAGCCTGCAGGAGGCGCTGGCGTCGGCCTCGCACACATCCCTGATTGACGCCGCTGGGCGGTGGGCCGAAACCGATGAACTGCGGCAGTTCGGAGTCGCCCCTGAGACCGCGCTGGAAGCACTGGTCCAACTTGGCGGACTGGCCGACCGGGCGCGGTCGGCAGGGTTCCGGTTGTTCTGCTGGTGGGCGCTCTGAGATTCGAGGGCCGCAGCGCTTGCGGCACGACTCGTGCTGCCGGCGGGCTGAGGAGGCGATCAGTCACCGGTCTACTGACCACCGGTTCCGCTGACCAGCGGAACAGAAGAAGCGCACGGCTCCGACCAGGTCGGACGCCGTGGGCTTCTGTCGTTGTCGGTCGGTGTTGGGCGACCCCGTACAGCCCGGGGACGGCCCAGTGCCCGCGTTGTGTCTGCCCCTTTGCGGCCCCGTCGATGATGGCCCGGAATTCCGATTCATAGTTCCACAAGGACGGGCGATGAGGTTTACAGGATCGCCGTTCAGCTCTTCGGAGTCGTCGCCGACCATGATCGGCTGCTGAGGCTGCTGTACTTCTGGCAGGCCGCCTTTTCCTTCGACATCGCATTTCTCTACAGGGCGGGCTCGGCGATGACCGCGGCGAGAGCCGCCACTGTATCGCGGACCGTCTCTGCGAGTGCCGCGGCCGGCCCCTGCCCCTCGGCGATCGCGACGAACCGGGATTCGGCCGCTGCCGTATCGGCACTGTGGGACATGACAGACCGGAGGCCCGCGTGGTGCAGTACGGTGATCAGTGCGGCTATCCGCTCGTTGGAATTCCGGTCTTGGGTGAGCGCGGCGGCCAACCGCTCGCGCAGTGCCACGAGCACCGCGAGGTCCGTGACCGGATACCTGATCGATCCGAAGGCGCCGAGGACCCGACGATCCTGCCTGCGTACCAACTGCCTTGCTGACAGTCCGCCGTACACGGCGACGAATTCCTGCTCGCGTACGGCCAACAGCCATTCCCGAAACGTCTCCTCGGGATGGTTTCGCATGTGTTCAGCCATGACCGCTGCCGCCGGATCCGCCGGCGCAGGCGCCGATGTCCGGGCCGGGACGAGTGCGCCGTCACGCACTACTGCGTGCCCGGTTAAGGTCAGCTCCAGCGAGGCAGCCGCCGAAACGGCCAGAGACACCCGTAGTGGCGCCTCCCGCAGGGCGCCGCTCTTTTCACCAGGGCAAGCAGCACGATCTGTTCGCCGATTGTCAGATTCTCAATCATTTGTTCCCCTTCTTGACGCAGGAACGCGCCGGGGAATCCTTGTTTCCCGTTGAGAATCTCGGCCATCGGTTCAGGAGTTCGGGCAACGCGGTCCCAGGAGCTTCGGGTACCCGGCAGGCGAGACTGTGACGGACCGCTCGTAGCTACTGCCGTACGTCGTCGTCGGTGTCAGCTGTGGATGTCAGACTGGCTGAGGGAAAATGTTCACCGCTCGGTAGTCGTACCCGTCTTGCTTGAAGCCAGGGGCCTCCCACTCGAGGTCCACCCGCTGTCCCGGCGACAGCGTGCGGAAGCCTTCCATCTGGATATGGGAGTAGTGGCCCCAGCAACCGCCGGGCGTCTCCGGCGAGTCGAGCACGCCCCACCCTTCCTCGTCGTGCCACTCACGGACAGTCGCAGTCACCATGCGGGGAACCTTACAAGGTCGATCACCGGCGACCGCCGATATCGGTCAACCGAGCCCACGCCTGGGCCGATTGTCCAGTAAGGCCCGGCATCGGTCGCTGCTGTTCACGCTTGTCGGTGTCAGCCGGTGATGTCGGCAGCCGCATTCAGTTTTGACGGGTGCGGTTCTTCACTCCGGTGTGGAGTGCCGGCTTGAAAGGTCGTCACCACCGGACCGGGTCCGTTCCGGGGGAGGCCGGCTTGCGGAACGGTATGCATGGATCATGAGTGCATGCATCCTCAGGACCGGTAGATCCCCTCGGGATCATCGTGAGCCCATGCCGCGTACTCCTCGAAGCCCAGGTTGCCGATGCTCAGATTCGCGTGGACGTCGTGGACACCTGCGGGGATGGCGCGGAACTCGCGGCCGAACTCGGTCAGCTGTTCGTAGTCCTCCTCGTCCACGCACTCCTCCCGCGTCAGCGTGGTGACCGCCAGCAGCGCATGGCCCTCGGCCTGCATGGTTGTACGGTCGGCGAGAAAAACAACCGCCAGGTCGTCGTCGTCGCGGACCGCGGTCAGCACCTCGTCAACGGTCGCCCCCGCCCAGACCGGATCGTCGACGAAGTGGACGTGCGCCTCGTACTGCCTGTCACCCCAGGGCTCCATCAACGCCGCCGCCACGTCCTGCCACGCATGGTCGTCGTGGTAGTCGGTCCTGACGACCAGGACATCGAACTCATCACGTCTGGTGATGGCGGGCAACGCTCTCATGGATCCTTCTCCTCGGTGACGATCGGTGAGCCGTGCCCGACTGTCTCACGGGCCGTTCTCGAGGATGCGGGTCCGCAGAAGTATCGGCGCACCCGCAACCGGATGATGACCCGGCGCGACCCCAACGACCTTTCGTCCACGGTGCGTTGGTACGTGCTGTGTACGCGGCGGGCCTGCTTGCGCCGATTCGGGCACCGGCCTGGGCTGGCCGGTGACACCGCTTCCACCACCAGAATGCCGGAGGAGCCGCTCACCCCCTCCACCCGCACATCGATCCCGGGAAACAGCACATCCTCAACCGTCTTGCTCGCCATGGCAGGAAGGACGCTGCCGAAACGGCCAGCGTTCTTGCCGCTGACCTGGGGATTCACGGAACCGCGGACGGAGCCGCTCTGGGTGATGCCGCGGCTTCGGGGGCGGCCCCGAACCGGTCGAGCCGGGGCAGCACCGCCTCGGCGGCCAGCTCCGCCGCCGGCTGCTCCTTGAGCCACAGCGCCTTGCTGCGCTCGTAGTCGATCTCGGAGAAGCCGCACACCTCACGACTGAGGGCCTCGACCTCGTCCAGGGTGGCCGTCGTCATGATCGCGCGGGCCAGTCGGTTGCGGCTCAGGGCCTCGTCCAGGTCGACTTCGTGGATCGCCGGGCCCTCGTCGGTGAGGGGGACGGGGAGTCCCGCGTCCCGGACCTCGCAGGCGCCGCGTACTCCGCGGGCCGTCGCCGCGAGCATCCCGGTGGCCCCGGAGGGGTGCCACTCCAGAACTGAGCCGACCGGCTCCGCGTCCTTGGCCGTGAGGGTGTGGACGACCGGCCGAGCATGCCGCGCAGGTCGGCGACCGGCAGTTCCCCGTCCAGGCCCGGCCCCGCGATCAGCAACCGGATGCGCGCGTTCACGTGGCGGCGTGGAAGAAGGTCCGCTTCGACCACGTGACGGAACGGGTCTCGGCCCGGCTGCCCGAACGTGCCGAAGCCGAACTCCGCGGCCTCCCGGACGGCGTTCCCGTCCTCAGCGTCCTGGTCGTCGCGTGCGACGCCTCCGGGCAGGCGCTGCAAGTCTCCGACGTCCTGCTCCCGCCGAGCGGCAGGAACTGGAAGACACCCACCGGCTGAATTGAGTCGGCCCGTGGTGAGCTCCCGCAGACGGAGCATGTGACTACTAGGCTGCGACGATGGAACGCGTAACCGGCGTGCCCGAGAGTCCCGCTCAGCCTGCGGATCCGGTCCAGGCGAACGACTACGACAGCTTCGCCGAGGCGTACGCGGCGGAGAACGAGAACAACCTCGTGAACGCGCACTACGAGCGGCCCGCGATGCTGGCCCTCGCCGGGGACGTGACCGGCCGCCGCGTCCTGGACGCCGGCTGCGGCTCGGGCCCCCTGTCCGCCGCCCTGCGCGACCGCGGCGCCGTTGTCACCGGCATCGACGCCAGCGCCGGGATGCTGGCGCTGGCCAGGCGGCGACTCGGTGGCGACGTGGCCCTGCACATGGCCGACCTGCGTGACCGGCTGCCGTTCGGCGACGGCGCGTTCGACGACGTGGTCGCGTCACTGGTCCTGCACTACCTGGAGGACTGGGGGCCGACGCTGGCCGAGATACGGCGCGTGCTCAGGCCCGGCGGCCGGCTGATCGCGTCGGTGGACCACCCCTTCGTGGCCTACGCGATCCAGGATCCCCGGCCCGATTACTTCGCGTCCACCAGCTACACCTTCGACTGGACGTTCGACGGGCAGTCCTTCCCGATGAGGTTCTGGCGCAAGCCGCTGCACGCGATGACCGATGCCTTCACCACCGCCGGCTTCCGCATGTCCGTCATCAGTGAGCCGCAGCCCGACCCGGCCGCCCGTGACCTGTTCCCCGACGACTTCCACGCCCTGTCGACCAAACCGTGCTTCCTGTTCTTCGTCGTCGAGGTACCGGCGTCGGCCGCGAGTCCGGACGGCTAGTACCCCAGCCTGGTTTCACGATCTTGTGGCCGTACCCGGATGGGAACGGGTACGGCCACCGCGTGATCACCGGTTGGTGTGTGAACGAACGAAGATCGTGCGGTAGCCGCGGGCCATGGCGTAGACCCCGCCCGTTGTCGGGAGATGTTCGACCAGGCCATGGCCCGGATCGCGGGCCGTGTCGGCCGAGTCGAGCCGGGGGCGAGTGCCCGTGCCCGTCCGCTCGGGCTGCTGTCGAACGCGGAGCGGAAGAACTGCCGGCAGCCGGCCGAACAGGCCGGCCCGACCTGGCCGGGGCCGATGCGGCGCCTGCTGCGCTACGCCCGCTGGGATGCCGACGCCGTCCGTGATGACCTGCGTGCCTACGCCGTCGAACACCTCGGCACCGACGGCGCGGTGCTGATCGTGGACGAGACCGGCTTCATGAGGAAGGAGTACGCCTCGGCGGGAGTGCAACGCCAGTACACCGGCACCGCGGGGCGCATCGGGAACGCCCAGTTCGGGGTCTTCCTCGCCTGCACCACCAGCCGCGGGCGGGCGCTGGTCGACCGCCGGTTCCACCTGCCCGAGCACTCCTGGGTGACGGTGACGAAGCCTACGGGCAGGACCCTCGGCTTCGTGCCGCCCTTGAAGCCGCGCGGCACCGGCTACGTGATGGTCGTCGCCTGCTCGAGACGGATGCGGATCAACGCAGGCCCGCACGCCTGCCTGCGCGGACACCGTCGCCGCACGCCTGCCCGCCACCGCCTGGCAGCGGCACAGCGCGGGCAACGGCGCGAAGGGCCCGCGCCACTGCGACTGGGCCTGGATTCACACCGGCACCGACGAACACCGCCCCCTCCTGATCCGCCGCAACCGCACCACCGGCGAACTCGCCTTCTGCCTGTGCTGATCACCCACCACGGTCACCCTTGCGGAGCCGGTCCGCGTCGCCGGCGTCCGCTGGAGCGTCGAAGAGTGCCTCCAGGCAGCGAAGGGCCAGGTCGGACTCGACCACTACCAAGTCAGGCACTGGACCTCGTGGCACCGGCACATCACCCTCGCCGTGCTCGCCCTGGCCTTCCTGGCCGCCGTCGCCGCCGACGCGGCACCGAAGCGGCCCACCGATCCGCACCGCCCAGCCCGCAGCAGTGAACGGATCTCCTTGACCATCCCGGAGATCCGCCACCTGCTTACCGCCGTCCTCGGCCCACCGCTCGGCGCCAGGCGAGACCGTGGGCAGCCACGACGCGGCCACAGCACCCGCAGGGGGGCGGCCGGTGGGTGCTGTCCGGCGTTCAGTGCTCGCCCGGGGCGCCGGGCGCGGGTCTGTCCGTGCCCTGCTGGTGGACGTCGGGGATGCCGTCGGCGTCCGCGTCGCGGTTCTCCGCCTCCCACAGCCTGCGGTAGATGCGGTCACGGCGTTTGACCAGCGGCGCGGCCACGCCCGCGGCGAGCAGCGAGCCCAGCAGGACCGCGACCTTGACGCGCCCGGCGTCGGCCGGGTCGGGGAAGGACACCTCGGCGATCAGGAGCGCGACCGTGAAACCGATACCGGTCAGCACCGCGAGGGCGAAGACGTCGGCCCAGGCCAGGGCGGGATTGAGCCGGGCGCGGGTGAACCGGGCCGCGAGGTAGGTCCCAGCGAAGATCCCCACCGTCTTGCCGATCACCAGTCCCAGCACCACGCCCAGTGGCTCGGGGCGGGTGAACACCTCGCCCAGCGCGGAGACCGAGATGCCCACTCCGGCGGCGAACAGGGCGAACGACGGCACGGCGAAACCCGCGGAAACCGGCCGCAGCAGGTGAGCGGCGCGTTCCCCGGGTGAGGCGTCCTCCCCCGCTTCCCGGTCCCGGACGCAGCGCAGGGCCAGGCCCATCGCCACCCCGGACACGGTGGCGTGCACCCCGCCGTTGTACGTCAGTGCCCAGATGACCACGCCCAGCGGTACGTACCACCACCAGCCGCGCACCCGGAACCGCTGCAACAGGGAGAGGACCAACAGTCCGGCGCAGGCGCCCCCGAGCGCGACCGGCTGCAGGCCACTGGAGAAGAACACCGCCACGACGAGGATCGCGCCCAGGTCGTCGACGACCGCCAGGGTCAGCAGGAAGGCCCGCAGAGCGGTGGGCAGGTGGGTGCTGAGCACGGCGAGCACCGCCAGGGCGAAGGCGATGTCGGTGGCCATCGGTACCGCCCAGCCTCCGGTACGTCCGCCACCGGCCGTGACCGCGGCCAGGTAGATCGCCGCGGGTACCACCATGCCGCAGACCGCGGCGACGACCGGCAGGGCGGCCGTCGCCGGGGTGCTCAGCCCGCCGGCTACCAGTTCGCGCTTGAGCTCGATCCCGGCGACCAGGAAGAAGACGGTGAGCAACCCGTCGGCGGTCCAGTGCTGCACCGACAGGTCCAGCCCCAGCGCGGGTACGCCGAAATGGACGTCGCGCAGTGCCTCGTAGCTTCCGCTCCACGGGGTGTTCGCCCATACGAGCGCCACCACGGCGGCCCCCAGCAGCACCAGGCCGCCGACCGTCTCCGTCCGCAGGGCCCGGGCCACCTGCACGCGCTCCGGCCAGGGCAGCAGCCCGAGGAAGGCCGAACGCTCATGCGGTGCGGGGCACAATGAGGCACCTCCTGGGGGTAGCGCCGTATAGCCACAAAACCTGCTTTGTGTGCTTTCGGCGCATTTCCATACGCTATCGTCGCAGCCTCCCCGGCCCGCGCATCTGCCCGGGCACATCCGGGCGCCGCCCGTCCGCGCGACCTGGACGGCGGTGGCGTCGCCATCGGCACCGAGCGAACCGGCACCGGCACCGAGCGAGTGGATCCGGAGCGCCCGGGCCCACCATGATCAGCTGTGCGCCTCGGCGCTCGGTACGGCCGTCCGTCGGGGTCGTCCGGCCCGTCCGGGGAGTAGGCTGAAGTCACCGAGGACATTTCGCACACCGGCTTCCAGGCCGGTGTCGTTTTCGGTGATCGAATACGCCGGGCCGGCCGCGGTCGGCCCGGGGCAGGGTTCGGATCATGACTGAGACCGTTCACCGCCCGCCGGCAGCCGAAGCCGACGACCGGTTCCCCCCGTCCTCTCCTCGGCTGTCGCTTGCTCCCGCCGGCCCCGCGCCGGCACTGCTGGACGGCGCCTGGTGGCCCCGCTCCCGCGATCTGGCGGCGGAACTCCCCGCCCTGACGGCCGTACTGGATCCCCGGTGGGGGCGGATCACCCGGGTCACGGTCAATCCCACCCATTGGCCGGTCGTACCGCACAAGGTGTCCGTCGCCGGGCACGTGGTGAAGGTGGGCTGGTTCCTGTCCGAGCAGGACCCGCACGAGCTGCTGCTCCTCTCGTACCGCACGGGCCGCTGGAACCTCCTGGTGGTCCCGCCGCGGACGAACCCCGGCACGGCCGCCCGGCTGATGGCCGCCGCGAGCGATCCGCTCGGTACGTCGACCGCGAGCCGGCTGATGGAGGAAGCGGTCCGCCCGCGGACGGTGGACGAGGCCGGCCGGGCCGGGGAGGCATGGGACTCCGAAGGCGGCCACGAGGTCCGCGATCCGGCCGTACGTCCACGGATTCCGGCCGTGACCGCCGCGACGCCGACTCAGCAGAGGGGAAGGTGAGGGCCGTGGAGACGTTCGTGACCGTGGCTGTGATCCTGGCAGTGATCGCTCTCGGGGCGATCCTCATCCACCGCCTCAACTCGCAGCACGGAGACCGCACCACCGCCTTCCACTACGGCCGCTCCGGGGCACCCGTCCGGGGGCCGGCCCCGTCGGCTCCGCGCGGGGCCCGCGGCCGTCACCACGGCGGACACAGGTGGCTCCAGCACCGCAGCCGTAAGGCATCCGGCTGAGCCCGGGCGCCCGTCCGCCCGGTGTTCCGGGAGGCGGCCCGGTGAGGAAGGACGCTGAAGGAGGGTGATCCGATGCCGTGGTTCGTGTGGCTGCTCGCCGCCACGGCGCTGGGTGTCGCGGAGTTCTTCACACTGACGCTGGTCTTCGGGTTGCTGGCGGGCGCCGCGCTGGTCGCCGCCGTCGTCGCCGGTGCCGGCATCGGTCTCCTCGGCCAGCTCGTGGCCCTCGGAGCGGCAGCGGCGGCGGGCCTTCTCGTCGTCCGTCCTGTCGCGCTGCGGCACATGGCACAGCAACCCCTCGTCCGCGAGGGCAGTGACGCGCTGATCGGCAGGCGGGCCGAGGTCGTGCAGGAGGTCACCGCGACCCGTGGCCTGATCAAGCTCTCCGGCGAGGAGTGGTCCGCGCGCGCCCTCGACGAGAGCCTGGTGATCCCGGTGGGAGCGCTGGTGGACGTCATGGAGATCGAAGGCGCCACGGCCGTCGTCCACCCCCGCGAACTCCTTCCTTGAACGACTGAACACAGGCAGCGACGGAGGCACTGTGGACCCGGTTGTCATCCCCATCCTCGTGGCGGCCCTCGTCGTCGTCTTCCTCGTGGCCGCCACGGTGCGGATCGTCCCGCAGGCGCGCCGTTACAACATCGAGCGGTTCGGCCGGTACCGCCGGACGCTGCAGCCCGGCCTGAACCTGGTCCTGCCCGTGGCGGACCGCATCAACACCAAACTCGACGTCCGCGAGCAGGTCTACTCGTCCGACCCCAGGCCGGTTATCACCGAGGACAACCTCGTGGTGAACATCGACACCGTCCTCTACTACCAGATCACGGACCCACGGGCGGCGGCCTACGAGGTCGCCGACTACCTCCAGGCGATCGACCAGCTCACCGTGACCACGCTGCGCAACGTCATCGGCAGCATGGACCTGGAGGAGACGCTCACCTCGCGTGAGGAGATCAACTCCCGGCTCCGCGCGGTCCTCGACGACGCCACCGGCAAGTGGGGCATCCGGGTCAACCGCGTCGAGATCAAGGCCATCGATCCACCGCACACCATCAAGGAAGCGATGGAGAAGCAGATGCGGGCCGAGCGTGACAAGCGCGCGGCCATCCTGCACGCCGAAGGGGAGCGGCAAGCCAAGATCCTCACCGCGGAAGGCACGAAACAGAAGGACATCCTGGAGGCCCAGGGCACGCAGCAGGCCATGATCCTGCGGGCGGACGGCGAGTCCAAGGCGGTGGAACTCGTCTTCCAGGCCGTCCACCGCAACAATGCCGACCCGAAGGTCCTGGCCTACAAGTACCTGGAGACACTCCCGCACCTGGCAGGCAGCGACAACAACACGTTCTGGGTGATCCCGGGCGAGCTGACCGAGGCGGTGCGGACCGTCACCCGCGCATTCGGTGACGACTCGGCGGCAGGCCCTGCCGGACCCGTGCCGTCCAGGGAAACAGGCACCGCCGACGATGACGACACGCCGGACGCTCCCCGGACGGCGCAGCTCGACGCGGGTTCGACGGTTTCCCTGGACGCCGCCATGGCCGCCGGGGAGGCGGAGAAGGAGGCCGCCGCCGCGGTGAACGACGCCAAGGCGGAGGCCGAGGCCGCGAAGTCTCCCCAGGTGCGCCGGGGGCGGACGTCCGGCGACTGAGCCTTCCCGACGGCCGTGACCCGCCCTTCTTCGAGCCCAGGCCAGTGACCCGGGCTGGTGCAGTGGCGAGGCGTCGTCTCCCGCACCCGCCGGCGCCCGCCGGACGGGCACGGCGAGGAGCCTGGCCACGGGCCCGCCCACGGACCGCCCGGTCGCTCTCCCCGAGGACGGGGCCGGCCCGCGAAAGCCCTCGGTTCCCTCGGCCTGCTCCTCGCGCAAAGACGGCATCCGGCGAGGCGCCCCAGGTACCAGGGGCGCCCGCCTGCTCCCCGCGTGCAAGGACGGCGTGACGGCCGGTCACCGGTAGCGGCGTGACGGCCGGTCATCGGTACCGGAGGGGCGACGGGCGGTGTCGCCGCGCTCGCCCTGCCGACGCCGCGCGCTTCCCGCTCGCTCACCGCGGCCTCCTCGGCGCGGCCGCGCCGCTCGGCCGCCACGAGCGGGGGCGCGGGGGTGCGGCAGCCGTGGGCGGCGCCGCCGTCATCTCATGGCGGCGGCATGCGCAGGGCGAGCAGGGCCACGTCGTCGGCGCTGCCGGGAGGCACACGGGCGAGGACTCGGTCGCACAGCGTGTCCAGCGGTTCGTGGGCGAGGGCGAGGGCGTGCCGGCGCAGCCGGTCCAGCCCCGTGTCGAGGTCGCTGCCCGGTGTCTCGACGAGTCCGTCGGTGTACAGCAGCAGGGTGGAGCCGGGCTCCAGGGGGTGTGCGGCGTCCGGCCGGCCCGCACCGGTGACCGGACCGGTGCCGAGGAGCAGCCCCTGGCCGGCTTCCAGGTAGTACGCCGTGCCGTCCGGGGAGAGGAGCAGCGGGGGCGGGTGCCCCGCGCTGGTCCAGCGGAGCGTCCACGGTCCCGTGTCCGGGTCGCCCTCGACCCGGGCCAGGATCAGGGTGGCCAGAGGGACGGTGGTGATGACGGGCATGGCGGCGTCGAGACGGTCGACGACGGCACCGGGCGGACCGGTGTGGTCCCAGGCCAGTGAGCGCAGTATGCCGTGCAGTTGGGCCATGCCGGCTGCCGCGGTCAGGTCGTGGCCCACGACGTCACCGATGACCAGGGCGAGCGCGCCGTCCTGCAGCGTGAAGGCGTCGTACCAGTCCCCGCCGACCTGCGAGCCCGCCGGGGCGGGCTGGTAGCGGGCGGCCAGCCGGAGGCGGCCGGGCCGGGGCAGCGGGGCGAGCAGGTTGCGCTGCATGGCCTCGGCGACGGCGCGCTGACGGCCGTAGCGGCGGGTGTTGTCGATGACCATGCCGACCCGGCGGCCGACGTCGCTCACCGCCTCCAGGTCGCCGTCGTCGAAGGGATGCGCCGGGTCGGTGCGCACCACCGTGAGCGCCCCGGTGATCCGGCCCTCGGCGCCCAGCGGCACCGTGACGGCGGAGCTCGCGCCCACGACATCCAGGAAGCCGCTGTGGAGAGCGGCCAGAGGGGAACGTCCGGCGGTCGGTGCGACGGCTCCCACCCGCACCTGGAGCACGGATTCCCCGCCGGTCAGCGCCCGGCCCAGAGGGGAGTCCCCGGCCTCACCGGCCTCCGGGCCGGGGGCGCGCCGGCCCTTGAATCCGGCGTCCCGTCCCTCCGGACCGGTCACCGCCACACGGTGGACCTCCCCGGAACCGGTCCGGAGATCCACCGCCGCCCAGTCGGCGAGGCGGGGCACCAGCAGGCGCACCAGGCGGGCCAGGGCCTCGTCGGTCTCCAGGGTCTGCCCCAGTACGTCCGTGATCTCGGCGACCAGGGACAGCCGCTCGTTGAGGTCCTCCAGCGCGCGTGTGCGTGCC
The DNA here is from genome assembly GCF_044456065.1 of Streptomyces sp. NPDC051041. Lineage (NCBI taxonomy): Bacteria > Bacillati > Actinomycetota > Actinomycetes > Kitasatosporales > Streptomycetaceae > Streptomyces > Streptomyces sp. NPDC051041. Next base: position 261,711 of record NZ_JBITFM010000006.1, read on the forward strand.
GTTCGCTCCCGGTGGACGCGGTGGCATCCGTGAACAGGAGGGCCATGCCCCTGCCGGAGCCGTCCTCCGCCAGGGGAGAGGCGCACCAGGAAACCGTCAGCAGACTGCCGTCGCCCCGCAGATAGGTGCCGCCCTCCCCGCGGGCTCCGCTCCCCTCGGCCAGCGCGCGCAGCAGCGGGCACCGGTCCCGCGGCACCTTGTTGCCGTCCGCATCCCGGTGCAGCAGATCGTGCGCGTCCGCGCCCCGCATCGCCGCGGTGGTGCGGTCCAGCAGCCGCCCGGCCGCCGGGTTCACGGCGACGATCCGTCCGGCGCCGTCCAGCACCAGCAGGGCCGTGTCCAGCCGCTCGACGACCTGCCGCCAGAAATCCGGGTCGCCCGCCGGCCACGGCCCCACGTCATCACCCACCGCACCACGCACGGGTCCTCCAGAGACTGTCTCCCGTCGATGGTCCTCCGACGCGGGCCCGCTCGCAGGGCGAAGCGGGGACGATCGGCCAGGGAAGCGATGCGGAGCCCGACGCCGCCGACGGCCTGCTCCCCGGCGGCCGTCGGCGGGGGCCTGCGGCGTCCCCGCCACTCCAGCTCCCGGCGTACGGAATCCCCGCCGCGGCACGGTGCCGTCCGTGCGCTCTGTCGCCCCGCGTCGTCTCCTCCCGGCGCATACCGCGCGCCTCGGCACGGATCCACGGATCCACGGGTCGGCGAAGCGGCCTGCGCCGTCACCGAGGTGACGGGGATCGAGGGCGGAGTCCGTACCGACGGTGAGGAGTGGACGGCCCGCTCCTGCGTGGATGTCCCACCCGCTCTGATCACAGGCCCGGTCGTGGCCCTCCCAGGCCGTGGGCCCGGCGACACCAGGCTCGGTGGTGACCGTGCGGCTCAGGAACGATCCGGGCGTCTCGCGGGTGTTCCCCTGCGGGTACCGCGGGCAGCTCGGGCTGCGGCAGTGGCCCGGCCTCCACCGGGGAACGAAGTATCCCGTCGTCTGGTGCCGCGTGATCTCCATGGGCACAGCGGCCTGGCGGGTCACCTGTCGGCGTCATCCAGCCCCAGCGGATCCGGCGAGCCTCGAGCAGGCTGCCGAGCGAGGCCACCTCGACCGTTCGCGGGGCCGCGAGCGGGACCTCCGCCGCGGCATCGACGTCCGCGCCTGCCTCGTGGTGGTCGGTGAGGACGGTGCCGGCGGTGTCCGCGCAGCAAGGAAGGCTGCGGGGGAGCAGGTGCTGCGGCCCGTGCGCGGGGTGGCGCGGCCGGCGTATTCGGCACGGCCTGTCCAAGACCGACCTGCGCATGCCGCCCCGCTACTCCCCACCTCCAGGCCGTTGGCCAGGGTGAACGCAGAAGTCCGGCTGGAGTGTTGTGGCACGTAAGGAGCACGCTGCACCCGAATGGGACCAGACAACAAGCGAACCCCAGGTCGCTGACCTGGGGTTTCAATCTGGAGCGGGTGACGAGAATCGAACTCGCGCTCTCAGCTTGGGAAGCTGATGTTCTACCATTAAACTACACCCGCGTAAGACGCCGACCGGTGGATATCCGGAGTCGGTGCCCGAACGCTCGCCCACTGTACCTCATCCCAGGCCCTCGGTGTTCACGCCGTGGGCCTGAGTGCGTTCCGGGGGGAGGGACGCGGCTGCGGGGGGCCGGAGTTGGGGCGTACGGTGGGGGTAGGAGAGGGGCCGGGCGGGGGCGGAGTGCCGCCTGGAGAGTCGTCTCTTTAATCCCGTAATGTGGCTTTTGTCGTCAGGCAGTTGGCCAGACGCGGCTCTTGGGGAAGGGACTCTAGGACTTGATGGAGCGCACCGTCGTCCGCTGTGCCGATGGGCACGTGTTCACCACCGCTTCGTTCCCGATGCAGCAGGCCGAGCGACTCGGCCCCGGACGGCTCCTGCGCTGTCCGCGATGCGCACGGTTGCGCAGTGTCGTGCCGGTGAGCTTGCAGAAGCGGTAGCAGGAGCAGAGGCGGCTGCCCGTGCGGCCGCGTGAGCGACTGCACGGGCAGGTGCGAAAAAGGACACGGGCACGGCCGCGAGGACGGCTGTGACCGTGTCCGCGGGACGCCGCGGCCGCGGCAGCGGTGCACCGTACCAGCAGTTTCCCGGGCGCGTGGAGTCGGCGCGATTGTGGCCGTTCCGCGCGCCTTGCGTATCCTCGGGGCGTGCTTCTCTCAGACAAGGACATCCGGGCCGAGATCGACGCCGGGCGGGTGCGGATCGATCCCTACGACGAATCCATGGTGCAGCCGTCCAGCATCGACGTGCGCCTCGACCGTTACTTCCGGGTGTTCGAGAATCACCGGTACCCGCACATCGACCCCTCCGTCGAGCAGGCGGATCTGACGCGGCTCGTCGAGCCCGAGGGGGACGAACCGTTCATCCTGCACCCCGGTGAGTTCGTGCTGGCCAGCACGTACGAGGTGATCACCCTCCCCGATGACCTCGCCTCGCGGCTGGAGGGGAAGAGCTCGCTCGGGCGGCTCGGGCTCGTCACGCACTCCACGGCCGGGTTCATCGACCCCGGCTTCTCGGGGCACGTGACCCTGGAGCTGTCGAATCTCGCGACCCTGCCGATCAAGCTGTGGCCCGGAATGAAGATCGGGCAGCTGTGCATGTTCCGGCTCACCTCGCCGGCCGAGTACCCCTACGGCAGCGAGCGGTACGGATCCCGGTACCAGGGGCAGCGCGGGCCCACTGCCTCCCGGTCCTTCCTCAACTTCCATCGGACCCAGGTGTGAGCGCGGCGACATGAGTGACGTACGAGAGAACCTGACCTACGAGCAGTTCGGCACCGCCGTCCGGGAGCTCGCGCAGACCATCGCCGACGACGGGTACGAGCCCGACATCGTGCTCTCCATCGCCCGGGGCGGCGTCTTCGTCGCCGGCGGGCTCGCCTACGCCCTCGACTGCAAGAACATCCACCTGGTCAACGTGGAGTTCTACACGGGCGTGGGGACCACCCTGGAGATGCCGGTGATGCTCGCGCCGGTGCCCAACGTCGTCGACTTCTCCGACAAGAAGGTGCTCATCGCCGACGACGTCGCCGACACCGGCAAGACGCTCAAGCTCGTGCGGGACTTCTGCCTCGACGCCGTCGCCGAGGTGCGCAGCGCCGTGATCTACGAGAAGTCGCAGTCGCTGGTGAAGTGCGAGTACGTGTGGAAGCGGACCGACGACTGGATCAACTTCCCGTGGTCCGTCCAGCCGCCCGTCGTCCGGCGCGGCGGACAGGTGCTCGACGCCTGAGCGGACGGCGGCGGAGCGACGACGAAGGCCCCCGGCTGTGCCGGGGGCCTTCGCGCATGGCGGGATCGTCTAGAACGTGCCCAGCTTCACGATCGACAGCAGCGCGGCCAGCTGGATCGCCGACGCGCCCAGGGCCTTCGGCCACGGCAGGTCGTGGGAGCGGTTGACCATCACGGTCAGCAGGGCGCCGGCCGCCACCCAGGTCGCCCAGCCCAGGATCTGCACGAAGGAGGCGTCGCCGCCGAAGAACATCGCGACGATCAGGCGGGGCGCGTCCGTGAGGGACATGATCAGCATGGAGAGGCCGACCGTGGGCTGCCAGGCGCCGTCGCCGCCGAGCTGGCGGGCCAGGGTGTGGGTGACCACGCCCAGGACGAAGGCGCTGAGCACCATCGCGACCGCCGTCGTCAGGACGATGGGGATGGCGTTCGACAGGGTGGCGCCGATCGCCTCCGCGCGGGCTTCGTCGAAGCCGAAGACCGCCAGCAGGCCGTAGAGGAACGTCACGACCAGGGCGGGGCCCCACATCGTGTAGTCGCGCATCTGCAGGAAGGTCTGGCCGGGGGCGGTGACGATGCCCTTCAGCAGCTCCTTCCAGTGCAGGCGCGGGCCGATCGGGCCGGGCGGCGGGGCCGAGCCCGCGCGGTAGGTCTCGCCCTGGCCGTAGGGCTCCTCGCCGATCGAGAACACCTGGGTGTGGCCCGGGTTGTTCGCCGCGTACGGGTCGTGCGGGCCGGCCGGGCCCTGGTCCGGCGGGTAGGTGCCGTCGCCGAAGTACTCCGGCTCGCCCTGGTCGCCGTAGCCGCCGTGGTTCCCCTGCGGCCAGGGGCCGCCGCCGCTGCTGCCGTACGGCGGCTGCTGCGGGTACGGCTGCGGCGCCGGGGGGTAGCCGTACGACGGTCCCTGCGGCGTCTGCTGTCCGTACGGAGGGTGTTGCGGTCGCGTCTGAGGAGCGCCGTTGTCCCGGCCGCGTCCGATCCTGAATCCAGCCACGCCTTCGAACGTACCTGGTCCCGAAGAATGACGTGCCGGGCCCGGGCGTCCGGACCCGGCTTTGCGGCCGAGCTGTGACATCCCCTAAGGGGGCGAACGGCCTTGTCCCCGTGGACGGTCGGGGATGGGCCGTACGGGGGAGGCCCCGGTCCGCGGCAGCGGTGTCACCTCGGCACGGCCCGGTCGGGCCCGGGGCGGCCGGACGCCGTCGGCGCCGGCGGCCGGGTCCGTCGGACCGTCCGCGTCGGCGGGAGTTCTCCCGGGGCCGCGGTGCGGCCGGTGATCAGGAGACCCGTGCCGGGGGGCGGGGGCGTACGCGCGTCCGGGGAGTCTCCGAGCCCGCGGATGCGACGACACCCCCGGGTTCCGTGCGGAACCCGGGGGTGTCGGACGCGGCGTCGGCGCCGGCTACTTCACCGGCTCCGGCTCCGGTGCGCTCTCCGACTCGGCGGTGCCCGCCGGGGGCTCGTCGTCCGGGGCGGGGGTCCTGACGGAGTCCAGCAGCAGCTGGGCCACGTCGACGACCTGGACCGACTCCTTGGCCTTGCCGTCGTTCTTCTTGCCGTTGACCGAGTCGGTCAGCATGACCAGGCAGAACGGGCAGGCGGTGGAGACGATGTCCGGGTTCAGGGAGAGGGCCTCGTCGACGCGCTCGTTGTTGATGCGCTTGCCGATGCGCTCCTCCATCCACATCCGCGCGCCGCCGGCGCCGCAGCAGAAGCCCCGCTCCTTGTGGCGGTGCATCTCCTCGTTGCGCAGGCCCGGGACCTTGCCGATGATCTCGCGCGGGGGCGTGTAGATCTTGTTGTGGCGGCCCAGGTAGCACGGGTCGTGGTAGGTGATGATGCCCTCGACCGGGGTCACCGGGACCAGCTTGCCCTCGTCGACGAGGTGCTGGAGCAGCTGGGTGTGGTGGATGACCTCGTAGTCGCCGCCGAGCTGCGGGTACTCGTTGCCGAGGGTGTTCAGGCAGTGCGGGCAGGTGGCGACGATCTTCTTGGCCGACTTCGGCTTCCTGGACTCCTCGGTGACCTTGCCCTCGTCGTCCAGCTCCTCGCCGAACGCCGTGTTCAGGGCCATCACGTTCTCCATGCCGAGCTCCTGGAACAGGGGCTCGTTGCCCAGGCGGCGGGCGGAGTCGCCGGTGCACTTCTCGTCGCCGCCCATGATCGCGAACTTCACGCCCGCGATGTGCAGCAGCTCCGCGAAGGCCTTGGTGGTCTTCTTGGCGCGGTCCTCCAGGGCGCCCGCGCAGCCGACCCAGTACAGGTACTCGACCTCGGACAGGTCCTCGATGTCCTTGCCGACGACCGGGACCTCGAAGTCGACCTCCTTGGTCCACTCCAGGCGCTGCTTCTTGGCCAGGCCCCAGGGGTTGCCCTTCTTCTCCAGGTTCTTGAGCATCGTGCCCGCCTCGGACGGGAAGGAGCTCTCGATCATCACCTGGTAGCGGCGCATGTCGACGATGTGGTCGACGTGCTCGATGTCCACCGGGCACTGCTCGACGCAGGCGCCGCAGGTGGTGCAGGACCACAGCACGTCCGGGTCGATGACGCCGTTGTCCTCCGCGGTGCCCACCAGCGGGCGCTCGGCCTCGGCCAGCGCGGACGCGGGCACGTCCCTCAGCTGCTCCTCGGACGCCTTCTCCTCGCCCTCCACGGTCTTGCCGCCGCCGGCCAGCAGGTACGGGGCCTTGGCGTGCGCGTGGTCGCGCAGCGACATGATCAGCAGCTTCGGGGAGAGCGGCTTGCCGGTGTTCCAGGCGGGGCACTGCGACTGGCAGCGGCCGCACTCGGTGCAGGTGGAGAAGTCCAGCAGGCCCTTCCAGGAGAAGTGCTCGACCTGGGAGACGCCGAAGACGTCGTCCTCGCCGGGGTCGGCGAAGTCGATCGGCTTGCCGCCGCTCGTCATGGGCGGGAGCGCGCCGAGGGCCGTGGAGCCGTCCGCGTTCCGCTTGAACCAGATGTTCGGGAAGGCGAGGAAGCGGTGCCAGGCCACGCCCATGTTGGTGTTGAGCGAGACCGTGATCATCCAGATCATGGTCGTGCCCAGCTTGATCATCGCGAAGAGGTAGACCAGGTTCTGCAGCGTGGCGACGCTCAGCCCCTTGAAGGCCAGGACCAGCGGGTACGAGGCGAAGTACGCGGCCTCGTAGTGGTCCACGTGGTGCAGGGCGCCCTCCAGGCCGCGCAGCACGTAGATCGCGAGGCCGATGGTGAGGATGACGTACTCGACGAAGTACGCCTGGCCCATCTTCGAGCCCGCGAAGCGTGACTTGCGGCCCGGCCGCGAGGGCAGGCTCAGCAGGCGGATCACGATCAGCACGAGGATGCCCAGGGTGGTCATCGCGCTGATGAACTCGATGTACAGCTCGTACGGCAGGAAGCCGCCGAGCACCGGAAGCGTCCAGTCGGCCTGGAAGAGCTGCCCGTAGGCGGTGATGATCGTCGGCGGCAGCGTCAGGAAGCCGACGGCGACGAACCAGTGGGCGATGCCGACGATGCCCCACCGGTTCATCCGGGTGTGGCCGAGGAACTCCTTCACCAGCGTCACGCTGCGCTGGTAGGGGTTGTCGGTCCGGCTGCCGGCGGGTACGGGCTGGCCCAGTCCGAAGTACCGGACGAACTGGCCGACGGCGCGCGCGAGCAGCGCAACGCCGACCACGGTCAGGACCAGCGACACGACGATCGCGGCGAGTTGCATGGGGGCTCCTCGGGCCTGCGAGGGGTTTGCGTCGGGGAACTCCTCGACGAGTTCCCCGAGATTACTAAGCGGTAACTTATGCAGTCCGTCTGAGACTACCCCTATCCTCCGCCGCACTGTAGCCGGGTGTGCGGTGATCTGCGTCGCTGAGGCGACCCTGACCGGCCCGGGGGCGACGCCACGCCGAGCCGATCGCGTCATTCATCGCAAATCGTGACAGTCGGCTTAGTTTAAGGCCGTGCTCTACGGGATCGTCGCCGCCGCCACCGCCGTCCTGCTCACCGCCCTGCTCACCGCGCTGCTCCGCCCGCTCGCCCTGCGCCTCGGCGTCGTCGAGCCGCGCGGGCGCGGGCGCTCGGAGGAGGCCCGGAGCCGGCCCCTGCCGCTGCTCGGCGGCGTGGCCGTCGTCCTCGGCACGTCGCTGGTCGCGGGGGCCGGGCAGTGGACGGGCGCCGCCCCGCTCGGCGCGGAGGCCGGGCGGCTGCTCGCCGCCGGGGCGGGGGTCGCCCTGCTGGGCCTCGCCGCCGACGCGTGGCGGCTGCGGCGGCGGTTCGTGCTCGCGGGGACGGCCGTGGCGGCGGCGCTCGTCGTGCCGTACGGCGAGACGGGGGTGCCGGGCGGGGTGCTCGCCGCGGGCTGGATCGTCTGTGTCGCCGCCGCCTTCCGGGGGCTCGACCACAGCGACGGGCTGGCCGGCACGGCGGGCGTCGTCACCGCCTTCGGCGTGGCGGTGTGCGCGGCCGTCGACATGCTGGACGGGGTGGTGGCGCTGCTGAGCACGCTGGCCGCCGCGCTGGCCGGGTTCCTCCTGCACAACTGGCACCCCGCGCGGAGCGCGCTCGGGGCGTGCGGCTCGCTGTTCGCGGGCTTCGTGCTCGCCTCGGCCGCGGTGTTCGCCCGCGCCGGCCGCGAACCGTCCGCCGGCGCGGCGGTGCTCTTCGCGCTCACCTCCCTCGCGATCGCCGACGCCGTCCTCGTGGTGCTCTCCCGGTGGCTGGCCGGGCGGGCGCTGTCGCGCGGCGGCCCGGACCATCTCGCCCACCGGCTGCGGCGGCTCGGGCTCACCGCGCGGGGCGCCACGGTGCTGCTCGGCGTCGGCGCGGTCCCGGGGGTGCTCACCGGGGTGCTCGTGCACACCGGCTGGGCGGGCGGGGGCGCCGCGCTGTGGATCGCCGCGGGCGCGCTCGTCGTCGTCCTCGGGCTGCTGCGGGTGCGGGTGTACGAGCCGCGCCGGACGACCGGGGGCGGGGCGGGCCGGGTTCCCCGGAGCGGTGGGGTCGCGGCGCGGCAGGGCTCGGGTGCCGCCGGGGGCGGGGCGGGCCGGGTTCCCCGGAGCGGTGGGGTCGCGGCGCGGCAGGGGTCCGGTGCCGCCGGGGCCGTGGCGCGCCCGGGTCCTCGTACGGCTGGATTTCCGGTGCGGCAGGTCTCCCGTAGTGCGTCTTCGCAGGCCAGGAACCAGTTGCGCGTAAGAAGCGGATAAGAGTTGAGTCAGGTTGACTCAGCTCTGTTGACCCAGCGCCGGGTGTCCGGCACACTTGAGCCTGTTCCACTCAAGTCAGCTGGAGGAATCAACCATGGCACGTGCGGTCGGCATCGACCTGGGCACGACTAACTCCGTCGTCAGCGTTCTGGAGGGCGGCGAGCCCACCGTCATCACCAACGCCGAGGGCGCCAGGACCACGCCGTCCGTCGTCGCCTTTGCCAAGAACGGCGAAGTGCTCGTGGGCGAGGTGGCCAAGCGCCAGGCGGTCACCAACGTGGACCGGACGATCCGGTCCGTCAAGCGCCACATGGGTACCGACTGGAAGATCGCGCTGGACGGGAAGGACTTCAACCCGCAGCAGATCTCCGCGTTCATCCTGCAGAAGCTGAAGCGGGACGCCGAGGCCTACCTGGGCGAGAAGGTCACCGACGCGGTCATCACCGTCCCCGCCTACTTCAACGACGCCGAGCGCCAGGCCACCAAGGAGGCCGGCGAGATCGCCGGCCTGAACGTGCTGCGCATCGTCAACGAGCCCACCGCCGCCGCCCTGGCCTACGGCCTGGAGAAGGAGGACCAGACCATCCTGGTCTTCGACCTCGGTGGCGGTACGTTCGACGTCTCGCTGCTGGAGATCGGCGACGGCGTCGTCGAGGTGAAGGCCACCAACGGCGACAACCACCTCGGTGGCGACGACTGGGACCAGCGCATCGTCGACTACCTGGTCAAGCAGTTCCAGTCCGGCCACGGCGTGGACCTGTCCAAGGACAAGATGGCCCTCCAGCGGCTGCGCGAGGCCGCCGAGAAGGCCAAGATCGAGCTGTCCTCCTCCACCGAGACCTCGATCAACCTGCCCTACATCACGGCCTCCGCCGAGGGCCCGCTGCACCTGGACGAGAAGCTCACCCGCGCCCAGTTCCAGCAGCTCACGTCCGACCTGCTGGAGCGCTGCAAGGTGCCGTTCCACAACGTCATCAAGGACGCCGGCGTCTCCATCAACGACATCGACCACGTCGTCCTCGTCGGCGGCTCGACCCGCATGCCCGCCGTCGCCGAGCTCGTCAAGGAGCTGACCGGCGGCAAGGAGGCCAACAAGGGCGTCAACCCGGACGAGGTCGTCGCCGTCGGCGCCTCGCTCCAGGCCGGCGTCCTCAAGGGCGAGGTCAAGGACGTCCTGCTGCTCGACGTCACCCCGCTGTCCCTCGGCATCGAGACCAAGGGCGGCATCATGACCAAGCTCATCGAGCGCAACACCACGATCCCGACCAAGCGCTCCGAGATCTTCACCACGGCCGAGGACAACCAGCCGTCGGTGCAGATCCAGGTCTACCAGGGCGAGCGCGAGATCGCGGCGTACAACAAGAAGCTCGGCATGTTCGAGCTGACCGGTCTGCCCCCGGCGCCGCGCGGCGTCCCGCAGATCGAGGTCTCCTTCGACATCGACGCCAACGGCATCATGCACGTCACGGCGAAGGACCTCGGCACCGGCAAGGAGCAGAAGATGACCGTCACCGGCGGCTCCTCGCTCCCGAAGGAAGAGGTCGACCGCATGCGCGAGGAGGCCGAGCGCTACGCGGAGGAGGACCACAAGCGCCGCGAGGCCGCCGAGACCCGCAACCAGGGCGAGCAGCTCGTCTACCAGACCGAGAAGTTCCTCAAGGACAACGAGGACAAGGTCCCGGGCGAGGTCAAGACCGAGGTCGAGGCCGCGGTCAGCGAGCTGAAGGAGAAGCTCAAGGGCGAGGACACGGCCGAGATCCGCACCGCCACGGAGAAGGTCGCGGCCGTCTCGCAGAAGCTCGGCCAGGCCATGTACGCCGACGCCCAGGGCGCCCAGGCGGCCGGCGGCGCCTCCGCCGGCGCCGGTGACGCCAAGGCCGACGACGACGTGGTCGACGCCGAGATCGTCGACGACGAGCGGAAGGACGGTGCCGCGTGACGGAGGAGAACCCGGGCTTCGAGGAGAAGCCCGACGTCCCCTCCGGCGCCAACTCCGACGACGCCGAGCAGCCGCAGGCCGCCTCCTCCTCCCCGGAGGAGCAGGCGGCCCCGGCCGGGGACACGAGCCAGAACGCCGGTCTGGTGGCCCAGCTGGACCAGGTGCGCACCGCGCTCAACGAGCGCACGGCGGACCTCCAGCGGCTCCAGGCCGAGTACCAGAACTACCGTCGCCGGGTCGAGCGCGACCGGGCCGCGGTCAAGGAGATCGCCGTGGCGAACCTCCTGACCGAACTCCTGCCCGTGCTCGACGACATCGGCCGCGCGCGGGAACACGGCGAGCTCGTCGGCGGATTCAAGTCCGTCGCGGAGTCGCTGGAGACCACCGTGGCCAAGATGGGCCTGCAGCAGTTCGGCAAGGAGGGCGAGCCCTTCGACCCGACGGTCCACGAGGCCCTGATGCACTCCTACGCGCCGGACGTCACCGAGACGACGTGCGTGGCGATTCTGCAGCCCGGGTACCGGATCGGCGAGCGGACCATCCGCCCCGCGCGGGTGGCCGTGGCCGAACCCCAGCCGGGGGCGCAGACGGTGAAGCCGGCGGAGGAGTCCAAGGACACCGGGGACGCCAAGAACCCGGAGCAGCCGGCGGACGACAAGGAGAACGGTGGCCCGGAGGAGGGCTGACGTCGAAACGAACGCAGGGAAGGAGGGGCGTCGGGGATGAGCACCAAGGACTTCATCGAGAAGGACTACTACAAGGTCCTCGGCGTCCCCAAGGACGCCACCGAGGCCGAGATCAAGAAGGCGTACCGCAAGCTCGCCCGCGAGTACCACCCGGACGCCAACAAGGGCAACGCCAAGGCCGAGGAACGCTTCAAGGAGATCTCCGAGGCGAACGACGTCCTCGGCGACCCCAAGAAGCGCAAGGAGTACGACGAGGCGCGCGCCCTCTTCGGCAACGGCGGCTTCCGTCCGGGGCCCGGCGCGGGCGGCGCCTCCTTCAACTTCGACCTGGGCGACCTCTTCGGCGGCGCCCAGGGCGGAGCCGGCGGCTTCGGCGGCGGGCTCGGTGACGTCTTCGGGGGCCTGTTCAACCGCGGCGGCGCGGGCACCCGCACCCAGCCGCGGCGCGGTCAGGACATCGAGTCCGAGGTCACGCTCAGCTTCACGGAGGCGATCGAGGGCGCGACGGTCCCGCTGCGGATGTCCAGCCAGCAGCCGTGCAAGGCCTGCTCGGGCACCGGCGACCAGAACGGCACGCCGCGCGTGTGCCCGACCTGCGTCGGCACCGGCCAGGTCGCCCGGGGCTCCGGCGGAGGGTTCTCCCTCACCGACCCCTGCCCGGACTGCAAGGGCCGCGGCTTGATCGCGGAGCACCCCTGCGACGTCTGCAAGGGCAGCGGCCGGGCCAAGTCCTCCCGGACGATGCAGGTCCGCATCCCGGCCGGCGTCTCCGACGGGCAGCGCATCCGGCTGCGCGGCAAGGGCGCCCCCGGCGAGCGGGGCGGCCCGGCGGGCGACCTGTACGTCGTCGTGCACGTCGACGCGCACCCGGTGTTCGGCCGCAAGGGCGACAACCTCACCGTCACCGTGCCGGTCACGTATCCGGAGGCGGCCCTCGGCGGGGAGATCCGGGTCCCGACGCTGGGCGGCCCGCCCGTCACGCTGAAGCTGCCCCCGGGCACGCCGAACGGCCGTACGATGCGGGCCCGGGGCAAGGGCGCGGTCCGCAAGGACGGCACCCGCGGCGACCTGCTGGTCACCGTGGAGGTGAGTGTCCCGAAGGACCTGTCGGGGAAGGCTCGTGAAGCGCTCGAGGCGTATCGCGAGGCAACCGCGGGTGAGGACCCGCGGGCGGAGCTGTTCCAGGCCGCGAAGGGAGCTTGAACGAGATGGATGGCCGTCGACGCAACCCGTATGAACTGACCGAGGACACCCCGGTCTACGTCATCTCGGTGGCGGCCCAGCTCTCCGGCCTGCACCCGCAGACGCTGCGCCAGTACGACCGCCTCGGCCTGGTCTCCCCGGACCGCACGGCCGGCCGCGGCCGGCGCTACTCGGCCCGCGACATCGAACTGCTCCGCCAGGTGCAGCAGTTGTCGCAGGACGAGGGCATCAACCTGGCCGGCATCAAGCGCATCATCGAACTGGAGAACCAGGTCGCCGCCCTCCAGGCCCGCGTCGCGGAGCTGGAGGACGCGCTCGACGGCGCGGCGGCGGCGATGCGCCAGCGCGAGGCGGCGGTGCACGCCTCCTACCGGCGCGACCTGGTGCCGTACCAGGAGGTGCAGCAGACCAGCGCGCTGGTGGTGTGGCGGCCGAAGCGGCAGCAGCAGTCGGACTGACCCGTACGCGCGGGAAGGGGCCCGGAGGCGGTGAACCTCCGGGCCCCTTTCGCGTCGTCTGGGTCACCCCGCCGGCGCGGTGACCGCCCAGTCGCCCGCCGGCGGGGACTCGGTGCCGTCCGCGGCCACCGCGGTCACCCAGTAGTACGAGGTGGTGCCGGGCCGCGCGCCGGTGTCGACGTACTCCACCGTGCCGCTGCCGGGAGCGGCGATCCTCTCGTAGACCCCGGTGGCCGGGTTCCACCGGTGGACGCGGTAACCGCCCGCCGCCCGGGGATCGTCCCCGCCGAGGCCGTACCAGGTCAGCCGGTTGCCCTCGGCGCCCTCGGCCCCGGTCGCCTCCAGGGTGAGCGGGGAGCCCTCGGGCGTCGCCACGCCCGGCGTGGTGTCCAGCTCGGTCGCGGTCACGATCAGCGCCTCGCCGGTCCACTGGAAGGCGGAGTTCCCGGCGTCGTCGACGGCGTCGACGACGAAGCAGACCTCCTCGCCGTCGGGCAGGGTGGTGTAGGCGTACGAGGTGGTGTCGGCCGAGACGTGGTAACCCGCGTACAGGGAGCACATCCGCTCCCCCTCGTCGCCGAGGAGCTCGCCCCGGCGGACCACGTAACGCGCCAGGTCGGGCGTCGGGTTGGCGTCCCAGCGCAGCTGGAAGCCGTACTCGGTCGGGGTGACGGCGAGCCCGGTGACGGCGGACGGCGGGGTGAGGTCGCGCCGCTCGCCGCTGACCGCGGCGGACCGCGCGGACTCGTTGCCGGCCGCGTCGAGGGCGGCCACCCGGTAGTGGTAGGCGGTGCCCTCGGCGGCCGAGGCGTCGAGGTACGAGGTCCGGCCGGTCGCGCTTCCGATCCGGGTGTACGTGCCCGACGCGCTCGTCGCCCGGTACACGCGGTACGACGCCGCGTCCGGGACCGCCCTCCAGGCGATGCGCAGGCCGCCCTCCTCGGAGGCGGTGCTCAGCCCGGTGGGCGCCGCGGGCGCGGTCCGGTCGGCGGTGGTGACGAGCAGGTCGGCCGTCCCCGCCGACTCGTTGCCGGCCTTGTCGTGGGCGCGGACCTCGTAGTAGTAGGCCTGGCCGGTCGCCGGCAGGGTGGCGTCGGTGGCGGACGTGGCGGTGGTGGCCGTCAGCGGCGTGCTGCCGTACGCCGCGCCCTTCGGGCGTCGGTAGACGCGGTAGCCGGCGAGGTCCATTTCCTTGTTCTTGGCCCAGGTGACCTTGGTCTTGCCGGTGGCGGGGTCGTAGGTGGCGGCGGCGTTCGTGGGGGCGAGGGGTTTGACCTTGTCGGTGGTGGCGGTGGTGCGGGGGGTGTAGGTGAATTTGACGTTGGCGGTGCCGGTCCAGTTGACGAAGTCGATGCGCAGGGTGTGCTTGCCGGGGGGGATGGTGAGGTTGACCGTCTTCTTCGCGGTGGAGGAGACGTTCTTCCACAGGTCGATCCTGCGGGTGCCGTCGAGGTGGACGCGGATGCCGTCCTGGGCGGAGGCGGTGAAGGTGAAGGGGCCGCCGGAGCCGAAGTCGCGGGTGAGGGACCAGCGGACGCCGAAGTTGTTGGAGGGCAGGCCGGAGGCGGGGGCGCCGGTGCCCCAGTTCTGGTCGATGGCGCTGTCGCAGTCGGTCTTCTTCGGGGTGCCGGAGAAGGTGGTGTTCGCGAAGAACTGCCGCTTGTACACGGGGGAGGTGCAGCTGACGGCGGCGGACGCGGGCGCGGTGACGGCGGTGAGCAGGCCGCCCGCGGTGGCGAGCACGACGGCGGACGCGGCCGCGGTCGTCGTGCGTCTGGCTGGGATCATGCGGTCCTCTACTGGGGATCGGGAGGGCCGGACACCGCCCTCATGATCATGACTCGCGAGGAAAGGCCTTGGTTGTACGGCCTTTCGCGCACCGTTCGCCTCCATGGAGTGGATACTCCGTAAAGGGTGTTGGGAGGAGGTTCCGCTCTGTCTTCACAGCGAACGCGGAGCGTGGTGTTGTCATCTCGTTAAGTGGTTCCGCTTGACGCTGGGGGCCGCCGCCGCGTTGGCTTTTCAGTCACATGGGCCGCAATGTTGTGCCCACGTCCGGAACGCACCTGAAGTGAGCCCTCGAATGCGTCGTATCGCCATATCCGTGGCCGTCACCACGATGTCCGTCACGCTCGCCGGCTGCGGCATGTTGAACGCGTCGGGGAGCAGCGACGATGCCAGTCCCACCAAGGGCAACGACCTCACCGTGGGGCTGCTGCTGCCGGAGCGGGACAACACCCGGTACGAACAGTTCGACTACCCCATCTTCAAGAAGAAGATCGAGTCCCTCACCGGCGGCCGGGGCCACGTCGTGTACGCCAATGCCGAGGCGAACGCCGGCAAGCAGACCGAGCAGCTCCAGCAGCTGGTCGAGGACAGGGTCGACGTGATCGTGCTGGACGCGGTCGACGCGCACGCCATCGCCGACGGGGTGGAGAAGGCCAAGGAGGCCGGCATCCCGGTCATCGCCTACGACCGGCTGGCCGAAGGCCCGATCGACGCGTACATCTCCTTCGACAACGAACTGGTCGGCGAGGTGCAGGGCCGCTCCCTGCTCGAGGCCCTCGGGGGCGGCGCCTCCGACAGGATCGTCATGATGAACGGCTCGCCCACCGACCCGAACGCCAAGCAGTTCAAGGCGGGCGCGCTGTCGGTGCTGACCGGCAAGGTGACGATCGCGCAGTCCTTCGACACCAAGGACTGGAAGCCGGAGAACGCCGAGGCCAACATGGCCGAGGCCATCAACACGCTCGGCAAGGACAACATCGCCGGCGTCTACTCCGCCAACGACGGCATGGCGGGCGGCATCGTCAAGGCCCTCAGGGCCGCGGGCGTCACCGACCTGCCGCCGATCACCGGCCAGGACGCGGAACTGGCGGCGGTGCAGCGGATCGTCGCCGGCGAGCAGTACATGAGCGTGTACAAGTCCTACCCGCAGGAGGCCGAGAGCGCCGCGGAGATGGCCGTGGCGAAGGTGCAGGGCCGGGACATCCAGTTCGAGGCGCTGGCCCGGGACAAGGTCGACAGCCCCACCCACAAGGGCATCCCCGCGCAGCTCGTGCCCGTCGTGGCCCTGACGCGGGAGAACATCGAGGACACCGTCGTCGCGGACGGCATCTACGAGGTGTCCGACATCTGCACCGCCAAGTACCAGACCGCCTGCGCGGCGATCGGCCTGAAGTAACACCGGCGGCGGAGCCGTCCGATACGGGCGCGGCCGGGGCGCGGTGCCCACCCCCCGGCCGGGGCTGCGCACTCTTTCCGGTGATGCGCGGCCACGCCCTGGCGGCCGCCGGACGTCCGCGCACCGTCCGTCCCCCGGCCCCGGGCCGGGCCGCCGCCTCTCGTCGCGGGTGCGCCCCGCCCACGGGGCGGCCGTAGCCCGTAAGACCTGTGGTCCGCGAGGCCTTCGCGGCTCATGGGATACCTGTGCGGGGCGCCTGGCCGGTCCGCGCGGGCGGCGGCTTTTCGGAACCATGTCTTCCGCCGTGTTCGCCGGGTATCCGGAGACCCTGGTCGTTCCGCTGCGACGTGCCGGGCGGAGGCGCGGAGATACCGGTACGTACCGGTCCATTTCGCAGATCACGGCGGAGGGAGCCGTGTTGCGGACCCGGTCGGCTCCGCGCATAGTTGCGCTGCGGAACGAGGCTGGAACCGGGGGTGGAACGGGCGATGGCCGGGCACGGGACGGACGAGCATCCCCATGGTGCTGACCGACTGTGCGAGGCCGGGGATCGCGTGTATTCCCGGGCCGTACGGCGCGGCCGCGTGCCGCGCCGGGACGCGGAGACGGCGCCCTGCCTGCTGGACCTGGCCCTGCTGCACCCGGACCCGGACGACATGGACTGGCTGGTGCCCACCCCTCCGCAGGAGGTCATGACCCGGCTGCTGCGCGGGATGTACGACGAGGTCAGCGCGAGCCAGCGGCGGGTGGGCTCGGCGGTGGCGGCCTTCGAGCGGTACGCCGGACTCGGCCGCCAGGTGCAGCCGGTCCCGTCGGCGGCGGAGGGCTCGGCGATCCGGGTGCTGGACGGGCTCGCCCGGATCCAGGCCGCGATGGACGAGGCGACGGAGGCCTGCACGACCGAGGTGCTGACCGTCCAGCCCGGCGGCATCCGGCGCGAGCACGAGCTGGCGGAGGGCCTGCACCGGGCGCTGACGCTGCGCGGCCGCGGGGTGCGCATGCGGGACCTGTACAACCACGTCGCCCGGCACGGGCAGGGGCTGCTCAACTACCTGGAGCTGATGGGCGACGCGGTGGAGGCGCGCACCCTCGACGAGGTGATCGACCGGCTGATCCTGTTCGACCGCAAGGTGGCGTTCATCCCCGCCAACGCCGACCGCACGATGGCGCTGGAACTGCGGCACCCGGCGCTGGTCGAGTACCTGGTCACGGTCTTCGAGCGGCTGTGGCGGCTGGCCATCCCGCTGACCGCGCCGCTGCCGGACACCGGCATCGAGGGCATCTCCCACCGGGAGCAGTCCATCGCGGCGCTGCTGGCGGAGGGCCACCAGGACGCGGTGATCGCGGAGCGGCTGGGGATCAGCGTCCGCACCTGCCGCGCCCACATCGCCCGGCTGTCGGAGACCCTGGGCGCGGCCAGCCGTACCCAGCTCGGCGTCCGCATCGCCCAGGTGGGCCTGGACGGCCCGCCGCGCACGGCCGTCTCGCCGGGCGTGCGCGAGCCGGGGCCGCGGACGGTCCGGTGAGCCGGCCCGGCGCGGCCGTGCCCGGAACTCAGCCTCCCTGTTCCAGGATCCCCGACTGCGCGATGAGGTAGCCGAGCTGGGCGCGGCTGCCGCTGCCGAGGGCCGTCGCCAGTTTGGCGATGTGGGCCCGGCAGGTGCGGACGTTCATGCCGAGCCGCCGGGCGATGGCCTCGTCGACATGGCCCTCGACCAGGAGCTTGGCGATGGAGTGCTGGATCTCCGTGATGCCGTCGAGGGCCGCCTCGTAGGGCTTGCCGGTGCTCAGCGGGACCGCGCGGTCCCACAGGTACTCGAAGAGCTTGGTCAGGTAGCGGATCAGGCCGGGGTGACGCAGTTCGAGGGCGACCTGCTGGTCGTCGCGGGCGGGGATGAAGGCGACGGCCTCGTCGCAGATGATCAGGCGTTCCACCAGCTCGTCGATGGTCCGGTACTCCGCCTTGCCGTCGGAGAGCCGGGCCGCGTAGGCGAGCTGTTCGGGGTTGTAGCGGGCCGTGTGCTGATACAGCGTGCGGATGCGCACACCACGTTCGATCAGCGGCTTGTCGCGCTCCAGGCCGCGCAGCAGGCTGCGTTCGGACATGCGGTCGCTGGGCTGGACCGTGAGCATCTCCGTCTGGCACTGGGCCGTGGCCATGTTCAGGGCGGCGTTGATCCGCTCCCCGCCCTCCAGCACGGTGATGGAGTCGCTGGCGGAGGTGACCTGGGTCCCCAGCGCCAGGAACGGCTGAAAGGTCTCTGCAAGTTCGACCGCCAGCCGCCTGCGCTGGGTGATCTCGTACTCCAGGGGGCCGAGCTGCCGGGACAGGGCGACCGCCGGGAGGACCGGGCGCAACCAGTTCGGGTCGTCCGGATCGGGATGGAGCAGGGCGAACTCCATCAGACAGGGGGCGGGTTCCGCGTCCTTTCGGGCGATGCGTCCGGCGCGCAGGGCGGCGGCATACAGGCGCTCCCCCTCCGCGCACCACTCGGTCATCGCATGGGGATGCACTGCTTTATTCCGATTTGATGCCAAATCTCCACCCCCCAGGCTCCTGAACATGCAGGAACATGATGCATCGATTGTGTGGCCATGACGTGCCCGAATGAGCCATCGTCGTACCCGACGGGGGAAAAGGGGACCTTCAAGTGAGGACGAAGCCGACCATGCGTAACAGAATGCTTCGCTCGGTGCTTGTCGCCGCCTTCTCCACCGTTGTGGCCCTCGGCGCGCTGAGCGGCTTCTCCGAGGCGAGGGACGATGTCCGAGCGAACAGCAGCTGGCCGTCAGTGGGCGTGAACACGGTCTACGGCGCGGACAACAGCAGCTGGCCGAGTTCCGGGGCAGCGGGATCCGGGAGCTGACGTGACCACTCCACCCGACGACCGCTCCTTCCGCCGCGAGATGGCCACCGCCTACCGGTCCGGCTGGCACTTCATCGACCTGGTCACCGCCATCCCCCACAGCGGTGACTCGCTGATGGTGACCGTGTTCGGCGAGCCGGTCGTCGTCACGCGGGACGAGGACGGAGACGTACGGGCGTACCGGTGTCTGCGACGGCCCCGGGGGGCGCCGCAGCCCGTGCGGTGTGCCATCCGGTACGGAATGATCTTTGTGAACCTCGACCAGAGGGACCACCGGCAGGTGGAGTCCGGCTCCCCTGTCCATCGGACTGTTTCAGCCACCCCCCGCAGTGCCTGACGCGATTCCCCCGTCGCAAAAGATCGCTCAGGTGCTTCCCCCCGCAGCGGCGTCACCGTGACCTGAACACGGTGACGCCGCTGCAGTTTGAGGGGACTTTTCTGGACATCGGCTCGCTGTCGACTGGCCGAAAATAGTCGATCACCGGTGCGGATCTCCCCGGTCGAGCCGATCTTCCCCATCACTCCGCGCATCACCCGCCGTGGACGCGTATCCGTCCGCCCGTCCGGCGTGCGCGCCTGCCGCTCCCGCCGGAAACTGAGCGGCGGCGCGCCCGGATCGACGGCATTCCGGCCGCCGGGCCGGCTCGCCGGTGCCCGGACCGCCGGATCGGAGGGTGTGCGCAGCCGTGGCCCCGGAACTCGGCCGCGTGGACCCTCCCGCACCGGCCTTGAGTGGAATAGACTCAACTTTGTGTACGTTGATTAAGTCAGCATTGGGAGACGGCACAAGAACGGCTGCAGACAGCTGACGCCAGGAGGAGACGCGAACGTGGACGCCGAGCTGACCAACCGGAGCCGGGACGCGATCAACGCGGCCAGCAACCGGGCCGTGACCGAGGGGCACCCGGACCTGACCCCCGCGCACCTGCTCCTCGCTCTGCTCCAGGGGCAGGACAACGAGAACATCATCGACCTGCTGGCCGGCGTCGACGCCGACCAGGCGGCCGTGCGCACCGGCGCGGAGAAGATCCTCGCCGGGCTGCCCAGCGTGACCGGGTCCACCGTCGCGCCGCCGCAGCCCAACCGCGAACTGCTCGCCGTGATCGCGGACGCGCAGACGCGCGCCCGCGACCTCGGGGACGAGTACCTGTCCACCGAGCACCTGCTCATCGGCATCGCCGCCAAGGGCGGTCAGGCCGGTGAGGTGCTGCAGCGGCAGGGGGCCGACGCCAGGAAGCTCCAGGAGGCCTTCCGGAAGGCGCGGGGCGGACGCCGGGTGACCACCGCCGACCCCGAGGGCCAGTACAAGGCCCTGGAGAAGTTCGGCGCCGACCTCACCGCCGCCGCCCGCGAGGGCAGGCTCGACCCGGTCATCGGCCGGGACCAGGAGATCCGCCGGGTCGTGCAGGTGCTGTCCCGCCGTACGAAGAACAACCCCGTCCTCATCGGCGAGCCCGGCGTCGGCAAGACCGCCGTCGTGGAGGGGCTCGCCCAGCGGATCGTGAAGGGGGACGTGCCGGAGTCGCTGAAGGACAAGCGGCTGGTGGCGCTGGACCTGGGCGCGATGGTGGCCGGCGCCAAGTACCGGGGCGAGTTCGAGGAGCGCCTGAAGACCGTCCTGGCCGAGATCAAGGCCTCCGACGGCCAGATCATCACCTTCATCGACGAGCTGCACACGGTCGTCGGCGCGGGCGCCGGCGGCGACTCGGCGATGGACGCGGGCAACATGCTCAAGCCGATGCTCGCCCGTGGTGAGCTGCGCATGGTCGGCGCCACCACCCTGGACGAGTACCGGGAGCGGATCGAGAAGGACCCGGCGCTGGAGCGGCGCTTCCAGCAGGTGCTGGTGGCCGAGCCGACCGTCGAGGACACGATCGCGATCCTGCGCGGCCTCAAGGGCCGGTACGAGGCCCACCACAAGGTGCAGATCGCGGACAGCGCGCTGGTGGCGGCGGCGACCCTGTCCGACCGCTACATCACCTCCCGCTTCCTGCCCGACAAGGCCATCGACCTGGTCGACGAGTCGGCCTCCCGGCTGCGCATGGAGATCGACTCGTCCCCCGTCGAGATCGACGAACTCCAGCGCGCCGTCGACCGGCTGAGGATGGAGGAGCTGGCCCTCGGCAAGGAGACCGACGCGGCCTCGCGCGAGCGGCTGGAGAAGCTGCGCCGCGACCTCGCCGACAAGGAGGAGGAGCTGCGCGGTCTCAACGCGCGCTGGGACAAGGAGAAGCAGTCCCTGAACCGGGTCGGCGAGCTGAAGGAGAAGCTCGACGACCTGCGCGGCCAGGCCGAACGCGCCCAGCGCGACGGCGACTTCGACACCGCCTCGAAGCTGCTGTACGGCGAGATCCCGGCCCTGGAGAAGGAGCTGGAGGCCGCCTCCGAGGCCGAGGAGGAGGTCACCGGGAACACGATGGTGAAGGAGGAGGTCGGCCCCGACGACATCGCGGACGTCGTCGCCTCCTGGACCGGCATCCCGGCCGGCCGCCTGCTGGAGGGCGAGACGCAGAAGCTGCTGCGCATGGAGGAGGAGATCGGCAAGCGCCTGATCGGCCAGAGCGAGGCCGTGCGGGCGGTCTCGGACGCGGTGCGCCGCTCCCGGGCCGGGATCTCCGACCCCGACCGGCCCACCGGCTCGTTCCTCTTCCTGGGCCCGACGGGCGTGGGCAAGACGGAGCTGGCCAAGGCGCTGGCCGACTTCCTCTTCGACGACGAGCGGGCGATGGTCCGCATCGACATGTCGGAGTACGGCGAGAAGCACAGCGTGGCCCGCCTGGTCGGCGCCCCGCCCGGCTACGTCGGCTACGAGGAGGGCGGCCAGCTCACCGAGGCGGTGCGCAGGCGGCCGTACAGCGTGATCCTGCTGGACGAGGTGGAGAAGGCCCACCCGGAGGTCTTCGACGTCCTGCTCCAGGTCCTGGACGACGGCCGGCTGACCGACGGCCAGGGCCGCACGGTCGACTTCCGCAACACGATCCTGGTGCTGACGTCCAACCTGGGCAGCCAGTTCCTGGTCGACCCGCTCACCAGCGAGGCGGAGAAGAGGGAGCAGGTGCTGGAGGTGGTCCGGGCCTCCTTCAAGCCGGAGTTCCTCAACCGCCTGGACGACCTGGTGGTCTTCTCGGCGCTAACCAGGCCCGAGCTGGAGCGCATCGCGAAGCTCCAGGTCGACCGCCTGGCCAGGCGGCTCGCCGAGCGGCGCCTGACGCTGGACGTCACGCCCGAGGCCCTGGCCTGGCTCGCGGAGGAGGGCCTCGACCCGGCCTACGGCGCCCGCCCGCTGCGCCGCCTCGTCCAGTCCGCCATCGGCGACCGCCTCGCCAAGGAGATCCTCTCCGGCGAGATCAAGGACGGCGACACGGTCCGGGTGGACCGCTTCGGCGACGAACTCCTGGTGGGTCCGGCGACCGGCAAGACCCTGTGAGCGGCGCCGGCCGCCCGCGGACCCGCCCCCACCGGGGTGACGGGCCCGCGGGCGGCCGGCGGCGGACGCGCGGCGGGGGACGCGCGTGCATCCACCCGGCGGAGCGGGGCACTCCGTGAAGCGAAGGGAAGACCGCCGAAGGGGCGGCTGCGAGTGACCGGATCGTGTCAGCCCGGAGCTGACAGGACCGTCGGGGCTTGCCACCCCCCTCCCCGGATGAGGGAGGATGGCGGGATCCGTACGAAGGGAAAATCACGGTGAGCATCGACCCGTCCTCGATTCCGAACTTCGGGGGCCAGCCCGAGCCGCAGCCCCAAGGACCGGCGGGCCCCGTCGTCCCGGATCAGGACCTCGTGAAGCAGCTCCTCGACCAGATGGAGCTCAAGTACGTCGTCGACGACGAGGGCGACCTCGCGGCGCCGTGGGAGCAGTTCCGTACGTATTTCATGTTCCGCGGCGAGGGGGACCAGCAGGTCTTCTCGGTGCGGACGTTCTACGACCGGCCCCACAAGATCGACGAGAAGCCGCAGCTGCTGGAGTCCGTCGACGACTGGAACCGCCGCACCCTGTGGCCCAAGGTCTACACCCACACCCACGACGACGGCACCGTCCGCCTGATCGGCGAGGCGCAGATGCTGATCGGCATGGGCGTCGGCCTGGAGCACTTCGTCTCCTCGACGGTCAGCTGGGTGCGGGCCGCCATCGAGTTCGACAAGTGGCTCGTCGAGCAGCTCGGCCTGGAGCAGGAGATCAACGACGCGGAGAACCCGCAGGACGGCGAGGAGTAGTCCCCGCCCCGGTCCGCAGCGGTGCGCCGGCGGGTACGCGCCGGACGTGAGGGAGAGCCCGGTCGGGGCACGGACCACCGCGGTCGTGTGCCGGACCGGGCTCTCGCCGTGCGCGCCGGCGCTACAGCGTCTTCAGCCGCCGCACCGCCTCCTCCAGCACGGACGTCCGCTTGCAGAACGCGAACCGCACGAACGGGGCGCCCTCCTCGCGGTGGTCGTAGAAGACCGCGTTCGGGATCGCGACGACCCCCGCGCGCTCGGGCAGGGAGCGGCAGAAGGCGACGCCGTCGCTCTCGCCGAGGGGCCGGATGTCGGTGGTGACGAAGTACGTGCCCGCCGGGCGGAAGACCGTGAAGCCCGCCTCCGCCAGGCCCGCCGCCAGCAGGTCCCGCTTGGCCCGCAGGTCCTCGCGGAAGGCGGTGAAGTAGGACTCGGGCAGCGCCAGCGCCTCGGCGACCGCGTACTGGAACGGGCCCGACGACACGTACGTCAGGAACTGCTTCGCCGAGCGGACGGCCGCGACCAGCCCGGGGGAGGCCGTGACCCAGCCGACCTTCCACCCCGTGAACGAGAACGTCTTCCCGCTGCTCGAAATGGTGACCGTCCGCTCCCGCATCCCGGGAAAGGCCGCCAGCGGCAGGTGCTCGGCCCCGTCGAAGACCAGGTGCTCGTACACCTCGTCCGTCACCACCAGCAGGTCCCGCTCCACCGCCAGCCGGGCGATCGCCGTCAGCTCCTCCCGGGTGAGGACGGTGCCCGTCGGGTTGTGCGGGGTGTTGATCAGCAGCAGCCGGGTGCGGTCGGTGACCGCGTCGCGCAGCTCGTCGAGGTCGAGGCGGAAGCTCCCGCCGTCCGGCCGCAGGGTGACCGGCACCCGCCTGCCGCCCGCCATCGCGATGCAGGCGGCGTAGGAGTCGTAGTACGGCTCGAAGGCGATCACCTCGTCGCCCGGCTCCAGCAGGGCCAGCAGCGAGGCGGCGATGGCCTCGGTGGCGCCGGCGGTGACCAGGACCTCCGTGTCGGGGTCGTACGACAGCCCGTAGCGCCGCAGCTGGTGCGCGGCGACGGCCGAGCGCAGCTCCGGCACGCCCGGACCCGGCGGGTACTGGTTGCCCCGCCCGTCGCGCAGCGCCCGCACGGCCGCCTCCCGGACCTCCTCGGGACCGTCGGTGTCCGGGAAGCCCTGGCCCAGGTTGATCGACCCGGTCCGCACGGCCAGCGCGGACATCTCGGCGAAGACCGTCGTCCCGAACTCGGCGAGGCGGCGGTTGAGGAAGGGGCGCGGGGTGGAGGTCATGCCGGTCATCCTGCGCCGAAGCTCTGGAGTTCCTCAACTCCGCTTTGCCGCGCGCGGGAGACGGGCATCCCCCGGTCACACGACGCGCGAGGCGCCCACGGGGGGCCGCTTCGGGGGAACGGAAGGAGGGTGACGCCATGGTCGTCGGCATCATCCTGGTGGTGGTCGTCGCAGTGGTGGTCGCCGCGGTCGCGGCCGGTCGCAGGGGTGCGCGGAGGAGCCCGGTGCGCCCGGCGGCGTCCGGCCGGGGCGCGCGGCGCTCGTCGGGCAGGCGCAGCCGCGGCAGCGGCGGCGACAGCTGGTGGGCCGGATCCTCGTCCGGGGGCCACTCCTGCGGCGGCGGTTCCTCCTCCTCTTCCTGCGGCGGGGGGTCCTCCTGCGGGGGCGGGTCGTCCTGCGGCGGCGGAGGGGGATGCGGAGGCGGCAGCTGACACGGGGCAGCCGGGTCCCGGAGGGGGGACCGCGTCCGGGGAGCGGGGTCCGTGCCACACGGGCCCCGCTTCCTCGTGCCCGTGTTCCCGTCGTCCGGCGGGACGCCCGTGTCCCCCCGTTCGGCAGGCGCTCGAAGGATGGACGCGCGCCCCGGCGCACGCTCGGGCCGTGCCAGCGCACGCCGGGGTTGAACAGGTGAAAAGGTGAGCCCTCCGAGCGTGGAATCCCCCTGAACTTGGGTAAAAACGCTGTGGCGGCGGCACAGTTCGTGATTCCCTCTAAAACCAGCGCAGCCCCTCGGACACCCCGCGGACACGCCTCCGGCGACCGACTGGGCTGAAACCGGGCCGCACCCCCGGCGAGGCCGGGGTGACCGCAGGCCCACCCTTCCTCTCCTTGTGCGCTTGCGGAGCCGATCCATGCTCACGACCCTGAACACCGCCTACACCGACACGCGCGCCGCCGACCTCGCCTGGGCGCTGGGACGCGAACCGCTCCCCGCCCTGGCCACCCTCGATCTCGAACTGCCCGGCGCCAAACTCCAGTTGAGGCTTCTGGGCGCGTCCCACCAAGTGCTCCTGGAGGAACGCAGAGGCAGCTGCTCGGAGACGGTGGCGTGCATCCCGGGCAGCCGCACGCCGCTCCCGCTGGGCGTCGCCAAGCGGGTGGGCGACTGGGAGTACAGGTTCGCGGCCCGGGTCGAGGCGCTCTCCCCGGAATCCTTCGCGGGCCGCGCCCAGGAACTGCTGGCCCTGGTGACCGACCACCCGCACGGCCTCGCCGGCGTCTTCCCCGGCAGCCCGCACGCCTTCACGGCGCTGCTGGCCCAGCACCACGAGGGACAGGTGCACTGGCGGACCTGGCACGCGTACCCGCAGGACGGGCAGTTGGTGGCGACGTGGACCCGGGTCGGGGCGCGGGTGCCCGCGGCGCTGTGAGGCCCCCGGCGAGGCCCGTGCGCAGCTCCGGGCACAGGGGTCCGCGGCGCTCCGGCACCGGCGCGCACGGCCCGGTCAACTCGGGGCAATCGTAAACAAATCTCATACATGTGGGTGACGAAGCGCAGCACAGGAGTGACGTACCGTCACTTCGTGATTGAACAACGCACGCCCGCCCCGCCCGGCGCCCAGTCCCCCTGGGCCGGCCCCGGCGGCCCCGGCGCTCCCGCGTGGCTGCCCGTCCGGCCGGGCACCGGAAGGTTTCTGGTCCTCGCGGGTGTCTTCGTCTGCGCGGCCTGCGGACTCGTCTACGAACTCGAACTGGTCGCCCTCGCCTCGTACCTGATCGGCGACTCGGTCACCCAGGCGTCCGTCGTCCTGTCCGTCATGGTCTTCGCCATGGGCCTCGGCTCCCTCGCCGCCAAGCGGCTGCGCCGGCTCGCGGCGGCCGGCTTCGGCGCCGTCGAGGCCACGCTCGCCCTGGTCGGCGGCTGCAGCGCGATGGCCCTGTACGCCGTCTTCGCCTGGACCGGCGACTGGGGCGGCACGGGGGCGAGCGGCTCCCGCTGCCTGCTGGTCGCCTTCTCCCTCGCCATCGGCCTGCTGATCGGCGCCGAGGTCCCGCTGCTGATGGAGCTGATCCAGCGCATCCGCCACCAGGACGCGGGCGGCGCGGTCGCCGACCTGTCCGCGGCGGACTACGTCGGCGGCCTGGCCGGCGGTCTCGCCTTCCCCTTCCTCCTCCTGCCGCTGTTCGGCCAGCTGACCGGCGCCCTGCTCACCGGCGCGGTCAACGCGGTCGTCGGCGGCGCCCTGGTCCTCGGCCTGTTCCGGCGGGACCTGACCCGCCGCGCCCGCCGGCTGCTGCTCGCCGTCAACGCGGCCGTGCTCGCCGTCCTCGGCTGCGCCGCCGTCCTCGTCGACGACTTCGAACGCGCCGCCCGGCACGCCGTGTACGGCGACGACGTCCGGGTGGCCGTGCGGACCGACACGCAGGAGGTGGTCCTCACCGGCGGTGCGCGCGGCCGGCCCCTGAACCTGTACCTCGACGGGCGGCTGCGGGTCAGCGCCCGCGACGAGCGCCGCTACCACGAGGCGCTGGTCCACCCGGCCATGGCCGGCCGCCACGCGCGCGTGCTGATCCTCGGCGGCGGCGACGGCCTGGCCGTCCGCGAGGTGCTGCGCCACCCGGGCGTGCGCCGGGTCGACGTCGTCGACGTCGACCCCGGAGTGGTCCGGCTGGCCCGCCGCGACCCCGCCCTGTCCGCGCTGAACGGGCACGCCTACGACGACCCGCGCGTCCACGTGACCGCGGCGGACGCCTTCCACCGGCTGCGCCGGGCGCCGGCGGCCCCGTACGACGTCGTCGTCTCGGACCTGCCGGACCCCGGCGTCACGGCGTGCGCCAAGCTGTACTCGCAGGAGTTCTACGGCCTGGCACGGCGCGTGCTGGCGCCCGGCGGCCGGCTGGTGGTGCACGCCGGGCCCGTCTCCGCCCGCCCCCGGGCGTTCTGGACGGTGGAGTCGACGCTGCGCGCGGCCGGTCTGCGCACCGCTCCGTACCGCGTGGCCGGCCGCGCCCCCGGCCGCACGGCCGACGACGACCGCGTCGCCCGCCCCCGCTCCCGGACCCCGCACGACTGGGGATTCGTCCTGGCCGCCGCCGGTACGCCCCCGCCCCTGCGCCTCGACGCGCACGCCCCGCGCCCGCGCACCCTCACCCAGGCCCGCCTCACCGCGGACGCCCGCGCGGCGGCCCGCACCCGGCTGCCGGAGCTGCCGGCGTCGACGCTGGTGCATCCGCGGTACTGAGACACCGGCCGCGACGCGACGGGGCCCGGCGCGCACGGCACCGGCGCGGGGTGACTTTTCCACCGCCGGGGGTGCAGTCCGGCGCCCACTGGGTACGCTCCGCAGACATGGAGCACGAGGTGTTCGTTCCGGTTCCGGCCGAGCGGCTCAGGGAGGTGCTGGACGATCCCGCGCGGGTCGCCCGGGCGGTCCCCGGGCTCCAGCAGGACGCCGGCGCCGATCCCGGCACGGGCCGGCTGAAGGTGCGGGTCGGCGGCCACTCCGTCACCTACCGGGGCGCGCTCGGGCTGTCCCGCCGGGACGACGGGTCGTACGCCGTCCGGGGCGACGCCACCGAGGCGCGCGGCACCGGATCGGTCGCCTTCGCGCTCACCCTGCGCGTCAGGACCGCGGACGGCGGCGCCACGCTCGCCCTCGACGGCACGGCCACGGCGGACGGCCGCGTCACGGAGCTGCCGGCGGACGCGGTCGGCGCGGCCGTGACCCGGCTGCTGAACCGCTGGGCGGAGAACCTCGGGGCGCTGGCGGCCCAGGAGGCCGCCCCACCGGAGACCACGGTGTCCCTGGCCACGGAGGAGTTCGAGCCCGAGGCCACCACCGACTTCGAGACGACCCCGGACGCCGACGACGCCCCGCCGCCCCCGCCGCAGCCGGACACGGCCGCCCCCGCCCCCACCGGCGACGCCCCCACCGGCTCCGGTGCCGAAGCCCCCCCGCCCGCGCCCGCCCCCGGCGAGGACTTCCCGGAGGCCGCCGAGCCCCCCGCCGAGGCGGCGCACGCGCGGCGCACCATGATCGGGCGCAGCGCGGAGGAGGTCGACCACGCCCCGCCGCGCGGCCGTTACGCCCCCGTCCCCGCGCCCCGGACGGCCACGCCCTCCGCCCCCCTGCGCTGGGCGGCCCCGGCGGCCCTCGCCCTGGCGTCGGCGATCGCCCTGGGCCGGGCCCTGCGCAGACGCCGCTGAGCGTGCCGGGCCCGCGGACCGCACGCCCTCTTGATCGCCCCAGTAGGGTCGTCCCGTGAGCAACGAACCCATCACGCTGACCGCGGGCGACGCGGAGGTGACCGTGCTGCCGGGCAACGGCGGCCGGGTCGGAGGGCTCCGCGTCGGCGGCGTGGAACTGCTCCGCCAGGGCGAGCGCTTCGGCTGCTTCCCGATGGTCCCCTGGTGCGGGCGCATCCGCGACGGCCGCTTCCGGGACGGCGCCACCGTCCACCAGATGCCGTTGAACTCCCCGCCGCACGCCATCCACGGCACCGCCCGCGACGGCGCCTGGCGCACCGCCCGCACGGGCCCGCGCGAGGCGGTCCTCACCCACGACCTGGCCGACCCCTGGCCCTACCCCGGCCGCGTCACCCAGGCGTTCGCCCTCACCGAGGACACCCTGACGATCACCATGGCGGTGGAGACGTACGAGTCGTCCTTCCCCGCGCAGATCGGCTGGCACCCGTGGTTCAACCGGAACCTGGGCGGCGCCGACGTGCGGATCGGCTTCGAGGCGGCCTGGCAGGAGGAGCGCGGCGACGACCACCTGCCCACCGGCAACCGCGTCGCCCCCCGGCCCGGCCCCTGGGACGACTGCTTCGGCATGCCCGGCGGCGTCGACGTCACCCTGACCTGGCCGGAGCAGCTGGAGCTGAGGGTGACCAGCCCCGAGGAGTGGGTCGTGGTGTACGACGAGCAGGCGGAGGCGGTGTGCGTCGAGCCGCAGACCGGCCCGCCCGACGGCCTGAACACCCGGCCGCGCCTGGTCACGCCGCTCGAGCCGCTGGAAGCCCGCACGGTCTGGAGCTGGCGACGCCTTTAAGCTGGCCGGTATGACGGACGTACGCGGCGCGCTGCTGCAGCAGATCAAGGACAAGGCCGTGGTGCACGGCAGGGTGACCCTCTCCTCGGGACTGGCGGCCGACTACTACGTCGACCTGCGCCGCGTCACCCTCGACGGAGAGGCCGCCCCGCTGGTCGGCCAGGTGCTGCTGGACCTGACCGCGGACCTGGACTTCGACGCGGTCGGCGGGCTCACCATGGGCGCCGACCCGGTGGCCGCCGCCATGCTGCACGCGGCCGCCGCCCGGGGCCGGCGGCTGGACGCCTTCGTCGTCCGCAAGGCGGCCAAGGCGCACGGCCTGCAGAAGCGCGTCGAGGGACCGGACATCGCGGGCCGCCGGGTCCTGGTCGTCGAGGACACCTCCACCACGGGCGGCTCCCCGCTCACCGCCGTGGAGGCCGTGCGGGAGGCGGGCGCCGAGGTCGTGGCCGTCGCGACCATCGTGGACCGGGCGACGGGCGCCGCCGAGAAGATCCGGGACGGCGCGGGGGTGCCGTACCGGTACGCGTACTCCAAGGACGAGCTGGGCCTGGACTGAGCCCCACTCGGCTCATCCCGGTTCGTCTGGGAAGATGGGGCCGACGACGACGTCGCGCCGAGGTTCTAGGTCAGGGCCGTAAGCACGCACCACGCCGACCCGCACATACAAGGAGCGGACCCATGCCCATCGCAACTCCCGAGGTCTACAACGAGATGCTGGACCGGGCGAAGGCAGGCAAGTTCGCCTACCCGGCCATCAACGTGACCTCCACGCAGACCCTGCACGCGGCCCTGCGCGGCTTCGCGGAGGCGGAGAGCGACGGCATCGTCCAGATCTCGACCGGCGGCGCCGAGTTCCTGGGCGGCCAGCACAACAAGGACATGGTGACCGGCGCCGTGGCCCTGGCCGAGTTCGCGCACGTCGTCGCCGAGAAGTACGACGTCAACATCGCCCTGCACACCGACCACTGCCCGAAGGACAAGCTCGACGGGTACGTGCGTCCGCTGCTCGCGATCTCCGAGGAGCGCGTCAAGGCCGGCCGCAACCCGCTGTTCCAGTCCCACATGTGGGACGGCTCCGCGGAGACCCTCGCCGACAACCTGGCCATCGCCCAGGAGCTGCTGGAGCGCACCCACGCCGCCCGGATCATCCTCGAGGTGGAGATCACCCCGACCGGCGGCGAGGAGGACGGCGTCTCCCACGAGATCAACGACTCCCTGTACACGACGGTCGACGACGCCATCCGCACCGCCGAGGCCCTCGGCCTGGGCGAGAAGGGCCGCTACCTGCTGGCCGCCTCCTTCGGCAACGTGCACGGCGTGTACAAGCCGGGCAACGTCGTCCTCCGCCCCGAGCTGCTGAAGGAGCTGAACGAGGGCGTCGCCGCCAAGTTCGGCAAGCAGAGCCCGTTCGACTTCGTCTTCCACGGCGGCTCCGGCTCCAGCGAGGAGGAGATCCGCACCGCGCTGGAGAACGGCGTCGTGAAGATGAACATCGACACGGACACGCAGTACGCCTTCACCCGCCCGATCGCCGACCACATGTTCAAGAACTACGACGGCGTCCTGAAGGTCGACGGCGAGGTCGGCTCCAAGAAGACCTACGACCCGCGGACCTGGGGCAAGCTCGCCGAGGCGTCCATGGCCGCGCGCGTCGTCGAGGCCTGCCGCCACCTGCGCTCCACCGGCACGAAGATCAAGTAAGCCCGCCCGGCGGGATCCCGGAGCCCGGCGCCCGTGCGGTGCCGGGCTCTCGCGCGTACCGGGACGGTGCAGACTGGACCTCATGTCCATTCACGAGAACCTCCTCGGGGGACCGCCCCCGACCCACCTCCCCGACGACCCCGGCCCGCGCGAGCTGCTGGCGCGGGGCGCCGCGCCCGCCGAGGTCGCGGCCCAGTACCCCGCGTCCTCGCTGGCCTGGGCGCAGCTGGCCGACGAGGCGTTCGAGCGGGGCAGCGCCGTGGAGTCGTACGCGTACGCCCGTACCGGCTACCACCGCGGCCTGGACGCGCTGCGCCGCAACGGCTGGAAGGGCCACGGCCCGGTGCCCTGGGAGCACGAGCCGAACCGCGGCTTCCTGCGCGCCCTGCACGCCCTCGCCCGCGCCGCGCAGGCGATCGGCGAGAAGGAGGAGTACGAGCGCTGCACCCAGTTCCTGAAGGACTCCTCGCCGACGGCGGCCGAGGTGCTGGGCTGACGGCGGGACCGGGGGCCGTCACCCGCAAGGCCCGCCCGCGGCCGGGCGGGCCTTGCGCGGGGCGGAGGGGATTGCGCAGGATGCCGGTGGGGACCGGGGCCCCCGTGCCGGTAACGGCAGGGGCGGACCGCTACCCGGAGCGCACAACAGGAGACGGCGATGTCCCAACCGGCTCACGACCACCCTCGCACCGCTGAGGCGCACGAGCCCGAGACCCCGCATCTCGACTTCGAAGGCACCACGCCCTACGAGGACTACGTCAGGGCGGACGTGCTCACCCACCTCCAGCACCCCCTCTCCGACGATCCCGGGGAGATGGTCTTCCTGGTCACCACCCAGGTGATGGAGCTGTGGTTCACCGTCATCGTCCACGAGTGGGAGACCGCGGCGCGGGCGCTGCGCGGCGACGACGTGCCGACGGCGATCGCCGCGCTGAAGAGGTCCGTGCGGGAGCTGGAGGCGCTGAACGCCTCCTGGAAGCCGCTGGGGCAGCTCACCCCGGCGCAGTTCAACTCCTACCGCGGCGCCCTCGGCGACGGTTCCGGCTTCCAGTCGGCGATGTACCGCCGGCTGGAGTTCCTGCTCGGCGAGAAGTCCGCGTCCATGCTGGTCCCGCACCGGGGCGCGCCGCGCGTCCACGCCGAACTGGAGAAGGCGCTGCACGAGCCGAGCCTGTACGACGAGGTCCTGCGGCTGCTGGCGCGGCGCGGGTACGACATCCCCGAGGCCGTGCTGCGGCGCGACACGACGCGCGGGTACGAGCCGTCGCCGGAGGTGGAGGCGGTCTGGGCGGCGATCTACGCCGGTGACCAGAACGCCGAACTCGCCCGGCTGGGCGAGGCGTTGACCGACGTGGCCGAGCTGGTGTGGCGCTGGCGCAACGACCACCTGGTCGCCACCCGCCGCGCGATGGGCGCCAAGCCCGGCACCGGCGGCTCCGCCGGGGTGGCCTGGCTGGAGAAGCGGGCCCGCAAGAACGTGTTCCCCGAGCTGTGGACGGCGCGATCGTATGTCTGAACTGGTGTCGAAGGCGGAGGAACTGGACGCGGCCGACGAACTGGCCGGGCTGCGCGAGCGGTTCGTCCTCGATTCCGGGCCCGGTCACGCGGCCGGCGCCGCGGGGGTGTACCTGGACGGCAACTCGCTCGGCGCGCTGCCGGTGACCGTCCCGGACCGCGTCGCGGACGTCGTGCGGCGGCAGTGGGGCGAGCTGCGCATCCGGTCGTGGGAGGAGAGCGGCTGGTGGACCGCGCCCGAGCGGATCGGCGACCGGATCGCCCCGCTGGTGGGGGCGGCGGCCGGGCAGATCGTGGTCGGCGACTCCACCAGCGTCAACGTCTTCAAGGCGCTGGTGGGCGCGGTGCGGCTGGCCGGGGACGGCCGGGACGAGATCCTGGTCGACGCGACGACGTTCCCGACGGACGGGTACATCGCCGAGTCGGCGGCCCGGATGACGGGGCGTACGCTGCGGCCGGTGGCCCCGGCCGAGGTGCCGGGGGCGCTGAGCGGGCGCACCGCCGCCGTGCTGCTCAACCACGTCGACTACCGCACCGGCCGGCTGCACGACCTGCCGGCGCTCACCGCCGCGGTGCACGAGGCGGGGGCGTACGCCGTCTGGGACCTGTGCCACAGCGCGGGCGCGCTGCCGGTGGGCCTGGACGAGCACGGGGTGGACCTGGCGGTCGGCTGCACCTACAAGTACCTCAACGGCGGCCCCGGCGCGCCCGCGTACCTGTACGTGCGCCGGGAGGTGCAGGACCGCTTCGACTCGCCGCTGCCCGGCTGGAACTCGCACGCCGAGCCGTTCGGGATGCGGCCGGCGTACGCACCGGCTCCGGGCGCCCTGCGCGGCCGGGTCGGCACCCCGGACATCCTCTCCATGCTCGCCCTGGAGGCGGCCCTGGAGGTGTGGGACGGCGTGTCCGTCGAGGCGGTGCGGGCCAAGTCCCTGGCGCTGACGGACTTCTTCCTGGAGTGCGTGGCGGCGTACGCGGCTCCCGGCCGGGTGGAGTGCCTGACGCCGGTGGCGCACGCGGAGCGGGGCAGCCAGGTCGCGCTGCGCTGCGACGACGCCGAGCAGGTGATGCGGCGGCTGATCGAGCGGGGCGTGGTCGGGGACTTCCGCGCCCCGGACGTCCTGCGGTTCGGGTTCACGCCGCTGTACGTCGGCTTCGCCGACGTGGAGCGGGCGGCGCGGGTGCTGGGGGAGGTCCTGGCCCTCGCGGACGGCCGCCGGTGACGTACGTCCCGGCCGCCCGGGGCGGGGCCGTCCGGATCCGGGCGGCCGTGTCCCGGGCGGCCGTACCCCGGTGACGGCGGGCGCGTGCCGGGTGCGGCGGGCGCGGTGTTCTCCTCTGCGGGCTCTGCGGACCGCGGGCTCGGCGAGCTCGGCGGGCTTCGGCCGGTTCCGGCGG
Organism: Streptomyces sp. NPDC051041; assembly: GCF_044456065.1. NCBI lineage: Bacteria > Bacillati > Actinomycetota > Actinomycetes > Kitasatosporales > Streptomycetaceae > Streptomyces > Streptomyces sp. NPDC051041. The sequence goes on from NZ_JBITFM010000006.1 coordinate 295,586, forward strand.
TTCCGGCGGGCTCCGGCGGCCGGCCCCGGCGGGCGGCGGACTTCGGCTTTCCCCGTGTCCTCGGCGGGCCTCGCGGGCTCTCGCCGTCCCCAGCGGGTTCCGGTGGCCCCCGGCGGCACGCCCGGCGGCGGTGTCCCGGCGTGGCGGAACGGCGGGATCGCAGGGCTTAACCGAGCGTGACATCCCCGTGTCCGCGCACGTCACCCGCCTGGTACCGTCCCGGCCAACGGCCGATTTTCTTCCCTGGTCCGCCAAGTTCGTTTCATCGCTGAGAGGTTGGGACATGCCGGACGACGCCGCAGCCCGCGCGGCCGCGGAGGCCCGCGCCGCCGAAGAAGAGAAGTCGGCGTTCTCGCACGCCCCCGTCGACCCCGACGGGACGGCCTCCTACGGGGACCATCCCGACCAGGTGATCGACTTCTACGCCCCGCGCGGACCGGGCGGGCCGGGCGGGCCGGCTCCCCTGGTCGTCGTCCTGCACGGGGGCGCCTGGCGGGCGCCGTACGACCGCCGGCACGTCAGCCCGTTCGCCGGCTTCCTGGCCCGGCGGGGCTTCGCGGTGGCCAGCGTGGAGTACCGGCGGGGCGCGGCGGGGGAGGCGGACGGCGACGCGGCCGCCGGGCGCTGGCCCGAGACCTTCGACGACGTGGCCGCCGCGCTCGACGCGCTCCCCGCGCTCGCCCGGCGGGCGCTGCCGCAGGCCGACCCGCGCCGCACGGTGCTCACCGGGCACTCGGCGGGCGGCCACCTCGCGCTGTGGGCGGCGGCCCGCCACGTGCTGCCCGCCGACGCCCCGTGGCGCACCGACGGCCCGCCTCCCCTGCGCGGCGTGGTCGCGCTCGCCCCGATCGCCGACCTCGCGGTCGCGGACGAGCTGGACGTGTGCGGCGGCGCGGTGCGGCAGCTCCTGGGCGGCGCCCCGGGCGACGACGGGCGGTTCGCCGAGCGCCTGCCGTACGCGGACCCCGCGCTGCTGCTGCCGACCGGCATCGCGACCACCCTGGTCCAGGGGCGGACGGACGTGGACGTCCCGCAGGCGGTCGCCGAGTCGTACGCGGACGCGGCGGCGAGGGCCGGCGAGGTGGTGGGGGTGACGCTGCTGGCGGACGTCGGCCACTTCCCCCTGATCGACCCGGCGACGGACGCGTGCGCGGTGGTGGCGGAGGAGATCGCGCAACTGGCGTGGTGAGGGGGCGGGCAAGGGCGGTGGGGGCGGCCCGGTCGTACCCGTAGTACCTGAGAGCCACACCGCGAGTGAGCTCCCCGGCGTGACGCGGACGACGCCGCGCGGTCCGTAACTTCCCCTCCGTGCCGGCCCGAAGGCCGGGCGGACGGGGAGGAGACGAGGACCGTGGGACGTGACGGGCGGGACAGCCGGCGGGACCGGGCGCGGAAACGGGGGCACGAGCGGGGCCGCGCACCCGCCCGTGCCCGCCTCCGCGGGCGGCGCCGTGCCGTCCGCGCCCTCCTCGCCGCCCTCGTCACCGCCGGCGTGGTCCTGCCCCTGTCCGCCGCCGCGCGCCCGCAGACCCCCGCCCCGGCCCCGGCGTCGCCCGCCGCCCCCGCCACACCGGCCGGGCTGGACCGGACGTACGCCGCCCACCGGGCCAACGCCGCCCGGGCCGCCCGGATGGCAGGCGCCCACGGCGACCACCGCCGCGCGGCCGTGGACCGCTCCCTGGCCGCCCCCTCCCGGCAGCTCCTGGCCTTCGACGGGCGCGGCACCGGCCGGGTCACGGAGGTCTTCGGCGGCCTCGCCCGCGCGGACCGCGTCGCCGTCCTGGTCCCGGGCTCCGACACCGGCCTCGACACCTACGGCCGCTTCCGCGCCGCCGCCCTCGCCCTGCACCGGCAGCTCGCGCGGCAGGCCCCGCCGGGCACGCGCACCGCGGTCGTGGCCTGGCTGGGCTACGAGACGCCCGGCACGGTCAGCGCGGCGGTCGCCACCACCGGCCGCGCCGAACGGGCCGCCCCGCGCCTGCGCGCCCTCGTGCGCGACCTGCACGGCGTCACCGGCCACCGGGCGCGGATCTCCCTGATCTGCCACTCCTACGGCTCGGTCGTCTGCGGGCGCGCCGCCCGCGGCCTGGACGTCTCCGACCTCGTCCTGATCGGCAGTCCCGGCACCGGCGCGGACTCCGCCCGCGCCCTGCGCGCCCGGGCCCGGGTCTGGGCGGCCCGCGGCGCCGGCGACTGGGTGGAGAACGTGCCGCACCTCGACGTCGACCTGTTCGGCACCACGGTCGGCTTCGGCGCCGACCCCGTCTCCCCGGCGTTCGGCGCCCGGGTCTTCGCCGCCGGCGACGCCGGCCACAGCGACTACTTCACCCCGGGCTCCGCCTGTCTGGCGAACCTCGCCCGGATCGCCCTCGGCGAGACCTCGGCGGTGACCCGTGACTGACCTGAAGGCATCCCTGCGCGGCGCGGGGGACGGCGTGCGGCGGCGCGCCGCCCGGATCGACGCCGCCACCCCGGCGGAGCGGGACCGCGCCGTGGACGCCCTGCGTGCCCTGGCCGTCCTCGGGGTCGTCCTCGGCCACTGGCTGGTGACGGCCCTGGTCGCGGACGGCCGCGCCCTGCGCACGGACAGTCCCCTGCGGCACCTGCCCTGGTTGGCCCCCGTCTCCTGGATGTTCCAGACCCTCGCCGTGTTCTTCCTGGTCGGCGGGCACGTGGCGACCCGCGGATACGCCTCGGCCCGCGCCCGCGGCGTCCCGTACCACCACTGGCTGCGCGGCCGTCTGGCCCGGCTGTTCCGGCCGGTCGCCGCCGTCCTCGCCCTGTGGGCGGTCGCCACGGCCGCGCTGCTGCTCTCCACAGCCGAGTACGCGACCACGCGCACGCTGGTGAAACTGGCGCTGTCCCCGCTGTGGTTCCTGCTGGTGTTCGCCGCCCTCACGGCCGCCACCCCGCTGCTGGCCCGGCTCCACCCGCTGTGGCCGCTGGCCGTCGTCCTCCACGTGGACCTGCTGCGCTTCGGCTTCGGCGGCCCCGCCTGGCTCGGCTGGGCGAACCTGGCCGCGGGCTGGCTGGTGCCCTACACGCTCGGCGCCGCCTGGGCGCGGGGCGAGCTGGACGGGCCCCGCGCGGGCCGGCTCCTGCTCGTGGGCGGTACGGCGGCGGCCGCGGCCCTGGTCGTGTGGGCGGGCTACCCGGCGTCGATGGTCGGCGTGCCGGGCGCCGGGGTGTCCAACCTGGACCCGCCGACGCTGGCCGCCGTCGCCTTCGGCGTGGCCCAGTGCGGTCTCGCGCTGCTGCTGCGGGAGCGGCTGCGGCGCGCGATGCGGCGGCCGGTGGCGTGGGCGGCGGTGGCGCTGGTCAACCTCCGCGCGATGACGGTCTTCCTCTGGCACCAGACGGCCCTGATGGCGGCCACGGCCACCGGGCTCCTCGCGGGCCGGCTGCCCGGCCTGCACACCCGCCCCGACGGCCTGGACTGGATCGCGGCCCGGCTCGCCTGGCTGCCGGTGTTCGCCGCGGTCCTGGCGGTCTGCCTGGCCGCCTTCCACTCCTGGGAGCGGGGCGGCGGGCGGGGCCGTGCGCGGGTGGTGCGGGCGCACCGGCCGTCGGGCCGGGGGACGCCGACGGGGCGGGCCGTGTCCAGGGTGTCGGAGGGCGGGGGCGGCCGTGTCCAGGATGTCGGTGCGGCGGGGACGGGAGCAGGCTGTGTCTAGGGTGGGCGGTGTGACGGAGACGGGGACGGACCGCGCCCTGCGGTGGCTGCGGGTGTTACGGGACGACCTGTGGACCATGCGGGCCGACCCTCTGCCCCCCTCGGTCTGGTTGCGCTGGCTGCCGCACGGGGTCGTGTGCCTGGCCGCGCTCGGGATCTTCGCCGGGGACCTGCCGCAGCTCCAGGACCACGGCCGGCTCGCCTTCGGGCTCGCCCTCCCCGTCGCCCTCGCGCAGGGCGGCGCGGTGGCGCTCGCGCTGTGGCGGCCGGTCCCGGCGTGGTGGCTGTCGATGGCGGCCATGGTGGTGGGGGCGTTCGCGGTGCGCGCCCTGATGGTCGTCGACGGATACAAGTTCACCTGGCCCTGGACCTCCGCGGGGATCATCGGGCACCTGCTCGTCTCGCTGCTGCTCGCCCTGCGGGTCCGCACCCGGGTGTCCGCGGAGGCGCTGGCGCTGACCGCGCTGGCCACCTACGTCGTCCAGGGCCTGGTGGGCGGGCGGAACTACCAGCCCACCGGGAAGCTCGCCGTCGTCCTGTACGCGGTCGTCGTCGTCCTCGGCATCGCCCTGCGCGGCCGGCGCGAGGCCCGTGCCGAGCTGGTGCGGCAGACCACGCTCACCACCGAGGAACGCGCCCGCCGCACCCTGCTGGAGGAGCGCAGCCGCATCGCCCGCGAGCTGCACGACGTGGTCGCCCACCACATGTCCGTCATCTCCATCCAGGCCCAGGTCGCCCCCCACCTGGTCCAGGACCCGCCCGAGGAGCTGCGGGAGAACCTCGCCGGGATCCGCCAGAACGCCGTGGAGGCGCTGACCGAACTGCGCCGGGTGCTGGACGTGCTGCGTTCCGAGCCCCTCGTCCCGCACGCGGGCGAGGACGGTTCCGGCGCCGCCCCGCACGCCCCGCAGCCCACCCTCGACCGGCTTCCGGCGCTGGTGGAGAACACCCGGGCGGCCGGACTGACCGTGACCACCGAGATCACCGGCGAACGCCGGCCGCTGCCGCCCGCCGTGGAGCTGTCGGCGTACCGGATCGTGCAGGAGGCGCTGAGCAACGTGCTGCGCCACGCCCCCGGCGCCACCGCCCACGTCGCCCTCGCCTACGGCCCGCGGGAGCTGCGGGTGGAGGTGGTCAACACCCGGCCCGGGCGCGCGGCACCGCCGTCCTCCGGCGCCGGGCACGGGCTGCTCGGCATGCGGGAACGGGCCGCGATGCTCGGCGGCAGCCTCACGGCCGGTCCCGGGGCGGACGGCGGCTACCGGGTCCGCGCCCTCCTCCCGGTCCCCTCCCGCACCGGCCCCGCGATCCCCGCTCCCGGCTCCCCTCCCAAGGACGGCACCGCATGATCCGCGTACTGATCGCCGACGACCAGCAGATGGTCCGGCAGGGCTTCACCGTGCTGCTGAACGCGCAGCCCGACATCGAGGTGGCCGGTCAGGCGGTGGACGGCCTGGACGCGGTCGCGCAGGTCGCCGAGCTGACCCCGGACGTGGTGCTGATGGACATCCGTATGCCCGAGCTCGGCGGCATCGAGGCCACCCGGCGCATCACCGCCGCCACCCCGCACGTCCGGGTGCTGATGCTGACCACCTTCGACCTCGACGAGTACGTGTACGAGGCGCTGCGCGCGGGCGCCTCCGGCTTCCTGCTGAAGGACGCGTCGGCCGATCAGCTCGCCGAGGCGGTCCGGGTGGTGGCGGCCGGGGACGCCCTGCTCGCGCCCGGGATCACCCGGCGGCTCATCGCGCAGTTCTCCCGCCTGGACGGCAGGCCCCGCCCGCCGCTGCGGGAACGCGTCGGCGGCCTCACCGAACGCGAGACGGAGGTGCTCGCGCTCATCGCGCAGGGCCTGTCCAACGCGGAGATCGCCGGGCGGCTGGTGGTCGCCGAGCAGACGGTGAAGACCCATGTGGGCCGGATCCTGGTGAAGCTGGGCCTCAGGGACCGCACCCAGGCGGCGGTGTTCGCGTACGAGTCGGGTCTGGTCCGTCCCTCGGGGTACTGAAGGGCCCCGCGCGGTCCGTGTAGTACCTGAGACGGACGCCGGGAAACCCGTCCCGGCGGGGACGACCGCCGCCACCCGGTCGGCCTACCGTGTGGGCGTGACCGATACCACTCATCCGCAGCCGCAGGCCCCGGCCTCCGGGGGCCGGGCCGGAACCCTCCGCAGCCCGGAGTACCGGCTGGCCCAGAAAGCCCTGCGCGGACTGCGCCAGGACCTGTTCCACGACGCCTTCGCCTACCGACCGCTGCCGCCCCGGCGCACGGACGGCCCGTTCACCGGCCGGCTGCCCGCCCGGCTGCGGCCGGCCGCGGAACACCTCCCGCACGCGGTGGTGGGGGCGGTCGCGCTGCTCGCCCTGGGCGTCGGCACGCTGGAGAGCGGCATGCCCGGCGGGGACGTGCCGGCCCTGCTGGCCGGCCTGCTGTGCGCGCTCCCGGTGCTCGCCACGCTGGTCCGGCCGGTCGGCGCGTTCTGGCTGTCGCTGGGGGCGACCGTGGTGGTGGCGTTCCTCCACGGCGGCGAGGGCGACTGGCCGTGGATGCCCGGCTCGTTCATCTGCCACCTGGCGGTGCTGGTCGTCGTGGCGCTGCGCACCCGGCCCCGCACCGCCGCGTGGATGTGGGTGCTGACCGTCGTGTACGCCCTCCTCACGGACGTGGTCTTCGGCGGGGCGTACTACTACACGAACGGCGGGCCCATGGTGGTGGTCTCCGCCCTCGCCCTGCTCGCGGTCGCCGTCTGGCACATCCGCCGCGAGGCCCGGCAGGAGGTGACCGCCCAGCAGACGGTGACCGAGCACGAGCGCTCCCGGCGCACCCTGCTGGAGGAGCGCACCACCATCGCCCGCGAGCTGCACGACGTGGTCGCCCACCACATGTCGGTGGTCGCCATCCAGGCGGAGGCCGCGCCCTACCGGGTGGAGAACCCGCCGCCGGAGCTGGAACGGGCCTTCGCCACCATCCGGGAGAACGCGGTGGCGGCCCTCACCGAGCTGCGCCGCGTCCTGGGCGTGGTCCGCGCCGAGGACTACCAGGCCCCGGACGCCCCGCAGCCCACCCTCGCCGACCTGGACGGGCTGCTGGCCAACGTGCGGGACGCCGGCCTGACCGTGGAGAAGGCGGTGACCGGCGCGGTGCGCGAGCTGCCGCAGGGCGTGGAGCTGTCGGCGTACCGGATCGTGCAGGAGGCGCTGAGCAACACCCTCCGGCACGCGCCCGGCGCGCGCGCCCGCGTCGAGATCGGGTACGTCCTCGGCGGCCTCGGCCTGCGCGTGGTCAACGACCCGCCGCCGGACCTCGCCCTGGTGAAGCCCTCGCCGGGAGCCGGGCACGGCATCACGGGCATGCGGGAGCGGGTGACCATGCTGAACGGCGAGATGACGGCGGGACCGACACAGGACGGCGGCTACGAGGTGACGGTGTTCCTGCCGGTGCCCGCCGCGGGTGAGGGCGGGGCATGACGATCCGGGTACTGATCGCGGACGACCAGATGATGGTCCGCGAGGGTTTCTCCGTCCTGCTGAACGCGATGCCGGACATCGAGGTCGCCGGCGAGGCCGTCAACGGCCGGGAGGCCGTCGCGAAGGTCCGCGAACTCGCCCCCGACGTGGTGCTGATGGACATCCGCATGCCCGAGCTGAACGGCATCGAGGCGACCCGGGAGATCGTCGCCGCGGACGGCGCGGCGAAGGTGCTGGTGCTGACCACCTTCGACCTCGACGAGTACGTGTACCAGGCGCTGCGCGCGGGCGCCTCCGGCTTCCTGCTCAAGGACGCCTCGGCCCGGCAGCTCGCCGAGGGCGTGCGGGTGGTGGCGTCCGGCGAGGCGCTGCTGGCCCCCTCGGTCACCAGGCGCCTGATCACCGAGTTCTCCAAGCTGTCCGACGCCCCCCGCCCGATGCCGTCCGGGCAGTCGGCGTACGGCGACCTGACCGAGCGGGAGACGGAGGTGCTGGTCCTGATCGCGCAGGGCCTGTCCAACGCGGAGATCGCCGGGCGGCTGGTGGTCGCCGAGTCGACGATCAAGACCCACGTCAGCCGGATCCTGGTGAAGCTGGGCCTCAGGGACCGCACCCAGGCGGCGGTGTTCGCCTACGAGGCCCGGCTGGTCACGCCGGGCTGACCCACCGGCCGCCAGGACCCCTGGCCGGGCAGGGGGTCGCCGGGCTAGCGTCCGTCCATGTCAGCCTTCGACCCGTGGGACCCGGCGTTCGTCGCCGACCCGTACCCCGCCTACGCCGACCTGCGCGCCCGAGGCCGCGTGATCCGCTACGAACCCACCGACCAGTGGCTGGTCCCGCACCACGCGGACGTCTCGGCGCTGCTGCGGGACCGCCGCCTGGGCCGCACCTACCGGCACCGCTTCACCCACGAGGAGTTCGGCCGCACCCCGCCCCCGCCGGAGCACGAGCCGTTCCACACGCTCAACGACCACGGGATGCTCGACCTGGAGCCGCCGGACCACACCCGCATCCGGCGCCTGGTGTCGAAGGCGTTCACCCCGCGCACGGTGGAGCGGCTGAAGCCGTACGTGCGGGGGCTCGCGGACCGCCTGGCGGCGGACCTGGTGGCGGCGGGCGGCGGCGATCTGCTGACGGACGTGGCGGAACCGCTCCCGGTCGCGGTGATCGCCGAGATGCTGGGCATCCCGGAGGCGGACCGCGCCCCGCTGCGCCCCTGGTCGGCGGAGATCTGCGGCATGTACGAGCTGAACCCGTCGCAGGAGACGGCGGCGCGGGCGGTCCGCGCGTCGGTGGAGTTCTCGGACTACCTCCGCGAGCTGATCGCCGAGCGCCGCGAGAAGCCGGGCGACGACCTGGTCTCGGCCCTGATCGCGGCCCACGACGAGGGCGACCGCCTGACCGAGCAGGAGATGATCTCCACCTGCGTCCTGTTGCTCAACGCGGGCCACGAGGCCACGGTGAACGCCACCGTCAACGGCTGGTGGGCCCTGTTCCGCAACCCCGGCCAGCTGGCGGCCCTGCGCGCGGACCACTCCCTGGTCCCGTCCGCCGTGGAGGAGCTGATGCGCTACGACACCCCGCTCCAGCTCTTCGAACGGTGGGTCCTGGACGACGTCGAGATCGACGGCACGGTGATCCCGCGGGGCTCGGAGGTCGCGCTGCTCTTCGGCTCCGCCAACCACGACCCGGCGGTCTTCACCGCCCCGGACCGCCTGGACCTCACCCGCAGGGACAATCCGCACATCTCCTTCAGCGCCGGCCTCCACTACTGCATCGGCGCCCCGCTGGCCCGCATCGAACTGGCGGCGTCGATGACGGCGCTGCTGGAGCGGGCCCCGGCCCTGCGCCTGGCGGCGGAGCCGGAACGCAAGCCGAACTTCGTGATCCGGGGGCTGAAGGGGCTGAGCGTCGAGGTCGGGTGACCACCCGTCGGGCCGGCCGCGCGGGGCGAGGCGTCCGGGGCGCGCCGGGGGCTCGGCGCACCGGTGCGCGCCTCGGGGAGGCCGCCGCGACGGTCACGGCACGGCGGCCGGCCGACGGGACCGGCGGGCCGTCAGCTCGCCAGGTCCCGCCGCCGCAGCCCCACCAGCCCCGCTCCCGTCAGCACCGCCGCGAGCCCGGTCAGGGCCAGCACCGGCCCCCACTCCAGCTCCCCGCCCGGCAGCTTCGGCAGGTGCCCGAACGGCGAGAGGTCCAGCACCGCCCGGGGGAGGTCGAGCGCCGGCCCGACCCAGCCGATCAGCAGGGCCGTCCCGGCGACCGCCCACGCCGCCGGCGCCGCCCGCGGGACCAGGCCGTACAGCAGCACCGCCACCCCGCCGACCACCCACACCGCGGGCACCTGCACCAGGCACGCGGCCAGGATCGGCCCGGTCCGCCCGCCGTGACCGGCGGCGCAGCCGAGCGCCGCGAGCAGCATGATCCACACGGTGCCGGCGAAGGCGATCACCAGATGCCCGGCGGCCCACCGCAGCCGTCCCACCGCGCCCGCCAGCACCGGTTCCGCGCGCCCCGAACCCTCCTCGCCGGACAGCCGCAGCACCGACGCCACGACGTACAGCGCGGCGATCAGCCCGAGCACGCCGATCATCGCCGACAGGAACGCGTCCGCCGGCCCGGTCTGCCCGCCCATCCGCTCGATGACGCGCCGGGCGTCGTCGTTGTCGCCGAGCAGATCCGTCGCGGCCCCGGCCATCCCGCCGTAGACGGCCCCGGCGAGGAGGAAGCCGACGCTCCAGCCCAGCACGCCGCCCCGGTGCAGCCGCCAGGCCAGTGCCCCGGCGCCGCCCAGGCGGCCGGTGGCCGGTCCCGGCCGGGCCGGCAGGAAGCCCATGCCGACGTCCCGGCGCCCGGCCAGCGCGTACGCCACCGCCCCCTGCGCCAGCACCGCCCCCAGCGGCACCAGCAGGACCCACCAGCGCTCGCCCGCGAACGCCCGCAGGTTCTCCAGCCAGCCCAGCGGCGACAGCCAGGTCAGCGGGGACGAACCGTCGTCCGCCGCCGCGTCGCCCGCCGCGCGCAGGACGAAGGCGGCGCCCAGCACCGCCGCCGTCAGGCCCCGGGCCGGCCGCGCGCTCTCCGTCAGCTGGGCCACGACCGCAGCCGCCGTCGCGAAGACCATCCCGACGCCCGCGAGCCCGAGTCCGAACGCCACTGCCCCCGCCGCGCCCTGCCCGGCCAGCCCGGCCGTCACCAGCAGGGCCAGGGCGGCGTTCGCGGCCAGCGCCGTCAGCAGGGCCGCCGTCAGCGGCGCGCGGCGCCCCACCGCCCCGGACGCCAGCAGTTCCTGACGGCCGCTCTCCTCCTCGTCGCGGGTGTGCCGCACGACGATCAGCAGGCTGGTCACGGCGGCCAGCGCCCCCGCGTACACGCCGGTGCGCCAGGCCGTCAGCGCGCCGAGGGAGTCGCCGAAGACGGGGCCGGTCATGGCGCGCAGGGCGGCGCTGGTCTCCACCTGCCGCAGCAGGCCGGCGCGTTCGACCGCCGTGCCGTACAGGCTGCCGAGCGTGTTCGGCATGGAGAGGACCAGCAGCGCGTTCACCGCGACCCAGACCGGGATCAGCACGCGGTCGCGGCGCAGGGCGAAGCGCAGCAGGACCGCCGTGCCCGCCAGCGGGCGGGAGCCGCCGGAGCGGGTGGGGAGGACCGCGGTGGTCATCGGGCCACCGCCTCGTCCCGCTCACCCTGCTCGTCCCGTTCGTCCCGGTAATGCCGCAGGAACAGCTCCTCCAGCGTCGGCGGCGTCGAGGTCAGGGACCGCACTCCCACGCCGGTCAGCGCCCTGAGGGCGGCGTCCAGCCCGTCGGTGTCGACCTGGAACCGCACCCGCCGCCCCCGCACGTCGAGGCCGTGGACGCCGGGCAGGGCCGCGAGCCCGTCCGGCGGTCCGGCGAGTTCGGCGGTGACGCTCGTCCGCGTCAGATGCCGCAGCTCGGCCAGCGAACCGCTCTGCACGGTCCGGCCCCTGCGGATGATGCTGACCCGGTCGCACAGCTCCTCCACCTCGCTGAGGATGTGCGAGGACAGCAGCACCGTCCGCCCGCGCTCCCGCTCCTCCCGCACGCACCGCTGGAAGACCGCCTCCATCAGCGGGTCCAGCCCCGAGGTCGGCTCGTCCAGGATCAGCAGGTCGACGTCCGAGGCGAAGGCGGCGACCAGGGCGACCTTCTGCCGGTTGCCCTTGGAGTACGTACGGCCCTTCTTGGTCGGGTCGAGTTCGAAGCGCTCGATCAGCTCGGCGCGGCGCCTCGCGTCCAGCCCTCCGCGCAGCCTGCCGTACAGGTCGATGACCTCGCCGCCGGAGAGGTTGCGCCACAGCGTCACGTCGCCGGGGACGTAGGCGATGCGGCGGTGCACCTCCACCGCGTCCCGCCACGGGTCGTGGCCGAGGACGGACGCGGTGCCCGCGTCGGCGCGCAGCAGGCCGAGCAGGATCCGGATGGCGGTGGACTTGCCGGCGCCGTTGGGCCCCAGGAAGCCGTGCACCTCACCGGCTTCGACCCTCAGGTCGAGACCGTCGAGCGCGTGCGTCCGGCCGAACGACTTGTGCAGTCCGGACGTTTCGAGAGCGGGGCGTGCCTTCGTCATGCTTCAGAACGTACGCTTCTTTCAGAAATTTGTGAAGTTAAGGAAATGGGCGAATCGTGGGTAGGCTTGCGGACGGCGGCTGAGCAGGGGAGATGATCGGAGCATGGCGGAGGCGGACGGGACGCGCCGGGACCCGGAGGCGGTGTCGCGCTTCGTGGAGCACTTCGCGGCGCAGCTCGTGGAGGCGGGGCTGCCGCGGATGCCCGCCCGGGTCTTCGCCGCGCTGCTCGCCTCCGACTCCGGTGCCCTGACCTCCGCCGAGCTGGGCGAACAGCTCAGGATCAGCCCCGGCGCGGTCTCCGGGGCGGTGCGCTACCTGGCGCAGGTGCACATGCTGTCGCGCGAGCGGGAGCCCGGGTCGCGGCGCGAGCGGTACCGGGTGCACAGCGACCAGTGGTACGAGACGCTCACCAGCCGCGAGGCGGTCCTCAAGCGCTGGGAGGACGCCCTGCGCGAGGGCGTGGCCGGCCTGGGGGCCGACACCCCGGCGGGCCGCCGGATCGCCGAGACGCTCGCCTTCTTCGAGTTCCTCGAGCAGGAGTTCACCGCGCTGATGGAGCGCTGGCGCGTGCACCGCGAGAAAACCTTCGGCGGCGCCTGAGAAACCCTTCCCGGCACCTGGCGGGCCCTTCCCGGCACCCGACGGGCCCTCCCCGGCCTCCGAGAAGACCCTCGCGGTACCGGAGGAGCCCTTCCCGGCGCCCGACGCCGGGCCCCGGCCGGGGCACCCCTTCATCCCCGCCCGGTCCCGCTCCCCACTCCCGGCTCTCCCCTCACCCCGCCCCCGGCAGCACCAGCCCCCACGCCCTCTCCCGCACCTCCCACGTCCGCGTGCCCACCGGCCCGGACACCGCCGCGTCCGCCCGGTAGCGGAAGTGCGCCCCCGACACCGTCACCGTCCGGCCCCGCGCCAGCAGCGGCGCCGCCTCCGCGCCCAGCGACACCGGCCGCACCTCGACGTCGGCCGTCCCCGGGCCGCCCGGCGCGACCGACACGGCCTCCACCGGCTGGCCGAGGTCGACCAGGGTCTCGCCGTCGACCTCGACCCGCAGCCGGGCCGGCCCGACCGCGGACACGGCCGCGGTCCGGGGCGGGCGGACCGGCACCAGGGTCCGCACCAGGGACTGGTACGTCCGCAGCCAGGGCCGGGCCGGCATCGCCGCCGCGGCCTCCCGCGCCGAGACCGGGGGGATGCGCAGCGCCCCCAGCACCACCCCGTCGCTGTCGTCGGCCAGCAGGTCCAGCCGCCGCTCCGTCCCGTCCAGCGCCGCCCGCGCCGCCGCCACCGCCCCCGTCGGCACCCCCAGCGACCGGACGAGCGCGAGGGCCGGGCCCACCGGCACCACCGCCAGGGCGCAGTGCGCCAGCTCCCGCTGCCGGTGCAGCAGCGACACCGCCCGGACCAGCGTCCGGTCGTCGCCGACGACCACCGGCCGCCGCGATCCGCGCCGGGCGAGCGCGCGGGCGAACTCCTCCGGGCCGTCCGGCAGGCACAGCTTCATGCCCGCCGCGCCCGCGCCGAGCACGTCCTTCGCGATCCGGACGGACTCGCCGTCCGCCCGACGGGCGACCGGGTCGATGACCACCAGCAGCTGATCGGGCGTCGCGGAAGTCGCCACCTCGGCCATGCCTCGCTTCCTCGGGTAGCATCTTTGTGCAAGAGCCCCTTTGCGCTATTGCGCCAGGGGCTTCGTCTATTCCGGGGCATCCGGTCCGACGGTTGGCGGCCAACGGTGGTCGCGGTGCACGCGGCGGAAACCCTCCGCGTACGCCCCTGACCTTGGACATGCCCCGCCCGGAAGGGGTGTACGCGCGTGCCCGCACTTGTGCTGCTCGGTGCTCAGTGGGGTGACGAAGGCAAGGGAAAGGCCACGGACCTGCTCGGCGGGTCGGTTGACTATGTGGTGCGTTACCAGGGCGGCAACAACGCCGGCCACACGGTCGTCGTCGGCGACCAGAAGTACGCGCTGCACCTTCTCCCTTCCGGAATCCTGTCGCCCGGCTGTACGCCGGTCATCGGAAACGGCGTCGTCGTCGACCCGTCGGTCCTGCTCTCCGAGCTGAGCGGGCTGAACGAGCGCGGCGTCGACACCTCCAAACTGCTGATCAGCGGCAACGCCCACATCATCACGCCGTACAACGTCACCGTCGACAAGGTGACCGAGCGCTTCCTCGGCAAGCGGAAGATCGGCACGACCGGGCGCGGGATCGGGCCGACGTACGCCGACAAGATCAACCGGGTCGGCATCCGCGTGCAGGACCTGTACGACGAGTCGATCCTCACCCAGAAGGTCGAGGCGGCCCTCGACGTCAAGAACCAGATCCTCACCAAGCTGTACAACCGGCGCGCCATCGCCGCCGGCCAGGTCGTCGAGGAGCTGCTGGACTACGCCGAGAAGCTGCGGCCGTACGTCGCCGACACGGTGCTGGTCCTCAACCAGGCCCTCGACGAGGACAAGGTCGTGCTCTTCGAGGGCGGCCAGGGCACCCTGCTGGACATCGACCACGGCACGTACCCGTTCGTGACGTCCTCGAACCCGACCGCGGGCGGCGCCTGCACCGGCACGGGCGTCGGCCCGACCCGGATCAGCCGCGTCATCGGCATCCTCAAGGCGTACACCACGCGCGTCGGCGCCGGCCCCTTCCCGACCGAGCTGTTCGACGAGGACGGCGAGGCGCTGCGCCGCATCGGCGGCGAGCGGGGCGTGACCACGGGCCGCGACCGGCGCTGCGGCTGGTTCGACGCGGTCATCGCCCGGTACGCGACCCGGGTCAACGGCCTGACCGACTTCTTCCTGACCAAGCTCGACGTGCTCACCGGCTGGGAGGAGATCCCGGTCTGCGTGGCGTACGAGATCGACGGCAGGCGGGTCGAGGAACTGCCGTACTCGCAGACCGACTTCCACCACGCGAAGCCGGTCTACGAGACGCTGCCGGGCTGGTCCGAGGACATCACGGGCGCCAAGACCTTCGCCGACCTGCCGAAGAACGCGCAGAACTACGTCAAGGCCCTGGAGGAGATGTCCGGCGCCCCGATCTCCGCGATCGGCGTCGGCCCGGGCCGCGACCAGACGATCGAGATCAACTCGTTCCTCTGATCCTCCCGGGCGCTTCACCACGGCAGCGGGACAGGGCGGCCCACGCTCCACCGGGGACGGTGGGACGTGGGCCGTCGGCGTAGCGGGATGCGGGTGGTGCGGGGCGGTCCAACGGGTAGGCTTGAGACGTCAACTCGCTGACACGGAAGCATATTTGGGGGAGTATGCGCCTGGTCGTCACCACCCGGGGCAGCGATCCGGGCGGTACCCACGAACTGCGCCGCTGGCTGGCCGGCGAACCACGCCTGCGGGGCCGGATCCGGAAGGGCGGGGACGCCGCTCCGCCGCCGGGAACCATGGGAGCCGGCACCGACGCGCTGATCGCGCTGCTGGAGCCCGGTGGGGTGGCCGCGGTGTTCGCCGGGGCGGTGGTGGCCTGGGTGCAGAGCCGCCGGGGCAGCCAGACGGTCACGGTCACCCGGCCCGACGGCACGGAGATCACCATCACCACGACGCAGGTGAAGGGGCTGGACGCACGGCAGACGGCCGAGCTGGCGCAGCAACTGGCCGCCGCGGTCGATCCCCCGTCCGCCGCGCCGGACGGGGATCCGGGGCCGGGCGGGCATCCGGAGCCGGACGGGGATCCGGAGCCGGACGAAAGGCGGCGGCCGGACGGCCGTGCGGAGCCGGGTGACGCAGGTCCGCCCGCCTCATGAACACCGCCGCGTCGCTCGCCTCGCCGGGGACCTGCGCCGTGCTCGTCGGCACCGGCCGCCACGCACCGGGATCCGCACTGCCGGACCTGCCGTCCGTGGACGCCACCCTGGACGCGCTCCAGCGGGTGCTGGTCGAGGTCTGCGGCCTGGATCCCGGACAGGTCCGGCGGGTGCCGGGCGACGCCGGGCCGCAGGACGTGGTCGGCGCGGTGGAGGCCGCGGTCGCCGAGGCGACGGGGACCGTACTCCTCTACTACGTGGGTCATGGCCTGCTGGGGCCGCGCGACGAGCTGTACCTCGCCACGCACGGCTCCCGGTCCGCGGAATCGGTCGCCGGCGCGGTGCCGTACCGGACGCTGCGGGACCTGCTGGGGGAGGCCGCCGGGGGCGGTGTCGTCGTACTCGACTGCTGCTTCTCGGGGCGGGCCGCGGCACCGGCCGACGGCCGCCCGCGCGAACCGTACGCCTCGGCCCGGCCCGACGGCAGCCTCCTGCTCGGCTCCGCCTCGCACTTCGCCCTGTCCTTCGCACCCGAGGACGAGCCGTACACCCTGTTCAGCGGGCGGCTGCTGCGGCTGCTGGAGGAAGGGGACCCGGCCGGCCCGCCGTGGCTGACCTGGGACCACCTGTACGCGGCCCTGGACCGGGAGTTCGCGGACGGGCCGGTCCGTCCGCGCCGCCGAAGCGACGGCGACCTCGGCCGGCTGGCCGTCGCCCGCAACCGCGCGTACCGCCCGGACGCCCCGCCCGCCGCGACGCCCCCGGCGGACGTGCCGTGCCCCTACCCCGGCATGGAGGCGTTCCGCGTCGAGGACAGCGGGCACTTCTTCGGCCGGGAGGAACTGACCGGCCGGCTGCTCGACATGGTCTGCGCACCCGGGGACCGGACCCGGGCCGTCGTGCTCGTCGGCGCGTCCGGCGTGGGCAAGTCGTCGCTGCTGCGGGCCGGGCTGCTGGCCGCCCTGGAGCGGCGTCACGAGACCGGCCGGGACGACACCCCCTGGCCCGCCCTGCTGCTGCCCTCCCCCGACGAGCGGCCCCTGCACGCGCTCGCCGAACTCTGGGGCCGGGCCACCGGCCGGGGCACGGACGACACCCTCGGCGAACTCTCCGCCGGCCGGTTCCCGGCACCGCTGCCGGGACGGCGGCCCTGCCGGCTGCTGGTCGTCGACCAGTTCGAGGAGGTCTTCACCCGCTGCCGGGACGGCGGGGAACTCGCCCGCTTCCTCACCCTGCTCACCGGGGACGCCCCCGGACGCCCACGCGTCGTCCTCGGCCTGCGCGCCGACCACTACGGCAGTGCCCTCGCCCACCCGGCACTCGCCCACGCCCTGGAGCACGCGCAGCTGGCCGTACGGCCCATGAACGACGACGCGCTGCACGCGGCCATCGAGGAACCGGCCCGTGCCGTCGGGCTCACGCTGGAGGAGGGGCTCGCCGACCGCCTGCTGCACGACCTGCGGCAGGGCCACCGGAGCCACCGGGAGGGCCAGGAGCACGATGCCGCCGGCCCGGGTCCGGGCGCGGCGCTGCCGTTCCTCGCCCACGCCCTGCGCGAGACCTGGCTGCGCCGCAGCGGGGCGACGCTCACCCTCGCCGGCTACCAGGCGACCGGCGGGATCTGGCACTCGGTCACCACCACGACGGAGGCGCTGTACCAGTCCCTGGACGGAGCCGGCCGGCAGGTGCTGCGCGAGATGCTGCTGCGCCTGGTGCAGCTCACCGCCGACGGCACCGAACCCGTCGTACGGCGCCGTACGGGCTCCGACGCGCTGCTCGACGGATTCACGCCGAGCCGGCAGCGCACCGGGACGGTCGTCCTGAACCGGCTCGCCGAGGCCCGGCTGGTCACCGTGGACCGGGCCGAGGTGCGGATCTCCCACGAGGCGCTGCTGCGCGCCTGGCCCCGGCTGCGCCGCTGGATCGAGGAGGACCGGGCGGAACTGCTGCGCCGCCAGCAACTGGAGGAGGCCGCCGACGCCTGGGAGTCCGCCGGACGCGATCCCGCCTACCTCTACCGGGGCACCCGGCTGGCCGCCGTGGACTCGTGGGCGGAGGCGCGGGTCCGGTCGTTGCGCGCGCTGGACCGGGAGTTCCTGGACGCCAGCCGCACCACCGCGCGGGCCGAACGGGACCGCGAGCAGCGCCGGACACGGCGCCTCAAACAGGCGCTCACCGGCGTCGCGGTCGCCCTGTGCCTGGCGCTGCTGGCGGGCGGGGTGGCGTTCCAGCAGCGCCTCACCGCGCAGGAGCAGCGGACACAGGCCGCGTACCGGGCACTCATGGTCGAAGCCGAGAATCTGCTGGCGTCCCGGCCGCATACCGCCATCCGGCTCCGCCTTGCCGCCTACAGACTCCGGCCCTCGGCGGAGACCCGGGCCGCGGTCTTCGACACCCTGGCGCGGACACCCTTCATGGGGAGCACCACGACGCCGGATTTCTCTTCACCCGGCCCCAACAAGATCCTCGCCCCCGACGGCCGCGTGCTGGTCACCCACGACGGGGAACACCCGGGGGTGACCTTGTGGGATGTCAGCACCGGTACGCGGCAGCGTCGACTGGAGCCGATACTCAGCGACTGTTCCTCTGAAGGGAAGAACATCGCCTTCAGCCAGGACAGCCGCATCTTCGCCGCAGTGTGCGGCGACGGCATGCTCAGCTTGTGGGAGGTGCGCGGCGGCACCCGCATCCGCCGGACGGCCACCGTGCGCACCGGCCTCCGGGGCATGCCGGCCGGGGTGGCGTTCAGCCCCGACAACTCGCTCCTGGCGGTGAACACCGGTGAGCAGCTACTGCTGTGGGACGTACGGGATCCGGCCGGCCCGGAACGGCTGAGCGTCACCGAGAACGAATCCATGACAGGAGCTGTCGCCTTCAGCTCGGACAACCGGATGCTTGCCACCGCCTCGGACAGCGCGGAGACGGACGAGGAGCAGCCGACCGGCGGAGCGCTCTGGGACATCACCGATCCTCGCCGTCCACAGAGACTGAGAAGCCTGGGGGCATCGACCTGTCAGGCGTTCCTGCCCGGTGGCCACTCCCTGGTCCAGTGTGAGAACGGTGCCATCCGAATCCTGGACTTCTCCCGTGCCGAGCGACCCGTGCGCCGGGCCCAGTGGCACACGGGTCACCGCTGGGGCGTCAGCGCTCTGGCTGTCAGTCCGGACGGCACGGCTTTGGCGACCGGCAGTGGCGACAACACCGTGATGCTGTGGGATGTCACCGATCCGGACAAGCCCAGGAAGTCGATGACGCTGGCCCAGCATGAGGAAGCCGTTCAATCGCTGGCGTTCGGAGACGACGGCGACACTCTCACCTCCATGGACGAGCGGACGGTGGTCCGCTGGAAACTCACCGGCTCCTCAGGGGTTCCCGGGCGGCTTGCCACCGTCAGGGATCCTGATCGCGCCATCGGAACAGTGGAGTTCTCTCCGCAGGACGAGACACTCGTGACCGTCGGTGTCGACGGCGCCGTGGTGCTGTGGGACCTCTCCGACCCCGCCCGTCCCCGGAAGATCGCGACTGCAACCGGTCGTACCAGCACCGTCACCGCTGTCGCGATCAGCGCGGACGGCAGAACCATGGCTGGCATCGGCTCCGGAGAATTGCTGCTCTGGGACATCACCGATCGTTCCCGTCCACGGCGGGCAGCCACCATTTCCCTCCCGGCTTCAGCGAAATCATTGGTCTTCACCAGCCATGGGACGAAGCTCGCGGTAGGGGGCGGAGAAAGGTCGACCATATGGGCAGGGGTGTGGGACGTCGGTGATCCCGACCGCCCCGAAAAGGTTCGCAGCCGGCCCGGCGGGGGCGGTTACGTGAGCGGGTTCAGCCGTGACGGAAGGTATGTGGCACTCGCGTACGTACAAGAGCGACAGACCTGGTCGTTGGACCCCACGCTCCAAGCGTCCCTGTGGGACACGACCACGCCCGACGAGTACGTCACCCTGCCCGCTGGCAGCAGCATCTCCGCGTTCGCTCCGAACGGAACGACTCTGGCGACCGGCGACTACGATGACGCCACAACCGTCATCCTGTGGGACATAGCCGACCCTACCGCCCCCCGGAAGATCGCCGAAGCGGTCGCCGAGGCCGGGAATGACGAGCTGACCTCCTGGATCCGCCAGCTTGTTTTCCATCCCGACGGGAACCTGCTCGCCGGGATCAGCGCGGACCGTACGGTCACCCTCTGGAACGTCGGCGAACGCACCGAGCCCCATACGGTCACTACCCTGCCCGGTCTCGTGAACGACCTAGCCTTCAGCCCCGGGGGCCGGTATCTGGTCACAGCCGAAGACCACACGACCACCGTCTGGGATCTCTCCGGCCTGCCGGCGATCAGCGCCGATCCCGTCGGCACGGCCTGCGAGATCGCCGGCGGCGGCCTGACGCGCGAGGAGTGGGACGAGTACGTTCCCGGCCAGCCGTACGAAGCGTCCTGTCCGTGACCGGGCTCAGCTGAACACGATCATCGACCCCTGCGCCAGGCTCCGGGTCGCCGCCGCGTGCAGGCCCAGCCAGACGTGGCGCTCGCGGGCGAAGGGGCTGGGGTCGTACGCGGAGGGGGCGGCCGGTTCCTCCAGCTCCGTGGGGCCCGGGGGCGGCTGGGGAGCGGTCGGCGGGTTGGCCGGGTCGATGCCGATGGCCGGGGCGACGAACTGCAGCTCCCGCAGCAGGGCGTGGGAGGAGCCCAGCGGGCCGCCGCCGGCGAGGAGTTCGTCGTCGGCCAGGGGGTGCGGGAAGTCCACGGGGACGTACGCGCCCGCGTGGTCGTAGTGCCAGACCAGGTGCGACTGCTGGGCGGTGGTCTCGAACATCTCCAGCAACTGCTGGTAGTCGCCGCCGAGTTCGTCCACCGGCGTCACCGGCAGGCCGCACACCTGGAGCAGGTACGCCCGGCGCAGGAAGTGCAGGGCGTCGTAGTCGAAGCCGGCGACCGGGGCGACGTCCCCGGACAGCCCCGGCATGTACGGGTACACCGGCACCGGCGGGAGCCCGGCCTCGGCGAGCACCTTGTCGTATTGCGCGAGTTCCTCGGCGAACGGGTTGTCCGGCGTGTGGCACAACACGTCGACGAGCGGTACCAGCCACAGGTCACAGGCCAAAAGAGGGCTCCTCACACAGCATGGTGGTCAAGGCAGGGTAGTCGGTGCGGTACGAGGGCGGCTTCCCTCGTGCAGGTCCCATACCCACCGGGCGCCCGCCCGCAGCGCGCGGCGGGCCGGTCGTTCGCCGGCGGAACCCCGCTCGCGCGGTGTCCGGCGGCGGGCCGCCCGCTCACCCGGCGGCGAGCCGCTCGACGAGGGCGAGGGAGTGGGTGTCGTACGCGGCGACGATCGCGCGGGCGGCTGCGGTGTCGTGGCGCGTCAGGGCGTCCACCAGCTCGGTGTGGCCGGACCACAGGCGGCCGCGCAGCTCGACCGGCCGGCACAGGTGCTGCACCGTGCACACCCAGGTCTGCACGCGCAGGCGGTGCAGGAAGTCGGCGAGGTAGGGGTTGCCGAACAGGGCGCTGAGCTCGCGCCAGAACCGCAGGTCGTAACCGATGAGAACGGTCAGGTCCCCGGCGCAGGCGGCGCGCTGCGCCTCCTCGCCGCGGCGGCGCACCCCGGCGAGGGCGGGGGCGACGAGCGGGTCGTCGGGGCGCAGGTAGCCCTTGCGGCGGTCGGCGAGGGCGTGGAACATCCCGTCGATGACCAGGCTGCGGGCCTCGATCATGCCGCGGAAGTCACGGACCGAGTACTCGCGCACCCGGAAGCCCCGGTGCTGGTCGGCGTCGAGGAGCCCTTGCGCGGAGAGGTCGACGAGGGCCTCGCGCACGGGCGTCGCGGACACCCCGTACTGTTCGGCGATCTCCTTGACCGTGAACTCCTGTCCCGGCTTCAGCCGTCCGGCCAGCACCTCGTCGCGGAGCGCGTCGGCGATCTGCTGTCGCAGGGTGCTGCGCGTCACGGCGCCGCTGCCGGTGCTGGCGGGCATGGTCGGGGCGTCTCCTCGTCGCGTCAGGGTGGCGTGCACGGACATGTCCTCGTACATGTTTACGAGATGCGCGTCTGTGAGCACGCCACCTTACGCGTTCAGGTGTGCGGTTTGACCCGCGTAGCCCCTCTTCGGCCGAGTCTGTCGGCCGGAGGGGGCGGGGCCGGGACGCCGGCCCGCCCTCCTGCTCCGCCTACTCCGTGTACTCGTCGGCCACCGACAGCGCGGTGTCCAGGGCGGCCAGGCCCTCCTTCAGGTCGGCCTCGGCGATGTTGCACGGCGGCACCACGTGGGTCCGGTTCATGTTCACGAACGGCCACAGCCCGGCGGCCTTCGCGGCGGAACCGAACGCCGCCATCGCGGCGTTGGCCTCACCGGCCGCGTTGTAGGGCACCAGCGGCTCGCGCGTCTCGCGGTCGCGGACCAGCTCCAGCGCCCAGAACATGCCGACGCCCCGCACGTCCCCCACGCTGGGGTGCCGCTCGGCCAGCTCCCGCAGGGCGGGTCCGAGCACCTCGGAGCCGAGCCGGGCGGCGTTCTCCACGACGCCCTCCTCGGCCATGACGTTGATCGTCGCGACGGCGGCCGCGCAGGCCAGCGGGTGCCCGGAGTACGTCAGTCCGCCGGGGTAGGGCCGCCGGGCGAACGTCTCGGCGATCCTCTCGGAGATCGCCACCCCGCCCAGCGGCACGTACCCGGAGTTCACGCCCTTGGCGAAGGTCATCAGGTCCGGTACGACGCCGAACAGGTCGGCCGCGAACCACGTGCCGGTCCGTCCGAACCCGGCCATGACCTCGTCCAGGACGAAGACGATGCCGTGCTTGTCGCAGATCTCCCGCACGCCCGCCAGGTAGCCCGGCGGCGGCACCATGATCCCGGCCGTGCCCGGGATCGTCTCCAGGACGATCGCGGCGATCGTCGACGGGCCTTCGAAGGCGATCGTCGTCTCCAGGTGCTCCAGCGCCCGGGCGCACTCCTGCTCCTCGGTCTCGGCGTAGAAGCGGGAGCGGTACAGGAAGGGCGCCCAGAAGTGCACGACGCCCGCGGAGCCGCTGTCGCTGGCCCAGCGGCGCGGGTCGCCGGTGATGTTCACGGCCTGCTGGGTGCCGCCGTGGTACGAGCGGTACGCCGACAGCACCTTCGGCCGCCCGGTGTGCAGCCGCGCCATGCGCACCGCGTGCTCCACGGCGTCGGCGCCCCCGTTGGTGAAGAAGATCTTGTCCAGGTCGCCCGGTGTCCGCTCGGCGATCAGCCGGGCCGCCTCCGACCGCGCCTCGACGGCGAACGCGGGCGCGAAGGTCGTCATCCGCGCCGCCTGCTCCTGGATCGCGGCGACCACCTTCGGGTGCTGGTAGCCGATGTTGGTGAAGACGAGCCCGCTGGTGAAGTCGAGGTAGCGCCTGCCGTCGTAGTCCCAGAAGTACGAGCCCTCCGCACCGGCGACGGCGAGCGGGTCGATGAGCTCCTGGGCGGACCAGGAGTGGAACACGTGCGCGCGGTCCGCGGCCTTCACGGCGGCACCGGCCTGGGGATTCGGCTGAGGGGTCATGCGGGGAGCGTAGAGGCCCGCGGCGCGGACGCGGTATCGGCGTCCTGTCCGCGGTGCGGGGGTTTCCGCGACACGTTGTCGACGACGCGTGGCCGACGGCAGGCGGCCGACGACTCGTCGGCGACGTCCCGTCGCCGACGGCGGACGGGCCGGTGCCCGCGCCGGACCCGGCCACGCGGCCCTCGCCGGCCGTCCGGCCGGGGCCCCGGGGAGGCGGGTCCGCCGCGGCGGTGGGGGTGCCACCGCGGTGCGGGGTGCCGCGGCGGCTGCCGGGGGCGCCGGGCGGGCCGCCGGCGGCTGTTACGGAACCGTGGACGCGGGCCCGTCCGGCCTCGCGCGCGCCCGCACTATCGTGGAGCCGTTGCACGGGCGCGTTGCGGGGGAGGGGCCTGCGATGGAGAAGCTGGGGCCGGGGGATCCGCCCCGGATCGGGGCGTACCGGCTGCTGGCGCGGCTCGGTGCGGGCGGGATGGGGCACGTCTATCTGGCCCGGTCCGACCGCGGCCGCACCGTCGCCGTGAAGCTGGTGCGCGAGGAGCTGGCCGCGCGGGAGGAGTTCCGGGCGCGGTTCCGGCAGGAGGTGCAGGCCGCGCGGCGGGTCGGCGGGTACTGGACGGCGCCGGTGCTGGACGCGGACACCGAGGCCGCCGTGCCGTGGGTCGCCACCGGGTACGTCGCCGGGCCCAGCCTGCAGCAGGTCGTCGGGCGCGACCACGGGGCGCTGCCCGAGCGGTCGGTGCGCATCCTCGCGGCCGGGCTCGCGCACGCGCTGAAGGACATCCACGCCGCCGGGATCGTGCACCGCGACCTGAAGCCGTCCAACGTGCTGGTGACGATCGACGGCCCGCGCGTCATCGACTTCGGGATCGCCCGGGCGCTCCAGACCGTGACCGACGGGGGCCTGACCCGGACCGGCGCGCTCGTCGGCTCGCCCGGCTTCATGGCGCCCGAGCAGGTCCGCGGCGACCGGATCACCCCGGCCTGCGACGTCTTCTGCCTCGGCGCGGTGCTCGCCTACGCCGCGACCGGCTCCCTCCCCTTCGGCAGCGCCGACAGCGGCGTGCACGCCCTGATGTTCCGCATCGCCGAGGAGGAGCCCGACCTGACGGGCGTGCCCGAGGGCATCGCCGACCTGGTCCGCGACTGCCTGCGCAAGGACCCGGGCGCCCGTCCGACGCTGGACCGGATCCTGGAGCGCACCGGCGCGGACGACACCGTCGCCGACGGCCGCTCCCGCGACCCCTGGCTGCCGAGCGCCCTGGTGGCCCAGCTGGGGCGGCACGCGGTGCGGCTGCTGGACACGGAGGACCCGGAGGGGGCGTCCGGCGCCCGGCCCCGTCCCGGCCCCCCGCCCGGGCACGCCTCCCCCGAGCACGCCGCCGCCCCGGACGCCGTCGTCCCGCAGAAGGGCACGGGGCCGGTTCCCGTCCCGCCCCCGGGACAGTCCGGCGGCGGGACGCCGCTGGACCACACCCCCACGCCGGTCGCGGGACAGGGGAACGGGTCCGCGCCCGCGGCGCCCCCGCCCGGCACCTCCGCGCCCCCGTCGCAGTCGCCCCCGCCCGCCCCCGCCGCGTACGGCTTCCCCCGGCAGTCCCGGCAGCCCTCGGCCTACGGCTACCCGCACCAGCCCGGTCCCGGCGCCTGGCCCGGAGCCCCGGGCGCGCCCGGGGGAGCCGCGTCCCGTCCGCCGTACGGCGGCCCCGGCTCCACCCCGCCGTACGGGCCGCCCCCGTACGCCGGCCCCGCAGCCCCGCAGGAGCCGCCGCGCAGGAGCGGGCGTTCCACGGTGCTGCTGGTGGCGGTCGCCCTGGTCGTCGCGCTGGCCGCAGGCGGCTCGGTGTACGCGCTGATGAGCGGCGCCGGCGGCGGCCGGGGCGGCGACGCCACCGCCGCCCCGACCGCCACCGGCGGCCCCGCGGACCCCACGCCGTCCCCGACGCCCTCCCCCACCGCCACCGCCGGCACCTCGGCGCCGGCGGACGGCGCGGTCCCGGCGGCCTACCTGGGCACCTGGACCACGACCATCGACAACGCCGACGGCCGGCACACCCGGCGGCTCACCCTCCAGCAGGGCGAGGTCGGTGACACGGTCCTGTCCCTGACCGCCGACGGGCCCGCGGGCGGCGGCACCTACCACTGCGTGTTCCAGGCCGCGCTGACCGAGGAGCCGGGGGCGGACGGCCCGCTGCGGGTCGGCCCCTCCACGGTGACCGTCGGACGGCCGCGTTCGTCCTGTTCGCCGGGGGCGGCCACCGAGATCACCCTGCTGGCGGACGGCCGGCTCCGGCGGGTGAACGTGAGTACCGGGGAGACCCTGACGTACACCCGGCGGTGAGCTGGTTGAACGTACGGCGAACTTCTGCGCCGGGGTCCTGACCGGCCGGTCGCACGGGCCTACGGTGTGACCCCACGATCCGGCTCTGGAGTGGCGGGGGGGCACCGGTGGAGTGGCTGAACACGGAGAACCTCGTGGCCGTCGGCACCGCGGTGCTCGGCATCGTCGCGTCCGCGGGGATGCTCTGGTACGACCGCCGGGTGCCGCGCCGCAAGCGCATCGGCTACCGCGTGCAGATGGACAGCCCCATCGGCGACGAGGCGCGGTCGGGCCGGCCCAACCCGCGCCTGGGGGAGTTCGACGTCCCGGTGATGGCCGACGCGACCCTCGTCCTGCTGCGGATCGAGAACGACGGCTCGCAGAGCATCGTCGCCACCGACTACACCGGTCCGGCGGACCAGCCGCACGGCCTGACCGCCGAGTTCGCGGGGCGCACCATCCAGGCCGTTTCCGTCACCCAGCCGTCCGGGATCGAGCACCTGACGGACCACTTCACGGCCGAGCGCGGCTTCCGCTACGAGGGCAACCGGGTGTACATCCCGCGGGTCCCGCTCAACCCCGGCCACCACTTCAAGCTGCTCGTGCTGCTGTCCGGCGGCGAGGTGGAGGGCGGGGTCAAGCTGATCGGCGGCCTCCAGGACGGCGCGGTGCACCGCAACAGCGCGGCCCGGCCGGACGAGAAGCCGCGCCTGTTCAGCTTCCCGGCCCGGCTGTTCACCGCACTGCTCACGCTCGCCGTGCTCGGGCTGGCGGGCATCATCGTCTTCCGCGACGGCAACCCGATCGAGTGCGAGCAGGGCCGGCTGACCGTGACGGGCTCGACCGCCTTCGAGCCCGTCGTCGAGACGCTCGCGCGGCAGTACGAGGACAAGTGCCAGGGCGCCGACATCGCGGTGGAGACCCGCGGCAGCGAGGAGGGCGTCGCCGAACTCTCCCGGCTGGGCCGGCGGTCGGAGGACGACGCCCGGTCGGTGATCGCCTTCTCGGACGGCCCGATGGGCGAGCGCTGGGGCTTGGTGGGCGAACCGGTGGCGCTGTCCGTCTTCACCCTCGTCGTCCACCCGGACGTCGACCTCGGCGAGCACGGCCTGTCCCTGCGGCAGGTGCGGGGCATCTACGCGGGCGAGTACACGCACTGGGGGCAGGTCCTGCCCGGGCGGGAGGCGATCGACGGCCTGCCCGTCGTCCTGGTCAGCCGGGGCGACGAGTCGGGGACGCGGCAGATCTTCCAGGAGCGGGTGCTCAAGGGCTGGGAGAAGGCCCCGAGCACCTCCCTCGACTGCGTGCCCGAACCGGCCGGCGGCACGGTCACCCGCTGCGAGCTGGCCACCACCCGGGACGTGCTGGACAAGGTGGCGGAGCAGCCCGGGGCCATCGGCTACAGCGAGCTCGGCCTCGCCGAGCAGCGGGGCGACGCCGTGCGCGAGGTGCCCCTGGACGGCGACCGGCCCGACGACGGGCAGATCGAGCGGGGCGGCAGCCGCTACCCGTACCGGGACGTCGAGTACGCCTACACCTACGGCGCCCGGCGCCCCGGCTCCCTCGCCGCCGGTTTCCTCGCCTACCTCGACGAGTCCACCAGCCAGAAGGTGATCCGGGACAAGGGGCACCTGCCGTGCCTGCGGGACCCGGCGCTGTGCGGGTGACACCGGCCCGCCCTTGAGGATTCTTGATATGTCCACGACCATGAGCGGGTGTGCGTGACCGGGCCGGCCAGGGGAGGACGCATGGGTCCCACGAGGAGAGCGGTGCTGACCGCGACGGGCGCGACGGCGCTGACCGCCGCGGCGACCGACGGGACGGCCGCCGCGGCGGCCGGCGGGTCGGGGGCCGCGCGGCCGGGCTCCCGCCCGCCGGCCACCGCCCAGCCCCCGGGGCGCGAACTGCGCGCCCTGCTGCGGGAGATCGACCCGTCCCGCATCGAGGCGACGGTCCGCAAGCTGGTCTCCTTCGGCACCCGCCACACCCTCTCCGCCCAGGACGACCCGGACCGCGGCATCGGCGCGGCCCGCGACTGGCTCCTGGCCGAACTGCGCTCGTACGCCGCCGCCTCCGGCGGCCGGATGACGGCCGGGCTCCAGTCGTACGTCCAGCAGCCGGCGTCCCGCATCCCCACGGCCACCCGCATCACCAACGTCGTCGCGACCCTGCGCGGCTCGGTGACCCCGGAGCGCGTCTACGTGGTCTCCGGCCACTACGACTCCCGCGCCACGGACGTCATGGACGCCACGTCCGACGCGCCGGGCGCGGACGACGACGCGTCCGGCGTGGCCGTGGTCCTGGAACTGGCCCGGGTGCTGGCCCGGCGCCGCCCGGCGTCGACGATCGTGTTCGCGGCGGTGGCGGGGGAGGAGCAGGGCCTGTACGGGGCGGCGCACATGGCGCAGCGGTTCGAGGAGGCCGGGACGGACGTCCGGGCCATGTTCACCAACGACATCGTCGGCAGCTCCACGGCGGACGACGGCACGAGGGACCCGTACACCGTCCGCCTCTTCGCGGAGGGCGTCCCCTCCTCCGAGACCCCCGAGCAGGCGGCGATCCGCCGCTCGGTGGGCGGCGAGAACGACTCCGCGACCCGCCAGCTGGCCCGTTTCGTCCGGGACGTGGCCGACAACGACGCGACCGGCATGCGCGTCCGCGTGATCCACCGCCGGGACCGCTACCGCCGCGGCGGCGACCACATCCCCTTCCTCGAACGCGGCTACCCGGCCGCCCGCTTCACCGAGCCGGCCGAGGACTTCGCCCACCAGCACCAGGACGTCCGGGTCGACGAGACCGGCAAGCAGTACGGCGACCTGCCGGAGTTCTGCGACTTCGACTACATCGCGCGGGTGGCCCGGGTGAACGCCGCGGCCCTGTGGACCCTGGCCCAGGCCCCGGACGCCCCCCGCGACGCGAAGATCGTCACGGCCACGCTGACGAACGCGACCGAGCTGGTGTGGACCCGCGGCACGGAACCGGACCTGGCCGGCTACGAGGTCGTCTGGCGCGAGACGACGGACCCGGAGTGGACCCACGTCGTCCCGGTCGGGGACGTGACGCGCCACGAGGTGGACCTGTCGAAGGACAACGTGTTCTTCGGGGTGCGGGCGGTCGACCGGGCGGGGCTGCGCAGCCCGGTGGCGTTCCCGGACCCGCAGAGCTGACGGACCGGGCCGCGGGGGCGTCCCCCGCCCGGGGAGCGGGCGCCCGGAGGGCTCACCGCGGCTCCGGCGGCCGCTGCCGCGGCATGTTGGGCCGCGCGGTCCCCGGCGGCAGCGGCAACCGCCCGTGGGATCCCCCCGGCTCCTGCCGTCCCGCACCCGGCGGGACCGCCGACTGGATCCCCAGCGGCGCGCCCCCGGTGCGGAACTCCACCATCCAGTCGGCGGTCTCCACCCGCACCAGTTCCGTCACGTCCTCGGAGAACCGCCGCAGCACCCCGAGGCACCGCTCCGCCGCCTCGCTCGCCGTCCCCTCCGTCGGCCCCAGCACCTCCCGCACGTTCTCCGACTCCCAGTCGAACTGGAGGGCCTGCAGCCGCCGCTGCACCGCCTGCGCCGTGGCCACGTCCCTTATCCACCCGGACGTCACCCCGAAGTACCGGTCCCCGGCCACGCACGCCACCCCGAGCAGCAGCGCCAGGTATCCCCAGGGGGCGACCCCGCCGACGACCCCGGTCATGTCCAGCAGCGGCAGCGCCGCCCCGGCGACCGCGCCCGTCGCGGTCCCGGCCCGCAGCAGCCGCGCCGCCCGCCGCTTCCACAGCCGGTCCGCGAGGTACCAGGCCGCCGTGTCCAGCGCTCCGCGCTCCACCCACCGGTACAGCTCCTCCAGCCGCTGCGCGGGCTCCCCCCAGTCCCCGGGCGGAAACGCCCGTCCGGCCAGGTCGCCCGGCCGCAGCCCGGCCGGTCCCTCGCCCCGCCCGTCCTGAGCCGGCCCCTCGGGCTGCATCTCCGGCTGAGCCACCCGGCACTCCCTACTGATCACGGTGCGTGACGTCCCTGCGGCGCTGACGTGACACCTGAGGCTGACGCGCCGCTCCCTTTCCTACCGCCCAACGGGTGGCGAAGGCCGGGTTTCGCATCTTTTCCGCCCGGAAGAGGGCCTTGTTCGGGTATGAGGCGCGCGGTCGGCTCACTCGAAGGAGTGACGGGGCGCGGTCCGCGTGGACCACGTAGGCTCGTGCCGAACGGGAAAACCCGTACCGACAAGGAGCTGATCGTGATCCCCGGTGGTGGCCAGCCCAATATGCAGCAGCTGCTCCAGCAGGCCCAGAAGATGCAGCAGGACCTGCAACGGGCGCAGGAGGAGCTGGCGCGGACCGAGGTCGACGGACAGGCGGGCGGCGGCCTGGTCAAGGCCACCGTCACCGGCGCCGGCGAGCTCCGCGCCCTGAAGATCGACCCGAAGGCGGTGGACCCGGAGGACACCGAGACCCTCGCCGACCTGGTCGTCGCGGCCGTGCAGGCGGCCAACGAGAACGCGCAGGCCCTCCAGCAGCAGAAGCTCGGCCCGCTCGCCCAGGGCCTGGGCGGCGGCAGCGGCATTCCCGGTCTGCCTTTCTGAGACGGCCGGCGGGCATCTACCGTACGTGGTGAAGGAACCCCAGGAAGGGCGGCAGTCCGTTGTACGAAGGCGTGGTCCAGGACCTGATCGACGAGCTGGGGCGGCTGCCCGGCGTCGGTCCCAAGAGCGCCCAGCGGATCGCCTTCCACATCCTGCAGGCCGAACCGACCGATGTGCGGCGGCTCGCGCAGGCGCTCATGGAGGTCAAGGCCAAGGTCCGCTTCTGCGCGATCTGCGGCAACGTCGCGCAGGAGGAGCACTGCTCCATCTGCCGCGACGCCCGCCGCGACCCGGCCGTCATCTGCGTCGTCGAGGAGCCGAAGGACGTCGTCGCCATCGAGCGCACCCGTGAGTTCCGCGGCCGCTACCACGTCCTCGGCGGCGCGATCAGCCCGATCGACGGGGTGGGTCCCGACGATCTGCGGATACGGGAACTTCTCGCGCGGTTGGCCGACGGGACGGTCACGGAGCTCATCCTGGCCACGGATCCGAATCTCGAAGGCGAGGCCACGGCGACGTACCTCGCCCGCATGATCAAGCCCATGGGTCTCAAGGTCACCCGCCTGGCCAGCGGCCTCCCGGTGGGTGGCGATCTGGAATACGCGGACGAGGTCACGCTCGGCCGTGCCTTCGAGGGGAGACGACTCCTAGATGTCTGACGCCACGCTGCACGCGACCCACCAGAACCCGGACGACTTCGCCGTCCAGATCGCGGACCAGATCGAGAGCTTCCTGGTCGCCGTCACCGAGGTCGCCAAGGGCGACGAGCCGGACTCGGTGGTCCCCTTCCTCCTGCTGGAGGTCTCCCAGCTGCTGCTGGCCGGCGGCCGGCTGGGCGCCCACGAGGACTTCGTCCCCGACGAGCGCTACGAGCCCGACCCGGGCCCGGAGCAGGACGTGGACGAACTCCGCGAGAACCTCGCCCGCCTCCTCGACCCGGTCGACGTCTACTCGGAGGTCTTCGACCCCTACGAGCCCCGCCGGGCCCCGGTTCCGGCCCGGATCTCCGACGACCTGGCCGACGTCATCGCCGACCTGCGCCACGGCATGGTCCACTACCGCGCGGGCCGCACCACGGAAGCCCTGTGGTGGTGGCAGTTCTCCTACTTCTCCAACTGGGGCTCGACCGCCTCGGCGACCCTGCGGGCGCTGCAGTCGGTCGTCGCCCACGTCCGCCTCAACCAGCCGCTGGAGGAGCTGGACGGCCTGGACACCGACCAGGGCATGGGCGACGAGACCCTGGAGTTCGAGGCGGGCCGGGTGATGGAGGCGGAGATCGGGGCGCAGCTGGGGTTCCGGCCGGCTCGGTGACGCCGGGCCGTCCGGCGGCGGGCGGCGGGCGGCTCAGTGGCGCGTCCAGCCCGCCAGGCTCTTCCAGACGGCGCTGCGCACCGAGCTGACCGGCACCTGCTCCGGCACGTACTGGTCGCAGCGACGGTTGTGGCAGGGGCCCGCGGTCCAGTGGGGGGTGAAGACGCCCATCCTCTTGTGCCGTTCCACGACGGCGTCCACCGGCTGCTTGCAGGAGGGGCAGACGTAGGCGCGGCCAGTCGGGGAAGTTGTCCGGGTTTTCCGCTCATTGTCCATAGTTGTCATTTTAAGACCGCTTTGCATGGTTTTGGGAATCCTTTGACCGGACAGGAGGGCGCAGCAGGCTGAGCCCGACGGAGACGGCCAGGACGGCGACGATGACCCCGAGGCTGAGGGGCGAGGGCACTTCGGGAATGGCGGGGCTGATCATCTTGTGGGACGCCTGGAGGATCAGCTTGACGCCGATGAAGGAGAGGATGATCGCCAGCCCCGTGCTGAGGTAGTGGAACCGGTCGAGCAGGCCGGCGAGCATGAAGTACAGGGCGCGCAGGCCCAGGATGGCGAAGGCGTTGCTGGTGTAGACGATGAAGGCGTCGCTGCTGACGGCCAGCACGGCGGGCACGCTGTCCACGGCGAAGACCAGGTCGGCGGCCTCGATCGCGGCGACGACGGCGAGCAGCGGGGTGGCGACGCGGCGTCCGGCCTCCTTGACGAAGAAATGCGCTCCGGCGTACTCGTCCCGCACCGGGACGATCCTGCGGAGCAGGCGGACGGCGATGCTCTTGCCGGGGTCGAAACTGTCGTCCTCCTCCTTCAGGATCTTGTACGTGCTGTAGAAGAGGATCACGGCGAAGACGAACAGGACGGCCGTGAAGCGGCTGACCACCGCCACGCCTGCGGCGAGGAAGACCCCCCGGAAGACCAGGGCGCCGAGGACGCCGAGGAACAGCACCCGGTGCTGGTAGGCGCGCGGCACCTTGAAATAGCCGAAGATCAGCGCGAAGACGAAGAGGTTGTCGACCGACAGGCTCTTCTCCAGCAGCCACGCGGTCGTGTACTCCACCCCGGGCGTCGTGCCCACCACGAGGAAGACGACGACGCCGAAGACGATCGCCAGCCCCACCCAGACCCCGCTCCACGCGGCGGCCTCGCGGAAGCCGATGACATGGGCCTGCCGGTGCGCGAGCAGGTCGATCGCCAGTGACACCAGGACGGTGACGGCGAAGGCCATCCACAGCCACAACGGCACGTCGTACACGGTTTCGGCCTCTCGTCGAGCGCTTCGACCGGCGGTTCCCTCCAGTCTGGGACACGCGGTGGTGGTTGTCGCCTCGTGCGCCCGTCACCGGGGCGCGGAGGGGATCACCGGGCCACGGCGGAGAGCAGGGCCTCCGCGTCGTCGCCCGCCGCCGGAACGTCGTGCTGCGGGCGTTGCCGTTCGAGCGGGTGATCAGCGACGCGCTCATGGGTCCCGTCGGGCACGTGAAGGGACGGCCGCCCGGCCGTCGTGCGCAGCCGGCCGGAGGGCGGCCGCCGCCGGCACGCGGAGAAGCTCCCCTTCGGCGCCGCAGTCCGGCTTCCCGCTCCCGTGGACATCACCCTGGACACCACCCCATCGAGGGCCCCGCCGGTCCCGCCCGCCGACCGGACGGCGATCGGACGGGGTGACCTGAACCACTTTCGGCGTGGCACGTCAGGGGATGGGGAAGGGCTCACCGGGGCGCGCCGGAGCCGTCCGCGGTGATCATTCAGTGAGCCGGGCGTCTCACGATGCGATATCACCGGGAGTGATTTCGGCCGCTCGATAGACTGAGCCGACCCGCAGTACACCGGCGTATATGCGGAAAGAACACAAACGGAGCGAGGAGCGCACGTGGGCCTTGTCGTGCAGAAGTACGGAGGCTCCTCCGTAGCCGATGCCGAGGGCATCAAGCGCGTCGCCAAGCGGATCGTGGAAGCGAAGCAGAACGGCCACCAGGTGGTGGCCGTGGTTTCCGCGATGGGCGACACGACGGACGAGCTGATCGATCTCGCCGAGCAGGTTTCCCCGATGCCTGCCGGGCGCGAGCTCGACATGCTGCTGACCGCCGGAGAGCGTATCTCCATGGCCCTGCTGGCCATGGCGATCAAAAACCTGGGCCACGAGGCCCAGTCCTTCACCGGCAGCCAGGCAGGTGTCATCACCGACTCGGTCCACAACAAAGCCCGGATCATCGACGTCACGCCGGGCCGCATCCGCACCGCGCTGGACGAGGGCAACATCGCCATCGTCGCCGGCTTCCAGGGCGTCAGCCAGGACACCAAGGACATCACCACCCTCGGCCGCGGCGGCTCCGACACCACCGCGGTGGCCCTGGCCGCCGCGCTGGACGCCGAGGTGTGCGAGATCTACACCGACGTCGACGGCGTGTTCACCGCCGACCCGCGCGTGGTGAAGAAGGCCCGGAAGATCGACTGGATCTCCTTCGAGGACATGCTGGAGCTGGCCGCGTCCGGGTCCAAGGTGCTGCTCCACCGCTGTGTGGAGTACGCCCGCCGCTACAACATCCCGATCCACGTCCGCTCCTCCTTCAGCGGGCTGCAGGGCACGTGGGTCAGCAGCGAGCCGATCGAGCAAGGGGACAAGCAGGTGGAGCAGGCCATCATCTCCGGTGTCGCGCACGACACCTCCGAGGCCAAGATCACGGTCGTCGGCGTGCCGGACAAGCCGGGCGAGGCCGCCACGATCTTCCGCACGATCGCCGACGCCGAAGTCAACATCGACATGGTCGTGCAGAACGTGTCCGCCGCCGCCACGGGCCTGACGGACATCTCCTTCACGCTGCCGAAGACCGAGGGCCGCAAGGCCATCGACGCGCTGGAGAAGAACAAGGCCGGCATCGGCTTCGACTCGCTGCGCTACGACGACCAGATCGGCAAGATCTCCCTCGTCGGCGCCGGCATGAAGACCAACCCGGGCGTCACGGCCGACTTCTTCACGGCCCTGTCCGAGGCGGGCGTGAACATCGAGCTGATCTCGACCTCCGAGATCCGCATCTCGGTCGTCACCCGCGCCGACGACGTGCCCGAGGCCGTCCGCGCCGTGCACACCGCCTTCGGGCTGGACTCCGACAGCGACGAGGCCGTCGTCTACGGAGGCACCGGCCGCTGATGGCCGAAACCGTACGGTCCACCCGGGCCGGACGTCCGACGCTCGCGGTCGTGGGGGCGACCGGAGCCGTCGGCACGGTCCTGCTCCAGATCCTGTCCCAGCGGGCGGACGTCTGGGGCGAGATCCGCCTGATCGCCTCGCCGCGCTCCGCCGGCCGCAAGCTGGCCGTGCGCGGCGAGGAGGTCGAGGTGGCGGCGCTGACCGAGGAAGCCCTCGACGGCGTCGACATCGCGCTGTTCGACGTCCCCGACGAGGTCGCCGCCGAGTGGGCGCCGCGCGCCGCCGCCCGCGGCGCGGTCGTCGTCGACAACTCCCGCGTCTTCCGCATGGCCGCGGACGTGCCGCTCGTCGTGCCCGAGGTCAATCCGCACGCCGTGCGCACCCGCCCGCGCGGGATCGTCGCCAACCCGCGCTGCACGACCCTGTCCATGATCGTGGCACTGGGCGCGCTGCACGCCGAGTTCGGGCTGCGCGAGCTGGTGGTCTCCTCGTACCAGGCGGTGAGCGAGGCGGGCCGG
Organism: Streptomyces sp. NPDC051041; assembly: GCF_044456065.1. Classification (NCBI taxonomy): domain Bacteria; kingdom Bacillati; phylum Actinomycetota; class Actinomycetes; order Kitasatosporales; family Streptomycetaceae; genus Streptomyces; species Streptomyces sp. NPDC051041. The sequence goes on from NZ_JBITFM010000006.1 coordinate 330,464, forward strand.
GCCGGCGTGGAGACGCTGCGCCGGCAAATGTCCCTGGTGGCCGGCACGGAACTCGGGACCAGCCCCGGCGACCTGCGCCGGGCCGTCGGGGACGGCACCGGGCCCTTCCCGGAGCCGGTCGCCCTGAACGTCGTCCCGTGGACCGGGACGCTCCAGGACGACGGCTGGTCGTCGGAGGAGACGGCGCTGCGGGACGAGTCCCGCAAGATCCTCGGGCTGCCGCGGCTGCCGGTGGCCGTCACCTGCGTACGGGTGCCGGTGGTCACCGCGCACGCGCTGACCGTGCACGCCCGCTTCGAGGGCGAGGTCACCGTCGACAAGGCCCGGGAGATCCTCGCCACCGCGCCCGGCGTCGTGCTCTTCGACAACCCGGCGGCCGGCGAGTTCCCCACGCCCGCCGACGTGGTCGGCACCGACCCGACCTGGGTCGGACGGGTGCGGCGGGCGCTCGACGACCCCACCGCCCTGGAACTGTTCGTCTGCGGCGACAACCTGCGCAAGGGGGCCGCGCTCAACACCGCGCAGATCGCGGAACTGGTGGCGGCGGCACCGTCGTCAGACGGCGGAATCGCTGAGGGGCGGCGGCACCGCTGAGGGGCGGCGGAATCGCTGAGGGGTGGCGGAACCGCTGAGGGATGGTGGCGGAACTGTCGTGAAAGGGCTCCGGCGCAGAAAAAGTCCCGGCCGGTGCGGGATCGGTCAGTAGGATCCGGGTGCGGGATGTGACCCGAAAGATCGTTCGGAACACTTGTACGCGCCTCTTTCGGCATTAGAGGATTTCCTCCCCGCCCTCCGCAACCACGCGGAGGGCGGGGGGCGTCTTTGCGGTCGCCCCTTCGGGCCGTGGGAGCGCTTCAACAGGCGTGGGGACGCCGAGGAACGAGCGTGGGGACGCTCGTTCTCATGGGACATAGGGGGAGATCAGGACGCATGAGGGCATTTGATGTGCCGTCGGTCGTGCTGCCGGCCGTGAGAACGCGGCCGGCGGCGCAGGCGGACGCCGACGCGAACGCGGCGCCCGGCACGTACAACCCTTGCGGGGGGACGCGTGTCCAACTGGCGTGGCAGAGGTACTCGACTTCTCTCCCAAGCTCTTCGAGCAGGGGATACCCCCAGCGGCGACGCGCGGCACGGCCCTGCGGCCGCCCCGTCGGCCCGTCCGGCCCCGCGCGGCGGGCGCGTCCGGTGGCATGCCGGTGATCGCGCCCATGCCCGCAGCGCGGCCCGCCCGCATACCGGACCAGCGCGACGGCGCCGAGCACCCCGAGAACGCGGTAGCCGCCGGTACCACCGTCGATCACCTCACCGAGACCTACCGCACCCACTACCGGTCGCTGCTGGGTCTCGCCGCACTCCTCCTCGACGACACCGCCTCCTGCGAGGACGTCGTCCAGGAGGCCTTCATCCGCGTCCACTCGGCACGCAAACGCGTCCGCGACCCGGAGAAGACCCTGGCGTATCTGCGGCAGACGGTCGTCAACCTCTCCCGGTCGGCGCTGCGTCGCCGCATCCTCGGCCTCAAGCTGCTGTCGAAGCCGATGCCGGACATGGCGAGCGCCGAGGAAGGCGCCTACGACCAGCTGGAGCGCGACTCCCTCATCAAGGCGATGAAGGGACTGCAGCGCCGCCAGCGCGAGGTGCTGGTCCTGCGCTACTTCGCGGACATGACGGAGGCGCAGGTCGCCGAGACGCTCGGCATCTCCCTGGGCTCGGTGAAGGCGTACGGCTCGCGTGGCATCGCGGCGCTCCGGCTGGCGATGGAGGCGCCCGCATGAGCGACGGCGACGACGGGCGGCGCGACGCGCCCCCACGCCACGAGCTCCACGAGTGGCGCGAGCCGACCAGGACGAACGAGCAACAGCCGAAGCACTCGCACGCTGGGAACGGAACTGTGAACCACGGCCCCGACGACCAGGGCCCCGACGTTCAGGGGCCCGACGGGCTCGAATCGGACGAGCTGGCACTGCGCAGGATGCTGCACCAGGCGGTCCAGGGGGTGGAGCCGCGCGACGGCACCCTGGAGTATCTGCGGCGGGCGGTGCCCGCCCGGCGGGCCCGCAAGCGGCAGGCAGCCGTCGGCATGGCGGCCGCCGCCCTCTTCATCGGCACCGCGATCCCCGCCCTCGTGCACGTCTCCCACACCACCGGCCCCGACGCCAACCCGTCCGTGGCCGGGCACGCCTCCCAGGCACAGGGCGGCGTCGGCCAGGGCAAGGACCCCGGCGGCGGGGAGAGCACCGCCGGGAGCGGCTCGGGCAAGGCCGAGGGCAAGGACAAGGGGGAGGCGAAGGAGGAGGACAAGGACACGGTCAGGGACCCGGACACCGGCACCGGAACCGGCCCCGACAAGGGCGCCGGCCCCTCCTCCAGCAGCGCGGCCTCCACCGCCGCGTGCACGGCCGCCCAGCTCGGCTCCGCCACCGGGAGCACCGCCGCCCCCGACTCCACCGGAGCCGTCTACGGCTCCTTCCGCGTCACCAACGTCTCCGGCGCCGGCTGCACCGTCGGCGGCCCCGGCGGGGTGAGCGTGCTCGCACAGGGCGCTGCGGACCAGGCCAAGCTCGGCACGGCCCGGCACGTGGCCGGGGACGCGGCGGCCGGACTGCCCGCCCCGTCCCAGGAGGCCGCGCAGCTGGTGCTGGCGCCGGGCGCCGCCTACGAGGTGAAGTTCGCCTGGGTGCCCTCGGAGACCTGTCCCACGACCGGCGGCGGCACCGACGGCGGCACGGGCGGCGGCGCGGGCACCGTCGACCCGACCCCGGAGCCCACGCCGACGGAGGGCACGAGCGCCGACGGCGGCACCACCACCGACACCGAGACGGGCACGGCGGCCCAGCTGATGACGGCGGACGGCCCGGCCGACGGCAGCGTCGTGGTGACGTACACGGCGGAGACGGGCGCGGCGTCGGCGACGGTCACCGTGCCCAACGCGTGCGCGGGGACCGTGTACTGGACGGGACTGCTGGCGGGGGCGTAGCGGGCCGGCGGCCGGCCGGGTCGCGGGCGCACCGCCGGCCGGGCCGGACCGCCGCGGTCCCACACCGGCCGGGCTGTGCCACCGCCGTCCCACGGCGGCCGGGCTGTGCCACTGCCGTCACACGCCGGTCAGGCCGTACCGCCGGGGTCGCACCACGCCGGCCGGGTTCCGTCGCTGCCGTCACACGCCGGTCGGACTGGGCTGCCGCCGCTCCTCCTCGGCGACCAGGCCCAGCTCCGCGTCCCGCGCGAACTCCACCTCCCGGCGCAGCAGCCGGAACCACATGAAGATCACGAAACCCACGAAGGCGAACCACTCGGCCGTGTAGCCGAGGTTCTGGAACGCCTTCAGATCCAGGCCCGTGTTCTGCGGCGTGGTCGCGGGCACGGCCCGCATCCCGGAGTCGCCCCGGTTGAGCGTGACCCACGCGTCGTGCACGTCGTCCGGCACCAGGTTCACCAGCGACGCCGCGCTGATCGCCGGCGTCTGCCCGGCCGGCAGGCCGCTGCGCGCGGGAACGCCGTTCTCGCCCGGGGTCTCCGAGGCCTGCAGCGCTCCGGTGACCGTGACCTCGCCGGTGGGCGGGGCCGGCGCCTTCGCCGGGTCGGCCGCACCGGGCAGCCAGCCCCGCACGACGGGCAGCACCCGGCCGGAGTCGGTGCGCAGCAGCGTCAGGACGTAGAACCCGCTCCTGCCGTCGAGCTTGCGGTCCGGGACGAGCAACTGCTTGCCGTACCGGCCGGTCGCGGTGACCTGCCTGCCGACGGTCGCCTTGTCCACGGGCAGCAGCTCCGCCAGCGGACGGGGCGCCTCCTTGCGGGCGGACGCGGCCTGCGCGCCGGCGCTGCGGTGGTCCTGCACACGGTCCTCGAACCGGCCCAGCTGCCACGACCCCATGAAGATGCAGAAGGGGACGGCGAGCAGCACGAAGACGTTGATCCCCCACCAGCGGGGCGTCAGCAGAAACCGGTACACGCCCTCCACGGTACGGGGCGGACGGGCGAATCCCGGCCGCGGGGTGCCGTGCCGCCCGGGGAAGTCCCGGCTCCGCCGCCCGCCGGCCGAGCCACGGGCGCGATGCGGTGTCCGGCCTCGGCGGCCACCCACAGGGGCACGACTGTGCTGCGCAGATCGGTCATGGCCAGGAGTGTGCACCCCGCCACTGACAATCGGCCCCGCCCCGCCCGCCCAGCCCGGCACAGACGGCGCGGCGCGCGACCGTCGGTGCATGACGCGCGGCGCGCGGTCGTCGGCGTGCGACCGCTCGGCGCACGACCGTCGGTACACGCCCGTTCGGCGCACGACCGCTCATCGCACGGTCGCGGGGTCGTCCACAGGTCGGAGTTGTCCACAGGCTGAGGAGCTGACCGGCCATGTGTCGGCGGAGGCAGGCAGTATGGGGCCATGACTGAGAGCAACAAGTCCGTCTCGCGGGACGAATGGGATCAGCGGGGGCAACGAGGACAGAGCGAGGAGATGCCGGACTGGGAGAAGCGCTTCCGGGCGCCCCGGGTGTCACTGCCCGACTGGGCGGAGGACGCGCCGGACCGCTCCTTGTTCGTCTCGAACGCGACGGGGACGTACGAGCTGTACGCCTGGGACCGGTCGACCGGTGAGCAGCGCCAGGTCACGAACCGGCCCAACGGCACGACGGACGGAGTGCTCTCACCGGACGGCGAGTGGATCTGGTGGTTCGACGACAAGGACGGCGACGAGTTCGGCGTCTGGCGCCGTCAGCCCTTCGCGGGCGGCGAGGACGAGCTCGCGGCGCCCGGCCTCGACCCGTCCTACCCGGCGGGCCTCGCCCTCGGCCGGGACGGACGCACGGCGGTCGTGGGCCGCTCCACGGACGAGGACGGCACGACGATCCACCTCGTCCGCACCGGCGAGGCGCCGGTGGAGATCTACCGCCACCGCGAGTCGGCCGGCGTCGGCGACCTGTCGTACGACGGCTCGCTGATCGCCGTCGAGCACACGGAGCACGGCGACGCCATGCACTCGGCGCTGCGCGTCCTGCGCCCCGACGGCACGACGGTCGCGGAACTCGACGACACCGGGAACGGCACGCGGGAGCTGGGCCTGGAGGTGCTGGGCTTCGCCCCCGTCGACGGCGACACCCGGCTGCTCGTCGGCCACCAGCGCCGCGGCCGCTGGGAGCCCCTGGTCTGGGACGTGGCGACGGGCGAGGAGACGGACCTGGCGCTGGAGCTGCCGGGCGACGTCGGCGCCGAGTGGTACCCGGACGGCACGGGCCTGCTGATCGTGCACGGTTTCGAGGCCCGCAGCGAGCTGTTCCGCTACGACCTGGCGAGCCGCGAGCTGGCGAGGGTCCCGACCCCGCCCGGCACGGTGTCGGGCGCGACGGCCCGTCCGGACGGCAGCGTGGAGTACCTCTGGTCGTCGGCCGCACAGCCCCCGGCGGTCCGCTCGACCACGGGCAGGGTCGTCCTGGACCCGCCCGGCATGAAGTCCCCGGGATCCGTCCCCGTGGAGGACGTGTGGGTGGAGGGCCCGGGGGGCCGCATCCACGCCCTGGTCCAGAAGCCGGCGGGCGCGACGGGCTCCCTCCCCACGGTCTTCGACATCCACGGCGGCCCGACCTGGCACGACAGCGACTCCTTCGCGGCCGGCCCCGCGGCCTGGGTCGACCACGGATACGCGGTGGTCCGCGTCAACTACCGCGGCTCGACGGGCTACGGCCGGGCCTGGACCGACGCCCTGAAGCACCGCGTCGGCCTCATCGAGCTGGAGGACATCGCCGCGGTCCGCGAGTGGGCGATCTCGTCCGGCCTCGCGGACCCCGGCCGGCTGATCCTCACCGGCGGCTCCTGGGGCGGCTACCTCACCCTCCTCGGCCTGGGCACCCAGCCGGACGCGTGGGCGCTGGGCATCGCCGCGGTCCCGGTCGCCGACTACGTCACGGCGTACCACGACGAGATGGAAGCCCTGAAGGCCATGGACCGCACCCTGTTCGGCGGCACGCCCGAGGAGGTCCCGGAGCGCTTCGAGGCATCGTCCCCGCTGACCTACGTCGACCAGGTCAAGGTCCCGGTCCACATCTCGGCCGGCGTCAACGACCCCCGCTGCCCCATCCGCCAGATCGACAACTACGTCAAACGCCTGGAGGCGAGGGGCGCGGTCCACGAGGTCTACCGCTACGACGCGGGCCACGGCTCCCTGGTGGTCGACGAACGCATCAAGCAGGTCCGCCTGGAGCTGGACTTCGCGGCGAGGCACCTGCCGGGTTAGCCGAAGGACCGCCCGGTCCGCGCCGTGCCCGCCCGGTCCGCGTCGTGCCCGCCCGGACCGGGCCGTGAGCGGACAAGGCCCGGGCCTCGAGGCCCGGGCCCGGTGCCGGGGCTTGGCGGAGCCTTCGGCGGATCGCGGAGGGGGAGGGGACCCGCCCCTGCGGCCCCCTCCCCGGCCCCGCGGCCCGCCCCCCGGCCCCACGCTCCGGCGCCTACGGCCCCGACCCCTGCGCCCCGGCCCGCTCCCGTGTCCGCCGCCCCAGCAGCTCCGCCAGCCCTCGCCTGGTCGCGGCCAGCACCACCCGGTCCTCGCCGCGCAGCACATACGTGTCGGGCAGGTCCCACACCAGTCCCGACGCCCGCGCCCCCTCGCCGGCGCCGTCGGCCCCCGGCCGCACGCGCCGCTCCTCGGTCGCCCCCGCCGTGTCCAGCGCCAGCACCCGCCACGCCCCCGCCCGGAACGCCTCGCCGACCGTCTTCCCCTCCAGCTGCGGATGTCCGGCCACCTCCACGGCCGCGAACAGCAGCACCCGCCGCTCCACCGGGATCGCCCCCAGGATCTGACGCCCCATCATCGCCCCGGCGAACGCGGGCGCGGCCAGATGCGACACGCTCCGGCTCCGGGTGAGCGCACCGGGGTGCGCCGCCCGCAGGGTGCGGTACACGGCGGTCGCGAAGTCGTCGTCGTACAGCCGCAGCACCACCCGCAGATCGGGCCGCACGGACCGGGCGTACAGCACGGCCTCCAGATTCGTGGTGTCCGCGCTGGTCAACGCCAGCAGCGCATGTGCCCGGTGGATCTTGGCGGCTTCCAGGACGCCCTCCTGCGTGACGTCCCCGAGCACCACCGGCACCCGCAGCCGCCGCGCCGTCGCCAGTCCCCGCGCCTCCGGGTCGGCCTCGACGCACACCACGGGGATGTGCAGCTCGCGCAGCCGGGTCAGCACCCGCGTGCCGATCTTCCCGAGTCCGAGCAGCACCACGTGCCCCCCGAGCCCGCGCGGCGGCTTCCGCAACGCGGACGCGCTGCGGAACGTCCCCAGCGCTTCGAGCACCGCCGCCAGCAGCACCGGCAGCAGCAGCAACCCGACCAGCGCGGACAGCAGTTGCAGCAGCTGACGCGGCACCGACTGGTGCTCCGCCGGCTCGTTGATCGCGAACAGGTCGAGCAGCGTGACGTACGTGGCGTACAGCAGGTCCTTCCCGGTCACCACCGACAACGCCACGGCGAGCGCGACCACGCACCCCACCAGCCCCGTCAGCGACCACCGCAGCCGCCGCGAGAACAGCGAGGCCAGCGGCGGCACCCCGGCGCCGCGCCCCGAGGCCGCCGAGGCCCCGGCGTACGACACCTGCTCCAGCACCACCGTCCCGCGCCCGGTCGCCGCCGCCACCGCCGCCGCGTCGGGCAGCAACTGCGGCCCCTGCTCGCCGCTGCTCTCCGAACCGTCCGCGCCCGCCGGGTCGTTGCTCGTCGCGGACAGCAGCGCCAGCGTGCACAGCCCCGGATCGGCCACCGTGCCCGGCCGGGGCGGCGGCCGTTCCACCGCGCGCAGCAGCAGCCCGTCCGTCTGGACGACCTTGCTGGTCCCGGCGAGCGCGGTGGCGGCCAGCGCGGGCGCGGCGGTGTCGGCGTCGGACAGCACGGTCGTGGAGGCGTCGATGTCCGGCCCCGGGGAGCCCTCGGACGCCAACGCCGCCGCCTGGTCGAGCAGTTCCTCTATGTGCTGCCCCAGCCGCCGGTTGTAGAGCCGGAGGACCAGCCGCAGCCGGGGGTTGAGGCGGCGGGCGGTGAGGGCGGCGCGGATGTTGGTCTCGTCGTCGTCGTACACGAGCGCCAGCGCGGCGGCCCGATCCACGCCCACGTCGGCGAGCACCGCCTCGGTCAGCTCGGCGGCCTCCACGACCCGGCCGTCACCGCCGCCCGTGCCCCGGTTGGCGGTCACGTTCACCACCCGGCCCAGCAACGCCACGGCGCGGGCCCGCCCGACCACCGGCTGCCGTACGCCGCGCCGGGAGGGCGGGACGACGAGCGTGACCTGTTCGCCGTACACGCTCCGCAGTTCGGCGGCGAGCCGGTGCGCGAGCCCGTCGTCGCCGCACACCACCATGTGCGCCGACGGATCACCCCCCGGCCTCTGCCCCTGTCCCGGCCCCGGACCCTGATTAGGAACGCTCCCCACGAGGGGAGAGACTGCCCCGACGGGGCGGGTGGTTCCAGTGGTCACCGAACGACGGCCGGTGCCCCGCCGTACGGGAGGGGAAGCCGGGCGGCCGGCGCCCGGCCCCGCCACGGGGCGGCGGAGCAGCGGTTCGCGTCGGCGAGGACCCCCCCCGTCCTTGCCGCCGCCGTCGCCGAGTCCCCGGAACTGCCGCCCGCGCCGGCGGCACCGGCGACGCCCTGCTCGCCCCGTCGATCACCCGGCGCCTGGTGGAGCGCTTCGCCACCCCGTCCGCCCACCCGCCCACCGTGCACGCCGACCTCTCGGCCCCGACACCCCGCGAACGGGAGGTCCTCACCCTGCTGGGCCGCGGCCTGTCCGACACCGAACTCGCCACCGAGCTGACCCTCGGCGAAGCCACCGTGAAGTCCCACGTGGCCCGCATCTTCGCCGAACTGGGCCTCCGTGACCGGGCCCAGGCCGTCGTGCTCGCCTACGAGACCGGACTGGTCAGACCGGGCGGCTCCGGCGGGCACGGCTCCCCGGCCCCGTGAACCGGACCCACCCGCGCCCCGCGGACCCGAGCGCCCTCGGCGGCCGCTCCCGGTGCGGCCTGCGCGGTCCCCGGCGGACCGGCGCGTCCGCAAGCGTCTCAGAGGTGCTGCTTGGCTGCTCCGACCAGTCGGCTGATGCCGTCACGGGTCCGTACCCTGGCATCGTCGAGTTCGGTTCTGCTGCCTGTCCTGGACAGCGCCATGATGTCTGCCAGCACGTTCTCCGCGGCCCGGCTCAGCGCCTCGTCGTCGGTGAGCATCTGCACCCGGAACAGCGCCTCCTGGGCGCTGGAGCGCAGATCGTAGGCGCGGATCCGCACGGTGTCGGGGTCCTCCGGCGGTGGGTGTTCGTGTTCGCAGAACCAGAGGTGAATCAGGCAGCGGCGGTAGTTGACCAGCGCGCCGGCGTAGGCGGAGTAGGCGTCGAGTCGTTCCTGCCGGAGCTTCTCACGGCGGGTGAACTGGTGGCTCCTGTCGGTGGTGCGCTGCTGGAACGCCAGGGTGATCCCCGAACCGAGCAGCGTCCCCAGGACGGCTATGCCGCTGGCGATGATGGTCTCCATACCCCAAGCTGATCACGCATCGCCGTCCTTCGCGGGGCGCAGCCCGACTTCGGTGCCGGCGCGCTTCCTCCTTGCGCCGGTGGGGTGTTGGGGACTCGGGGCGTTCGCCGGCTGCCGGCTGGCCGGGGTGACCGGCACGCGATTCCCGACCGAGCGGCCAGGGCGGCAGCAGCGACCGCCGGGCTCGGCGGCAATCGCGCCGTTGGCGTCCACCGCGGGAACGGGCGGCTCGCCGCCGTGGTCACCGGCCGAGCTGCCGCGGAATCGATACGGAGCGAAGGTCTGCGGATCCGGCCGGCGGGTCCGCGGACACCTCGGGTGAGGCCTTCTCTACAGGGCGGACGAGGCGATGACCGCGGTGAGAGCGGCGACCGTGGTGCGGATCGTGTCTCCGAGTGCCGCGGCCGGGCCCTGCCCCTCGGCGATCGCGGCCAGACGGTACTCGGGTGCCCTCCCCCCGGAATCCCGCGGCAAGACGGCCTGGAGACCCGCATGGTGCAGCACGGTGATCAGTGCCGCTGTGCGCTCATCGGGGTTCTGGTCCTGTGCGAGGACGGCTGCCAGCCGCCCTCGCAGCGCCACGAGTTCCGGCAGGCCCGTGACCGGGTACTTCACCGATCCGAAGACGCCGAGGACCCGCCGTCCCTGCCTTCGTACCAGTCCCTTCTCCCATAGTCCCCGGTACGCCATGCCGAGTGCCTGCTCGCGTACGGCCAGCAACCACTCCCGGGGTGTCTCCTCGGGATGGCTCCGCATGTGCTCGGCCATGGCCGCGGCCGCCGGACCCACCGGCGTCGACGCTCCAGCGACGACGAGTGAGCCGTCACGCTCCGTCAGGTGCCCGGAGAAGCCCAGTTCCAGCAAGGCGGCCGCAGAAACCGCCAGGGACACCCGCAGCGGCGCTTCGCGCAGGATGCCGGTCTCTTCGTCCAGAGTGAGCAACACGACCTGCTCGCCGATCGTCAGATCCTCGGCCATGGATTCCCCTCCCGATGGAGGGACGCTCCACAGGAAGCCGGGGTTCCCGGCGCACGTCGGCGAAGTCGAGCGATCGGTCCGGATCCGACGGCCGATTGGACTGGACAGTTCACTTTCCGCTCGATCCGGGAGAATCCGACGCCCGTAGTGCCCCTTCCGGCAGGTTCCCGAGCTTTCTCGTGGATCCGGATGTGTCGCCCCTGGGCGTGCGGTCACCAGGGGCGGCCGGCGACCGGGAGTGCCGGCACGAGGTCGACCCCGATCGCCGAGGAGTACCACCAGGCGCACTGCTCGGCGGACGTGTCCACCCGAGCACAGGCCGAATGAGGGCGTACACCGCGTGCGAGGTGCCGGCGGGTGCTGTCACCGTCCCGTCTCCTGATGAAGTCGAGGGCGGTCCCGGCCGGCTCGACGACGCGGCGTACGAGGGACGCAAGATCCTTCCCGGTGGTGAGGATCCCGACCGGACATCGATGGGTCCCCTGTCCATCCGGGTCCGCCGCGCGGCGGAGGTCCTCGGGTACGGCCCCCAGCACCTCACCGGCATGCAGCGGGACCAGGCCGTGACCGCGATCAAGGACCCGGCCGAGAACATCTTCATCGCCTCGGAGCACCTCGCGCGGCGGAAAGCCGAGAGCGGCTTCGCCGACGTACCGCCGGAGCAGATGACCCGTGCGCGGATGCAGCAGCTCGCCGCCCGCTGCAACGGCGGCCCTTACCACGAGGACCCGAACGCGCAGACGTATGGTCGGGGCTTCGGCCAGGAGCTGGACGACGCGAAGGAGGCACTGAGGTGAGTCCGCGGGCCGGGTCGGCGACCGAAGCACGGGAGAGCCGGCAGCCGAGTCGCTCCGGCTGGGTCGGCACCGGCGTAGGCGCCGTGACCCACGGCCTCTTCGTCCCGAGGCAGCTTCGGCAGGGCTGCCGACGTGGTAGGGCGTGCCCGTCACCTGCGCCGATGGTCCGCAGACGTCCGCGCTCGTCCGCGGTTGCTCGTCGGCGTCGTCACGCAGTCGAACACTCACCCGGTGCAGCGAGGCGCCGGATCAGCGCACGTCGGCTCAGCTCTCCGGGCTTGGGCGTGGCCTGTCCAGTGTCACAGATCCAATCGGGTGACCTGGGGCGGTCGCTCGCTACGACTGTCGTTGGTGGTCGTCGGTCGGCACTGAGCAGCCTCGGATGGCCCGGAGACGGCCCAGCCGAGGGGGGCGAAGCCCCAGGGCCTTCCGTTCCCACACTTCAGCGGAGCGGCTCAGGGCCTGTCCCGAAGCCGGGTGTGATCTTGTGGCAAGATCCCGGGATGCTGCGACTCACCGATTTCATCATCGACTGCCCGGAGACGATGAAGCTGGCGGCCTTCTACTCCGAGGTGACGGGCCGTCCGATCAAGGAAGGCAGCTCCGAGGACTGGGCCGGCATCCAGTTCGGCGAGATCGAGCTGGCATTCATCCGGGTGGACGACTACCGCGCTCCGCAGTGGCCCGACCGCGAGCACCCCAAGCAGTTCCACCTCGACTTCGAAGTGGACGAGATCGAGTCCGAGCAGCGCCGTGTCCTCGACCTCGGCGCGACGCTGAGGCAGGACTTCATCGGCCCCGACGGCTACGGCTGGCAGGTCTACACCGACCCGATCGGCCACCCCTTCTGCCTGTGCCGCAACAAGGGCGTCATCTGGACCGACCAGGGCCCGATCTGGCCCAAGCGCGACTAGACCCTGTCTCTCCGATCGACGTCGGCCGCTTCAGCGGGGTGGGTAGGCCTCGTACGAGCGCACAAGGCGGGCGAGTTGCCGGCCCGCCGCCTCCAGTGGTTCCTCACTGCGGTAGACCTGAGCGGTGACTTCGGCACCTTCCAGGGCGCCGATGATGGTGGGCGCCAGCTCCCGGGCGCTCTGGGAGGGAAAGCCGCAGTGCAGCAGCTTGTCGAAGACCAACTGCTCCCAGCTGCGCAGTGCGTCGGCGCAGGCCTGCTGGATCCCTGAGTCGGTTCCGAGCGTCTCCAGGGCCGCTGCCGTGACGGGGCAGCCGTCGATCCAGCCCGACTCGCGCAGTTCCCTGGCGAGTTGCCGGGCGCAGCCCATCACTGCCTCCGCCGGGTCTTCCTCGCTGTCCAGTGCCTTCCGCAGAAGCGTCGCGAATTCCTCGCCGCTGTGCTTGATCGCAGCCACGGCGACGGCCTCCTTGCCGCCCGGAAAGAAGTGGTAGACGGAGCCGAGGGTGGCTTGCGCCTCCTGGGCGATCTGCTTGATGCCCGTGCCGACATAGCCCTGCCGCTGCAGGAGGCGTGACGCGGCGACGACGATCCGGTCCCGGGTGCTGGTCTGCATGCGGCCACTGTATCGATCCATTGGGTAGAGCGTTCGTTCTAGAGCCGTGATATGTTGCCGTCGCGCACTGGGTAGAGCGATCGTTTTAGCGAGGGTGGGATCGCGTCATGAGCAGCGCCAAGCAGTCGCTCACCGTCATCGGACTCGGCCCCATGGGCCAGGCCATGGCCGCGGCCTTCCTGGACCGCGGGTACGCGGTCACCCTGTGGAATCGCACGGCGTCTCGCGCGGATGCCCTGGTGGCCCGCGGCGCGGTCCTCGCGCCGAGCGTCGAGGAGGCCCTTGCCGCGAACGAGGTCGCACTCCTCAGCCTCACGGACTGTGCCGCGATGTACGAGGTGCTGGAACCCGCGGTGACGGCGCTGGCCGGCCGAGTCCTGGTCAATCTCAGCTCTGCCACCCCCGAGCAAGCCCGCTCCGCCGCCCGCTGGATGGCGGAGCGGGGTGCCGTGCAGCTCACGGGAGGTATTACTGTGCCGCCCTCCGGGATCGGCCAGTCCGCCTCGGCCACCTTCTACAGCGGTCCGCGTGAAGCGTTCGACAAGCACCGTCCGGTGCTCGAAGTCGTGACCGGCCGGACCGACTACCAGGGTGAGGACCCCGGGCTCGCCGCGCTCTTCTACCAGATCGGCATGGTCATGTTCTGGACCTCCATGCTGAGCTACTGGCAAGCGATCGCTCTCGCCCACGCCAACGGCCTGGCAGCGGCCGACATCCTGCAGCACGCCACCGACACCGCGAACTCGCTTCCCGGGTTCTTCGCCTTCTACGCCGAGCGCATCGACGCCGGCAAGCACCTCGGCGACGTGGACCGCCTGGCCATGGGGATGGCCAGCGTCGAGCACGTCCTGCACACCAACGCCGACTCGGGTGTCGACACCGTCCTCCCGGCCGCGGTCGCCGAACTCTTCCGGCGCGGCATGGACGCCGGCCACGCCACGGACAGTTTCTCCAGCCTGGTGGAGTTGATGAAGAAGGCCGAGGCATAACCGCAACCTGCCCGACAAGTACTTCACCGTCCCGGACATGCTCAGCAGAGGTGATCCGACCGACGAGGAGTGGGCCGTCACGGAGCCGCTGCTGCCGGTGAGCTGTTACCGATGCGGCCGATGGCGAGACCACCGCCAAGTGATCAACGGAATCATCCACCGGCCGAGCACCGGAGTGCAGTGGCGTGAACTGCCTCAGCGGTTCCGCCCGTGGCAGGCCGTCCACAAGCGGCACCTGCTGTGGTCGGCCGACGGCACCTGGAACAGGCTCCTGCAGCATGTCCAGGCCCTCGCCGATACCGCAGGCGATATCGACTGGAACGTCAACGTCGATTCCACCTCGGTACGCGCCCACCAGCATGCCGCCGGGGCGCCCAAGCGCGCCTCATCCACGTCGCCGAACTCTTCAAAGGACGGCGCGGTGAAGGTGAGGCCCGGTGCTGCCGACAGCGGTGAGCCTGCGCGATCCGCTGGTGGAAATCAGGCAGCAGTCGAAGGGACGTCCCCCCGGCTTCGACAAGGAGCGGTACAAACACCGCAACACAGTGGAGCGGGCCGAAGGCGGGAGCGCAGCACAGCCGGGGCTTGATGAGGTAGATGAGGTAGAGGAACCTTGTAACAGCTCAGCTGCTCAGGCGGTACTCCAGGACGTACGAACCGGCGTCCAGGGGCATCTGGTCGACCTCGACGGGGCGTTCGTCCTCGGTGAAGGCGGTGCGGCAGATCTCCAGGACGGGTGTGCCCGTGGCGAGGTCAAGGGCGGCGCGCTCTTCCTCCGACGCCGACGGGCGGGAACTCACCGAGCAGACCGTGTCGTCGAGCTGTGCTCCGTGCCCCAGGGGCAGCCGGGGCGTCCGTCAAGGCCTCCACCCTCGCCCAGGCCGAGGCGGTGCTGAAAGCAGCCGAGGGCACCTCGATGCACGCCTACATCGTCGTAGCCCTGCTGACCGGTGCGCGTACCGAGGAGCTGCGGGCGCTCACCTGGGACCACGTCTTCCTGCTCTCCGACCGCGGCGTCCCGCTGGAGGAGATCTCCCGGCTCGTCGGCCACTCCGGCACGGCTGTGACCGAGGAGGCCTACCGGAAGCAGATCCGGCCCGTGATCCAGACCGGTGCCGTGGTCATGGACGGAATCTTCGGCGCTGATCGGCAGCGGCCGTAGACACGCGGGAGCCGGTAGTCACGCAGATAGACACGCAGACGAGACAGGTCCCCTACCTACTCACGTGAGTAGGTAGGGGACCTGGTGTTTCTCTGTCGGGGTGGCGGGATTTGAACCCACGACCTCTTCGTCCCGAATTAGGTTCGGGCATGATCATCACCGGTCTCTTTGCTGTTTTGCCTGGTCAAGGCGTTGGAGTGCGGTGGTGTCGGGTGGTCTGGAAAGGGCTTGGGGAGCGGGTTGGCTCCCAGATGGCTCCCAGCGAGACCTCAGCCAACGGCCGCTGAGTCCGCGATTCGCGCCGTATCCGCGAAGGCCGACGAGGCGAGCAGGCTTACGGATCTACGTGTCACAGAGGGTGATGCACCTGGGCGGTTGATTGCCGGACTGGTCAGGGCAGCCCAGTCCTGCCTGGAGACTGGCAGACTGCGATTGTGATACGCGAACCAGCAGAACTGCAGATCGATGACGACGGCCGTGTGTCCCTGCCGCTGGGGCTCCTCGCGGAGGCCGGCCTGGATGCAGGCGGCCGGATCCTGGCGTTCAGCGACGGCGACGGGCGCATTGTGCTGCAGCGAGAGGCAGACGCCTTCAAGGCGCTGCTGCAGGACGGGACTCTGTGAGTGGAGATCCCGCCGCCGCTAGGCCACTCCCGTCGCAGCGGTCGGCGATCGTCGGCCTGCGACCGGGTGGCGTCGGTGAGTGCGCGGCTTGCGGTTGCCCGCCTCCACCACGGGGAAGCGCCGAGAATAGAGCTGGACGGATAGGAATGGGTCCTCGCCAGGCGGGACGACCCGGAGGAAGCTGTCCCTAAGCTGCTGGAGATATGAGCGAGCAAGGACTACCGGAAGCGCCGGCCGAGCAGTGGACACCACCGGAGGGGTCGTGGGCGTCGTCGGCCGCGAGCCGGCGGAGCATGCTTGGCAACCGGAATCGCGATACCGCGCCCGAGCTGCTCCTCCGCTCGCTTGTCCACGCCGCTGGACTGCGCTACCGGGTGGCTGCAAAGCCGCTCCCGAAGATGCGCCGCACGGCCGACATGGTCTTCCGCCCGGTGAAAGTCGCAGTCTTCATCGACGGCTGCTTCTGGCACGGCTGCCCGGAGCACTTCGTGATGCCGAAGACGAACCGGTCGTACTGGGAAGAAAAGATCGGCCGGAACATCCAGCGCGACCGGGACACAGACGACCGCCTCGCGGAGGCAGGCTGGCTGGTGCTCCGCTTCTGGGAACACCTCGAACCAGAGGCGTGTGCCGCGACTGTCATCGAGGCAGTGGCCGCCCGGCGGCAGGAGGTCCAAGCCTCGAAGCATCCGAGGAATGCCTCCTGACCGTCGCGTCGCTGGCGGTAGCGGCCATCTGATCTTCGCCCGGTTCAGCGAGAAGAGCTCGTGCCGCTGGTGGCCTTCTTGCCCCCTCTATGAAATGGAGTTGATCAAACTGGCGGGGTCTGGTCAGCTCCCGTCGTAGGCCACCTGCAGTCGTATGGTGCCCTTGGCCGTGTGCAGAAAGGCGTCGCCCTGTCCGGCCAGAGCTTCGGCTCCAGTCTCGTCCAGAATGATGCGGCTGTCGGTCGCCGTCTTGACCCGCAGGGCGAGTTGGGCAGGGAAGTTTGAGCGGATAGTCGTCGAGATAACGTCCGCACTCGGTCGCTGCGTGGCTGCGATGACGTGGATGCCCGCAGCGCGGGCCTTCTGCGTCAGGCGCTTGAGCAACGCTTCGATTTGCTTCTTCTCTTCGGGATCGCTGGTGAGATCGGCGTACTCGTCCAGGACGATGACGATCCAGGGCTTTCGGTCTGCTTTGTCGACCTTGGCGTTGTACTCGACGAGCTTGCGTGTGCGGATCGCCTTCATGTCCTTGTAGCGCACGGCCATCTCGTCGACGGTTTCCTCAAGGATCTCGATGGCGTCAGCGGCGTCCATACCGATCATGCCGTCAAGGTGAGGGTCGTCCTCGAAGTCGACAAGCTCGGTGCCCTTGGGATCGACGAGGCGGAGTCGCAGAGTGCTCTTGTCGTACCGGACCAGGCCCTTGAGAATCGTGTCCAGGGCGACGGACTTTCCTGATCCAGTAGTGCCGGCTACCAGCAAGTGCGGGGAGTCTGCGGAGGACAGATCAATGGTGACGGGGTTGCCCTCGATGTCGGTGCCCAGCGGGGCGATGAGGCTCTCGGGATCGGCCGGGCACCGCTGCCAAAGCGCCTTGGCGTCGACTCCGTACTTCTCGTCGTCGATCTTGGGGATCTCGAAGAGCACGGAGCCGCGGTCGCTACGGGTGCGAATGCTGAACCCGGAGGGCAATGCCAGGGCCAGGAAAATCTCGTCGCGCCGGTTGGTCAGCTTATCCACGGTGACCCCAGGACTGGGGATGAACCGGAAGATGTAGAAGCCGGGTCCTTCCTGCCACTTGCCGACTTCCGGAGCGGTGACCGCGACCTTGTGGCGGGCGAAGACGTCAACGACCTTGTTGTATCGAAGCCTCAGCTCCTCGTCGGAGAGCCCACCGCGGTGAACCTTCAGAGGGACAGGATCTACCTCTGCGGCAGGGTGAAGCGCAACTCCATGTTCCGGCAGGGACGTTGGCGCGGCCGCCCGGGCAACCTCAACAGGTGCCGTCGGTTCTTCCGGGGTGGGCAGTTCGACGGGAATACCCATTGAGGAGGTCTTGACGACATCGTCGGGGACCTGAACCGCCCCACTGAGGTTCCCAGAGACAACAAGGCGGTCGGCATTGGTGGGGTCCTGATTGGCGCGCAGAGCGCCGATGAGGCTCAGCAATTCCTGCTTGTTCAGCCTCACCAGGGTGTGCTTGCCGAGGCTTCCGACCGCGGGTGCCGGCTGGTCATCCTCGGCTGAGATGGCCACGGCAACGCCGGTAACCTGACCGAGCTGGACATCTTCGGAGCGTAGGGCGTCAAGGACCGTCGCCTCGACCTGACGGTGGTCGTCATTACCGATCAAGGTGCGAGCTGGAAGGTCTGCGGCCTGCAGGGCGCTTCCACTGGTCTGGGCGATTGCGGCGGCAAGCTCGTCCAGCCAGAAGGGACGGTCGTGGCGAGCCTCGCCGTCCGAACGGAAGGCATCCTCACACAGGTCGGTGGTGCGGTTGAGCTGTTCTTCAGCCGAACCGACGTCGAAGGTCTGGCGAAACTTGGACTCAGCGACCAGGACATCCAGGCGAACTGTGCCGTCGTCCTGGATGGTCAGCACGAACCGACCCAGATCGGCACGGGTTTTCTGTCCGCGACCGAACCAGCGATGGTGCTCGTCGAAGCTGATCCAGGTGACCAGGCTCGTACCCTGCCGAGAGACGGGAAACTGCTGATCGATGACAAATCGCGTCGCGACCAGGCCCACGACTTCGTTGACCGTGGTGCCGATGCCGAGGGAGCGCAGCACGGCGCCAGGGGCCACGTTGCGGCCGACCTCGTAGATTCGCTTAGCGGTGCCTTCGGAGTCCTGCGGGGTGACGACGCCGATCTGCTCCAGGCGGCGCCGCAGGCGCTGGACGACGAACTGCCGACCGGTCTGCGAGCTGACGATGAGAGTGTAGGACTCGTTCTTGCCAACACTGGGCTTGACGAGGATGACGTCAGGGCGGTTGCGCAGGGCATCGATCTGCTCACGGCCGATGAAACTGTCGAGGGTGACGACCCAGTGGGCCACGCGATGCAAAGTGGCGAACAAGTTTTGGTGCTGGTCGAACTGCACCTGCATCTCGAAGTAGTCGATGCCGTCGACACTCTCCCGGGAGACCGGGGAACGGCGGTCGTAGCGCACGCACAAGGTTGACCAGGACTCAAGAGTCTCGTCGGCGGTCTCGGGCAACAGCGCTCTCACGACGTTCTCGCTGGTCTGAGCCAGGTTGTGTGAAGCTGGGTGCTTCCAAGGGTTGAAGGAGCCCGACAAGGACTCCTTCTTGGTGCTCTCCTTGATGCTGGTCTGGGTACCGAACAGTGCCGGAGCCAGCGCGAGGTCGATGGAGTCTTCTAGCCCTGACAGGTCTGCTTCCTGGTCGGGCTCCCATGCCTGCAGGATGAGTTGGACGTCGGGCAGGAAGCTGTCCTCGGACATCTCCGCACCGGAGAAGTGCAGGTCGAAACCCTGGATGATCTCGTGATGGGTGGCCTGGGGAGCCAGCACAACCAGATCAACTTTCAGGCGAGGGTTCTTGGCTCGCATCTGCTTGGCCACGCGCATCGGCAGGACAGGGTCGCCGTTGCGGTCCAGGAGCAGCACGCGTAGGCCGTCAAGCTTGTGGGGGTAGGTCGTCAGGTAGTCGGTGATGACGCGGACCATCTCGTCGATCGCCGTCTCGTCGACGCTGGAGAGCCATTCCTTGGACTCGTTGCCGCTGAGGCGGACCGGGGCGTACTCCTCGTGCCCGGCTGATTCGCGCATCGGGATGGCGATCGTGCCGCCGGGCCCGACGAGGACCGCCGGTGTCCCATGTGGGGAGATACGGTCGATGGCGTCGAAGAAGAGATCCTCGTTCTCCTGGTTGAGACTCAGACCTCCCTCCCTGTTCAGGGCGGTCTCGATGCTGCTGGCTGCCTCCGCGTAGTTCTTTGCCAGCCAGCGCAGCTTCAGCGGGTGGGTGGCCAGCATCATCATGCGGTGATCGGCCAGCCCAACGACATCGGTCAGGACGACGGCCTCAAGGTCTGCGTTCGGAGCGTTGTCGGGAACCAGGGTGGTGCGAGCTTCGCGGAGTATGCCTTCCCACTCGCGTACGTAATCGTTGATCTTCCCGGCGTCAAGCCCGTCGGAGAACCGCTCGAAGTGCTCCAGCTTGAGGCGCTCGAGCTGACCCGCGAAATGTGATGCAGGGACAGGCACAGGCTCGTCGACCTGCCACTGCCGGGGGTCATTGAACTTCTCGAGGAAGGTGTCGAAGGTCAGATTGCTGGCATGGCCAGGGGGGTTTCGCCAGCCGTGGATGAGGGCCGCCAGTGCGATCTGCCCGGGGATGCCCAGGGGGTCCCAGCGAAAGCGTCGCTGGGCGGCGCCGTCCATCTCGACCAGGATGCGCAGCGGGGCCCACTCGGTGTTCGGGTCAAAGGGCTCGTCCTCCTCCGGCAGGGGCGGCTTGGTCAGGTCCAGCAGGCAGTCCTTGACCTCCAGAGTCAGGCGAAGGCCGGTGGAGTCCTGGATATCACGCAGGGTGCGTGCGTACAGGAAAGCGAACAGCCAGCGGCTCCATCGCCCTGCTTCCTGGTTGCCTTCAAGCCCGACGACGACGGAGCCTTCCTCTTCGTCAGAGAAGTAGGTCAGCTCGCGCAACAGGGCACGCAGTGGGTCCTGGACGAACTGAGAGTCCGGGAAGGCAAGCTTCTCGACTTTGCGGCGCGACCGCTTGGACAGCAGGTCGGCCAACGGATCGGCTCCACCAACGGGAGACTCGTCAAGGAATCGCTGTGCGGCTTCCTGGTCTCCGCGATCAAGCGCATCTTCGATCATCATGGCGTCGAACTCGTCGACCCGATCTGCGTCGGCCCTCTCGATCTCCTGCCGGACCTGCTGGCCTAGACCGATTTTCTTGGACTTCTGCTCGAAGACCTCAAGCCAGAGGGTCAGATCCTGCTCGCGGCGCAGCTGACGAGAATCCTGCGGGGTAGAGCCACTGCGATTGAGGTTCAGTACGAGGCTGCGCATACGCGTCCTGGCAGACTCGGAGTCCGTGCCAATGTGGTCCAGGGACTCCTCGCTGAATTCGGTCGCGGTGATGCGGTCTATCAGGTCGTCCTCGGTGATCTCCTTGCCGGTGGGCTGCTTGAAGGCACTGACCGAGACGTTCTTCTTGATCCGGGCCGGCAGCGCGGCGGGCTTGAGGAAGAGTCCTCGGTCCGGGAAGAGGTCAAGAGCGGGCAAGGCTGCAGAGATCTCGGGGTAGACCACGTCAGGGGTGTGGACCTGAGTTGCTGCGACCTTCTGCGCGGTCTCCACCAGGAAGGCCGCCCAGCGGTGCAAGGACCGGGGCTCCTCATCGGTGACGGCACGCCAGATCTCCGGCAGAAATTCGACCATCAGGGCCGGAACGGTGCCGCTGCCACCCGCCTCCCGCCAGGCTTCTGCCATGAACCTGTCGAACCCGCGCTCGCCAGAGGCGTCGTGGTAATCGCCCAGGATCGCGGCATCGTCCAGGGCATTCATGGCCGCCAGCCCCTGTGCGTCCGGAGACTGCCCCCACTCGAAGAGCAACACCGCCTTACCCTGTCCCGAATTTCGCCACTTGGTCAGCTGGTCCTGCGGATCCAGGAGGTAGTCAGCAGGGACGCCTTCAATGGGCTCTGAGGTTCCGACCTTGACGACAACCTGACGGTCCGGCGACTCCAACAGCCTCTGGGCCGTGCGACGGAGGGCCTCGGCCACGGTCGGCCGGTCGAACCCGCTGACTCGCAGGACGGCACGGGCTCCGCTGATCTCAGTGACCTTGCGGAGTGCTTCGTCGGCGACGAACCGACCGAGCGCTCGGATGCTGCTGTCGGTCACCGGGGCTCCCCTCGAACCATGCTGGTTGCATCTGAATATTGAGTGAGCAGACCGATAGCGGCCAGCTTCTCCCGGAACGCCTTGCCGTTGTGGTCAAGGACCGATGAGTCGACCTCATAGGCCAACGGGCTCGCAGCTGCGACCTTGTTCTCCACCACGAGCCCGTACTTCTCGTACAGCAGCGCGCAGAACTGGTCGAACTCCATCTCCGTGCCCTGCGGGACGGTGGCAGATACCAAGCCCTCAAGCATCGGCGGCTTCATGGTGAAGTGCCGGCGCCCAACCGTCGCGTTCAGGGCTCCCACAGCAGCGAGGGTCTCGCTGAAGAACGCTCGAGGCGAGCCGACCGCGTTGCCGGCCTCCTTCGTGAATCTTTCGTAGCGGCGCTTCCTGGCCTCGTCGCCTTCGGTTTCGAGTTCGTCGATCATTTCCCGAGCCTGGACGTTGATCGCGTTGACGATGTCATTGCGGAAGCCGGTGAGGTTCTTCTGCGACTCTCTGCGCAGCGGGGTTGCCTCGTTGCCGAAGTCCAACAGGATCGACTCGCGATTGGTAGCACCGAGCTTCGTGCGTGCGAGGTGCAGCTGGTGGCGTGCCAAGCAGTAGGGGACCCAGTGCATGAGGCTCTCGGTGCGCTTGGCCCTGGGGACCGTCGCGATCCGAGTGACGATGTTGCGGGTCCCTTCCCTCAGCAGATCAGGCCACGGGCTGAGATCCTCATGCAGCTTGATTTCTGCGTCTGAGCCCTCCACGGGCGCTTCGTCGTAGTCGAAGTCGTGCGCGCTGAGCGCCTTGGCAAGGTTGCCCAGCGGGGTGCCGCTGTCCTGCACGAGGTCGCGCAGGCCCTGTCGGGTCGCTTCCTTGCGGTCCGGATCAGGGTCTGTGCGTAGGACTTTGTAGGCCCAGCTCCCACCATCGCGGAAGAGGTAGCGCTCGATACTCGGAGCGTTGGTGCCGGCAGTGACCTTGCTGGCCTGCTTGCGCTTCTTGGCGCTCCTCTTGGGGGATGCGTCGATCTGCTTGATTCGTCGTTCGACTGCGTCGTAGTGGATGAGCTCACCGACGAACGGATAGATGTGCGCGCCGAACCAACTGGGCTGGCTACGACGTCCAGGGATCTCAACCAACAGGGACGAGAACAGGGCGTGGAGCGTTTCCATCGTCTCGGGAGAGTCCAGCTCGACGGCCTTGCTAAGTTCCTCGTCGCCCTCGACGATGCGGGCCTTGGTCGCGATCCGCCGGGCCAGGTCGTGCGAGGTCCTCTTGTAAGCCGTGGCGGCTCCGTTGTCCAGGAGCCCCGGGAACTTCTCGGGGTCCTCCTGATGCGCCAGGTAGACGCCGCGGGCGATCGCGAGCATCTCAAGCGGGACGTAGAAACCGCGGCCCTGCTGTTCGAGATTCACCCCGAAGAGGCGAAGGACGACCTCGGCCTTGGAACGATCAGCCATCACGCACGCACCGACCTGATCTTGTCGCCGACGTCGATCATGAGCTTCCTCATGATGTTGCCCACCAGCACCTGGATCTCGTCCTCTTTGTTCGACGAGTCAGCCAGCTCTGCCAGGGATCCACTCAGGCCGCGGATCTCTGCCTCGTGCTGGACCTCGCTACGCAGGCCCGCGGCCCACCGCGTCAGCAACTCGAAGCGCAGGAGGTCCGCCTCCACCGAGACTGCGTCCTGGTTAGGTGCGACGGCCGGGATACGAATGTAGATGGCTCGGTTGAGCCACTCGACGGCGTTCTGCATCTCGGGGGTTGCGCCGGTGCCGGCTTCCCTTTGCCACTGGGTGACCTGGTCGACGACCTCGACGCCCTTGCTGGGCACTCGCCGGGAGATTACGGCGGCGCGGGCACGGTGGGTGAAGAAGGCGGGGTCAAGTATGAAGAAGTCAGGATTGCTCCCCGCCCGGTGGATGCCCTGGACGGCCTCCAGGCCCTTGAGGAAGCGGTCTCGCACCCTGGTGTCTGCCGGGTCCCGGTTCTTGTCCTGGACACGGACGAAGTCGTCGCCGGCCTGCAGGCCCATGCGGGCGAACCGGTCCGTGTCGTCGTCGCTGTTGAAGAAGTCAGCTCGTCGCAGGAACGTGTACAAGCCCCGCAACTGCTCGGCCTGCTTCTGGACGTCCCGATTCGTACGGACCTTCTGCAGATAGCTGCTGGCGTCCGCGGGAGGGAAGTCGCCAGCCGTGTCCGGGTCCAGTCGGTCGTCGACCTGGCGCCGAGAGACCTTGCCCGGGTCCAGCTTTCGTAGCGCGAAGAAGGCAGGAACCAGATGACGTTGTTGCTGGGTCAGCCGGTCACCGAAGAGAGCCTGGTGGTACAAGTGGGGAGCCTGCCACAACCTATTCGAGTGCGACCGCTGGTACTTGGCATGGACGTTCTCGCAGGACAGGCCGCCGGTGAGCATGTAGCTGGTCACCGACAGCGCCTGGCGTGTCGTGATTACCGCCCCAGTGCGCTCGGCCGCGGCGAACACGTCCCGGATCGCGGCCCGACGCTGAGGCCCGCGGGTAAGATCGTTTAGTTCGTTGCGGTTGGCCAGGATCGGGCAGACGTTCCGTGCATCACAGGTCTCGCAGGGCTTCCACCGCGACCATTGGTTCGTCGTCCACTGCTTCAGGACCCAAGGAATGAGTCCGCCGTTGTCACTGTCAGCCGCTACGGACTGGTAGTTGAGGTTGATAACAGTGACTGTGCCATCGGGGTCGGTGACCTGCCCCCGGACTATGCCTTCCGTGAGGGTCTTCACCAGAATCTTGGCGCGCCCGGTGCCGCCTTTGCCCAGGTTGTTATCTTCAGCGACGCACTTGCGTAGTTGGCCCTCGTTTGCGCAGATGATCGCGATGCCCTCGTCCGGAGGGTCAAGAAGTTCCACGAGTTTGCGAGCGCCCGCCTGCGGGCTGAGCTCGCTGAGATCGCTGAGGATGTACAGCGGGCGTCCGCTACGGGTCTGGCCTATAGAGCGGCTGGCGTCTCCGGCCCCGGACAGCTCGAGGAAAACAGCCTTCCGGACCTCTGGTGTGATCGGCTCGGCATCGACCCGTAGCTCGGCCAGAAGGCTGGCACACAGGCTCGTCTTGCCATGCCCGGCGTCCCCGGTGAGGACGATGGTCTTCGTGGTTGGCCGTTCAATGGCGTCCAGCAGGTATTTCAGCGTCACGACAGGGAACAGCGACTGCGTCCAGTCTGCCTGCAGCTCGTAGATCATCTCAGAGGTGTCGGCGTCGAACGGCTGGTAGCGACGTATCCGTTGGACGTGTTTGTTGACCTCTAGCGGCATCTGCTGTCCTTCGTCGACCGGGCCGTAAGCGCTGCAAGATTTTAGCGGCCAGCGCGTCTGACGGTAGATCAAATGAGGTGTCACAGTGCCTAGGTACGTCGGGCTCGCCAGCGCGTGACACTGTCGGGGACCTTGGGGGATCCGTGATGGCCGCGCTTGATGTTGCGGTGCTCGATGGTGACTGTGAGTCGCGTTGAGGAAGCGCGGGCCCTCAACGCCGTGGTAGCAGCAGCGCCGCAGTTGATGGCGGTTGATGGGCTGGCCTAGGTGCTCGTGATGCTGGTAGGTGAGGCGTAGAACCGTCGTGATCGGCAGTTCAGGCGGCACTTACTGACTTCAGCTCGTCAGGGTGAACCTCGACGAAGTCCCTGATGGGCTGGGGGTGGTGGCTGTATCTCGTGGTGTGTGAGATATGCGGATGGGGGCGGGCTGACCGCTGCGGGCCGCCGGCGTCGGGAGTCGGTGCGGATGCGGGCGGCCGAGCTGTTCGAGCAGGAGATCAAGCCGCTGGAGGTGGCACAGCGCTTGCGGGTGAGCCGGAAGTCGGCTTACCAGTGGCACCAGTTGTGGCGGGAGGGTGGCCGTGAGGCTCTGGCCTCGCGTGGCCCGAGCGGTTCGCGGTGCCGGCTGTCCCCGCGCTGTCTGGAGAAACTGGCCGTATATCTGGAGCAGGGCCCGGCCGCGCACGGCTGGGTGGAGGACCAGGTGTGGACTGCCGCTCGGGTGGCCACGCTGATCGGCCGGAAGTTCCACGTCTCCTACAGCGTCTCGGGCGCGACGAGGCTGATGCACCGGCTCGGCTTCAGTCCGCAGGTCCCCGCACGCAGGGTTGCCGAGCGCGACGAGAGGGCCGTCACCGTGTGGAGGGAGGCGACCTGGGCGGCCTGCGGGGGTTACATCTGCTTCGAGGACGAAGCCGGGTTCACCCGTCGGCCGCCCCGAGGACGCACCTGGGGCCGGCGCGGAGTGACTCCGCAGGTGACGGTGAGCGGACGGCGCTCGGGACGCCTGTCCGTGGCCGGGCTGATCGCCATGCGGCCTGGCTCCCGGACCCGGCTGTGCCACCGCCTGAGCATCCACCGAGCGGGCAAGAGCACGCGCCGCAGCATGGGCGAGCGGGACTTCATCGCGCTGATCGACGGCGTCCACCAGCTCGTCAAGGCGCCCATCGTGCTGGTCTGGGACCGGCTGAACACCCACGTCTCCCACGCCATGGGCAAGCTGATCGCCGAACGTGCATGGCTGACGGTGTTCCTCCTGCCCGCCTACTCACCCGACCTCAACCCCGTCGAATGGGTATGGGCGCACGTCAAACGCAGCCTGGCCAATCTCGCCGTCGTCGCCCTCGACCGGCTCGAAGCCCTCGTACGCAACCGACTCAAGCGCCTTCAGTACCGGTCCGGCACCCTCGACGGCTTCATAGCCGGTACCGGCCTGACCCTCGACGAACCAGCGTCACCCTGACAAGCCGAAGTCAGTAGGTGTCGGTCTGCCGCGCGCGCTCACCCTTGATCGAGTACGATGACCGCTCGTTCCGCCGGTTCTACAAGCAAGCGCAGAGGGGGCACACGTGGGTGAGCGGCACCCCTTGCGGGCCAAGCGGCGGCCGAAGTTTGAGGAGGGTGTCGGCTCTCTGCGAGTCGTGGATCTCTTCGCCGGCTGCGGTGGCCTCACCCTCGGTATTGCCCAGGCAGCCCGCAAGCATGACGTCTCGCTCGATGTTCGTCTCGCCGTTGACTTTGAGGCAGCTCCCACGAAGGTATTCAAAGCAAACTTCCCCAAGGCCAACGTCCGACAGGGAGCCGTCGAATCCTACTTTGACGGTGACCTTGGCGCACCGTTGACCGCTCAGGAAACCGAAACTCTCTCGATGGTGGGTGAGGTGGAGCTTCTGATCGGCGGGCCGCCGTGTCAGGGGCACAGTAACCTCAACAACCACACCCGCCGCGATGATCCCAAGAATCGGCTGTACCTGCGGATGGCTCGTGCGGCAGAGGTTCTGCGCCCCAGTGTAGTCGTCATCGAGAATGTGCTGGCCGTTGTTAATGACAAGCAGCAGGTCGTCTCCCGGGCCATCGTTCACCTCAAGAAGCTTGGCTACGAGGTTGCGACCAGTCGTATCGACCTACTCAAGCTCGGGGTCGCTCAGACGCGCAAGCGCCACATACTGCTGGCCGTCCGCGAAGACGCGCTGCCTTTTGGCTTTTCTGCTGCTGACCTGCTAAAGATCGAAGACCACAATGCCGCGCCCCATGACCTGCGTTGGGCGATCGGCGACCTGCTCGACGTTCGACCTAAGTCATTTTTCGATGAAGCTGCCGTGCCCAACGCAGACAATCAGCGGCGTATGAAGTATCTCTTCGATAATGACGTGCACAATCTGCCGAACGAAGAGCGCCCCAAGTGTCACCAGGGCAAACATAATTACACCGCAATGTACGGCCGTTTGTGGTGGGACCGTCCGTCTCAGACCATTACCAGTGGCTTCGCGACGATGGGACGCGGGCGTTTTGTCCACCCTGGTGTTCCCCGATGTCTGACCGCCCACGAGGCTGCGCGTATCCAGGGCTTCCCGGATTATTTCAAGTTCGTCGACGAGAGGGTCAAGCCGCGCTATGAGCTGACCCACACCGAGGTTCAGATCATCATCGGCAACGCCGTACCCCCACCCCTGACCGAGGCGCTGACTTCCAGGCTCTTCGACGCTGACGTTCTGCATGTGAAGGACGACGCTGCCCAGCAGCTTGAGGACGACTTCGCTGCCTCTGCTGTAGACCTCGCCTGCTGAGCCTGCAGTGGGCTGAGTCCCTCCGAGGGCCGAGCCCGGCTCAGGTAGTCGGGGCATCGGCGCAGTACGGCTGGCCTCTCGGTTTCGGTCTGCGGACTAGAGACGTTTCCTCCAGGGATGGGCTGGGACGGTCATCGCGATCGAATCCGCTAGCCAGGCGCGTTGCGACTCGTCCAGCAGTGGCAATACCGCTTCGAAGTCAGTCTCGTCCTTGGCCCGTGTGGCCTTCGTCTTGTAGAAGAGCTGCACCTCGGGCGTAAGGTAAGGGATTCCGGTCGGACTCCTTCGTCCCACTCGCCCGAGTGGAAGTCGGACCCCTGGATTGCGCCGCGAGACCCAATGGGCGCCCTCGGCCTCGTCCAGCATGAGTTGCACTGACCAGGGCGCCTCACGTGTGCGTCTGCACCAGATGTCGTGGAGGGGCACCTCAAGCGTCTCTCCCGGACGCCAGGGACGCAGGTGCCCCGTGCCAGGCGGGTCTGCAACGTGCATATCCCAGTCGTTCAGCAGGTCCCGCACGAGCGCTTGGGCGCGGCGGAGGACCAGGACGTCGAGATCGCCGTGCGGGCGTAGCTCGCGACCGACGGCGAGTTCGATCGCGTACCCGCCGGCGATCCACCACGGGAAGTCGGCTTCGGCGAACATCGCGGCCAGGTCCTCCGGGCGAGCCGGCACCCAGCGCCCCAGTTCGTGAACACTCACCCGTCCATGCTTTCAGCAGACGAGGCACTGGGCGGAACATCGCAGGTGGTCAGAATGCAGCTGTCGGCTATGGGGTGAGCCGGTTCGGTCCGCGGAAGAGGAAGGTGGCCTCGCGGATCGACTCCAGGCCGAGCATCACCATCAGTACGCGTCCGAGGCCCATGCCCAGCCCGCCGTGCGGCGGGCACCCGTACCGGAACGCGTTCAGGTAGTCCTGCATCGGCTCGGGGCGCATGCGCTTCTCGGCGGCCTGCTTCAGCAACACGTCGTAGCGGTGCTCGCGCTGGGCGCCGGTGGTGATCTCCAGGCCCTTCCAGAGCAGGTCGAAGCTCAGGGTCACGCTCGGGTCGTAGGCCGGCCGCATGTGGTAGAAGGGTCGGCTGCCCACGGGATAGTGGGTGATGAACACGAACTCGTGGCCGGTGGCCTGCTGGATATGGGCGCTGATGCGTCGCTCGCCCTCCGGGTCCAGGTCCTCCTTGATCCCTTCCGGGTTCCAACCGCCCTTGCGCAGGATGTCGTGCGCCTCGGCCATGGTGACGCGGGGGAAGGGCGTCGTGGGGACCGTGATCTCCACGCCGTACTGCTCGCGGACGACCTGACCGTGGGCGTCGGCGACCTTGGCGATGGCGTGGGTGAGCATCTGCTCCTCGAACGTCATCACGTCCTCGACGCCGTCGATCCAGGCGAGCTCGACGTCGACGCCGGTGAACTCGGTGGCGTGCCGGGAGGTGAACGACGCCTCGGCACGGAAGACGGGGCCGATCTCGAAGACCTTCTCGATGCCGGCCGAGATCGCCATCTGCTTGTAGAACTGGGGCGACTGGGCCAGGTAGGCGCTGCGGTCGAAGTAGCCGAGCTCGAAGACCTCCGCTCCAGACTCCGAGGCTGTGCCCATGAGCTTGGGGGTGTGCATCTCCGTGGCGCCCCGCGCGTAGGCGTACTCGCGCATCCCCTGCTCCAGGGTGGTCTGCACGGCGAACATCAGCTGGGCGGCGGGACGGCGGCGCACGTCCAGGAAGCGCCAGTCCAGCCGGTGCTCGATCCCCGTCTGCTCGTCGATCGGCAGCGGGGTGGCGGCCGGGTTCAGGACCTTGACGCCCTCTGGCACGATCTCCAGGCCGCCGAGCTTGACCTGGGCGGCGTCCACGACCCGTCCGGTGATCTTGACGGCGGATTCGGGAGTGAGGGCTTGCAGCTGGGCCTCCAGCGGCCCATTGTCGCGCTTGTGGGTCACCTGCACCATGCCGGTTCCGTCGCGCACGACGACGAATTGCATCTTGCTCTGCAGGCGCAGGGTGTTCACCCACCCGCAGACGGTGACAGTACGGCCGACGTGTTCTCGCAGGTCGGAGACATGTACGCGGCTATGGATCATTGCGGTCCTCCGAAGGACATCGTCATGATCCCTTGGGAGTGCGGGCGAGAAGGGCAACTCGCGGTACCACCGCACTTTCACCGCCACCAGGTGGCGGCCTCGTTCTGACCCGGTGACGGGGGCCGGCCGGCGGGGCATTGGGCCACAAGAGGGGGCCGTTCCTCCCCGCGCTCGGGAGGGTCTTCGCCTCGGGGCGCGAGACCGCCTTCCCAGCTGCCGGCGGCTCTCTCTGCTCGCGTGGTCCCTGGCTACTCGTCTCCGTCAACGCGTTGCCCGGAAGGATACGAACGCCGCGATCGCGTCCGCAATCGAGAATGCGAGGGCAGCGTCGCGGGGCTTTGTATCCGGCGTGGCGTCGCATATCCGTGCGAGCGTGGAGCGTGTCCGGGTGGCTGCCGTCGAGGTCGGCTGGAGCTGTGGCGAGCGGTCAGCCGAGGTAGGGGCACGCACGTGCAGTGGAAGGGGACGGGCGAGGGGGAGTACCGGGTCGGCCGAAAAACGTCGGTGCGGAGGTAGGGCGAGTGGTCCGAGGCGTAGGTCCGGCGTCGGTACCCTGGAGCGCATGTCTACTGCCCCGGTTCGCGTTCGTTTCGCCCCGTCCCCGACCGGCATGTTCCATGTCGGTGGTGCACGGTCCGCTCTCTACAACTGGGCGGTGGCGCGACAGTCCGGCGGCAGGTTCGTGCTGCGGATCGAGGACACCGACGCGGCCCGGAACAAGCCGGCGTGGACCGAGGGCATCATCAGCGCGCTCGCGGCGATCGGCATCCATGGTGAGGACCCGGCCTTCGAGGGGCCGTACTTCCAGTCGCACAACGCCGACCGGCACCGGGAAGCGGCTCAGCAGCTCTTCGCGGCCGGCCGGGCGTACTACTGCGACTGCACCCGGGAGCAGCTGAAGGAGCGCACGGGGTCGGAGCACCTCGGGTACGACGGGTTCTGCCGGGACCGGGGGCTGGCATTCGAGGAGGGGCGGGCGCTGCGGTTCCGGACGCCGGACGAGGGGGAGACCGTCGTGGTCGACCTGGTCCGCGGGGAGCCGGCGTTCCCGAACAGCGCGATCGAGGACTTCGTGATCGCCCGTGGTGACGGGTCCCCGGTCTTTCTGATCGCCAACGTCGTGGACGACCTGGACGAGGAAATCACGCAGGTCATCCGAGGCGAGGAGCACCTGTCGAACACGCCGAAGCAGCAGCTGCTGTGGGAGGCGCTCGGTGCCAAGCCGCCTGTGTGGGCGCATCTGCCAGTGATCGTGAACGAGAAGCGGCAGAAGCTGTCAAAGCGCCGGGACAAGGTGGCGCTGGAGGACTACCTCGCCGAGGGGTTCCTGCCCGAGGCGATGGTGAACTATCTCATGCTGCTCGGCTGGGGCCCGGGTGACGACCGGGAGATCAGGCCGTACGAGGAGCTGGAGCAGCTCTTCCGGATCGAGGACGTCAACACCGCGCCGGCCTTCTTCGACGTGAAGAAGCTGACGGCGTTCAACGGCGAGTACATCCGCGCCCTGTCGCCGGAGCAGTTCGCCGCCGCCTGTGCGCCGTGGCTCGTCGCCCCGTACGCGCCGTGGCGGCCGGAGGCGTTCGACAAGGACGTCTTCGAGGCGGCGGCTTCCCTGGCCCAGACCCGGCTGGCGCTGCTTTCCGAGATCACCAGCTATGTGGACTTCCTGTTCCTCGACGAGCCGGTCGAGGACGAGGCGTCGTGGAACAAGGCGATGAAGGCAGGCGCCGGCGACATCCTGTCGGACGCCCGCGCCGAGCTGGCCCGCGTCGCGGACTGGAAGGCGGACGACCTGAAGACCGTCCTGCTCGCCGTCGGGGAGAAGCACGGGCTGAAGCTGGGCAAGGCCCAGGCGCCCATCCGGGTCGCGGTCACCGGCCGGACGATCGGACTCCCGCTGTTCGAGTCCATGGAGCTGCTCGGCCGGGACCGCGTGCTGCCCCGTTTGGAAGCTGCCAGCAAGAAGTTGGTCGCGCAGGCTTAGCCGCTGGTCAGGCGACCTGCGTCAGGAGGTTGCCCCAGGCGTCGCCGAAGTAGTTCAGATCGAACCGGGCCAGGGCCTCGTACCCCGCCTTGGCCTCGGTGTGGCGTGCCGCCGCACGCTCCCGGACCTGTGCCGGGAGACGGCGGAGGTCCGGGGTCGGCTGGCCAGCCAGTGCGGCGAGGTCGCCCAGGCCGGCCACCGGACGGATGAGGCAGGGCAGGCCGAGGAGTAAAGCCTCGGCGGCGCAACGGCTCCAGCCCTCCCGCATCCGTGGGAGGAAGACACCGACGTCACAGGCGCGCAGCAGACGCAGGTACCGCTCGCGTTCGACGTCGTAGTGCGCGCTGTCGAGGCCGATGGTGTTGCTGCCGCTGGTGATCACCCGCAGTCCGGGAACGCCGGCCAGTGCTGCGGAGACCTCCTCGGTCCCCTTCCAGTGCACGGCCTTGCCCGCGTAGACGCCGATCACGTCGGGTTGTAGGCCGAACTCGGCGCGGCACTCGGCCCGGTCGTAACCGCGTGCCTGCTCTACTTCGGCCATGTCGAATGCGTTGTAGATCACCCGTACGTTGCGGACGCCTCGGGCGCGGAGCTGGTCAGCCCAGTACGGGGCGACGCACACGACGGCGGCGCACTGCGGCAGAACGCGGAACAGCCGCTCCCAGAGCATGGCCTCGATGGGGGCGGAGTCATGTTGGAGCGGCTCGTAGTGGTGCAGGAGGAACACCGTGCGGGCGCGCATCTCGGGCGTGAACAGCAGCAGGCTGAGGTCGTCCCACACGAAGGTGCCGGTGGTGCCGTGCAGCGCCCGTATGGAAGGTGCCAGGCGGGCGAGGTGGCGGAGCTTGCGCCAGCGGCGGACCCGGTAGGTCCGCTTGTGGTCCGGGACGGTGCGCCACTCCACGTCGTCGGCCATCACTTCGTGGAGCATCCGCAGGTAGACCCGCCCGCCGGTCCGGCCGACCGGCTCCATCGAGTAGACGACCCGTTTCACGGACGTACCTCCTGTATGTGGTGGACGTACTCGGCGTGCAGGCGCGCGTGCATGGTCTCCAGATGGGGGCCTAGGCCGCGGGCGGCGTCGGCGAGGGGGAGGTGGAAATCGCCCAGGGTATGGAGGAACCGTCGGCGCCGGTCGAGGTTCGGGGACGCGGCGAGGTCGCGCAGGTTGTGCAGGCGGTCGGCAAGCCGGACGAGGAGGTCCTCGGGCGGGAGCGCGGCTTGCTTGGCGCGCCAGCGGATCTCGTCGCCGACGGACTTCGGGCGCTGTTCGAGGCGGTGGTCGGCCGTCATGGCACGCAGGCGGGTGGTGAACGGGCCACCGAGGTGGTGGACGAGCAGTGCTTCCGACTCGGGCGCTACCTCCAAGGCGTCGTGCAGGAGGGCGAGGAGGAGGGGCTCGGGGCGCCGGACGCCGATCTCCGTTCGCAAGAGCCTGACGACGGCCAGCGGGTGCTCCAGGTATGGGGTGCCCTGGTCTCGGGTGTAGCCGTCGTAGACCGTGAGAGCGAGGCCAGCGGCCACGCGGGCGCGAGACTGCTCGTCCGGGCTCCATGCGGCGGCACCGAGCACGGTCAGGACGTGGTCGAAATCGATGGGGTCCATCCGCCTCACCTCGTACCAGTGGACGCGGCACGGGGATCGGGGACGTGGTCGGCGAGCAGCAGGGTGTCCCCGACGGCGAGGGCGTCGAGGCGCAGGTCCACCGCCGCTGCCACGGCTTGCTCAGCGGTCCGCAGGATCGGGGCGCCTTTGCGGTTGAAGGATGTGTTCAGCAGCAGCGGCAGTCCGGTGAGGTCGCGGAACTGCTCAAGGAGGTGGCACAGGCCCTGGTGGTCGGCGGCGACGGATTGGACGCGGGCGGTGCCGTCGTGGTGGGTGACCGCCGCGACTCGGTCGGCTCGGCACCGTCGGACGGTGGCGACACGGTTCATGAAGGGGTCGCCCGCCGACATGAACCATTCCGTGGCGTTCTCGGCGAGGACGGCCGGCGCGAACGGGCGGTACGCGGCTCGCTTCTTGATCGCGTTGAGTCGGTCCCTCGTGGCGGCGTGACCGGGGTGGGCGAGGATCGAGCGATGGCCGAGGGCACGCGGCCCGAATTCGAGCTGTCCCTGCACCCAGCCGACGACGCGATGCTCGGCGAGCAGTGCCGCCACTGTGGCCGGCAGTCCGAGCCCGAGGTGGGGCAAGGCGTGATAGCCGGGCGGTACCGTTGTCGTTGGCAACGCGCCCGGGTTCGGGCCCCAGGCCGCGTCGGTCGGCACCGGCAGGCGCTCCTGCCCGAGCTGGTAGTGCCAGCCGTAGAGCGCGGCGCCAACGGCTGTGCCGGCGTCGTGCGGGGCCGGTGCGACGAAGAGGGTGTCGAAACCGCTGTCGGCGGCCAGCTGGCCGTTGAGATGGGAGTTCAGGGCGCATCCGCCGGAGAACACCAACGTTGAGGCCCGAGTGAGTCGTTGCAGGTGGCGGGCGACGTGGACGACCGATTCGGAGAAGATCTCCTGGACGGCAGCGGCCAGGTCGGCACGCTTGTGTTCCGGCTGTTCCGCGACGTTGTCGGCGGTCCAGGCCCGGCCATCGAGCAGCAGCGGTGTGCTGCTGTCCGCCGAACCCCACGGATGATCGATGCGGACCTCGCCCTCGTCTCCGAGCCGGACCAGTTCGCGGACGTGTGCGCCGTAGCGCTGGGGATCGCCGAAAGCGGCGAGCGCCATCATGCTGCCCTCGGGCTCGTCGCCGGGTGGGATCACCCTCCGGGCGAGGTTCCGGTAGAAGTGCCCGAGGGAGGAGTGGACGCGCCGAGGCCCGACCGGGCCCGGCACGACGGCCGGCATGCCCTGGTGGAGGCGATCGATGCGATCAGGCCACAGGTCATACCCCGTGATGCGCTCTCGGCCAGGGCCGAAGTCGGAGCCGAGTGAGGAGCCGCCGGCGTCGATGACGAGGCCCGCGGCGTGCTCATGCCCGGAGAGCAGGTAGCCGGAGAGCACGTGGGCCGTGTGGTGGGACAGGAGACGGAGGTGTTCGCCGAGCGGGGCGGGCAGGAGGGCGGCGAGTTCCTCCCGCTCCTCGGCCAGCCACCAGCCGGCCGCGGGGTTGGGGCGCATGGAGGCGGCCCAGACGGCGTCCACGTCCTCCGGTTCGATGCCGGCGGCCTCCAGGCACCACTGGAGCGCGCGGGTCGGGGCGGTGAGCGTGCCCTTGCGGGTGGGGTGGTTGTGCTTGACGCCGCTCCAGCGCTCCTCTTCAGCCGCGTAGAGGCGGCCGTCGACGACTAACGCGGCGGCCGTGTCGTGGTGGAAGTTCAGTCCGAGGACTGCGGGCATGGTGGTGTACCTCCCGATCAGACGGTGAGGGCGGGGACGAGTGCGGCGCCGGAGTCGGTGTACTCGTGGCAGCGCAGGCAGAACCGGAAGTGGTGCGCGCGCGGCGCGAACACCTTGGCCGCGAAGTCCTCGTCCCAGATGCTGAACTCGCTGTCGTCCTTCGCCATGGCGTTGAAGCAGCGGTAGCAGGACCCGTCCATCTCGATCATCAGGTGCTGGTCGAGGTAGCGGTCGCAGAGGCCGCGCAGCTCGTTCGCGGGCTGGCCGACGTCGACGTGGTGCACGTGGTTGGTGACGTGGATGGCGCCGTACTTCTCGCAGAGCGTCCCGAGCTGCGTGAGCCGGGTGGAACTGATGCCTTCCAGGACGCTGTTGACGACCACGGTCTTGCCGGCTTCGCGGAGGCGGGGGACGACGGCGTGCACCTCGTCGTAGTTCCCGTGTTCGTCGTCGCAGCCGATGAGTATCTGGTCGTAGGAGCGGAGGGTCGCGTCCATGATCGGCTGGTTGCGGGCCAGGGTGATGGCGTTCGTGCCCAGGACCATGACTTTGTCCGGCAGCCGCGTGCGGGCGGCGTCGCTGAGCGCCGGGAAGTCCCGGTGCACAGTGGGTTCGCCGCCGTTGATGTGCAGCTGTTGGAAGGGGATGGTCTCCAGTCGGGTCAGAATGGTGGAGAACAGGTCCAGGGGCATGTTCTCGCCCTGGGCGCCGTCGGCGAAGATACAGAAGTCGCAGTGCCGGTTGCACTTCGTGGTGATCTTGACCTTGGCCGTTTTGAGGGTGCGGGGCACCGGCGCACGCGCGGTCATTGGCGAGACTCCTTGGGTCAGAGGTGGACGTCGTCGGGCGTGAGGCTGAGGAAGTCCTGGAGGGTGGTCTTCTGCTGGTGCCAGCGCGCGAGCGTTGTGCGCAGGGTGTCGGCGGTGGTCGGTCCGGTGGGGATCAACGCCGCCATCCGGGCGGCCAGCCGCTGGGCGGCAGTCGCCTCGCCTGCCGCGAGCGCGGTCAGCGTTTGTGCGGCGGAGCGGAGTTCCTTCGCCTCCCGCCGGATCAGGTACTCGGTCGCCACGCCGGGCGGCGGATCGAGGTAGTACACCCAGCGAGCGACGCGTACGCGGAGCATCCCCGCGGTCATCACCCAGTCGGTACGAGCGTGCTCCTGCCCCTGGCCGTCGGGGCGGTCCCCATCAGGAACGCGGCGCATGGCCGCCTCCAGGGCTACATGGGCCGCGCGCAGCAGGTGGCGCGGACTCCGTGATCGGACATCGGAGCGGTTCTCCGAGTGCCGAAGGAACAGCTCGGCATATCCGTCCAGTCCCTCCGGCCGCCACTGGGTGAGGGCCGCCGTCTTTCCGGGGCAGCGGGTCCGGGTCGCGAGTGCGGCGGCAGCGAACCAGCACGGTGCAAGGTAGTGCCACGCCACGCAGTGGCGCCGGTATGCGGTGATGTTCCCGGCCACGTTGTCCGTGCTGTCTGCGGCCAGCTGGTATCGGCCGCCCATCCGGGCCTGGAGGATCCCCCGGTAGAACCGCTCATCGACCTCGCACCAAGGTGCCATCTGGGCCCGGGACTTCCAGCGGTGGAAGTCCCGGGCACTGCCGCTGATCAGTGACCAGGTCGCGAGTTCGGGCGCGGAGACGAGTCGCCCGTCCGCTTCGGTAACGGTGAACGCGAAGCCGGGCGGGTGCTCCAGGAGACGTCGATGGACGACTTCCCGGTCGACTGCGGTGGCGTGTGCGGCGGCCAGGCGGTGGTTCCACTCTTCCCAGTCGGCGGGGGCCTGGGGAAGGAGGACGCGTACGTCGATGTCGGAGTGCGGAGCCAGCAGGTCGGCCGGCTGCCACTTATGGGTGAGCATCACGGCCCCGACGCCGTGAGCGTCCAGCTCGCCTTCGTACAGAGCGCCGAGCTCCTGGTAGAGAGGCGGCGCGTCGACCACGATCATCACCGCTCCCCGGTGGAGGCGCGGGCACAGGAGGGGCCGGCCGCTCCCGTGGGGAGGACGGGGAGCAGGGGTAGGACCGGAGTTCCTTCGGGGCGCTCCATCCGGTCCCAGCGCAGGTCGTAGTCGACGTAGTGGAAGCCCTGCCAGGCGTCGTTGGTGTTGCGGTCGAGCATGGCCTGAAAGAGGTGAGCGAAGGCGTCGCTGAGGGTGCCGTCGGCGAGGTAGGGCTTCAGGGGGATGTCGCGGTTGTGCAGGATGCAGGGTCGCGCCACTCCGGTGGGCGTGATTTTGATCCGGTTGGCGTCGGAGCAGGTGGCGCAGCTGGAGTTGGAGATGAAGCCGATCGACCCCGCCCAACCGTCGGGACGGAGGTACTGCCCGGGGCTACGGACGCCCAGCTGGTCCCGGGGGACTTCGCCGGCGTTCGCGAACCACTCGTGGAGACGGTCGCGTACCTCTGCCTCGGTGATGAACTCGGTGTCGAAGAGCGCCTGGGCGGGGCCGATGTTCTGGAGTTCGATCAGGCGGACGGCGATGGGCAGGTCGCGGGCGAGTTCGGCCACGGCGAAGGCGTCACCCAGGTAGGTGCGCTGAAGAACGCAGTTGATCTTCACTCGCAGGCCGAGGGAGAGGGCGGCGTCGAGGGTGCTCCGAGTGATGCGCGGGTCGCCGCCGCCCATGATCGCGGCGGACCGCGCCGGGTCGAGGCTGTGGAGGCTGAGGTTGAGGTAGGTCAGGCCGGCGTCGTGGAGCTGTTCGACGCTCAGCCCCCGGCGCAGGTTGCCGTGGCTGGTCATGCCGATCGCGGCATCGGGCCCGAGGCCGTCGGCGAGGCCCGCGATGACGTCGAGGATGTCGGCTCGGAGGGTCGGTTCACCGCCGGAGCAGTGCGCCTTCCTGATCTTCCAGGCCCCGGCCTCGGTGGCGATGGCCGCGTAGTCGGAGGCGGTCAGGGGCCGGTCCTTGTGCCCGTAGTCCGGCATGCACCGGGGCTTGCAGAACACGCAGTCCAGGTTGCACAGCGAGTTCAGGGTGAAGGCCAGGTAGGGGTGGTTGCGGCCTGCGGCGGCGAAGGCGGCGGCCAGGTCGTCGTGGTCTGCGGTGGGCATTGGTCAGCCTCCTACGAGCGGAGAGCGGGTGGCGGGCGCCTCGGCCAGGCCGTTGAGAGGCTGGCCCGAGAGGTAGCGGTGCAGGTTGTCGGCGAAGAACGCCACCACCTCGTCCATGTACGCGCGGCAGAACACCGAGCTTTTCGGGGTGAGTACGACCCGGGGGTGGAGCCGCAGCGGATGGCGGGCGGGCAGCGGTTTCGGATCGAACACGTCCAGGGCCGCGCCGCGCAGGTGGCCGGTGTCGAGGGAGGCCAGGAGGGCCGGCTGGTCGACGGTTGCCGCGCGGCCGAGGTTGAGGAAGAGAGAGCGGGGCTTGCACGCCGAGAAGAGGTTGTGGTCGAAGTAGCGGTCCGTCGCCGGGGTCGCGGGCAGCAGATTGACCACTACGTCGCCGACGGACACCGCCTGGTGCACCGCCGTCGTGTGCACCCACGTGATCCCATCCTCGGAAGCCGCAGGTGGTGTCCGGCGCACTCCGATGACGTTCATGCCGAAGGCCCGAGCGGCCTGGGCGAGGTGGCGTCCGACGCTGCCGCAGCCGACGATGGTCATCGTCGCCCCCGCCAGGTCGAAGAACTCCTCGGCCAGGTCGTCCTTCCACCAGGCACGGTTCCGCTGGACGCGCTGGCTGGTGAACAGCCCGCGGGAGAAGCCCAGGACCAGGCCCATGGCGTGCTCGGCCATGGGCCTGCCGTGGAAGCCGTACGAGCGGGTCAGGGCCACCCCGACGGAGTGCGCCTCGGCGACGGGCAGATGGTCGGTGCCGGCGGCCGGGGAAGCGATCCACTTCAGATGTGGCGCGGCGAACAGCCACGAGGGCACGAATCGCCACCCGAAGTAGACGTGTGCGTCGGCCAGCTGGTGCGGCACGGCCTCCTCGGTCGCCCTGCGGAACGCGATGCCGGGGAAGGCGGCGGACAGCGCACGCTCGTGCTCGGAGGACAGCCGCCAGAAGGAGTGCGGGGACTCCAGGCTGATCAGCACCACCGGCCGGTTCATCGCGCGCGGCCCTCCGCGGTGGCTGGCTGCGCCAGCGCCCAAGGGGCGATGCGGCCTATGACGGAACCGACGCTGGCCTCGTAGTCGTGGCGGGAGCGCACCAGGGCCGCCCCGGCGCTCCGGAGTCGATCGCGTTCTCGGGGCAGGACGGTCAGGGTCCGGTGCAGGGCGGATGCCAGGGACCTGGGGTCCTGTGGTGCGGCTGTGAAGCCGGTCTCGCCGTCGATGACGGTCTGAGCCAGGCCGCCGGCCGTGGTCGCGACCACCGGGCCCGCACCGGCTGCGAACGCCTCCAGGGGTATCCGGCCGAAGGGCTCCTCGCGAGAGGGAACGATGACCGCGCGTAGGGCCGGGCTGTGCAGCCAGGCACGGATCGCGGGGGTGAAGCGAGTGATCAGAGTCGCGTCCAGATCGTGCGCGCGGATGTGTGCCGCCAGGTCCTGCTGGTACGAGGAGGGGTGCTTGTGTTCCTCCGAGGTCACGGCAGCCAGCAGCAGGTGAGGAACGGGGACACCGCGTTCCTTCAGCAGGCGCAACGCCTCCAGGAGATCTTCGAAGCCTTTCGTCGGGACTGCGCGGCCCATGGCGAGAAGGAATCCGGCGCGGGCCTTGAAAGGCAGCGGCAGAGCCGTGGTCGGCCTGACCATCTCCTCACGGATCAGTCCGTTCGGGATGCTCACGATGCTCGACCGAGGGACGGCGTAGTTGACTACGAGGTGGCCTCGCATGTGGGAGGAGATGGCCCCGACGCGCGCACCTCGGAGTGTCGCCGCCCGCAGGGCGTCCCGCTCCCAGCGGACGCGGGAGACGTCCTTGGGCCGCGTCAGCGCGGTCGTGGAGCGGGGCACGAGCAGCAGGTCCGTGGTCGGCGACGTGTAGGGCGCGAGCCCGAGGAACGGGATGTCGAGGCCGACGAGGAGGCACCGGCTCGCGCGCGCGGCGATGCGTATGGCCGCCTCGCCTGCCAGGTCGCACAGCTGAACCGAGCCGCGGACCGAGTCCGGCGGCGCGTTGACCTTCGGGATCGTGATGACCTCGGCTGCGGCCTGTCGCAGCATCTGCCGCACCTCGCCGGCCCACCGCTGATCGTGCGTTCCCGCGGCCTCGGGCACGTGCGGGGTGATCACTGAGAGGCGGCCTGCCGGCAGGAGCCGGGCCAGTGCCGTGAGGAAGGCGCGGTTGCTGAAGCCGGTGCCCGACTCCGCTCCGTGGAAGCCCTCGTGGAGAGCGACGACGACCCTGGGCTGGCGAGCGGCCTCCGGCACAGCCGTGAGTGAGGGTGGGGAAGTCGCATGGTCGATGCGCACTGTGTGGTGCCTCCTTGGAGGACGGGTTTGGGCAGGCGTGGACATCAGGTGCCGGCGGACGAAGAGCACGGCCTGTGGGCGAGTCGGCACCAGGCACGAGAGCCGTTGGTGCCAGTCGTCAGCGACCAGGCATCGGCCAAGGCATCGACGATGACCAGTCCCCGTCCTGATTCGGCCTGCTCGTCGGGAGCGGTAGGGGAAGCGGGTGCGGGTCGGGGACAGCCGCCGTCGGTGACGGTGACCTCGATCTCCAGGCCGCCGCTGGCCAGACTCCTGCGGTCGACGCAGGGAACCAACGGCGGACTGCCCGAGACGAAGGCGTTCGTCGCGAGCTCCGATCCGATCAAGCGAGCATCGGCAAGTACGTCCGTCTCCGCGCCGCGCAGTGCCAGCGTCACGGCGCCCCGGGCGACCTCGGCCGCTTCCGGCCCGTACGGCAGATCCGTGATCAGGGTGGTCGTGCCGTCTCCAGTGACAAGCCCCTGTCCAGGGTCGGAGGTTGGTCGTCCGGCGTCACGGTCCAGCACACCGCCCGGTCGGCGTGGGGAGGTGCTCGTGTGCTGTCTCAAGGCCCACCTCTTTCTCCGTCGGCTCGGAAGACGGGCGCCTCCGCCGGGATCCAAGAACACAGGAGGGGGACGGTCAGGCAGGACCCGATCAGTGGGTCAACTCGGTCAACTTCCGTGCGACGGCGGTGAATCGTCTGCCCAGGGGCATCACCATGGGGCTCGCGAAGTGATGGGACGAACCACTGGAGCGAAGGGTGGTCGCACGTGGCACCGCAGACAGGCGAGCCCAACGTCGTACTGGCGGGGTGCCTCGACGAACTCGGGTGGAGCCCGAAGGCGCTCGCTCGCAAGCTCAACCGAGTGTTCGGCGCGGGGACGGTGGCCGAGTCGGCGCCGTACCACTGGCGGGACGCCGGCGCCCTGCCGCGCTCGCCGTTGCCGATGATGGCCGCCTACGTGCTCTCCCAGGAGCTGGGTAGGAATGTCTCGGTGGCCGAACTGTGGCAGGGCCGTGTGGGCGACTCGCCAGCGCTGGTCCCTGCGGACACGGATCTCGCGCGGCCTTGGACCGCGCAGGGCATGGAGGCGATCGTGGAGGATTGGGTGATGGGAGGACTCGTCGACCGTCGCCGGTTCCTCGCGATCTCGGGCGCGGGACTCCTCGCGATCGTCGCCCAGTACCTCGACGGCACCGCGGGACGCGGCCAGTACACGCCTCGAATGACGTCGTCGCTCGGCACCGATCCGCTCGTGGACCAGGTCGAGCAGCACCTTCCCATGCTCCAGTTGCTCGACGACGAGCACGGAGGGGCACGTCATCTGCCCTACGTCGGAGCACAGTTCCGGGCTGTCGGGCTGCTGATTCGCGAAGGCGGCCACTCTCCGACTGTCGCGAGCCGTCTGATCCGCGCGCTCGCGGAGATCGGTCAGCTGGCCGGCTGGATGGCCTTCGACGCAGCCGATCACGGACTGGCGCAGCGCTACTTCGTCACGGCGCTCCGGGCCGCGCATCAGGTCAACGATCTTCCCCTGTGCGCCCACATCCTGGGCGACCTCTCCTTCCAGGCGGCGAGTCGTGGACACCCCGCGGACGCCATCGCGCTCGGTGAGGCCGCCCGCCGTGCGAGCGACGCCGCCCCGCTGGCCGTCCGGGCGTCGGTCCTGTCCCGGCTCGCCTACGCGTACGCCGCCGCCGGCCGTGACAACGACTTCGCCCACACTCGTGGCGCTGCACGCGAACTGATCGCAAGCCGGGACGGCCGCCAAGAAGAGCCCCGCTGGATGTACTTCCTCACCGACAACCACCTGGACTGCCAGGCTGGTTACGGCCTTATCCAGATGGGTCGTGCACAACAGAAGGCGGAGAACGGAAAGAAGAGCCGTCGCTTCCTCGCCCAGGGGACCGAGATGCTCAGGTCCGGGGCGTACGACGTGCCGCGCGGCGACCCAAGCCAGCGCCGAGCCCTGTTCGAGGGAGCCTGGCTGGCCCTGGGACACAGCGCGCACGGAGACCTGGAGGCAGCCTGCGAGATTGGCCAGATCGCCACCGACCGCCTCGATGTCGTCCGCTCGCCTCGCAGCGCGGCGCTGCTCCACCAACTTGCCGCCGACCTCCGTCGCCGACAGCGCAACCCTCACGTGCGCGGCTTCCTGCCAGCCCTGGAGACCGCCCTCGCCCAACACGCCCCATCGACGCAACCCGGTCGTTAGGGTCAGGTTCATGACCGCAGGGGAGCGCGTTGTCGTTGTCGGGGCTGGGGTGGCTGGACTCACCACGGCCGTCGTTCTCGCCGAGGCCGGGGCTTCGGTGCACGTGATCGCCGAGCAGGTGCCTGGTGTCACGTCGCTGGCGGCCGGGGCGATGTGGGGGCCTTACCTGGTCGAGCCGAAGGACAAGGTCGACCAGTGGGGACAACGGTCCCTGGGGATCTTCCGGGAGCTGGCCCAGGACCCAGCGACGGGCGTCCGGCTCACCAGTGGCATCGAGGCATCCCGCACGGCCGAAGCCGCGCCAGACTGGGCCACCACTTTGCCTGGTTTCCGACCGTGTGAGCGGGCCGAACTCCCGGCCGGGTTCACGGCGGGCTACCGGTTCACCGTGCCACTGATCGACATGCCCACCTACCTCGACTACCTCCTGCGCCGACTCCGCGATGCCGGCGGTGTGGTCGAGCAGCGACGGCTGACTTCGCTCTCGGACGCCGGTCCGGCTTCGGCGATCGTCAACTGCGCGGGCCTCGGGGCACGCGACCTGGTTCCGGACCCTGACCTCCGGCCCATCCGCGGTCAGCACGTCGTCGTCACCAACCCCGGGCTGACCGAGTTCTTCTCCGAGGACACCGGCCTCTCCCCGGACCTCCTGTGCTTCTACCCCCACGGCGAAACCGTCGTCCTGGGCGGCACAGCGATCGACGGCGAGGGCGATCTGGCCCCCGACGACAAGGCGGCTGCCGGCATCCTCGCCCGCTGCGCCGAGGTCGAGCCCCGCCTCGCTCACGCCCGCGTGCTGCAACACCGGGTCGGCGCTCGACCGACCCGCGCCACGGTCCGTGTGGAGGAAGAGGTGGGGGAGGACGGCACCGTGGTCGTACACAACTACGGGCACGGAGGTGCCGGCGTCACGCTGTCGTGGGGGTGCGCCGAGGAGGCTCGGGCGTTGCTCTCCGTCAAGTGATCTGCACGTGAAAGAACAG
Source organism: Streptomyces sp. NPDC051041 (assembly GCF_044456065.1). NCBI lineage: Bacteria > Bacillati > Actinomycetota > Actinomycetes > Kitasatosporales > Streptomycetaceae > Streptomyces > Streptomyces sp. NPDC051041. The sequence continues at coordinate 373,939 of NZ_JBITFM010000006.1, forward strand.
ACGTTGAGACGTCCGCAGCGCGGGATCGCTCAGGGCGCCCCGACACGCTTGTAGCCGACCCACAACCGGCCACCGGTCTGCCCGAGCACCTCGTCCACGACGGCCACGAGGGTCTCGACTCTCCCGGCCAGTGCCTCCTGTAGGCCGTGGTGGAGGCGTGTGCTGAGCCCTGGCGCGGTCGTCTCAAGACGGCGTGCCAGCCACTTCCCACCGCCACCCCACGAACCGCCAACGGCCAGTGCCAGCTCACCGGTGCGTCGGACCAGTTCGGTCGCGATGAACAGACGCTCGCTCTGGTCGTTGCTTCCCGCGAGGTCGTCGAGGAGGTCGGTGATCGCGTAGCGGCGGTCGTCGATCTCTTCCGACGACACCGGGGGTGGTCCGGCGGCGGTCAGCTTCCGGGCCTGTGCGGCGAGGCGGGCTCCGAGTCCGTCGGTGTCGAACAGCAGCAGCCCGTCGGCACACATCCACAGCAGCGGTGACCGGCGCTTGCGCAGCTCCCGTTCGACGTAGGCGTGCCACGTCGCCTCGGTGTGAACGAACATCTCCACCGGCCAGCCGGCGTACTGGAGGCTCGCCCGGTACGGAGCTGGGGCCCCGTGGAGCAGGACCACGACGTCGAGGTCCGACGTTGCCGTCCGGCGGCCTGTCACGACGCTGCCGCCCAGGAACGCGGCGCGTGCTTCGGGGTGCTGTTCGTCTACGACGGCGCGTGCGGCCTCGATCGCGTCCATGCGGCAACTATCAGCACTGCCCCCACCGCGTGCACGCCGTTTTCCGCAGTGGACCGCGATGTCTCGCGCTCTGCGTGGCAGTTCGCCGGGGGCAGACAGCAAAGATCCACGAATGACTGGTCAGCGCCGCAAGGGCATGTGAACCTGGACGACCTTCTCGCAAAGCACCAGGTCAAAGAGGTGATTGCCCGTGACTGCGGCACCCAGGGTCCCGGATTCTCCACCACCGTCGAGGCCCTGCGGCTGCGTGAGTGGCTGCTCGGCCCGGGCCAGGCCACGCTCGTGATGGATCAGTTCTCCGCCGACGACTTCCACCTAGTCGTCGACGACCGCGCGGACGTACACGTCAACTCGAAGGATGGATCCTTCTATCTCGGATGGTTTCCGTCCGGCCGCCCTGGTACCGACGGCGAGGGGTGGAAGATCGCCGTCACCGGTACGGCCAAGGTGCGCGGCTACCAGATCTCCTTCGACACCGAGACGCCAGCCGATGTCGTCGCTGCCGCAGTCGAGCGCGTGCTGGAGACCTCCCAGCGCGTGTGACAGCCAGAGGCTCGAGTCGGCGCCCTGGGGGAACCTGTCGTCTGCCTGGTGAGGGCGAGACGGGATAGCCCGGCCATCTGCCCCCGAGGCCGCCGCGAAGCGGGCCCGGCACCTCCATCCAGTCGCACGCACCGCTGGCGGCATCAAGCCCCCAGTCCCCCAGCCCCTTGGAGGCGCACCTGCATCCCGATTTCCCGATCGATCCACCCGCTCCGGCCTGCGTCCCGTCCGCGTACTGGGTCGGTCCCCGGCATCTGGCCGGTGACGACGGACGCCTGTACGACGCCGTCGCTGACACGCTCGCCGGCCTGGGTTGGACGAGCCTGACGATCGTCCGCGGGCGTCAGGAGCCGGATGAGGCGCCGGAGGACCGTCAGGTCCTGCGCAGCACCGTGCTGCACATCAGCCCCGACTCCCTGCGGTGGGCGCAGTGGGTCCTGCCGGACGAGCCGTTCCACCTGGGGAACCTGCCGATCGGTTGGCAGGTCTCCGCCCGTACGGACCCGAGCAGTCCGCTCGCCCAGTGGTCGGCCTACTTCACCCCCGATGTCCCGGGGGAGGTCCTTGCCGACTTCCTTGCCGCGCTCGACGCCTGCGATCAGCCCGCCCTGCAGTGCGGTGACCCCGAGCTGGTCCTCGACGCGGTAACGGCGCACGGTTGGCTGCGTCATGTCGACCAGCCCGGATCGGGCGCGGTGGATCCGACGTTCGCCTCTCACATCCACCTCGGCGAGGTGCCACCCCTCATCCAGGATGGCGATCCACTGGCGCTGGTGGCAGAGGCGGACGAGGCGGCCCTGGCCGGGTGGCAGGCGTGGGCCGAGCCGGTGCTCGGCGCGGGCTACCTGTGGGCCGCGTCGTTCAGCGCCAGCGTGCCGCACGACCTTGTCGCCGCTTTCGCCGGTTCCCTCAGCTCCAGCGCGCCGGTGCTGCGTCGGGTGCTGCCGGAGAATACACGCGACCGGCTCCTGCGGGCTCCGGCCGGCTGAGGGCCGTCCAAGGCGTTGAAGCCCGGCCTCCCCTTGGGGAGGCCCGGCTTCATGCTGCTCTGCCGTGGCCGGTGTCTCTGTGGCGTGACGGGCTGCGGCTGCTGGGAGCGGACCGTTCCTGCGCCCTGAGCTTCGTTCAACGCGGCGCGCTGTACCGGCTACCGCTTGGAACGTCCACGCCTGTGTGTCAGATGCCGGCTCTGTCCTGGGAGCGGGTCACCGCCACGTCGGTCATGCAAGGGCAGGGGCCCCGGTTAGAAGGTGTATGGGGCGAAGGAACGGACCGGCTCCGTTGCGAGGCCGAGCAGTCGGTCGAACTCGTTCCGCTCGTCCTCGTTCATGAGCTCGACGGCGTTGCCGAGGTTCTTCTGGGTGAGCTGCTCCATGAACGGGGCGAGGAAGCGCTGCAGGGCCTTCGGCGCTTCATCCATCGCGCGCTGGTACTCCCGGTATCGCTTGAACTGCTCCTGCATCTCTTCGAATTCGACGCGGGTGGCACTGAGGACGAGGGCCTGTTCCTCCTTGCTGAACGGGCGCCCGTCGAGGTGGTTCCACGTGTTGGTTTCACGTGTTGGTTTCACGCTTGCGCTTGATGTCCGCGTCGCAGAGCAGGACGACGATCTCGGGTCGGGCTTGGGTCTTGGGCATACGGGTGCTCCTCACAGGAGTGGGGTGGGTGGAGGCATGAATAATCCGGAGAATCGGCGGTTTGCCCAACCGCCGATCGTCGGCTATGTTCCGCCCGCTTTTCGCTGGTCAGCGCCGACGGATGGGGTCGGTTACGGCACTGTTGGCCGGTCGCGTGGCGGGCGCCGGGGGTGCGGTGCGCCGAGTGCCTGGGGCGGCCGTTCCGTCGGGGCTTGCGGGTAGGGCCAGCAGGTGGGCGCTGCGGCGCAGGCGCCACACCAGGACGTCGCTGATCGATTCGGCGGTATCGAGTTCGCGTCGTCGGGCGGCGTCGGTCAGCAGAACCGCCGGGTCATGGCCGGCCTTCCGGACGTCGTCGAGGGTGGCGGCCAAGGCGGCCCAGCTGGCCTCGGCACGGATGCGTTCGGCCAGATCCGGCAGGACTTGCTGGAGAAGCTCGGCTTGCCGCTGCCGAACCCTGGGAGTCAGACGCTGGCCTAGCTGTCGGAGGGTGGCCATGGGCTGGGCTGCGGCGGTTTCGTAGGCTGCCCGAAGGTGTTCGGCTGCCTGCTGGGCTGCGGCGGCCTGCTGCGCATGCTCCCTCTTCGCGTGCCAGTTTGCCGCGGCGATGGCGAGGAAGAAGGCCATGTCGATGAGCATGGCGGTGGTGGCGCCATCTTCCCCTCGGCCCAGGGCGGGCCCGCTGCGGACGAGATCGCGAGCGGCCTGGCGTAGGGCGCGGTCGCGCCCACGTACAGCCTTCACGTGGGAGCGGCTCGCCCGCTCGAACACGAACGCCGCCTCGCGCAGCTCAGCGCGGGTGTGAGCGTCGGAGGTCTTGGCCAGCGCGTCCAGCACCTCACCCGCCGCGGCGATATAGGCCGCTGCCGCGCCGTCGTCACCGGCATCGGTGATCATCAGGGCCTGCCAGGTAGCGGCGGTGGCCCGGCGCCGCGCGAACGCGGGACCTGTCACGTCCGGCAGGGCCGGCTGCTCCGGCCGTGAGCCGTCCGCCGAAGCGGCGGCCCCCGCAGGCAGGGCCCAGCGTTCGCGGATACGGGGCAGGGAAAGATCGGGGGCGAGCGTGGAGCCCGCGTAGAACACCGGCTCCTTCTCGCCGTTGTGGTCATCGGGCAGCGCGACCTTGTAGCCGAGCAGATCACCGGAGGGCGCGACGCGTTTGCGGATCAGCAGACCGGCGGCGGCCAGGCGGTCGAAGAACTCCTCCGTGGAGGCCGTGCCAGCAACGGCGCGGCGCACGGTCTCCCGCAGCTCCTCCCGCGCGGTGCGCTCGCGGCCTTCCCGTTGGGCTTTGTGGTGTTCGGCGCTGGTGGGCCGCCGGGCGGCGGTGCCGTCGCCGGTGTGGAGGCGGCGGAGCCCGTAGTCGATCTCGATCTTGCGGGCTTCGGCCTGGGAGCGTTTGCCGTCCTGGCGGAGGCGGGCCTGGCGGCCGTCCTCGCGGACGATGGTGGCGATGATGTGGATGTGGTCGTCGGCGTGCCGGACGGCCGCCCAGCGGCAGGCGGCGTCGTCGCCGTCGGGGGCGATACCGGTGGCGGCGACCATCCTGCGGGCTATCTCGCCCCACTGCTCGTCCGACAGGATCGGGTCTCCGGGGGCAGCGCGTACCGACAGGTGCCACACGTGCTCGGCGGGCCGCCGGCTCTCGGGCAGGGCCATGACCGGCTGGTCGAGCAGCCGCTGGAGATCACCGTACGTGGCGCCGGGGTCTCGGCCGGGATCGGGGGCAAGGCCGTCCCAGGCTGCCACCAGGTGCGGGTCGGCGTGCTCCTCATGCGTGCCGGGCCCGTACAGGTAGTGGAGCAGGCCGGTGGTGCGCGTGCCCCTGGCGTGGACGCGCGGGATCACGCAGCCGTCCTGTGGTCCAGGTGCTGCTGGGTGAAGGCGTCGACACGCTTGGCGGCGCGCTGGACGGCGGCGAGGACCGCCTCGGCCTGTGGGGCGTCGGCTCCGGAGTTCAGCGCTTTGGCCACCTGGTTGAGGTTGTTGCCGATCTGCCTGAGGTGCCGCCGCAGCGCGAACAGCTCCTGCAGCATCTCTTTCTCGCCCGCGATGTCCGCAGCGGTGCGCTCCAGGTCGCGGGCAGCGTTGAGAGCCGAGCGGGCAAGGAACCCGGCCACGCTCATGTGGCACACGGCGGCTGCCCGGAGGAGGAGTTGGTACTCGTCGTCGTTCATGCGGCAGCTGGGCTGGTGCACACGTTTCTTCTCATCACGCAGACGTTCACGCTGCTGCACACGGGGCTTCGACGGGGCAGCGTGAGCGCAGTCGGTGCTGTGGCAGGGACGCTGTTTTTCCCTCCCAGGATGCGACCCGCCCTCGGTCGCATCCTGACGGATCGGCGCCTCCCGGTGCCGATCCGCTCCCGCCGCTGCCGACGCGGGAGAGGCAGGAGCATTGCTCCCGACGGGAGCAATGCTCCTGCACCAACTTGCTCCGCCTGGGGCAGGATTGGACGGCAGGGATTCCTCGGGAGCCATGGGGTCTTCGTGGTGCGGGGTCTGCATGGGGCCTTTCGGGTCGGGGTGTGGTCGGGAGCGCTGGTGCGGCGGGGATCAGCGGGGTGGATGGCCAGCTGCGGCTTTGAGCTGGGCCTTGAACTCGCGGACGACTCGTCCGACGCCGTCGCTGGAGACGGTGTAGCCGGCGGCGCGCAGGGCGTCCTCAACCCGGTCGCGTCCGACGCTGCCGAACTCCTCATGGATGCGGCGAGCGTGCTTGAGGATGACCTCGTCGGAGGCACGGGCTTTGCCGGCGTCGCGCTTCTTCCGGGCAGCCGGTTTCCGCTCGCGCCTGCCCGAAGGACTGCCCGAGGTCTTGCCCGTGAGCGCCCGGCTCTCTTGAGTTTCTGCCCGTGCGGGCAGCCCGGGCTCCGGGCGGGCAGGCTGCGGGCGGGCAGCCGGAGGGACCTCGTCGTCACCCCGATCTGACGGGTGCGGGCGGGCAGTTTCCTCTGCCCGCGGCAGTTGTGCCGTGCGGCCGGAGCACGGGCTGCTGTGCCCGGATTCCCGGGCGGGGTTGGAGGCCGGGACCCCCCAGCGCGGCGGCAGCGTGATGGAAGCGAGGCCGAGGGCCTGCTTGCGGGTGGCGAGCTTGCGCAGCAGCAGCTCGTCCTGGAGCGGGTCGCCGTCGACACCGGCCCGCTCCAGGGCCTCGTGCAGGCGTTCTGCCAGGCGTCGTTGCCGCCGCTTGCCGCGCTGGCGGTCGGTCATCGACTCGGCGCGCAGGATGAGGGCGACGGCTTCGCTCAGCGCGCGGTCGCGGATGAGGCGGGCGGCATCGGCGTCCTGGTCGGCGATGCCGAGGCGAGCCAGGAGGCGTTCGCGGGCCTGGCGGACGAGGACGGCGGCCAGGCCGCGTGAGGCGGCGTCGGGGGCGCGGTGGCGCAGCTCGATGCCCATGGCCAGGTGCCACAGCATCGCGGCCATGACCGGGCCGACGAAGGCTCGCACGGTGCCACCGACCAGCCCGGACTCAGCGTAGGCGGGCAGGATCTGCACGGTGGTGATGACCCAGGTGAGGGTGCCGGGCAGGCCGGGAGCCTGCTTCGGGCCGTTGAGGTTCTGCCGGGCCATCAGGGCAGTGGCGAACAGGGCCAGCTCGGCGGCGGCAAACATCGCGACGCGCTCGGCGGTGCCGCCCATGTCGAGGTAGTCGGCGGCGAACCGCCAGCTGGTGTCCGCGCTGTACGCAGTGCAGCCGAGCGCGGCCACGGCCGCGACCGGCACCGCGGCGGTTCCACGCCAGCGGTAGGTGTGATGCCGCCGACGGCGCTGCTGACGGATCAGCCACCCGGCGAGCAGGCCGAGCACCACGGGCGGGAGGAGCGCCACGGTCATCACCGGGGAGGTGGCCCAGTCAGGGAAAAGCGGCGTGCCGCTGATCCGTATGGCGAGGGGGACGGGGCTGAGAGGAGGCAGGAGGGGGCTCCAAGGCGTCGAGGATTGAGAACGAAGGGCGAATCGACGGAGCGCTGAGCAACCGCCTACGCGAGTGGCTGGCGCGGGCAGGGCTGGTGTGAGCGCAGGTGATGCGGCGGGGTCGGCCAGGAGAGGGCGCTGAGGCGGCCAGTCAGGCGGCGGGCGCTGTGCGGCGTCGTCGGTCGGGGCCGTCGAGGATGACGCGCTCCGTCATCTCGGCGAGGCGGGAGGCGACGCGGTCACCGAGGGTGACACGCAGCTGCTCCATCGGAAGGTTGGTGGTGATGAGGGTGGGGAGCATGTGCTCGTACCGGTGGTTGATGAGCCGGTAGGTCAGCTCCTCGGTCCATTCGCTGGTCTTGGCCGCGCCGAGGTCGTCCAGGAACAGCAGCGGGCAGCGCGCCAGGGTCTGTAGGTCACGTTCGGCGTCGTGGCCGGCGCGTGGGCGCAGGCGCGCGTGGAAGTCGGCGGTGGTGGTCGCTTCCCAGCGCAGACGGACCCCTCGGGCGAGCAGGGTGCGGATGGCGCCGTACGCCTGGTACGTCTTGCCCGTGCCCGTGGGGCCGGCGATCAGCAGCGACGGGCCTTCGGCGATGCCCGGCCCGCCGGGGCCGGGGCGTCCGGCGCGGGCGATCTCGTCGGCCCAGGCGGTGACCTTCGGGTGGTCGGCCAGGGCACGGCGGTAGCGGGCGGGGATCCTGGCGTCGGCGAGTTCCAGCGCGGTGACGGGCTCGGCGTGCCCGTCCTCGACGGCGGCGGTGGCGAGGTCGATGCCGCGGCTGGCAAGGATGCCGTTGAGCCGGTCGGCGAGCGGGCCGACCCGGTGGGGCTCGCGGGTGAGGGTGGTGGTCAGAGGTCACCTCCGTAGGCGGCTTCGACATCGGCGGGGTTTGTCCACGCCCTGTGGACAACCGGCGCGGTGGGGGCCGCGTTCATGGCCTCGTGCACGAGGCTCGGCAGAGTGCTGGGATGCAGGCCCTTGGCGCGGTGCCGTTCCAGGCCGGCCCGGATGTGGGCGGGGGCGATGCCCTCGCCGAGCAGCTTGCGCACCTCGCGAGCGAGATGGCCCAGGACGTCCTTGGGCGGACGGTGTGTGCAAGCGGCGGCGTACTCGGCGATGAGCTCGTTGGCCGAGACGGCGTGGGGTGCGGGGGCGCTCGCGCCCCCCGAAGGGGTATTTCCTAGATCCATGATCCTAGGTCCTAGATCCGGACGCTGAGGCGTCACCGCTCCCTCACTGAGCCCTCCCTGGTGCCTCACGGAAGGCTCACCGAAATCGCTCTGACCTGCTATTTTGTCATCAGTGACCGGATTCAGCGCAGGCTCGCGTATTCGCCCGGAGCCCTCACGGAGGGTTCCGTGAGGCTGCGGTGCGGGCTCCGTGATGCCGACTCCCGCAGCCAGCGCATCGACGCCGGGCGCGGTGCGAGCCTGCGTGTCGTGGTGCGGGCAGGCGGGAAGGCGGCTTGCGCTGGGGCGGTTGATCTTCTGATGCTGCCGCCAGGTGACGATGTGCAGGTAGCGCTTGTCGCCCGGGCCCTTGTAGCGGCATATCAGCCCAACGTCGGCGAGCTGGGCGAGGTCCTGCTCGACAGCTCCAGGCGTGTGTTCCGGGCGCAGTACCCACAGCTGCCCGGCGATGATCGCGGCGTGGTCGCGGTGCCGGCCCTGGTCGTCAGCCTGGGTGAGCAGGCCGAAGAAGGTGCGCTCGGCGGTCAGGGAGACGGCGGCCAGGGACTCGGAGACGAAGGCTTCCGGCTTGATGGTGCGGATTCGTGCCAAGAGGGGCGGTCCTCACTCGGTGGCCGGTAGGCGGGATGCCCACGGCTCACCGTCGGTCGGGGCGGGTCGGGCGTGAAGGGGCGTGGGATGTCTGGCCGTTGACGCGGGAGCGTTGATGGCCGCTCGTGCTTTCCGGGGTGTCGTCAACATAGCCACACCCAGGTCGCGCAAGTCCAGCCCTATCCGGCGCAATCTCTCACGGCAGAAATGCCGCTGGAAATAGAGTCGGCGAGGGCGGTGCGAAAACGGTAGGGCACGATCGGCGGTTGACCAAATAGTTGCCGCGCATCCCGAGCCAGAAGGATCACATCGGGAAGCCGTTGACGTCCTGCGAGTGACGAAGCTACAACACAACACCCCACGTCAGAGAGGGTCTGCGGTGTCGGTTCCTGTTCGGGGGATCCGGCCTTGCGCAGCACCCCGACCGCCTCGCTCACCGATTGAGCGCGGCGCAACATAGCCGACGATCGGCGGTTATCCAAACCGCCGAATGCACGCTACAACTGGAGCTATGGCAGCACGATCCCTGGAAATAGGACCCGCAGGATTGACGGTGGCTCGCACCATCGAAAACCTCCGCATCGAACGCGGCCTTGGGCAGCGCCAACTCGCGGCGCGCTGTACCGCCTTGGGCCGTCCTATGTCCAACACGATGCTGTCCCGCATCGAACTCGCCAAGCGGCGATGCGATATCGACGACCTCGTCGCCATCGCCGCAGCCCTGCAGGTGTCACCCGCCGCCCTCCTCCAGGGGCCGGGCGCCGCGTGAGCCCCCACGCAGCCCCTTCCCGACCTCCCGACCAGGAGCCGCCCCCTTGCACCGATCCACGCCCGCGCCCATGCCCCACAGGCCGTCCGACGCCCCTCCACCCCGCCTCTACCGCCCCGAGGAGATCGCCGACACTCTCGGCTGCTCGGCCTGGTGGGTCAAGGACCGAGCGCGACGGCGCCTGATACCGCACACCCGGGTCGGCCGCGCCTACCGCTTCACCGCCGAGCACCTCGCCGACATCATCCGCCTCTACGAGCAGCGGCCGGCACAGCCCGCGCAGACAGCCGCACGGGCGACCGAACCGCTCTCCGAGCCCGGTACGCAGACCGGCGCCGCGCAACCTCGCCGCCCTGCCGTGGCGCCGACTACCCGCCTGCGGGCCCGCCCGCCGCGTCGACAACAGCAGTACGGCACTGCCGCGTGACCCGATCGAATCTGCCGTAGACGAGGACAAGGAAGAGAGGGACAGCGGGACTTGGGTTTCGCGGAGAAGCGCGGAAGCTACTGGCGCGGCCGGTACAAGGTCGCGCCCGGCAAGCACAACACGGTGGTCGACGAGAATGGCAAGGCGCTCAGGTTCGCCACCAAGGGCGAGGCCCAACGGGCCGCGGCCGAGGCCGAGAACAAGTACCGTCGCGGCGACTGGCGCGACCCGGCCCTTGGCCAGGAGACCTTCGGCGAGTACGCGAACCGCTGGTACGAGGCCCAGGACCTGGCCGCCTCGACCATGCAGAACTACAAGCGCCACATCGAGGAGCACCTGCTCCCCGAGTTCGAGGACAAGGCGCTCGCCGGCATCCTGCGCACGGACGTCGACCTGTGGGAGAAGAAGGAGAAGGCCCTCTATGCCGCTTCCAGCGTCAAGACCTGGCGCTCGACGCTCCACCTGATCTTCGAGGACGCGATCGACGAGGGCCTGATCACGTCCAACCCGGCCGCTCGGCGGCGCGGACGCGGCAAACGCGCCGGCCGCTCCCGAGACCGTGGTCCGGAGAAGGTGGTCACCGACGCGCTCGGCATCCTGCTGACCGCCGAGCGCGCCGCCCTGCTCTCCGGCCGTGACGACGAGTTCGTCGCCGTGGTCCTCAAGGGGTACACCGGCATGCGCTGGGGCGAGATCGTCGGCCTGGAGACCGCGTTCGTCCGCCCTGGAGCCGTCCGGGTCGAGTGGCAGCTGTACGAGCTCGACTCGGGGGAGTTGGTGCGCTGCCCGCCGAAGGACGACAGCTACCGCACCATCGACTCGATGGACTGGCTGTCCGCGCTGGTCGCGAACCACATCGCCCGCACGAAGCCCAAGCCGTGCCCCTGTCACGGCAAGACCTACGTCTTCCGAGGACAGGGCGCCGCTCGTACCGGTGGCCACCAGGGCGCGAAGCTCGTCGATGTCGCCCGTCGTGCTGGCGTCTCGACGGGCACGGTGTCCAACGTGCTCAACCACCCCGAACGCGTCACCGAGTCCAGGCGAGAGAAGGTCGAGTCGGCCATCGCGGACCTCCGGTTCGTGCGGGGCGGCATCGTGCCGGAGCATGCCGCCCACTGGCGCAGGAACGGTTTCGCAACCTGGCTGTTCACGCCGGCGGTCTCCGGCTGGTACCCGAAGAAGGCACCGCAGGAGCCACGGCCCGTGCCCCTACTCGGCGAGCCTTGGCCCGGTGTCCCGGCGCGCGGTCGGGGAGCCAGCGAACGGGCCGACGCCTGCTGGCTCCCGATAGCCAAGGGACTCACGCCCCACGGCCTCCGCCACACCCACCGGACGATGATGGAGGACCTGGGAACCGAGAAGGTGCTCATGGACGATCGCATGGGCCACATCGACGGCTCGGTCTCGGCACGCTATGCCCACGTGACTCCTCGCATGTGCCGGAGGCTCATGGTCGGCCTTACAGAGGAGTGGGAATCCGCACTCAATGCTCGGGTGGCGATATCCCCGACATCGCCGGTCAGCGTGCTCGATGAACTGCTGCGGGTGCGCGGAGGAGTATCTCCACAGTAGGAGCCGCCGTTAGTGTCGGCGGCGGCTGAACCTGGACCCAGTCTGGACAGGTGAAATCTGACCCGGGTGTCTTCGGTTCGGTCGTTTCAGTCGTTGTCGGTAGTGGTGGGGACGCGTCCGAGTTCGCGTCCTCGCATGCGGAATGAGTCGCCTTTGAGGGAGTGGACCTCGGCGTGATGGACGAGGCGGTCGATCATGGCGGCGGCGACGGTCTCGTCGCCGAAGACCTCTCCCCAGCGTCCGAAGGGTTTGTTGCTGGTGACGATCACGGACGCGCGTTCGTATCGGTTCGAGATGAGCTGGAAGAACAGGTTCGCGGCCTCGGCTTCGAAGGGGATGTAGCCGACCTCGTCCACCACGATCAGCGGGTAGCGGCTCAGCTTGGTGAGTTCGGCCTGGAGCCGTCCGGAGTGATGGGCGGCGGCCAGGCGGTCGACCCACTCGGCGGCAGTGGCGAAGGTGACGCGGTGTCCGGCCTGGCAGGTGGGCGGAGGAGATACGCGTAATAGCCGCCACTTCGTAGCAGAACGTGACGCTCAAATACGGTGAGTATGCGCACGCTCCGTGATCTGGCCCT